>CAJTPK010000004.1 GCA_910578075.1 uncultured Muribaculaceae bacterium | reverse complement strand
CTGCTCTTTAGAGAATGAAAATCTCTCGTCCTAACCGATAGACGAATGGGCCACGATAAAAACAACTGCGTCCTTTATAAAACCATTAATAACAATATTGGACGCATTTTGCGACTGCAAAGGTAATAATTCTTTTTGATTCAGCCAAAAAATCACAAAATATTTTATTAATTTTGCATGAAGGCGTTGTTTTTTCACCCCTCTTTCCCTAAATAGTTATGAATACAATCAAAATTTTCTGTGTCAACACCGCCGCCGATATGGAAGTGGCAGGGGGTACTTCGTTGCTGGAAATTGCAAGAATGGCGAATCTTGAGCCAGGTTTCACACCGGTGTGCGCTCTGGTAAACAATAAGGCGGAGTCGTTGGGATACCCTGTTTTCTCTCCCAAACAGGTGGAGTTCCTTGATGCGGGTTCGCAATTAGGCAGGGATGTATATATCAGGTCCTTGTGCATGCTCCTATATAAGGCTGTATCGGACTTATATCCGGGTTTGACACTCCGCATTGAGCTTTCGATATCCCGTGGATATTATTGTCGTCTCCTGAACCGAGATGGTAGGGCTGTGCATGTCAGCGAGGAGGAGGTTGAGGCCATAAGAAGCCGAATGTGTGAAACGGTTGCTCTCGACCTGCCGTTCAAGCGCAAGGAAAAACCGACATCGGAGGTGATTGATATCTTTAAAGGGGAGAATCTTGGCGATAAGGTGCAACTGCTTGAAACCCTCAATCATCTCTATACGCCTTATTATACTCTCGGGGATACGGTGGATTCATATTATATGCCTTTGGCTCCCTCTTCGGGCAGTGTGGGGGTGTTTGATCTTCGCCCATATAAAAGCGGATTCCTTTTGCTTGGACCAGATGGGGAAAATCCGCAGTCTCCCTCGTTGCCTATCATGCAGGAGAAAATGTATCATGCCTTTACGGAGCATCTTAAGTTCAATAAGGTTATAAAGGTGTCGAATGTGGGGGAACTTAACAGGGCAGTTGAGAATTGCCAGACATCTGATCTGATAAACGTGGCTGAGGCAATGCACGATAAACTGTTAGGCAGGATCAGTGATGATATTGCGGCAAGACGTGCGCAAGGCGACGCCGGTATTGTGCTTATTGCCGGTCCGTCATCATCAGGAAAGACCACATCCTGTAAGCGGCTGGCAATTCAGCTTATGACGAACCTGATAGTGCCTAAGATGATCTCGCTCGATGATTATTTTGTGGATCGGGACAAAACGCCACGTGATCATACCGGAGATTACGATTTCGAGAGTCTGTACGCTCTTGATCTCGAGCGGTTCAATTCTGATCTCGAGAGACTGCTCGCCGGAGAGGAGATCAATCTTCCCACGTATAGCTTTGAACTCGGACGAAGAATCGAGACAAAGCGTCCATTGCGTCTTGAAGCCAATGATGTGCTGATAATCGAGGGTATACACGGTCTTAATCCCGAATTGACCGGAACAATTGATCCCAGACATATTTACAAGATATATGTTTCAGCGCTCACCACGCTGCGTATTGATGACCACAACTGGATATCTACATCCGATAACCGTCTGCTCCGTAGAATTGTACGTGACCATAAGTACAGACATATTTCCGCAGACGAGACTATCAGGCGTTGGCCAAGTGTCAGACGCGGAGAGGAGAAATGGATTTTCCCGTTTGCGGAGAATGCGGATGCCACGTTCAATTCTTCCTTGATTTTCGAACTCGGGGTGATGAAGGATTATGCGGAACCTTTGCTGCGTAATGTGCCCCACGGGCAGAAGCAATATGCGGTTGCCAGCCGTCTGCTTAAATTTCTTGATCTCTTCAAGACGATTCCGGCGGATCAGGTGCCGTCTACTTCGCTTTTGCGCGAATTCCTCGGAGGATCATCGTTCCACTATTGATTAGTTAGGAATTAGGAATTAGGAGTTAGGAGTTAGGAGTAGGGGATGTCAACTGGAAGGTAAGATATAATATAAATTAAAAAGGGAGGAGAGAATGGAGAGGGAGAGAAGTATTGTTAAATATAAATCGAAAAAATTTGCACTTAGGATAATTGCTTTATATAAAGTATTATCTGAATGCAGACGGGAAAATATCATGTCAAAGCAGATTCTGAGATCGGGCACAAGTGTGGGGGCAAACATAACCGAAGCTCTGAATGGCTCAAGCAGAAAAGATTTCTTAAATAAAATGTATATAGCGTTTAAGGAATGTAATGAAACATATTACTGGCTTGAACTTTTTCATGAAAGTGGTTACATATCTGAAGATGAATTTAAATCTATGAGTAAAGATTGTTTGGAATTGATAAAAATGTTAAGCAGTATAACAAAAACAACCAGAAGTTTCGACATATCGGAAGTCAAAAGAAACTCCGGAACTAACATTGGTAAGGGTAATCACCCTGCGTCAGATAGTCCGCAATCATTAACTCCTAACTTCTAACTCCTAACTTCTAACTTCTAACTGAATAAAGTGAAAGATTTAACTGAAAAAGATATAGAAATCATCGAAGAGATGATTGAGAATGGAGATGAGGTGGGGACGCGCAGGGCGTTTTCCGAGCTTCATCCCGCCGATATCGCGGAGCTTTTCCAGAGTCTTAGTCTGAAAGAGGCTGAATGGGCTTTCAATCTGATAGACGATAAGGAGAAGAAAGCTGATGTGCTCATGGAGCTTGACGAGGAGGATCGTAAGAAACTCCTTGAAGGTATGGATCCGGAGCAGATCGGCCATTTCATTGATCTGCTTGACACCGATGACGCTGTAGACCTTATCCAGGAGCTGGATGAGGAGGAACGCGAGGAGGTTATCCAGAATATAGAGGATATGGAGCAGGCGGGAGACATTGTCGACCTTCTGCAATATGACGAGGATACAGCGGGCGGTATGATGGGCACGGAGCTCATCAAGGTAAACGAAAATCTGTCGATGCCCGACTGCCTTAAGGAGATGAGACATCAGGCGGAAGACCTCGATGACATTTATAATGTATACGTAGTTGATGACGATGACAGGCTCAAAGGTGTGCTTCCCCTTAAGAAGATGATAACCCATCCCTCTGTCTCAAAGATCAAGCATGTGATGGAGACGGAGCCGGTGTCTGTAAAGGCGGATATGCCTATCGAGGATGTGGCGATAGACTTTGAGAAATATGACCTTGTGGCCATGCCGGTTGTGGACAGTATCGGCAGACTTGTAGGACAGATCACCGTCGACGACGTGATGGATGAGGTGCGTGAGCAAAGCGAGCGCGACTTCCAGCTCGCTTCCGGTATCTCCTCGGATATTGATGCGGATGACTCGGTAATGGCTCAGACCAAAGCGCGTCTGCCGTGGTTGCTGATTGGTATTGCCGGTGGTATATTGAGTTCTCTGATCCTATCCGGATTCGAGGCTCAGCTCGCGGCTTTGACAGCCCTCGCTTATTTCATACCCCTGATTGGTGGCACCGGTGGTAATGTGGGTGTGCAGGCGTCGGCTATAGTTGTGCAGGGTCTTGCCAACGGTCGTCTGGAACTTAAGGAGTTCTGGCAGCAGATGTGGAAAGAGTTGCGGATATCATTGTTTACTGCGGTTGTTATTTCCGGAGCGGTGTGTATATATACGATATTCTCTCAGCCCGGTGATTACGCGCTGACATTAACGGTGACAGTATCACTCTTCATGATTGTTATTTTCTCAACTGTGTTCGGTGCGCTTGTGCCGCTGACTCTTGAGAAATTGAAAATCAATCCGGCGCTCGCCACCGGTCCTTTTATCCAGATTACCAACGATGTAGTTGGCCTCCTGATATATGTGATGACAGCCATGTGGATGATGAGAATTTTCTCCTAACCCAAACTATCAACCCCTAACCCAAACTACTAACTCCTAACCCCTAACTCCAAACTGATAAAAATGGGAAAAATTGCAGAGACTCCGCTCATGAGCCAGTATGTCGAGATGAAAAAGAAGCATCCCGATGCTGTGCTGCTTTTCAGAGTGGGAGACTTTTACGAGACATTTTCTGATGATGCCATAACGGCAAGCGAGATATTAGGTATTACCCTGACACGTCGGGCAAACGGCAAAGCCGCTTATGTGGAGCTTGCCGGATTCCCTCATCATGCCCTTGATTCTTATCTGCCTAAACTTGTCAGGGCAGGTAAGCGCGTGGCGATATGCGAACAGCTGGAGGACCCCAAGTTGACAAAGAAACTTGTGAAAAGGGGGATAACGGAACTTGTCACTCCCGGCGTTAATCTTAACGACAATACGTTGCGTCCGAGGGAAAATAACTTTCTTGCCGGAATCCATGTGAACAAGACATCGGTAGGTGTGGCTTTCCTGGATCTTTCCACAGGTGAGTTTCTATGCGCGCAGGGCGATAAGGATTATATCGACAAACTGATTGCAAACATTGCCCCCAAGGAGTTGCTGCGTATGCACGGCACACGGCAATTCTGCGAGGAAAACATCTCACACCGTTGCAGCGTGTTCGAGCTTGACGATTGGGTATATACTTCTGACGCAGCGACAGAGCGGCTAGTAAAGCATTTCGGCACATCCTCCCTGAAGGGTTTCGGAGTGGAAGGGATGAAGGAGGCTGTGGTGGCGGCAGGAAGTCTGCTGTATTATCTTGACCTTACGCAGCATACCAATATATCCCATATCACGTCTCTCGGTCGTATAGACGGAGACAGATATGTGCGTCTTGACAAATTCACCATACGGAATCTCGAACTTCTCTCACCATTGGCGGAGGAGGGACTTTCGTTATTGAAAGTAATAGATAAGACGGTGACACCGATGGGCGGGCGTAAGCTTCGCTCGTGGCTATCATTCCCTCTTCTGGATATCGAGGAGATAACCCGTCGACAGGATGCGGTGGAGTATTTTTTCAGGGATGTGGCTTGTCGGGAACGCAGTGAGGAGGTGCTCCGGGGAATCGGAGACCTTGAGCGGTTGATGGCGAAACTTGCCTCAAATAGGATCGGACCGCGTGATATGGTATCGTTGCGCGATTCCCTGCGTGCCGCCGATAATCTCCGGATTCTTCTTTCGGAAACAGATTCGGAGGTTTTTCGTAAGATGGCGGGGCAGATGAGCGACACATCGCAGCTGTCGGAGACAATAGCCCGCGTGCTTGTGGATGATGCCCCTACGCTTTTGGGACGCGGAGCGGCTATCGACCGCGGTGTGGATGCCGAACTTGATGAATTGCGGGATCTGCATGCGAATTCCAGGAGAGCCCTGGAAGAGATCCGGCTTAGGGAAAGCGAGATTACCGGAATACCGTCGCTCAAGATAGCATTCAACAATGTTTTCGGATACTATATAGAAGTGCGTAACACACATAAAGACAAGGTTCCGGAGACATGGATACGAAAGCAGACTCTTGTGAATGCGGAGCGATATATAACGCCCGAACTCAAGGAATATGAGGAGAAAATCATGGGAGCGGAGGATAAGATATCCGCAATCGAAAGCAGGTTGTTTGCGGAGCTTGTTCAGGGTGCGATGACTTTTATCCCCAAGATACAGAAAAATGCCATAGCTGCCGCCACTGTCGATTGTCTCTTCTCCATGGCAAAAGCAGCGGAGGAATATAGATATGTACGTCCTGTGGTAGACGATTCGTTCAAGATTTCAATCACTGAGGGGCGACACCCTGTGATAGAAAGACGTCTTCCGCCGGGTGAGCCATATATAAGCAATAGTGTTGAGCTTGATTCTGACGGTCATCAGATATTGATGATCACGGGTCCGAACATGAGCGGTAAGTCAGCGTTGCTTCGCCAGACAGCGTTGATAGCGCTTATGGCGCAGACGGGTTCTTTTGTACCTGCTGAAGCAGCCCATATAGGTCTGGTTGATAAGATCTTTACCCGTGTTGGAGCAAGCGACAACATCTCTTCCGGTGAATCCACATTCATGGTCGAGATGAATGAGGCAGCTGCGATTCTTAACAATATGAGCAAGCGGTCGCTGATTCTTTTCGATGAGTTGGGAAGAGGCACATCCACCTATGACGGCATATCCATAGCATGGGCAATCGTGGAGCATATACACGAAAACGGGCATTGCAGGCCCAAGACATTATTTGCCACACATTATCACGAACTTAATGAAATGGAGAAGACTTTCAACAGAATAGTCAACTATAACGTTTCAGTTAAAGAGATAAATGGTAAAGTGGTGTTCATGCGAAAGCTTGAGCGAGGTGGTTCCGCACATAGTTTCGGTATACATGTGGCGAAGCTTGCCGGTATGCCCCCCTCGATTGTGAAGCGCGCCGACCAGGTGCTTGCCCGTCTTGAAGACGGTTCAAAATCTGAAGAGTCATCCGGAAAGGAAAAAATCAAGGGTAAAGGGGGTATGAAAGATATCGGCAAGGCCAGAGACGGCTACCAGCTGTCGTTCTTCCAGCTTGATGACCCGTTGCTCAGTCAGATACGCGACAGGCTGCTTGGCATAAGCATCGACAATCTCACCCCTCTGCAGGCATTGCAGACATTACACGATCTGCAGGCACTGCTGACCGGCAAACAATAACAAACAATAAGAAGTTGTTTAAAAACAGGATCATAATGGGAAAAGATCAGACAGTATTATTCCATTCAACTATATTCGGCCCGATAAGAAGCCGTAGGCTCGGAGTGTCATTGGGTATCAATCTAATGCCTGATGATGGTAAGGTATGCTCTTTCGATTGTTTATATTGTGAGGCGGGCTTCAATTCGCAAGGGAAGGGCACATCAGGACTTCCATCCACTGCGAAAGTAAGGACGGATCTTGAGAGTAAGCTTGCTTCAATGAAAGAAAACGGGGAAGATCTGGATGTGATTACATTCTCGGGTAACGGGGAGCCGACGTTGCATCCTGATTTTCCGGAGATAATAGATATTACACTTGAATTGCGTGATAAATATTATCCGGAAGCAAAAGTATCGGTGCTTACCAACTCAACACGTATCTTTGATCCTCAGGTTGCCGAGGCATTGAAAAAGGTTGATAACAATATTTTGAAACTTGACTCCGCTGTGGACAAGACGATGAGACTCATAGATCGTCCGGCATCGAAGGAATTTACAGTAGAGCGGGTTATTGAGGCTTTGAGTCAGTTTGCCGGAACCGGTATCATCCAGACCATGATCCTCAGAGGTGAGCACGGAGGTGAGAAAGTAGACAATACCACGCCCGAAGAGATAGAGGCGTTGATTGACGCTTATAAGAGAATCTCTCCAAAGGAAGTGATGCTATATAGTCTTGACCGCACCACACCGGAGGAGAAACTTGTAAAAGTGGAGAAAGAGGAGCTCGACCGCATAGCCGCCCGCATCAGCGATGCCGGCATAAAGGTGATGGATTATTGATACATATTAAAAAAGGAGTTCTCTGTCTCAGGAACTCCTTTCTATGGGTTAATCTATTTACCTTAATCTTCAACCTACAGGCTTTATTGAGATTGCGTAACCACCACCTGGTGCTGCTTTCAATTTGAGCTTTGTTTTCGATGTAACACGTTTCTTTGTGATTTTATAAGCTTGGGGATTGGTCTTATAATGTGCATCCTCAGCATCGGCATAAATAATCGCCTCATATTTCTTGTCTTTGTCGAGGAAATCAAGTGCCAATTCAGACGCATGCCCGTCTTCGCTTGCGGTGCATCCTACAAACCAATCGTCAGTTCCCTTTGCTTTACGGGCTGCCACTATATATCTGCCCGGTTCGGCTTCAATATATTTACTTTGGTCCCAATCAACTGCAACATCTTTGATAAATTGGAAAGCATCCATGAATCGCTCATAGTGTTCAGGGTAATCAGCCGCCATCTGGAGGGGACTATACATCGTGACATAAAGAGCAAGTTGGCGGACGAGAGTGCTGTTTACATGCCCTTTGCTATCAGGATTAAACTTGGTTATATCCATTTCAAATATACCGGGGGTGTAATCCATCGGGCCACCTTGAAGACGTGTGAATGGCAATACTGTGGTATGCGACGGTTTGTTTCCGGCAAAAGACTCATATTCAGTGCCACGTGCACTTTCGCTGCAAATCAGATTGGGATAAGTGCGGCATAGTCCTGTGGGACGGACAGCCTCGTGTGCATTGACCATGATATGATGTTTTGCAGCCTCAGTAACAGCATAGAGATAATGGTTGTTGAGCCACTGACCGTAATGATGCTCTCCGCGAGGTATCATATTGCCCACGTAACCGCTCTTTACAGAATTATACCCATACTTGTTCATCAACCCATAAGCCTTTTCCATGTGACGTTCATAGTTGCGAATTGAACCGGAAGTTTCGTGGTGCATCATGAGTCTCACACCTTTTGAGTGTGCATATTCATTGAGCTTATCAATGTCGAAATCTGGATATGGCGTCTGGAAGTCAAACACATAATCCTTAGAGTGTCCAAACCAATCCTCCCAACCTATGTTCCAGCCTTCAACAAGGACTTGATCAAAACCGTGTTCAGCCGCAAAATCAATGTACTTCTTTACATTTTCATTGTTTGCCGGATGTTTTCCATGCGGTTTGGTGTTGGTGTAGTCGAGCGAATCGAGTTTGATTGACGGAAGATCATAGGTATAAGACCAATGTTTGCCACCTGCGATCATTTCCCACCATACACCTACATACTTGACAGGTTTTATCCAAGATGTATCCTCATATTTGCAAGGGTCATTCAGGTTGAGAATAAGATTGGACGATAACATGTCGCGTGCATCGTCACTCACCATTATAGTGCGCCATGGAGAATGACATGGAGTTTGCAGATGACCTTTATTGCCTTGAGCATCCGGTGTGAGCCAAGACTCGAAAATAAAATTTTTATCATCAAGATTAAGGTGCATACATGAATAGTCGACCAAAGCAGCCTCATGAATATTGATGTATAGGCCATCATCAGTTTTCATCTGCAACGAAGTCTGAACGCCAGTCGGCGAAAACTGTGTCTGAGAAGCGTTGCTGCAAATGGAGGCTGCCATTTTATCGCGGATTTCAGAAAGATGGCTTTCGGTATAGTCATATTCCTGTGTGTCATAATCTCCGGCAATCCACCATGCGATATGGTCACCATCCATAGCAAACTGGGTATGTTCGTCCTTGATTACGAAATAAGAGAGAGCACCGTCCTGAGGAAACTCATAACGTAAACCAACACCATCATCGTAAACGCGAAAACGGATATCCATTTTGCGATAATTCGTAGGCTGGTCGAGTTTTAGCAGAAGTTCATTGTAATGATTGCGTATTTCCCTGTTCTCACCCCAGACTGGCTCCCATGTTTCATCAAAAGATGAGATTTTTGAAGAAACAAGCTTAAACCCATCCATCATATCGGGACAATCGGATAATTCAATACCGAGTTTTGAGGGTTTGATTACAACTTTGTCCTTGTAGGTAACGCTATACATAGGGACTCCATCAATAACATCGGCATTTAGCACTATGTCGCCTGAAGGAGAACAGATGTGCTCGGCACGGGCTTCTGTGAAATTGAATCCCATGCCTGCCATGACAAGAGCCATGGCAGACAGACTTATATATTTCATAGATCTGTTTTCGGATGCTTTAAATTAATATTTAAATTAATAATTGGATTATATTTAGTTGGCGGAAAGCCAAAGTTTTGGGATTGTTACACGCGCTTTTTCTGCCAGTGCTGCATCCGGAAGTTTTTCGGTCAGCGGCATGAGAATGACAGAGAATGGCATTTTGCTGGTTGTAAGTTCATATTTCGCCATTACATAGGGACCGCAACTTGCATTCCCTAATGCACGCATTCCGGCATCAAGGCTAATTATTGTCTTTCCTGATTCCACTGTCTGATAGGGATGTTTAGCCCGGTTGTTGCGATCTTTATACTGATCTTCCGGGCGACGCGTCTCCGCTGTAGCAGACATCCGGTCGGCGGCTATATAAAGCATACCTATGCCGGAGTCATCTGTAAGACTCATCCATCTCACATCTTCTTTGTTGGCATTCTCCTGAGGAAGAATATAATCATCAAGTTGGTCTGTTACCTTACCGCTATACAAGCCCCCAAGACATGCTTCTTTGCGGTCTCTGTAACTTGACCATGGACCGCGGCCGAACCATCTCATGTTAGAATAATCGCCGGGCATTTCTGTGCGGAAACCTATTTTAGGCATGATGACGCTCTCCATAGACGGGTTGACCAATGCGTTGACTGCCACAGTGCCGGCTCCGTCTATTGAAAAGGTATATTCCACATTGAATACACAATTGTCTTTTCCGCTATAAGTGTTCGTTGTTTTCACAGCGATTATCCCGTCTTTTTTATCCACCTTGAAATCACTGGGAATAACCGTCAGATTGCGTAGGTTCATATTATCCCATGTCTCGACATTCGGATGGTCATTATCGATCGGCAACCTGAAAACATTGAATCTCAGAGGTCGGTCGATTACGGTTTTTCCATTCACCACGTATGATGAGAGTGTGCCGACGGCATGTTGGAAAGTCACTGAGAAATTGGAGCCTGACACAACAGTGCACCCATTGAGTTCGGAAACAGTCAGATTGTCGGACTTTACGGGAGAATATGCAGGCTTAGTTCCTCGTGAAAGGGAAAATTGTTCCCATGCAACCTCATATCCGGCAGGTGCCCATTCGGTGGCATTCTTCGTGAAGGCTTTGAAACGTATGTCATAATCTGCTTCATTATCGAAATTTGAAGGTATTATGCCGAAAAGCGGGATGTCGGCTGACTGCCCGGGCGCAATCGTACCGGTTTCCAATAGTCCTGATGCGATCTCTATTCCATCTCTGAGCACATAATATTTTACAGAATAGTCTTCCGAATTCTTGAACGCAAGTTTGTTACTCACTTTTACAGTTCCGTTGCCGTTGTCGGTGAAGTCGAGAGGCTGATACACTTTTTTAGTATTATATGATTTTGATGACCATGAAAGATCCGGAAAAACGACACCGTTGATGCAGAAATTATTATCATTGGGGAAATCTCCAAAGTCTCCACCATAGGCCCAATAGTATTCATCCTGTTTGCCCGGCACCGGCATCTTGATTCCTTGGTCTTTATAGTCCCATATAAACTCTCCTGTCAGTGCCGGATATTTTTCATATAGATTCCAGAGATCGCGTACTGCCCCCATCGCGTTTCCCATGGCATGGCTGCTCTCGCACTGGATATGTGGACGCACTTTTTCTCCTCGGGCGGCCTGTTCAGCACGCTCTTTCCCTATGCGTTCAATGCCCTCCGTACCCTGATACATCGAGCTTGTCACATCGGCCCATAGGCTGTTACCCTCATAATGCGTGAGACGTGTCGTATCTAATTCTTTTATTGCTTTCTCAACGGCTTCAAAATTGTCGCCGTCTCCCGACTCATTTCCGTAGCTCCACATAAATATGGAGGGATGATTTCTGTAGCGAAGCACATGGTTGCGTGAACGCTCCACCATTGCATCCTTCATCTTTAGATTGTGGGAGAGAGTCCTATCGCTGTGACATTCCACATTGGACTCTGCAAGCACATAGAATCCAATCTCATCGCACAAGTCATAAAAATAAGGACTGTTGGGATAATGAGAAGTGCGGATAGCATTGATATTCAAACGTTTCATGTTCAACAGATCCGCTTTTACCTCATCATATGAAATTGTTCTTCCCGTTTCCTCGCTGAAATCATGACGGTTAATGCCGTGAAACAAAATGCGTTGTCCGTTGATAGTCAATGCACCGTCCTTTCGGATACCCACTTCCCGAAATCCAACTTTCACTGCACGGCGATCGATAGTTTTGTTCCCTTTTTCAAGAGAGATTACAAGATCATATAGATTGGGTGTCTCGGCTGTCCACTTCTTGGGATTCTTGCATTTGAAGCAGAAATCCATTTCAGAAGCCGAGGTAAATGGTTTTTCGGCAAAAGCGATCTGGCGTCCGTTGTCAAGCAGTTTAACCCTCACTGTGGCTCCTTTGATTTTATTTCCTGATGGAAATACCTTCACTGATGCATCAGCATCTTTATAGTCTGTGTCGAATTTAGAGGTAAAGAAGAAATCTCTGATTTGAGTTTTAGGAGCTGCCCACAGCAGCACATCGCGCATGATACCTGTAAATCGCCAGTAGTCCTGACACTCCAGCAAGGAGCCGCTTGTGAAGCGGTATACTTGCAGGGAGACTGAATTTTCCCCCTTCCAGACAGCGTCGGTGATGTTGAATTCCGCAGGAAGATAGGAATCCTCGCTGTATCCGATATATTTCCCGTTTATCCAAATGTAGAAACCGTGACCGACTCCGTTGAAACGCATAAATATGTCGCGGTCGTTCCAGTCGTCAGGCAAATTGAAATTCAAGCGGTAGCATCCTACGGGATTTTTCATCCGGCTGTTGTAAGTCCATTCCGTGGGGCGCTCAGCCATCACGCTGAGTGATACGGAGTCGACTTTGAAAGGATATGTGATGTTGCAGTAAAGCGGTTTGTCCCAACTTTTGCTGTTGCGTACGCCATAGAGTTGCCATGGGTACGGCACGGTGATATCATCCCAATCAGAGACATCGTAATGTGGAGCCTGAAAGCCTGCGGGCGATGATTCAGGATCTTTTGACCATTTGAATTTCCATGTGCCGTTGAGTGAGCGCACGAATCTGGAATCTTCAGGCTTTTCAAGAGCATTCTTCTGGAAGGGGAGAGCTGTCTGAACCGCACATTCCCTGTTTACATGGGTAATTCCTATATCGTCCCATTCTTTCATGGTCTGAGCCTGTAGAAGCGCCACGAAGCAGCAGGCAGCAACCGAAACCGGCATTTTAATGTTTATTTCCATTCACATCTGTTTTTAGGGCATGCGCTGAGTCACTTGTTCGGAGTGGGATACCTCTTGGTTTCGGAACATGTCACAAGGATAGTCTTGTCACCTACCGTAAGGTTGAAATCTCCGGCTTCAAGTAACCAATTGCCATGATAGTCGGCAAACGCCAGATCTGATGCCGGCAGCAGGAATCTCACGGTCTTCATTTCGCCTGGATTCAATTCAATTTTTTCAAATGCACGCAGACGTCTATTGTCTGGCACCTGTGATGCCACAAGATCCGAAGAAAAGAGCATGACAGTCTCTTTACCTTTCATTTTGCCGCTGTTGGTCACGTCAACTTCCACAGTTATGATGTCCTCTGGTCCGAAAGACTTATTGTCTACCCGCAGATTGGAATAATCGTAAGAGGTGTAGCTTAGTCCATGGCCGAACGGATAAAGCCATGCCACCTGTGCATTATAGTCATATGCTCCTTCCATGGTGCCTACCTGCTCTGACACTTTATAGTCATAGGTAATGAGCGAATTGATCTCCTTGGGATATGTGATAGGGAGTTTCCCGGAAAAATTGGTGTCGCCGGCCATTAGATTGGCAAGTGCATCACCTCCGAAATTACCCGGCAACATGATATCTATCACTCCTTTGGCAAGTGGCTCTATTTCTGTTATCAGACGCGGGCGTCCTTCATTGAGCACGAGAATCACCGGTTTCCTTGTGGTGGCCATAGCCTTGACCAGATCAAGTTGGTTGCGGGATAGTGTGAGATCTGTGAGGTTGCCGGGTGTCTCGCAATAGGAATTTTCTCCTACGCAAGCCACAATCACATCGGCATCTGCCGCCGCTTTGACAGCACTTTGTATATCCGGTTCATTTTCTTCCCAATATTCACCCGTCTCGTTGTAGGCCACGCCCGGAACAAAAGTCACGCTCTTTTTTCCAAATTTTTTCTGTAATGCCTCATAGATGGTATTGAACTCTTCTGCCATCTCGTCCGCAAGGTTTCCTTGCCATGAGTATGACCATCCTCCGTTTAGTGAACGCATGGAATTGCCGTTTGGTCCTGTTACGAGTATTCTGACACCCTTCTTGAGAGGAAGAATATTATCTGCGTTCTTTAGGAGAACAATGCTTTCTTCAGCGGCAGTCAAAGCCATCCGGCGATGTTGTTTGCTGTCAAACTCAGGATAATCCTTCACATATGTGTTGGGAGTATTGAAAAGTCCCAATCTGTATTTGAGGCGGAGCACCCGGGCCACAGCGTCATCGATACGCGACATCGGAACGGTTCCCTCTTCAACGAGTTCCTTGAGTATGGTGCAGAATGAGGTGTCATAGGGATCCATCGACATGTCGATACCGGCGTTTATTGCCAGTGCGATTGCCTCTTTCTTGTCTTTGGCTACTTTCTCACGCATATACAGGTTGTTTATATCAGCCCAGTCTGTCACGATCATTCCATCCCAGTTCAGATCATCTTTGAGCCATTTGGTGAGAAGCTCAGCATTGGCATGAACCGGCAAACCGTTGATGGAGGAGGAATTTACCATGACCGACAAAGCTCCGGCTCGTATTGCGGCGAGATAAGGCGCGAAATATTTTTCGCGGAGATCCTGTGGAGAAATATACGCCGGAGTTCTGTCTTTGCCCGAAAAAGGCGCGCTGTAACCAAGGTAGTGCTTGACGCATGCCGCGATATTGTTGACACCTATATGATTGGGATCATCACCTTGGAATCCTTTCACCTGAGCCTCTCCCATCAGGGCATTGACCAAAGGATCTTCACCGAAGTTTTCCCATTGACGGCTCCAGCGAGGATCCCTGCCCATATCGAGAGTAGGTGAATAGGTCCAGGGACAATTTCCGGCACGTGTCTCATAGGCTGTGATTTCAGCAGCCTTGCGGGCAAGGTCTGTATTGAATGTGGCGGCAACGTTGATATTCTGAGGGAAAAGGATTCCGCCGCGTGTGTAGGTTGTGCCGTGGTTCTGGTCAAGACCATAGATGCATGGAATCCCAATGTATTTCATTGATTTCTCCTGAATCGTGCCAATAATATTTTCCCATTCTTTCGGTGTTACAGCGTATTGTGGGGAATTGAGTATCGAACCGACCTTGTATGTCTTCAGCACGGTGTCGAGGCTTTCCTTTATTTGGAATTTCCCGTCAGCGCCTTTCTGCACAAAAGTCTCCAAGGTAAGTTCTGTCATCTGGCCTATTTTCTCATCCAGTGTCATTTTTCCGAGAAGAACCTTTATGTCAGCCTCGATTTGAGGATCGGCGGGAATTGCCGGTGAGGGAGTCTGCGCCAATGCGCAGACTCCTGTGGAAGCATATATTAGGAATTGAAATAACTTGTTCATGATAGGATTATTTTATCTGTATGTTACCATTTCCGGTTTTAACGACATTATATCTGTTGAATATATCGCAATTGTGGGTCACGTTAATGAATCTGAGATCGGTAATTGAATGAGCGGCATTTTCTGAATTGATAGTCACCTTATTGGTAAATCCGAATTTGTCATCAAAATGGATGTCCTGGAATGTTATGTCGTTCATCAGGCAACCTTCTTTATTTGACGAAGACTGGAACAGATATATGGGGTAGCTGTCGCTGCCTATATTTATGTTGTCCGCCGTTATGTTGTTGAATGTGATACCTTCGATAGGCATGGCGGTTCCATTTGATACCAAAGGTTCCTGTCCGATTGCCAACCCGGTGCCTCGTGATTCAAGTAAGATGGAGTTTCTGATGCCGCAGTTTTTGATTGAATATTTCAATTGCTCCTGGTCGCCGGCTTCAGGACCAACCATGACACATCGTGCGAGATCGCACCATAAGATGCAATTTTCGATATTCACATTCTCCGTATTGCCCGTGAATCCTCCATGGAAGGGAGTGACCTTTAATGATAAACAGTCATCGTAGGTGCGTATAAAGCAATTCATTACAATCGTATTTTGACAACTTGTCAGGTCAATCCCGTCGCCATTCAATATCCAGCTGATGATATTGACGTTGTCAATCAGAGCGCCCTTAGTGCCGGAAAGCGACAATGTCCAGTTGGGTGAATCTATGAGCGTTATATCCTTTATTGTAAAATTTTTGATTATTTTTGAATCATTCTTTACCGATATAAGTTTCGGACCTTCAGCGTAAACATTCCCTTTGTGTTCAAGCTTCTCTCCGGATATTATGCCGTTTCCAGCTATCGTTACATTATCGCCGTTGACTTCTACGCAGGTATAGAGCACTGCACCCTCTTCCACATAAAGTATCTGGTTGTCGGTCAACACAAGTTTTTCTTCCGTGTGTTCTCCCGGTCCGTAATAGATTACATTTCCGCCTGAAGGTTTATCGCTATCAGGATTTCCTCCGAACAGGAAGAGATTGTGCTGTCGGTCTCCGTCGAATTCAACCGAGACTTTACGGGATTTGTCATCAGGCAGTGTGAATTCCACTATATTGTCGGAAATCTTATCCACTGCAATCTTATATGAAGAAGGGCGTACCTCCACACTGCTGAACCCTTTCCCCCGCTTTTCAACACGGACTTTAACCGATTTCCGGAAACTGTTGATGATACGGGCGAAACACATGGTGTCGCGCAATTTCTTGGAATTGGACCAGTCATTCCAGATCTGGTCATGGTATACTTTGTCAGAACACAGCGCATTGTGTACATTCAACGGATGCCACAATCCGTTTTCCTCCACATACACATTATAATACGGATTCGCATTTATGAATTCCGTGCCCTCTTCCGTCGTTTTTGTGATTGTCTGGGAGAATGCTATATTTTCAGAGCTGCCGTAATGTCTCGATTCGTAAGTCAACACTGAGCGTGCGAGGTCAAGACTCAAACCCAATGTATCTCCGCTCCGTATAAATTCCGAGATAAGGAGACTGCCCTCGCAGATGCCGCCATCGGAGTATGCGATCGAATAATACAATCCCCAGCTCCCTTTACCCAAGATAGGGAGCAGGGCATATGACCCGGATTTGCATCCTTTGGACATCACTATCACTTTATCGCGCACCGATTCAACGCATTCTGTCTTTATAGATGCAGGGTAGAACGCATCGGTCATGTTGGGGATGCGGATAGTCAGCGATTCTATGTCTTCACCGTTAAGAATGTTTACCGACAGCAAAGCTGTCACCGGCTCGAGGATTACATTTGATTCCCCGATTAGTGATTTACCGGCGTATATCTGTGGTATATCCTGCGACATATCTTTTACCGCCACATAGCATCCTGCGGTTGAGTATCCTGCAGAAGATGTGGTGAAATCAAGGTTGTGGTCTGACTCATAAGCTACAACTGTCTTATAGTCTCCGGTAACTTCGATATTTCGCACTCCCGCTTGATCGGCAGATGTCTGGAATGAGGTGCACCCTTTTTTGTCGAATGTGTAGAGAGCATGCGGCCAGGATGCGACTTCCGCATCACTGTTTGCATATTCCATGTCGACATGCACCGGATCTATGTCGTCTTGCGCGCATGAGCCAAGAGTCAACATCATGCATGACATCAAACCTAAAGTCATCATTTTAACTGTCATATTTTTATTCTTAATCATTAATCACTGTAATTGATATTATGGTCACCAGTCCGTATTTTGAATCAGATTCTTGTTCTTGAGTCTTTCGCCGTTTGAGATAGGGTAGTAGTTCATCATATCTCCCCATACGCGGTCTTTGACTATATATTTCTCCATACTGAGGTCGCCATTATCATCAAGACGCAGTTTTAATCCGTACACTTTTTGTGTGTCAGCACCGATTTTCCAACGCCGTATGTCCCAGAAACGGTGTCCTTCGAAAGCAAGCTCCACACGACGTTCATTGCGCAAGCGGTTGCGGAATGTCACTTCATCGAGCGATGACGGAAGATCTGGCATCGATGATCGTGAGCGGACAGCATTGACTGCCATAAGAGGAGTCATGGTGTAGTTTATGCCGTCTACGGCACCTTTGAAATTAGGATCGCCCGTTGCCTCGAACAGTGCCTCAGCATAATTCAGATATACCTCTGCGTACCGGAACAATGGAAATACGTGTCCGAAACTTGTCACAGCTCCATAGGAAGAATCGATATTGGTGTCAAGCTGAAGAAGTTTTTTCAGATAGTAGGAAGTCGGGGAGGCTCCTTCACGAGGACCTCCGTTATTTCCACCTTCGTAACTCTCGATGAGCCCTCCTTTGAACGACATCCCATTTGCAAGGATAGTCTTGCCGAAACGTGGGTCGCGCTTGGGAGCATCCATCACGCTGTTTTGATTCTTCTCCCAATTGAACGGTGTGCCGTCTTTCATGTCATAGGCTTCTACCAGATTCTCAGAGGGGCATACTCCCGAGTTCCCGTTCAGGCCTACAGGGAAATTTGCGTACTCAAATGAATTATTTGCGGCGGTTCTTCTTCCGAAAATAAGCCCCTTGGCGTTTTCATCGTTATACGTCTGTTCATCAACCAGCTGGTATATCCCGGCATCAAGCAAATCTTTGGCTGCCGCCGCCGCTCTTGCCCATTTGGATTGATCGTTCGCAGGATTGTTGAGTGGACTCGCCGCATAGAGAAGAAGACGTGTTTTCAAAGCCATGCAGAATCCTTTGGTGACACGTCCCAATCTGGCAGACGGAGTTCCTTTCCAAGTTTCGGGAAGTACTGCTGCACAAGCGTCGAGTTCATTGACAATCCAATCCACAGACTCCTCATAGGAGGATTGTTTCAGATTGTTAACCTCATTTGGATCAAATGTCCTTTCAGCTATGACTATGTTTTTGTATCGTCTCAGAAGCTCGAAATGAAAATATGCCCTCAACGCTTTTGCCTCCCAAGGGTATGACTTGAGTTCCTTCATATCCTGTTCGTAGTTGGTGGTCCACTTTGAATCCGGAAAATCATCGGGACAGTTTTCCAGGAAATAGTTGGCACTGCGGATTGCGCTGTAATAGACAGGCCATGCGTCATCAATGAGATTGCTTGGTGACCAGCTTCCATCGTAGAAAGTCTTCAGCGGATCGTTGTCCCATGCGTATACTGCGTCATCGGTGGCACATTCACGCAATGTGCCTAAAGTTGTCATCTCATCTGCAAGACAAGCATACACATTGTTGATGACTTTAGATACGCGGGACATGTCACTGAATAGAAATTTAGTGGTATGGTATTGTGATTCATCTATATCCAAATCGTTGCATGAGGGCAGGATTGCAGTTACCATGCAGATTAAAAGAATCTTCTTATATAGTTTCATAGATATTTTCCTGTTAAAACATGAGGTTAATTCCCAATTCATATGTACGTGCCGTTGGATAACTTGTGCTTATATTCTCCGGATCAAGGATTTTTATATGATCGATGGAGAAAAGATTGGTGCCGCGCAGGAAAACTTTGCATTGCGACAGTTTGAATTTGCCGATTTTAAGATCGCGCAATGTATAGTAAATTTCAAGTTCCCGGAGCTTGAGATAGTTTCCGTTCTCTGTCCATATCGGGCTGTTTAGATAGTTGTTGGAATTGGAAAGGGTTGTCAGGCGCGGATATTTACCGGTGGGATTGTCGGCCGACCAATAGCTCTCCAGATAATGTCTGGAGATACTCTTATCGTTGTTGGAAAGCGGTATGTATATGCTTGAAAGATTGGTCGAGACTGTTCTGTTTGCAACACCCTGGAAATTTGCGTGGATTCCAAATCCGCGGTAGCTTGCGCCAAGTTGAAATCCATAATAGATTTCTGGCAGACCGGTGTAGAGTTGGTAAATATAGTCGTAATTGTCGATTTTGCCATCGTTGTTGAGGTCTTTGTACTTCACATCTCCCGGCTGCGGATTTTTTATGAAGGTGTTGGTCGGTAATCCCTCTCCTAAACTCCCGTCTGAGTTGAAATCGGAATTTTGGTAGAAGCCCTCGGCTATCAGTCCGTAGTAACGGCCGATGGCATTGCCTGCCTGATATTGATAATCATAAGGCTTGTATCCTTCATCTAATTTTGTCACCTCATTCTTGGCATAGGCAAAATTGCCGCGCACGTAGTAATTGAAATTTCCTACGCTATGATTCCATCCTAACGACACTTCTGTTCCGTAGTTCTTTGTCTCTCCTGTGCATAGCGAGGGAGTGCCTATGCCAAGCACGGAAGACAGGGTGCCGCTTGCGTTGGTCAGCAGGTTTTTACGTTTGTTGTAAAACACATCCCACTCGAAGGTCAGACCTCCGAACACTCCAAACTCTATGCCCGCATTGGCTTTGTAGTCTGTCTCCGGCTCAATGCCATAGGAGCCTAAAGTGCCTTCGCCCAAACCTTCATCGGCGTTGATGCCGGAGTATACGAACCAAGAGGAAGAACTTCCGTTGAACTGTTTGTCCATGTCATACCAAAGATTTGAGTCCATTCCCACAATCCCATATGATGCGCGCAATTTAAGGAAGTCCAGATTGGCAAATCGTTTCATAAAACTCTCGTTGGAGATTACCCACGCGGCTGAAACAGCAGGGTAAAGCCGGAACTTATCACCTTTCGGAAGCTTACTGCTCGCAGAATATGAAAGCACGCCGTTGAGGAGGTAACGGTCATCATAATTGTATGAAGCGTTGAGTATCCAGTCGTGATGCACGTATGTCTGGTTGGCACCGGTATATTTCAGATGGTCGCGGTTGAAAATTCCAGCCACCTCAATCCCGTGTCGGTCAATCTGGAGTTTATAATTGAGTTTAGCCCACAATGTGAAAAGCATATGCTGGTAATTGAGATTGCCGTTGTTGAACGACAGAGGTGAATCTGTACCGTATAGTGTCTTGGAATAACCTGTTATACGGTTAGCGACATCATATTGTGGAACCAATTCATAATAAGAATAGGTTCTGCTTTTCACATCGTTTATATCAGCGCTGTTGTCGTATGACACCCGCACTTCCGCGTCAAGTCCCTTAACCAGCATTGACAAATCCTGCCGCAATGTGAGGTCGCCAGAAAGATAGCGGGAGAATAGCACATTGTGACCGGTGACCATTTTGCTTGCCAGCGGATTCTTGAAAAGTTTTGTCTGTGCCCATTTTCCATCGTCCGTACGCACGGGAATACCTACGGTCGGGGTGTTGTACATTCCCGCGAGATCGGTTCCTCCCCCGGGACTCTCAAGCTGTTGGATTCGTCCTGCAAGGTTGAGGAGCAGTCTGGTTTTGGGTGTGATGGCGGCTTCAAGATTTGTGCGCAGTTTCAATGCGTTGTAGTTGAGTTGCGTGGAGAATTCATCGTTAAGGTTGGTATTGTTGAAGAAACCGCGGTTGCCCGAATAGTTGGCGAACACGTAGTAGCGCATGAAACGGTGACTTCCGTCAAACGAGAGGTTGAGATCATGATTAAATCCCTTGTTTCTCAATATCAAATTTCTCCAGTCCGCTACCGGGATAATCATGTTGGAACCGGTTTCAAGCGACCGAATGTCACCCTGCGAATAATAAGGAGCCATACCATCGTTGGCAAGTGCCTCATTCAGTGCATTTGCATATTGCGACGGAGTTGCCATTTCCGGAACCCTGAAGGGAGTCTGTAAGCCAACTGTATATCCTACATTCATCCTGAATTTATGCTCTCCTCCTCGCTTGGTGTTGATATTGACCACTCCGTCTGCACCGCGTACCCCATAGAGGGCAAGAGCCGCAGCGTCTTTCATCACGGTTACGTTTTTCACCTCTGCGAGATTTATCGTCGAGGGATCCCTTTGTACCCCGTCGACCAGCACAAGCACATGGTTGCCGGAGTAGGAACCTTTTCCGCGCACATATATTTCCGGTGTATTCGAGGAGGGCCATGGTGACGTTCCACCACCTAATACCGACAGTCCCGGAATCTGCCCGAATAATGAACTCAACACTAAGGATTGACGTGTGCCATCCATTTCTTCGGATGTCGCTCCGCTGATGGCCGCTGCCGATTTCTCTTTGGAGACACTCTGATTATATCCTATGTCAAACACTTTATGGTCAGAAGTAAGACGCACATTCATGTCAGGACGGTCAATCCTGATCTCTCGCTGCAATGTGAAATCTTTCGAGAGTTTGACTTTCGTGCCCTTTTCCGCTTTGAAGCGAATCACGCCATCGGCACCGGTCACATAATATTCATCGTTACCGTCTATCTCTGCCACGACTTCCTTTATCGGACGGTTCTCACCGTCGGTAACATGCAAGGTCACGTCCATTTGCCGGGCATTCGCTAAAAGGCAGGATCCCACAGACAGCAACATTGTTATAATTATTCTTGTAATTGTCATGATTGTTAGATATTAGCAGTTTACCAACCGGGATTCTGAATCAAACCGTATCCCTTGTTCACCTCATTGGAAGGAAACGCACTGAAATACCACTTAGGGCTCCAGTTCTTTTTCCATAACCGCGCGTTTAATGGTGTCGGATCTGAGAATATGAGTCCTTCGGGATTTGTGCTTGAAGAGCCTTCCTTGAGTTCGATGGTTATACCATAAAGGGTTTTCTGGAAAATGTCGGCGCGTTTCCATCTCACCATGTCGAACCATCTGGTCTCTTCAAAGTAAAACTCACGGGCGCGTTCATCGAGAATTTCTTCGCGCAGTTTGGGGTCACCGGCCGAAGTGGCTTCCGGATATGAGGGAAGAGTTTTCCCTGCCTGGAGTTCATCAAGCAAAGAGTCGTTCATATCAGGAAGTCCGACGCGCTTACGCGTTTTATTGAGCCATTGATATGCCTCCTCTTTATGCCCCAATTCATTTAGTGCCTCCGCATATATCAGGTAAATCTCAGGCAAACGCAGATACGCATAGTTCGACGGTATGTTGAACAATGTCGTGGCGTTGTAGTCCCATATAAATTTTCGGGTGCAGAAGCCTGTTATGGCGCGTACGTTGGTGGCCTGTTGTCGCTCTCGTCCGCCTATCCACATTTCAGCCAGACGTCCCTGGAAACTGTCTCCGGCGATCATCACGGATTCGTATAGTCGAGGATCGCGGTTGACAAAGGGATTGTCGGACAGTGTGCCTTCATGACCATTGTGGCTGATCCAGTCCCGGTAGAGGGCCGGTTTTCCGTCGGCATATGGGAACAGATCCACAAAATTCAGGGTATTGCAGCCTGCTCCCCATCCTCTGCTTTGTCCCGGCTCGTCGGTCGGACCGAAGAAGACGGTATGGTAGTAGGGACGGTAAGTTGCGGCATGTCGACCGGTAGCTATGATGATCTCACCGTTGTGACGGTCGGAGTAGCAGCGGCTGAATGCCTTGCGGGGATCCGCGGGATTCTCAACCAGTCGGTATGCATTCCCATTGCGTTCATTCTCTTCAAGGAATTCCCGGCATGCCTCAACCACATCCTGCCAACGCTTTATGTCGAAATTTCCGAGCCAAACCATGTAAGGTATGGTCTCGGCATTCAGTTTGGAGATGTTTCCTCCGGTTGGGGAGCCCATTTGCATGTAAGGTTCGCTTGCGTTGAAGATAGGGCTGGCGAGATACTGCAAAACCCGGCATTTCAGACCCAAGGCGGCAGCTTTTGTAAAGCGGCCGTCATCTGCCGCTGATACGGTCCAGGGAAGGATTGAGGCTGCTTTGTCACATATCTCGAGGATATATTTCGCCACTTCCGATACCGGTTGGCGTGTATAGTCGGTGTTTCCGTCGCTATCCACATCTATGGAGTTTCGGAGAATCGGCACTCCTCCGAAATGACGCATCAGCTCATGATATTGACATGCTATTACCATATAGGCCTCCCCTTTGCGCAAGGTCTTTTCATCTTCCGACATGTCAGGAACACGATCCACGTTCTCGATATATTGGAACGCTCTCCTGATTCCTCGGTAAGCGAGATCCTGGGAAGGGTTGAAACCGAATTTGGTGTTGGTGTTCCAGTTTTCGATTGATGCGTCATATTGTCCCGAATAATACATATTGAAGACTCCACCCCATGTGCAATAAGTTTCTATCAGGTCGGTCAGAGCGTCCAGATTATCTGAGCCAAGTCTGTTGCCGGCATCGGCGATGTCGGTTTCAGATCCGTACCACGAGGGATTATAGATGCTCAGTCCGCAACGCAAGGTGGCGTAAGCGGCGGTCAGGGCACGGTCGGCATATACTTTCGCAGAGAAAATAGTGTCGACGGTCACGTCAACCCCCGGAGCCTTGTCAAGAAAATCATCACCGAAGCGAAGATCGTTGCATCCTGCAAATGTTGAAGAAAGCAACATGATGACTGAGACGATACATATATTACTTTTCATATCTTTTCTTTCGTGTTAAAATTCTATGTTGAAACCGACGTTATAGATACGCACGTTCGGATAATCGTTGGTGACCTGCCCGTTCTTATAACCGGCTACTCCTTCCGGGTCGATGTCGATTTTTGCCAAGTCGGAGAATAAGGTCAGCAGATTGTAGCCGTTCACGAAGAATCTGATGTTGCTGATGCCGCATTTTTTCAGGAAAACGTTTTGGGGCAGCGTGTAGGAGAGTTCCGCCACCTTCAGACGGAGATAACTGCCATCCATCAGCCACAGGTCGGATTCTGTGAGATAGTGTGTCTTGTTGGAGAACGTGATTCTGGGAAAACGTGCATTGGGATTATCCTCGGTCCAGCGGTTGTCCGCAAGGTATTTGAGCAATGCATTGCTGTTGCTTTCACCGAAAGGTGTCCGGTATTCCTTACCGAGGACGCGGGATGTGTGCCAGGCAGCGGTCCATTGCATGGAGAAGGCAAAGTTTTTCCATTTGAATCCTCCGAGGAATCCCAGTACATATTCAGGACGCTCCCCGTAGCCGTAATATGTCTGGTCGTTCGCATCGATCACGTTGTCGCCGTTAAGGTCTTTGAAGAGCGCGTCTCCCGGACGGGGATTACCGAGCGACATTACGGGGGTCAGTTGTTTGCCGTTTTCATCTCTCTTTAGATTTCCGTTCTCATCGAAATCGCTTGCCGCGAGATACCTGTCGAAAAGATAACCCTTTTGTAATCCGGTGCTAAGTCCGGTCTGTGCCATCCATGGATAATTAGGCTCAACCTCATCCATATAGATGATCTTATTCTTGCTGTAGGAAAGGTTGGCCTGAAGCCAGTAATTCACATTGGCTGCAAATGAATTCCATCCCACTGAAATCTCGAAGCCATGGTTGTCGACTTTGCCGAGATTTATAAGGGGAAGCTGCACGTCGGAGATACCGGGAAGCACGTTGCGGGTCGACAGAATGTCATAGCGGCGCTCATAGAATACATCTGCGGTGATCTTGAGCTGGCTGTCAAAGAGACTCATGTCTATACCGTAGTTCTGCTTCTTTACTTTTTCCCATGTGACATTCTTATTGCCGATTCTTTGCGCCACAGCACCCATAAGCATGTCCGGGCTTGAATTGCTGCCGAACTGCCAGGTACCTTGTCCTGACCATGCCTGATAATTCGATGACCATGAGTCGGCAAGATATAGGAAGCGCGTTCCGCTATATTTGTCATTACCGACAAGACCATACGATGCCCTTATCTTAAGGAAATTTATCCATTCTGCATTCTGCATGAACGGCTCGTTTGAGATGACCCATCCTGCGGAGACTGCGGGGAAGAAACCATAGCGTTTCCCAGGAGCAAAATTCTCGGAGCCATTGTATCCTGCGTTCAAATCAAGGAGGTAGCGTTGTTTATAATTGTATGTGAGTCGACCGACGTAGCCAACATAACCCTCCGGGATTTCTGTGTTCTGATACGGATAATAACTCTTGGATTGGTTGTATAATAAGAGCGCTGTGACTTCATGGTCGTCGAAAGTGCGCGAATAATTCAGACTGCCCTCCAAGTACCAGTTACGGGCTCGCCCGGTTGACGAACCGTAAGACAGCGGTTCGTCAAGATCGAATGCCCCTTCCACCTGATAGACAATTGTATTGTCGAACATAGGGTTGGAGATATCCATCCCAGGTTGCGTAAAATAACCGCGATAGAGGGGAGTGACAGAGGGTACACCACTTGTTGGAGCGCGATTCACGTTTATCGAATAGCTTGAATTGTATGCACCTTTGAGATTCAGCCTGAGTCCTTTTGTGACGAAGTCGAGTTTCTGGTCGAGACTGAGGTCTAAGTTGAGATCGTTGACTGTGTTTTTGTCGTAACCGTAGTTGTAATAGAAATCAAGTCCGCTAGAGCCGGATCCAATGGATATGTATTTGTCGTTGGGTCTTGAGATTCTCATTCCGTTAACGAAACCGGGACTGGAATAGGGTGTGGCCCACATGATTTTCTGCCATAGATTGTCCTGCCTGGGACTTCTCCGCTCACCCACGCGTCCACCGATGTTCAGTTTCAGCAAAGTGGTCTTTGTCACATCGATATCGACGTTGGCACGATAGTTGTAACGGTTGTATTTGTAATTGGGGTCGTAGTTGAGATTCATCCTTTTCAGCATTCCGTCCTGATGGAGAAATCCGAGCGATACGAAATATTTGAAACGCTCTGAGCCGCCGGATATGGAGACATTGTGCTGGGTTTGCCATGCGAGATTGTTGAAAAGGTACTTGTTCCAATCCGTGCTTGGGAATATGATCGGGTCGGCATTGGTGCGGAACATCTCTATTACGTATGGAGTGAATGCCAGCTGGCTGTCAGGAATGTTTGGATTGTCTGAACGCTGAGCCTCGGTATATATGGATGCATGTTCATAGCTGCCTACGGATGTCATGTTTCTCAACGCCTGTGTCAGACCGAAGGAGGATGACCAGGAAATTTTGGGCTTGCCGTTTGTTCCGCGCTTTGTTGTCACCAGTATGACACCGTTAGCACCGCGCACGCCGAATACAGCAGTGGATGCCGCATCCTTAAGTACGGTGATGTTTTCCACTTCGTTGGGATCCATCTGGAAGAAAGAACGTTCCACACCATCAACGAGAATCAGCGGCTTTGAGGCGCTCTCTGAAAGGGAGCCGGTGCCGCGGACATAGATATTGGGGTCTTCCGCTCCGGGCTGACCGGAATATTGCACCGTCGAGATACCGCTCACGGCACCCGCAAGAGCATTGCCAAGGCTTCCGCTGGGTGATTTCTTCAAGCTTTCACCGTCAATAGACGACATAGCTCCGGTTACGGTCACTTTTTTCTGTGTGCCATAAGCCACCACTGCAAATTCTTGTAGTTCGTTGGTTTTTTCTGTCAGTTTGATTATATTTCCGGTTTGTTTGTCAAGTTTGATCTCCACGGGTTCATATCCCACATAGGAAATGACAAGTGTGACAGACTGTTTCCTTCCCGGAACCCTGATGGAGAAGTTCCCGTCCAAGTCGGATGCTGTGCCCAGAGTCTTTTGATCTTTCACCCTGATGGTTGCTCCTACCAATGGTTCGGCAGTCTGAGAATCCAATACCGTTCCTCCGAACACAAGACTTGTTTCCCCTTTGTCTTTCTGTATCCGGACAGACGGGGCAGCGTTGCTTTGTGCTGACAACGGTGTGGATACGCACAAGATGCATAGACATGTCGCGTGTATGATATATTTGAATTTGTCCATAACGGTTAATTAATTGTTTTGACCATCAATGAGAAGACAATATCTTGTTTCCCAATCTTTTTCGCCTATTACACTTTGTCCGTTGACAATAATGGAATAAGCCTGCACCTGAGCGTTGGCAACGTTGAACACCTCTTTCCAACCCAATTGCTGCAGCAACCATGCTGCCTGCATGAGTGTATATCCTTTTCCGGTCGGATCGCTGTCCCATGAAGCTGGGTAGGCTGATGCGTTTCCTCGCGGTCGCATACAGACCGCTATGCCTATTTTATTGTCGTAAGTAAGTCCATAGAACACATGATCGTTGCAGACACCGGCCCAGTTGCGACCGTATGAGGCACTGTGTACTCCGCAGCCGTCGTTGTTGAATAATTCGATTTTTGTCAGCGCCCTGCCGTTTCTGATTGGCCACAGCGCGTATCCCCATACAGCCTGCTCTACATCCCATTCCTGGGCTCCTGCCAGTGAATGGCTGTCATCGTTGAAATATGGTAGCTGCATCATGCTTCCTCCTGAACCTTTGGAGAGGGAACCGTTGAAATAGCAGTTGCTGAATGATATCTTTCCGTTTTTGTCAATGCCGAGTCCAGCACGGAAAGAAGGAATCCAGGAAGGGTCGTCCCAATTGGCCAGGACATCGAGCAGTGAGCCATTGTCGTAATACAAATGTGCTGCGCCTCCTCCTTCAACCCATCCTCTGGCAGCGGCATATACGTGTCGCCCTCCGGCCACTATCAGCGCGTTCTGGTTACCGGGTATGGTGGTGTTGTTCGCATCTGTCTGATTTGTCACAAGGCGTGCCTTAGCATTCTTTATATCGATGGTGACTATGGCGAAGTCTCCTGAGACATTTGTGGTCTCCCGGTCTGTTGTCCAGTCTCCAACGGCATCGAAGAAGGTGTCGGTGAAGAAATTATATTCCCAGGGCCAGTTGTCATGGTCGATCCATTCATAATCTCCTGCTACCGGAAGGTCACGCAATTGATTTGTTTTGAACACGTTTATATAGGGATATTGCGCAGGATCGACAAACTGGGCTGTCACATCCGCAAGACCCACCTGTGACGGAGTTTTCTTTATCACAGAGCTTAGGTCAAGTGTCAGTGTATACGGACGTACTTTTCCTCCTGCCATGATATCAATAGTTTGGACAAGGGATTCTGTAAAATCGAATGTGAGATTTTCCGGAGGGGTGGCGCCTTCAACCAGGGCACCCTCCTCAAATCGGATGGTTATGGATTTCTGATCCATTTTCTCCCTGTCGAAAAGGAGGCTGAGATTGGAAAGAGATGCGCTTACGGGGCTGCCGTCGATTCCATCCACAAGTATCTTGGACGCATCTATTATGGGCATAGCGTTCGAGGATACTTTAATCCAATATTTTTTGATTTGATTGGTCGGTGTCTTGATGTTAAGAACCGGTGTGTTTTCAAGGTTCAGGTGTGACGGGTCTTCAGGAAATACTAATGTGTAGCCGTCAATCATGTCCGCGTTCACCGATGCTTCGTTGAATTTTTCAGCTTCATTGAAATGGATGCTTATGTTGTTCGGATCAATTTCTTTTGCTGGCACCGTTTCACCCTGAGAGGTGAAGGTCAACGATCGGAAAGGGAAGGTTGTGTCCTCGCTCACTATCATGTTGTAGTCCTCGTCAGAGCAGGAAATACACATGCAGCATAGGATACACAGACCGGCCATGTTGACTAAAAATCGCTTCATAAAATTAAGAATTTTTTTAATAATCCGTTTCTTAAAAAATAAATAAAAAGTGGAGAGGGAGGAGAAGCAGATTCCTCCCTCTCCAGTCAGTTTTTTGCAGATGTCTGCTTTCTATGCCGGGTTTTAACGGCTTATAACAATCTTTTTTACCTTATTACCTTGTCTCATGATGTATATTCCATTCTCCGGTTCCAACACTTTAATGCCCTGGAGGTTGAAATATTCGACAGGTGTGTTCTCGTCTGCAATCTCTATTGCTTCGACACCTGTTGATATGGAAGTCTTCTCATTGTGAGTGATTCTTGTCATTTTCAATCCGTTATAACCCACAGCCATGCCGTTTGGCTCCGTGCCAAGGTTTGTCATGAAACATTCATTGGCCGGAATTGTGAAGTATCTGTTATCATTATCTTTCTGGGTCGAAAAAGCGGTACTTTGCCATGCCCAGTCCGAACCTTTGTGGAAGAATCCGACTTGATCGATATCAGCCACATTCTTGCCGTAGACTCTGATTTCGTCATTTGCCTTGATTGTGCGGGCAAGCACGAGTCCTAAACTTGTAAGAAGGGATTGATCCGGCGAGTCGCTGTCGGAGCAAATCAGATATCCGTCCCACAGGTCGTATTTGGAATCTGGGTCTGTGACAGGAATCACTTTCAAGGAATTTATGGTGAAATTCTGCATGGCGTTCCATGATTCTCCATCACCGGCTTTGAATATCAGCCCATATTGTTTTAGAATGTCTAAGGTTGGGATTGGAATATAGATGCGGGATTTATATTTGTTATCGCCAAGCGATGCAATGAAACGTCTTGACTCTGCATCTTTATCATTATAGCGATCATTGCCGCTGGGAATGCGGGAGTAAATGTAATTGCCTCCTCCTTCTCCTTCATATTCCACATCAATCCATATGGGTGTGTTATAGTCGGAGAATGCACCTCCTTTTAAAGTCAATGCAGTCGCCCATGACCATGTAGGCATATCTCCTTTCACTACATTTTCGGAGTCGGAGGGATAAAGGGTTTCAGCTTGTCCGCATAATGAACTGAAGCCGTTTTCGTCTACAGGTATCAGTCTTACGCGCCATATGTAGAATGGCATCGCAGCACTCCAGTTGTTTTCATCACCGCCTTTGATGACGAATCCGAACTTGCGGAGATTTGCTACTGTACTTTCCGGAACAAAAGCGCGTATGGTAATGGCGGAATTGTTCATGTCTCTTAATTCATAATTGTAGCTACAGAAACTTTTGTCTGACAGTCCGGATGTGTTTAGTTCCTCATTATCGCTGCAACCTAAGTTTGAACCATCGGTGGGTGTGTACCAAGGATAATTGATGCTAATCCATTGGGTGCTGGATGAAGAGGGAACTGAATAGATGATCTCGATGAAACAGTCTGAATCAATGTTGTCGAATACAGATCCAGGCAGTTGAAGGGCTGTTGCCCAGGCCCAATTGCAGTTGCCATCTCCTCTTGTGCCTTCGACGGCTTCTGCGTCTTTTTCCCATATTGTTTTCGGGGCGGTTATTGCCTGTGCTGTCAGGCCACTTATGCAGCATATTGAAGCTGCTACTAAAGAAGTAATCTTTTTCATCATTTTTGTTAGATTTTGATTAACGCACTCAAAATTAGGGTGGCGAGACACGCGGAAAAAGGGTGTTTTTCGTAATTAAAAGGGCGAAATTCGTATTTGAGGGTGTCTGACAGGAAACAAGTGCGATTATATGCAAGTTCTATAGATTCTGCACAAATGATTTCGGGGTTTGGTTCATGATTTTCTTGAATGCGACGCGGAAACTTTTGGTATCGTGGAAGCCGCATTTCCTGCCGACATCTTCTATATTTGATTCGCCGTGTCTGAAAAGTTGTACAGCCTTGTGTATCTTATAGCTATTTATAAACTCAATCAGAGATGCGCCGGTAAGCGATCTGATTTTCTTGTAAAGCGCGGAATGGCTCATGGAAAGCATCTCCGCCATAAATGTGACACTGAAATTCTCATTCTCCAGATTGTCATCAATGATCTCACGGCAGCGGAGTAGGAAAACCTGCTCTTCTTTTGTGTGCTTTTTTTCGGGTATCTTCTGTTCGGGATTGTTCGGTTTCGAGACTTCTTCCCGGTCAGACTGCTCGGTGAGTCTTTCGATATGACTGCGTAATATTTTTAATGATGTGGGTTTTGACAGAAATACGTCCGCCCCTTTGTCATATGCTTTCAGTATGTCATCTTCAGAATTCTTGGCCGTGAAGATAATCACTTTTATATGGGTGAGTTTTTTATCGTTTTTTATTCTCTCAAGAAATTCGAGTCCTGTAAGCCGTGGCATCGTCATATCGCATATCACTACGTCGGGAAGCTGCGCTGAGGCAATTTCAAGCCCTTCTTCCCCGTCATGAGCCTTTAGAATCTTATAATCAGATGAAAGATTCCGTTCCATGACATTAACTATTTCGTGGTCGTCATCAATAAGGAGAACGGAATGGGAAGCCGTGGGATTTGCAGGTGATATAGTTTCGGTTTTAGGACATTCAATGTTGTCAAAAGTAATAGGCTTCGCGTTTGCTGTGTCATATTTTATACCATTATCCCTGCACGGGATGCTGAAAATGAATTCCGAACCATTGTTTGCCTGGCTTTCGACGTGTATCTCACCTCCATGAAGTTCTATAAGCGTCTTGACAACATGTAGCCCGATTCCGTCACCCTTCTCCTTACTTATGGCATGCTCTGTGCGGAAGTAATTTTCGAATACCTTATCGAGCATCTCTTCCTTGATCCCTATTCCATTGTCCTTAACTGATATCCGGACTTCATTTTCAAACTTTTTCAAGGTGAGGGACACAAATCCGCCCGCATTTGTATATTTGAAGGCGTTGGATATTAGATTTGTCAAGATAATCTCCATTTTTCCCAAATCGAAATCCAACTGAATTTCAGTCTCGTTGCAACGGAAAAAGAAAGATATATCTTTCTGCTGGAGTAACATGGAGAAGTCTGGGGCAAGATTCTTGCAAAAAGTGACTATGTCATTGTGCTGGAGATTCAGTTGGAACTTGCCGGAATCCAATTTCCTCATGTCGATTATCTGACTTACCAATCTGTTGAGTTTCAGCGAACTCTTATGCATTACGTTAAGATAAGACTGGGGCACATTCACGTGCGGCTTGCCTTTCTCAAGTAAATCTTCAAGCTGAGAGGTGATAAGAAATACAGGCGTGCGTAATTCATGGGTCATGGAGGTGTAGAAATCAAGTTTCTCTTCGTTGAGCTGTTTGATGGCTTTTTTCTCGATCTCGTTGATCTTCATATTATGCGCGATCTTTTGCTCACGCAGGTAAATCAACAGGCTGCCGCCAATAGTCAGCAATCCGAGCATTATCCAAAGGCAGGTAGCCCAGCTGGTTTTCCACCATGGCGGAGAGACGGAGATTCTCAGTGTCGAGGGTTTCCCCCACGTGCCGTCCTCGTCTGTGCTGCGCAACTGCAATTCATATTTTCCGGGCGGCAAATTGGTATATGTGACTTCCCGGCTGTCGCCCAGATCTCTCCATTCGCTTTCCAAATTGTTCAGCCGGCAGGAAAATCTGAGTTTCTTGGGATTCAGATATTCCGGCATACTGTAAGAAACAGTCAGGAAATTCTGGTCGTGAGATAGTTTCAGTTCCTGTGTGGCACCGCCCAGCAGCAGGAATTCGTCTTTGTCTCCGTTCAAGATTCGCAATGAAGTGAAATGCACTTCCGAGTTGGCATGAGTGCTTTTAATCTTCTCCGGATTGAAGTATACAAGCCCGTTGACATTCCCGAAAAACATCTCCTTCCCGTCGTAAAAACTGGAGTTGTAGGTATAAGGAGTCTGCTCGATCTCCTTTACGTCATAGCGTACAAATGTGTTGAATCTTTTGTTCATCTTGAATAGCCCGTTGAAAGTGGCGAGCCAAAGATTTCCGTCCTTGTCAGATTGGATGGATGTGACATCTGTGTTGGTAAGTCCGTCAACTGAAGTGTGACTTTTCAATCTCGAGCCTTTTTCATCCAATGTGTAGAATCCGGATTGTTCCGTAGAAAACCATAGTTTCCCGTCTTGGTCGATGAAAAGAAACTTTATATGGTCGGAGGGTAGTTTTATTCTATCCTGTCGGGAATTGTAGTGGGCCAAGGTCTTGCCTGAACGTGTGTCGACCTTGTAGATTCCTTTACCATTAGATGAAATCCAAAGATTGTGGCCTTGTATTCCGAAGGATGTACATTTTGTCTCGTTGAGACTTGGAAAACTCATTATTTCGCCGCTTTCCTTGTCAAGCCTGTAAACGTTATGGGCGCCGATCCATATATGCCCGCATTTGTCATCAATGATTGTCCAGACATTGTTGTTATCCCAGTCCACATTTCCTTTTAAAGGATAATTCTCAAATTTGTCCTTGCTGATTGAATATTTTACAAGTCCTTTGGCATAAATGCTCATCCACAGATTGTCGCCATCTTTGATGATGGAAAGCACATTGTTGCCGGGAATGTTGCTGTTGTCGGTGGTAAAGATGCGAGACTTACCTGTATGGCGGTCATAGATTTCCATGCCGCCACCATCGAAGCCAATGTAGATTTTGTCTTCATCGGCGACTGTGCTTGCCACTATGTCGTACGACAATTTCCCGTTTTTTCTCGACATTGTCATGAAATCGTCGAAATGGTAGGAATGCATGCTGACTCCATGCCGGTAGGATCCGAGCCATAGATTGTCGTTTGAATCCACAAAAAGTGAGTAGATCGCATCGCTCGGAAGGTTGCTGTTATCAGGGGATATTTTTCGGAATACGTCACCCTCCTTTATCAGGAGTCCTTCGCTATCCACTGCAAATACCGTCTTCCCTCGGTAGGTGGTGATTGCCATCAGATTGTGCGGTACGACACTTTTTGTCTCTGCTAATCTAATCTTATTCCTCTCTATTTTGAAAGTAACGCTATTGAAGCCGATACCATATCCTATGTATCCTGTGTCGTTGGTGTTATCATAATAGACTGAGGTGCGGAACGACATCACTGTAGACTTATAATCAAGATGATCCACAACCCTTCCGGTCTTTGCAGACAGAAGCCATAATCCCTTGCTTCCCGAAGCTATGAGCAATCCCGGTTTGTATGAGGCAAGTCCGTAAAAGATGTCATTTCCTTCAAACAGGGGTTCGAATTTACGTTTGCCGGTGTGGCGGCAGATTCTTCCGGAGTTGTCAAGTATATAAAGCTGTCTGTCATCCTTTACGATTCTTGATATCGCTTGAGACATGGCGCTTTCCCTTGTTCCATATTTCAAGCCACACGAATATAGCTTGGCATCATGAAAGGAGAAATATTTCAGCCCATTTTCGGAGGCAACCCAGATTCCATCGGTTTCAGATTTCAGATCATATACGGTGCATTGAAGTGAGTCTGTCAGGAAACTTTCATATTCAAGTCCGTTGAAACGCAACAGTCCGTTGCTTGTTCCAAGCCATATGTATCCTCTGCTGTCTTCATCCAGCACATAGACAGTCTTGTTTGAGTTAATTGGAAAATTCTCGAAAAGTCTGCTTGCTTCCGATGATTTGGCGGCATGGAGAGTTAAAGGCAGAAATACTGTACTGAATATAATAAAGACCGCAAATAAACCGACCGATATATAGTATGGCCAGTCTTTGATTTCATCGGAGCGGTACATTCTCTATTGTTGAATATTTATAGATTAAAACTTTTATAAAAATGCAGTTGCGTTTAAATTTGCCAACTATATGACTACTTAACGTTAAAAGTGTTTTTTTCGTATCTTCAAAAATGAGTTCAATATCTCGCAAATCTTAAACAAATTCATTTGCTATTTCTTTTACTTATTGCTATATTTGTAGAATGATGATATATCCTGACAGACTTGAATGTGGTGATAAGGTGGCGATCATATCGCCGGCTTCTGTGGTGAGTGCCGAGTTTATCGACTCTGCAGCGGAGTATATGGGTGAATGTGGCTTCGAGCCGGTGGTGATGCCTCATGCGAAAGGTCCTGCATGCGGATCATATGCCGCCTCACGAGATGACAGATTGTCTGACCTGCTCACAGCCTGGAGTATGCCGGATGTAAAGGCTGTGGTTTGTTCAAGAGGCGGATATGGTGCGGTTCATCTGCTGCCATATATCCCGGGTTCGATAATGCGTGATAATCCGAAATGGCTGGTGGGTTTTTCAGATATATCTGCTCTCCATGCGTTGTCGATAAGTCAGGGTGTGGTCTCGATCCATGGTCCGATGGCTCGCGATCTGCATGACGGACACCACGGTGGCATGGCTGTGATTGATATTCTTAAATCGGGCAGAATGCAGCCGTGTAGATTTGATAATCCCGGATCGGAATTATTGCCACGGAATAATCCTGGTGCGGCTTCGGGAAGGCTTGTCGGTGGGAATCTCGCGGTGCTTGATGGATTAGCTGCCACTCCTTTTGATCTTTTATCACGACCGATGGATGAAGACTGCATACTTTTTTTAGAGGATATCGCTGAACCAATCTATAAGATTGAGCGTATTCTTTGCAGAATGTATATGCAAGGTGTGTTTGAACGTGTCAAGGGGCTTGCTGTGGGTCGGTTCACGGAAACATCATCCGACAGGAATGATGTCTCCACTGAAAGAATGATAGGCAAATTCCTTACTGACAGGGGTCTTACGCATCTTCCGGTGGCATATAATCTTCCGGTGGGTCATTTCCCGGGAAACATGCCTCTTATCGAGGGTGCGATTGTGGATATGGTTGTTACAGATAGTGAGGCTGTAATATCGCAATTGTGATTGGAATTATAGATATATAAATAAAATATAACATTTTAAAACCTTAATACTATGGACTCTCAGAAGTATATTCTCTCTCTCGACCAGGGAACAAGCAGTTCCAGGGCTATCGTATTTGACCGTAGCGGCTCCATAAAGGCTGTTGCTCAGAAAGAATTTCCGCAGATTTTTCCCCGTTCCGGATGGGTGGAGCATGATCCTCATCAGATTTGGGCTTCACAGGCTGCCGTGATAGCGGAGGCGATCTCCTCAATCGATATCAACGGAACCAATATCGAGGCGATCGGAATCACCAATCAACGTGAAACCACAATAGTGTGGGATCGCGATACGGAGGAGCCTGTATATAATGCGATCGTGTGGCAGGACAGACGTACCTCCGATTATTGCAATCAAGTGATTGAGGAGGGTATGGCGGAGAAAATCCGCCAGAAAACCGGTCTGATAATCGATGCGTATTTCAGCGCGACGAAAATCAAATGGATACTTGATAATGTTCCGGGTGCGAGGAAACGTGCCGAAGAGGGAAAGCTGATGTTCGGAACTGTAGACAGCTGGCTTGTTTGGCGACTGACACGCGGTGCGGTGCATGTGACGGACGTTTCTAATGCCTCACGCACAATGCTTTTCAATATCAATACCCTGGAATGGGATCAGGAACTTCTGGATTATTTCAACATCCCGCGTTCGATGATGCCGGAAGTGAAGAGCTCAAGTGAGGTATACGGGCATACGACAACCACTATTTTTGCGCATAATGTGCCGATCGCTGGAATAGCAGGTGACCAGCAGGCGGCTTTGTTCGGACAGATGTGCGTGGAGCCGGGTTCTGTGAAAAACACCTATGGCACAGGATGCTTCCTGCTGATGAACAGCGGAACAAAACCTATTTTATCAAAGAACCGCTTGATTACAACCATTGCGTGGAAAATAGGTGATGTGGTGAACTATGCCCTTGAGGGTTCGATATTTGTCGGTGGTTCTGTTGTGCAGTGGCTTCGTGATAATCTCCAGTGCATCTCTTGTTCTCCGGATGTGGAGAAGCTTGCATCTTCAGTGCCTGATACGGATGGAGTGTTCTTTGTTCCGGCGCTTACCGGTCTTGGTGCTCCTTACTGGGATCCTGAGGCGAGGGGTATGATAGCCGGTATCTCACGCGGCACAACCACCGCGCATATAGCTCGCGCGGCTCTTGAAGGTATCGCCTTCCAGACATATGATATCGTCAAGGCTATGGAACGTGATTCCAATCTTCCTATCAAGAACCTTAAGGTAGACGGAGGTGCCTCACGTAATAACCTGCTTATGCAGTTCCAGAGCGATATACTTGAAACGCAGGTGTTGCGTCCGAGGATTACGGAGACAACTGCTTTGGGTGCGGCTTATCTTGCAGGTCTTGCCGTGGGATATTGGCCAAGCATTGAATCGATCCAGCAGCAATGGCAGCTTGACGCCGGATTCAATCCTAATATGGCGGAGGAGGAAGTCGAGAAGAAACTGAAAGGATGGCATGATGCTGTCGGCAGGGATCTTACCGAGCATCCGGCTAAAGACTCGAATTCCTGAATTACAACTCCTAACACTTGAATAATATGAATGAATATTCTTTAATAATCCAATGTGTCTTTGAATTCATTGGCACGATGATAATGATATTGCTCGGATGCGGAGTAGTGGCATGCGTATCTCTCAAGAAGTCGAAAGGAGAGGGCGGAGGATGGATCGTTGTCACGTTGGCATGGGGACTTGCTGTAATGTGCGGAGTTCTTGTGGCCGGTCCTTTTACCGGTGCTCATCTTAATCCCGCTGTATCCATAGGACTTGCCGCAGCCGGCAAATTCCCTTGGGTTTATGTTGTTCCTTACATTGTGGCGCAGATACTTGGTGCGTATGCCGGTGCGTCGCTGGTGTATGTTTTCTACAAGGATCATTTTGATGCCACAGAGGATCAGGATACTAAGTTGGGTGTCTTTTCCACAATACCGGCCATAAAGAATCATTGGCGGAATCTTATTTGTGAGATTGTAGGCACATTTGTGCTGATTCTGGTGATTCTCTTTATAGGAGACAAGTCAAATGCCGCTGAAGTCGGTCTTGGCAGTATCGGCGCCATTCCTGTTGCTCTGTTAGTGGTAGCAATAGGTTTGTCGCTTGGCGGTACTACCGGTTATGCCATAAATCCAGCCCGTGATTTAGGACCGCGTATCGCACATTTCATGCTTCCTATAAAAGGGAAAGGGAAGAGTCAATGGGGCTATTCATGGGTTCCGATTGTTGGACCGATAGTGGGTGCCGCACTTGCGGCGTTGGTATACTGGCTTGTGATAAGCCACATATAATGACTGTTAAATAAGTTAAAAATCAATGAATTGACAAGCGGTGGAAGAACAATCTGCCGCTTGTCGCGTTATAAACATTGATGAAAAAGTTATCAATATTAATGATGTTGGCGATTGTCAGCATGACATTGTGCGGACTTTTCTCACCTGCGCGTGTTTCTGTCATGACTGTAAAGGCAACGCCGGCTGTCTCCGAGCCTGAGGTCTCTCCATTCGAACAGGCCGTTGAGATCATTAAGAAGTATGAAGGCCTTCACAGTCCTAAGCATTGGCCGCTTGTCGGCTACGGACACAAGGTGCTTCCCGGAGAGAAGTTTAGTCGTAATAAGAAGCTGTCGCAAACAGAAGCTGAGACTATATTAAGAAAGGATTTGTTGAAAAACTGCGCGGTGTTCCGTGAATTCGGGGCAGATTCGCTGCTTCTTGGTGTCCTGGCCTATAACATAGGTTCGGGCGCTACTTTGCGTTCTTCTGTAGTCAAAAAGCTTAGAGCTGGTAATCGGGATATTGAGGCGAATTATCTTGCGCATTGCCGTTATCGAGGAAAAGTGCACAGTCAGATCCGCAGAAGGCGTGTGGAGGAATTTCAGACGCTTTTTATAAGGGATAAAAAGCAATAAAAGGAGGTAGTGTATGTTAATTAATAATATTAAGAATCCGTCTCATAAAAATTTAAAAATGATCAATTCAATATACTATATAATCTTATTATTGCTTGTCGTGATGCCGATTGCTTCCTGCGGAAAGGGAAAAGCTCCGAAACCGGATGTCAGTGAGATCGAGAAATGCGACTCGTTGCCAGAGGGAGTCAAAAAGCTTGTGAGGATTGTGGCAGACAATGACAGTTCCGGCTTTGCGGCTATGGTGAGTTATCCGCTTTCGCGTCCATATCCTTTGCATGATATTGAGAACCAGGAGCAGATGAAGGTCTACTATTCTGTAATGGTTGATGACTCGCTGAGAAATGCCATAGCCGGTTCACATCCCGAGGATTGGGACGAATATGGATGGCGCGGTTGGAGCCTTAAGGGTGGAGGATATGTCTGGATAGATGACAGTCTTTATGATGTAAGCTATCTTTCAGCCAGAGAACGCGTGATGCTCGACAGTCTGACGGCAAAGGATATGGAGAGTGTGGAATCCGGTCTGAGACAAGGTTGGACACCGGTAATGTGTCTCAAAGGGAATGAGAATGGTGCGGTATACCGTATAGATATGAGCCGTACGGAAAAGGGTGCGCCCCACTACCGTATGCTTGTCTATGATAAGGATACGGATCTTCGCTCCGTGCCCACTATTGTATATGAAGGACACAAGGAGACAGAGGGCACTGCAGGCACATCCACATACTACTTTACAGATGCTGATGGACATCGGGCAGTCTTTGTCGCAGATATTCCCGACGGCTCCATGCCCAAGATTGAATTCACCGACACCATTATTCCCGTGGTCCGCGCCTATTGGCTCGACCTCACGAAATAGAATCTTCTAACTTTTTTAGAAAAAAATAATGGAAAGATTTGCAAAGTCAGTGAAAATAGATTAACTTTGCAAACGCAATCCAAATAGGATTGCGATAGAAAACCATCAATGGAAGGGTGGGTGAGTGGCTGAAACCACCAGTTTGCTAAACTGACGTAGGAGTTATCCTACCACGAGTTCGAATCTCGTCCCTTCCGCCATTATGCTCCAAGTGTTTCACTTGGAGCTAATTTTTAATTAGAGCCTCTCTTAATGAATAATAGACAAAATCTCCCAAAATTTATATATGTAGGTATTATAATTATATTGTCTGTATTGGGAGGTATAATGTACTACGTTACAACAGAATGTTGTGAAGACTTATGGTACCAGTGCAAATCTGTTGGAGTGCATGGAACTTGGGAATACTTTGTTTCAACATTAAATAATTGCATTGATCATTGGAAATGGGACACAGGTCGATTATGCAATACTGTGTCAGCTCCGTTTCTTGCATTGTTTCCGCATTATATATACTCAAGTATTACAGGTTTTCTAATAGTAGTAATATTTATAATAGGTATTAAAATAGCAGATTTAAAATGGATATCTATTAGTTCTGCCGCATGGATAGGTATTGTGTCATTTATAATACCATGGCATGATTTTATGTTTACAGTAGTGTATTCGATTAATTATGTCTGGGGATGTGCATTAGGATTGTTACTTCTATATATTTTTTTTAAAGATCAATCAGGTTTCCGCATAAGTTTTATTGCAAAATGCGGACTACTATTATTTTCATATATAGTAGGATGGTGGCATGAAGGATTATCGGCACCCCTTTTGATTGGTTTGATTGTATTTCTTTTGGTTGAGAAAAATAAGCCATCTACTTGTAGACTTTTGGTATTAATAGGCTTGTTTGCAGGATTAGTGACTATAATTTCAATGCCAGCTTTCTGGATTATGACTGATGACAGACAATCGAATATTATAAAGAGTGTATTGTGGGAGACACTCGTGCATTTATTGGTATATAATTGTTTGTTCTATATCTATACACTATTGTTAATCATAAGAATAAGTAGAATAAAACTATATCGAAAGTCATCAATCAATGTTACAACTAAAGCTTTCCATAGCTGTATATTTATATTTGGTTTGATTTCTTGTATTCTATATTTAAAATATTATAATGGTCCGAGGACAGGTATGTTTTCTCAACTTTTATGCGGTTTAGGTATATTGAATATTCTTAAAGACCGTCATATAAGGAACCAAAGAATCTGGTCGTATATATCAGTGTTGTTCGTATTTTCTTTGGCTTCAGTTAGTCTAATAAAATCAATAATTATTCAGGAGAAGTTATCAAAAGAAATAGATGAAGTGAATGAGCTTGCTAAATTATCGGAGATTAAAAGTGGGAGAAAAATAGTTTTTTATGATCAAACTCCAATATCTTTTGGAATAGATTTTTTAAAACCATCATATCAGATTCTTAATACAAAGTATGGCTTACAAGGTGTTGAGTTATTTCCAAGATGTCTGAGGGATTTTAGTCTAAGAAAGAAAGATTTTCAAAAGTGTACTGATAGGCGCCTTCTAATTTATAAAAATAAAATAATGTACATTGGTGCTGTTCCTGAAGAAAGAATTGATATTTTGCTAATAAGTGATAGCGGTGAAAGAATCGTGTCAAGAACTAGATTCAGAGAACTTATAACATGTGATAAGGATACGGTATCATATATAATTCCTCATGTTCAGGTAATGGGATCAGAAATGAAAGTTGTAGATGCATTCCTTATGGACTATAGGTCTCTGTGAATATCATTATGAAAATTGAGATGGCAATATAAGATAACTATCTTGCGTTTTAGGTATGAATGTATGGTGGATTAATAAATTCCTGATAAGAAATAATCTAAAATGAAATATTTAAATAATTTGATGATTCTGTTCATAATGATGTTCTGTGAAGTTTGTATAGCATCAGAATGGCGTCTTCATCCTTCTTTTGATATGACTCCGATCCGGATAATTGATACACCGGTTTCTACATATTTTCTTGTTCATCAACAGATATATAATAAGACATATCAAGGATATGATTTTCCATCTATGGCTCTTTTTGAGTATAATAAAGGTTCAGAGGAACATAAAATCAACTTTTTTGACGGTAGTTTAGAGCATATATCAAATGGTATAAGGATGGTTGACTATTCCTCCAAGGGTGAATACCTTATTATAATTTATAATGATGGAGGAATAGATATTATGACAAAGGATCGTAGTGTATTGCATATTGATAGACTAAAAGAATATTCATATCCAGGTATGTCAAATGTTAATTCAGTTGTATTTGAACCTACTTCAGGAGATGCTTGGATTGCAACAGATTGTGGATATATGCATATCGATGTAGATAATCAAAATTTGACAAAAATTGAAGATTGTGTATTGAATGTGCCGTTAAAAGCAGTGTGTAGAATTGGAAAAAGATTAGTTGCGATTTTTAATGATTTAGCTTGGGAAGCTATATATGACGAACAAGTTGGTGTAGATGAATTCAAGAAAATTGAATCGGTTAAAAATCCTTGTGTTCTACTTCCGTTAAATGAAAATTCATTCGCATATGTAGAAGGTTTAGCCGGTAATTCTAATTTCTTGATGATTGCGAATAATGTAGAGAATGACTGGGTTATAGATAAATTCTTGGATTCAAAGGAGAACTTCTTTTCAAAAAGTACAAATGAATCATGGGTTACAAGATATGAATCTAATTTTATTCCTAATCGCGAAGGTTATTTACTTTATACTTCTTCCAAGGTATTTCAGATAAGGGCATTTGAAAATGAGGAAGAACCTACTATTGTTTCTGTAAAATTAGATGAAACACCTGTTGTCATAGGGTCTTGGGATTTTAAAACATTTTGGAAATATCAGGATAGAGGTAAGTTCTCGCTTTGTGAAGTGACATACGATAATAATTCAGATACATCCACTCCACAATGGAATAATATAATTGAAGCTATCAGGCCTAATGCTCCGGCAGCTTTTTTATCAACATATATGACATTCTCACCTAAATATGGACATTTGGTTATAAATCATGGTCAAGATTGGCAATTGAGTAATAATAGTCCGGTTACACCATCATTGCTGTCTGGCTTACTTGGAAATGAATGGACAATTCATTCTCAGACCTATAATATGCCTGAATCAGTAGAGGATAATGACGCGTTACAAAGAATTTATAGAAGTAATATAAATAGATTTCCTATCGCTGATCCACAAGGTCTGATTCTGGATCCCTTTTATCCTGATTGGATTGTTTGCGGATCAATGTTTGGAGGAGTTATGTTTCAAAATATCTCTGATATAAAGAAAGATGTCATAAAATTTTCAGCCGAGAACGATTTATTCAAAGATTTTCCGGGATTTGTATCTGAGACTCCTGTTCAGACATGGGGGACAATGAGTTGTTTTTCAAATCCTACTATTGATAATGAAGGGACAATATGGATTTTGTTTTCAAATCCTTTTGAGAAAAAAGGTTCTTCTCCTAAAAGTCAACTGAAATATATGACTTTATCCCAAAGAGCCAAACTTTATGATAATCCAATATCCGAGATTACGGCTGGAGAATATTGGAAATCAATAACTATATCTAATGATGATTACCCTTCATGGGATTGTAAAGTTGTAGCAGGAAGGCATATAAGGAATAAAAACTTGATATATTGTTTTACTGCAGGTGTATATAGTTCTATTATGATTTTAAATCATAAAGGAACTTTAGATAATATTTTAGATGATGAAATTATAACATATTCTCATCTTACGGATAAATATGGCAAAAAAAATTACATAGAACGTATGGCTGATGCCGTAGAAGATCCGTTGACAGGCGATATCTTGATTTCTGGATTATACGGGCTATTTGTCATTCATCCTGAAACAGATACACATGGCGATGGTATATACGGTGAAGATTATCAATCATTCAACAATGTCATCTCAGATGTTCTTCCTGTAAAATCTCAGGTAAACAAAGTAATATTTGATGATGGCGGAAGGATGTGGATAGGAACAAATAACACAGGTGTGATATGTGTAAGTGCGGATAGAAATAATATTGAAGCGCATTATTCTACCTCGAATTCTCCGATTCCTTCGGACTGCGTGTATGGCCTCGGTTGGAATCCGGAATCAAGATCACTTATGATTTCTACAAAGCTTGGTCTTGCTGAGGTTTTCCCGGATATTAATTCTGTCGGTAAAACCAACAATGATGCCTATGTTGTGCCGCAATCTGTGATTCCAGGATATAACGGTTATGTTGAAATCAGAAATATCACACAGAACCAGCCTGTTCGTATATTGGACAGCACAGACAACGAGATCAGAACATTCTCGGGCAATGCTTCCAATCATATTGAATGGGATTTGAAAGATAAGTCCGGTACCCGCGTTCCCGCTGGAAAATATTATATTGTTATTGGTAACGGCACCCCATTGGAGCTTATCGTAATGTCGGAATAAAGAATCTTTCAGACCATAGTGTCCCCTATTTTTTTAGAAAAGGGGGATTTATTCGCGGAGGAGGGCGAAGTAGCGGTGGAGCACGTCGTGGGCGGCGGTGAAGGAGCTCTGTTCGTTGTTGAGGACGCGGAGCTCTTTCTGCTCGAGGAGGGCGCGGATCTCCGGCTGGCGGTAGAAGTTGTGGCGTAGCTCTTCGTTGATGGTCTCGAACATCCAGTATTTTGCCTGCTCATTGCGTTTGCGCTCAAAATAACCTGTCTCTTTCACATACGCGAAATAACGGTCGATCATATCCCATACCTTGTCGATGTTCAGCTCATAATAGCCGCTATAGGTCACCACTTCCGGCACCCATTTGCTCGGTGTCGGCGGAAAGAGATGCAGCGCGTTGCGGAATTGTGCGGCGGCGAGGTTCGCTCTCTCTACATTATCACCATCGGCCTTATTGATCACAATACCGTCGGCCATCTCCATTATGCCGCGTTTGATACCCTGAAGCTCATCGCCTGTGCCTGCGAGCTGGATGAGAAGGAAGAAGTCTACCATGGAGTGCACTGCAGTCTCACTCTGTCCTACACCTACCGTCTCTACGAAAATATTGTTATATCCGGCAGCCTCGCAGAGGACTATGGTCTCGCGGGTCTTGCGGGCAACACCACCCAAAGAACCGGCTGACGGGCTGGGACGTATGAAGGCATCCGGATGCTGTGACAGCTTCTCCATACGGGTCTTGTCTCCAAGGATACTGCCGCGGGTACGCTCCGAGCTGGGGTCGATAGCAAGCACGGCAAGTTTACCGCCCTGTCGCAGAACATGGAGCCCGAAAACATCGATCGATGTGGATTTGCCTGCTCCCGGCACTCCCGTGATTCCGATTCGGCGTGAATCTCCTGAATATGGCAAACACTTCTCGATAACTTCCTGTGCAAGTGCCTGATGATGCTCAGCCGTGCTTTCTACAAGAGTTACCGCCTGTCCGAGAATACTGACATTTCCTTTAAGTATGCCTTCCACATATTCGGATGCCGAAAGCTGTGGGCGGCGTCGTGCAGGACGTCGATAAGGATTTGTCACAGGTTGTGAGGTTACACCGGAGTTGACCTGAAGGCCTTTGTATTCGGAATTGTTTTCGGGATGATTCATGGGTAGTAGGTTATGAGATGGACTCTTATTTGTCAGTGACGGTTACAGTGAAGATAACTTCAGCAGATTCCGCCCCTTCTTTGTTATCGGAAAATATAGTGACCGGTATTCTTACTATTCCGGGCATTTTGCGTTCTCGGGAGTTGAAGTAGAAACTGAAGGATACAATATCGCCGGGACCGACCTCTTCGGATGAAGACATGATGCTAAGCGAAGGATCCTCGCATTTCCATACAGGGCGAATGGTATCGCCCGTCTGGTTATATCCGTTCAGGAACAAATGACGTGTAGATCCGAGATCCACTTCTCCACCGTCGAGCAATCCGGAGGAAAGACGCAACGGTCCGGCTTCCACAGGATAGAGGGTGGAAAGGGATTCCGGTGTTCCGAGCACGTTACCGCGTATACGCAGAGTAGCCATGTCGAAATCACCGATATATACCCTTATGGATTTCTCAAATCTTCCGGGACGGCCAAGTGGATTGTAGGTGAAAGAGAATTTAACTGTATCGCCGGGTGCGATAGGATCCTCCGGATAAGCCACTCCGGTGCATCCGCAGCTCGGACGGGCACCTGTGATTGCGATCTCATCCGGACCGGTGTTCACCAGCCTGACGCTCCCGGTCTTGGGTCCGGCTTCCTCTTTCATCAAACCGAAATCATACTCTTTCTCAAGCCATATAATCTCGCTTCTGCCTCCGAATGAGAGGAGAAGTGTGAGAAATAATGTTGTGAGTAAGTTTATACGCATTATCCTTATTTCTTCGAACGGTTGGGATTGACAACGCCGGTGATTTTAAGCACCTTCATTTTCTTTGAGCCGTTGCTCTTCACTTTCACGTTTTTGGTGAAACTTCCCATATATCCCTGTGGGATAAAATTAACTTTAATTTTCCCTTTTTTGCCTGGAGCCACCGGATTCTTGGGATATTCGGGACGTGTGCATCCGCAGTCGGCTGTCGCGCTGTAGATCACGAGAGGGGCGTTACCCTGGTTGATAAACTCAAACTCAGTTGAAACCGCACCCTTATCATCAGATATGATACCGAAATCATGCGATTCGGTGGTGAAAGAGATCAAGGCATTTCCCTCTGTATTCTTTTTCTTTCCCTCTGCCTGGATTCCTATGAAGAGAACAAGCAGCAATATAGGTAATAATTTCTTCATATCAGTTGGTTTGAAGAGTTATGCACTCAATACACAAAATTAATAAAATTTACTGAACTATCTTGACATTTTTAACCGTAAATGTGGGGGTAAAGTTCGGTAATATCTCTGCCATTCCGCATTGTTGATGCTGTCACGTCGCGAAAGAAAAGCGGCTCTATGTCGTAGACGCGCAGCTAAATGCCGGTTTTGAGGGCTTTTGTGCGTCAATGTATCAGCGAGCGCACTCAAAACGCCTGCAATCTCTTCCTTTGTGCGGAATAGGGAATCGCAATCTTTTACCGACGCATATGTGCGGGGATCTGATCCCATAAGAGAATCCGCAGCCATGACAAGCCTCAATGCCGTTTTTATTTTGCCTGAGCGTATCATATCTTTTGCAGCGAGAAGCAATCCGGCGCGATGCGCGCTTATCTGGTTAGCCGGTGCCCCATCAAGATAAACATCGCGATCAAGCCTGTTCGGAGGAAGAAGGTTTTCAAGACCTTCGGTATATTCTTTTTCCCTTTCGATGGCGGAATATCTTCCGAATCTTCTGGCAAACAGTCCGGCGGAGCTGGTGCTGTCAAGTCCGATGTAATGGCGCATCGGAAGACATTGATGCCAATATATGGGGCGGGGCTTATCTGCTTGTGCATTTGTGGAAATGATATCAAGTATCATCAGTTTCCGGAAGTCGAGTCCTTTTCCACCTTCCACTTTGGCAATATTGCCGATGGGAAATATGAAGGAATTATTATCTCCATCCATTATGCGGATACGTCTGTAATTGCATTCCGGTTTACCTGATGCGGCAGATTCTGCGAGTTCCCGCAGCATGACAGATGCATCCACAACAGAATCGCAGGACGAATCTGAAATTCTCGGGAACTGCAAAGCGCCATAGATAATATCTTTTCTTTTAAGAGTGGTTGCAATTCCTTTCGAGCCGTCCCAGTCTTTCATCTGGGCGGTGGCATATTGAGGCATTGACAGATATGCAAGATTCACCACACGCACATCTTTCCTTATCCCTTCCACCTCCTGGGAATACCAGAGCGGAAATGTCGCGTTGTCTCCGTCAACGAATATTATGGCATCCTCCGGAAGGGAATTGAGAATATTGGATGCGATTCTTGATGCCGCGTATCTTCCGGAACGGTCGTGGTCGTCATAATTCTCAACACACATCCATACTACGGCAAACAGCGGTATCGAGGCTGCCGCGAGGGCATATTTCCCCGCGATCCTGAGCAATCCGAAGGCTCCGAATCCAATCCATGCAGCGAAAGCAAGGTATGAGCCAAGGAAGGAATAATCCCGTTCGCGTGGTTCTCCCGGAGCTTGATTGAGGTAAACCACAATCGCAATACCTGTCATCACGAATAGCATTGCAATGGCAAGGCATGCCTTGTGTCCCCTTTTCCCGGAAGCGCATAAAGTAACTATACCCGCGATGCCGAGTAGGAACGGAAGCAGAAAATAGCTGTTTCGCCCCTTGTTGTTTCTGCCTATTCTCGAAGGCAACGCATCTTCCGCACCGAGCATAAGATTATCGATCGCCGTGAAGCCGGTGATGAAATTGCCGTGTTCCACCTCGCCGGTGGAATGCTCATCATTTTGTCGCCCCATGAAGTTCCATAGAAGATAGCGGAAATACATGTATCCGGTCTGATAGGTAAGCAACATTTTCAAAGACTGGGCATATGTGGGTCTGTATGATTTTTTCTTATGTCGTGATCCGTCGGCAGAAAGCTTGTTAACGTAGTTTCCTGTTGAATCAATCGCCTCGCTTACCACAACTTCAGTCATGTTGCTTCGCTTCATACCCGTCCAGTCCGCGAAACATGGCAGGTCTGCCGGATCGCGACTCGTTATGCGTGGGAACCACATGTTCAGCTCCGGTGTGAGCACAGGCTTTACTGTGTAGCTCCTCACCACATATGCATCGCCATCTTGCTCCAAGGCTTTTTTATTGAATGCCGAATCATCGTGAGTCAGCATTCTGTAAGGATCGGAAAGAGACGCGCCTTGTTCCTTCGCTGTCACGATGGGATGCTGAGGTTCGAGCACCACTCTGCGGTATGACGGCAAACCGTTTCCGGAACCATGTTCCTCTTTCAGCATCTCTTTGCTGAAAGGCGTGTGTCCATATAGCAAAGGAGCGCCTCCGTATTGTTCCCTTGCCTGGTATGATGCGAATGAGAATGGATCCCCCGGCATTGTTGAATTTGCAGGAGACGGGATGCCTCCCCTGATGGGAATGATTGCGTAAGAGGCATATCCTGTGAGCAGCATCGCCAGCATCCACATACATATGTTGAGCCGGCGAGGCGAGAAATTGTGTCCTCTGACAAGCAATAGCGATGCGATGGCGCTCATTGCAGCACCTACCGCGAAGTTGCTTGAAAATATAAATATCCCGGAGAGAAACACAGGCGGAAATACCGAGGCTGCAAGCACGCCTCGGTTGTCGGATCTTGAAGTGACAGCCAATGCTATCAGAAGGCTGAGTCCAAGCATGGTCACATAAGCGATGACCCCGCTCAGGAATGGGAGACCGAATGTGTTGACGGCTATCAGCTCCATTTCAGCCGCGATCGCTATTGTGGATGGCATAATACCGGCAAGAATACATCCCACAACAACCAACGACAGCACAAACAAAGAGGCTACTTTCCACCATGTCCTAACCTTTCGCTTGATACCCCATATTATGGCTAATGCCGGGATGCACAGCAGGTTCAGCTGATGGATACCAAGAGATAAGCCGAAGAGATATGCGAGCAATATCAGATAGCGGGTTGACATCGGCTGCGTATGACAGAAAGCCCATTTCACCATTATCCATACGCACAGTGATGTCATGAATATTGACATGGCATACACTTCCGCCTCAACTGCGGAATACCAGGCAGAGTCGCACCATCCGAAAGCCAACGCACCGGTCAAAGATGTCACGGAACGGATAATCAGAGGATTCCCTTTTGGTTTCAGCTCACCGAGTATCCATCCAGAAGCTGCGAAAAGAGCTTTTGCGAGGAAAAATCCCGCGAAAGCCGTGAATAGCCCGCTTGAGAGATTCACAAGCAATGCGGCATAGTGTCCTGACGGAGCGAGCATTGTCACCACCCGCTCCACAAGCATCCAGGTGGGATTACCAGGAGGATGTCCTACTTCCAGTTTCCATGCTGCCGACACATATTCCGGACAGTCCCAATATGATACCGTCGGCGCAACTGTCAGCCAATACGTGACGAGGAGGATGAAAAACACCCCCCACGACACAATTCTATCAATATTTCTCTCCCCATGGATCATCTTTCCGCACGCATCGGATTGTTGAGAAAGTCTTCATAAGCCAATGCTATGCCATCACGGAGTTCTGTGCGGTATGTCCATCCGAGTGAAGTAGCTTTCGATACATCCAGAAGTTTACGGGGTGTTCCATTGGGTTTTGATGAATCCCACTCGATTCTGCCTGTGAATCCGACGGTCTCAGCCACAAGCTCTGTCAACTCTTTTATTGTCAACTCTTTCCCGCTGCCTGCATTGACTGTCTCATTTCCGGAATAGTTATTCATGAGGAATACGCACAGGTTCGCGAGGTCATCGACATAGAGGAATTCACGCAGCGGCGAGCCATCGCCCCAGCATGTCACACTCTCCGCACCGTTTTCCTTCGCTTCATGGAAACGTCGGATGAGTGCCGGCAAAACATGTGAATGGGTGGGATGGTAATTGTCGTTGGGACCGTAAAGATTGGTAGGCATAACGGAGATGAAATCCGTGCCATACTGACGGTTAAGATATTCACAATATTTGAGACCAGAGATTTTGGCGAGGGCATACGCCTCGTTTGTTTTCTCAAGAGAAGATGTCAGCAGGCAGGATTCGGGCATGGGCTGGGGAGCCATGCGGGGATAGATGCACGATGAACCGAGAAATTCGAGTTTGCTGCATCCATTGCGCCATGCAGCGTTGATTACATTCATCTCCAGCATCATGTTCTGATACATGAAATCAGCGGGTGCCTTGTCGTTGGCTTCTATACCGCCGACCTTTGCCGCTGCTAAAAACACATATTCAGGTTTCTCGGTTTCAAAGAATTCATTCACCGCCCTTTGGTCAGTGAGGTCGAGCTCGGCATGTGTGCGGGTCACGATATTATGGTATCCTTGTCTTTCAAGTTCCCTTACTATCGCGGATCCTACCATCCCACGGTGTCCCGCAACGTATATTTTTGAATCTTTTTTCATTTTACTATTCCTTTCTCAAGATATTCCTCAAGATTTGTGCGCACATGTTCTGAAGCGCGTTCCACAGCCACTTTCTGCATGTCAGAGTCGACCATGCGGTTTACAAGATCCTCGAATGTTGTCTTTGTCGGATTCCAACCTAACAGAGCCTTGGCCTTTGTCGGGTCACCCCATAGATTCACCACATCCGTGGGACGATAGAAATCCGGTGATACCTCCACCAGCACCTTGCCGGAGGATACATCGATTCCTTTCTCATCGGCACCTTCGCCTTCCCAGCGGAGGATTATTCCGGCACGAGCGAATGCCAGCGTGGCGAACTCGCGCACTGAATGCTGTTTGCCGGTTGCTATAACAAAATCCTCCGGTTTTTCCTGCTGGAGCATCAGCCACATGCACTCAACATAATCCGGAGCATATCCCCAGTCGCGCAGGGATGACAGGTTGCCAAGGTATAGTTTGTCCTGCTTTCCCTGAGCTATACGCGCAGCAGCCAAGGTAATCTTACGGGTTACGAATGTCTCGCCACGACGTTCCGACTCATGGTTGAAGAGAATTCCGGAGCAGCAATACATATTATACGCCTCACGGTATTCCTTTACGATCCAGTAGCCATAAAGCTTTGCGACAGCGTATGGGCTGTAGGGATGGAAAGGAGTGTTTTCATTCTGCGGCACTTCCTCCACCTTGCCATAGAGCTCCGATGTGGAAGCCTGGTATATGCGGCATTTATCGGCGAGACCTGCCTGGCGCACAGCCTCAAGCACACGGAGCACTCCGGTTGCATCGGTGTTGGCTGTGTATTCAGGCACATCAAACGATACCTGAACATGGCTTTGGGCTGCAAGGTTGTATATCTCATCGGGCTTCACATCCATGATGACCTTTATCAGGCTCATGGAGTCAGCCATGTCGGCATAATGCAGATGAAAGTTTGGATGACCCTCCAGATGGGTGATTCGCTCGCGGTAATCCGTTGAACTGCGTCGTATCGTGCCATGCACATCATATCCTTTGGAAATAAGAAGTTCGGAGAGGTAGGAACCGTCCTGACCTGTTACTCCAGTGATAAGGGCTTTCTTCATTCTATATAGATTTTATTTAAAGTGTTTATAAAATGAGACCACGAAAGGTGGTTTTTGTATTCTTTATAAGCCTCGGTGCCTATTGCCGTACGCAAGTCCCGCTCACCGGCAAGTTTAAGCATCGCGTCAGCCAAGGCTTGGGTGTCGGATGGCTCCACAAGCAGAGCGGTGCGTCCGTTGTCAAGGTATTCCTTCTGTGCGCCGTTGCATGTTGTCACCTGTGCTCTCCCGGCTGACATGAAGCGGAGGCTCTCAAGGCTGAAAGCCTCGCGTTCGGATGATGGAACCACCCCGAAATGCGCTTCCGCGCAGGCTTCCGATGATGGAGCCGTTTTTATATTCCAGTCGATAGAATCCATCACATCCCGTTGCATCGCCCTGCGGCGCAGGATATCAAGATAATCAGGATTTCCCAATCCGGAGATGCGTAGCCGGAGTTTGCTGCCTTTTAGCAGCTCCATTGCATCTATCAGATGTTCAACCCCTTTCCCTTTCACAATCGAACCCTGGTATAATGCAACGATCGGTCCATGTGCTGGTTCTTCCGAAGGGATGATGTCGGGCACGTTGAGGCTATTGTGAAGTATATGCACCCTCTTTTCCGGAAGTTGTATTTCTCCGTTTAGGGAGTGTCGGAAGCTGTCATATGCCAGTCGCGAAACAAATATATGCGCGTCAACCATAGAATACATTTTTCTGAAGATGCGCGTGTTTCGCCCGCGTCTTACGGCATGGCGCGTGGTGACAACCTTGATGTCCGGACGCTTGGCGAGCTTCTTGGCGAGAAGAGCCGTAAAGGCATCGCGGTAGCGGTGGGTGTGTATGACGGTGAGGGAGGAAGTCTGCTTGAGTTTTGACGCCAAGGTCATGGCGGATGCAATGTCGAGGAATCCTGCCACAGGCGCATGTAGAAGCTCTATCCCGGCATCGGCAAATGGGGCGTCCACGCCCACAGCGTTACGTGTCAGCACTGTAACCTGCCACCCTGCCTCATGGTAATGACGGCAGATGTCAAGGGCATAGCTCTGTGTCCCTCCCCATTTGTTGGATGGTATGATATGGATGAGATTCTTCCTCTCTTGAACCATTTTTAGTGGACTCTACAACTTCTTAATTTGCCGCCGAAAGCATCACGTTTATGTCGACGCTCGGCATTCCGAGGTAACTGCCAATGAGTTTGTCGACGAGTTTACCCTCAAATGTAACTATTCCGAATTGGACTCCCGGAGTAGTTGCCACCATTCCGTAAAAACCATTCTTGATAGCCATCTCGTCAAAGAAATTAACAAGTGCGTTGGAAAGAGCCATGGCTACTGTGCGAGGCACGCATACCGAGGGATGAGTCTCGTTCATGTCAAGCACATAAGCGTTTTCTTTCATCGCAGCCTTGAGGTTGTTGGGGAATTCGAATGGACGTGTGGTATTTCCCATTATTATCACATCTGCGGTCTTGACGCGGTTGTAAAGCACTCTTGGATGCACGGCTATAGTCTCCACAAGCGGACCTACGATATCTTTTGCAACCTGCAAAGTCGAGGTGTCGTTATCCATCAGCGTCACGCGCGCGCCTACAGCCGCAGCAGCTTTTGATGCAGCTATCATGTCGTTGCCCATGCCGATCAGCAGAACCTCACAGGGATTGATACCTGCAACGCCTGCGAGAAGCACACCCTTTCCTCCACCGAGATATGAAAGAGCCTCCTCAACATACATGATGGCTGCGCGGCCATCTATCTCGTCGATAATATTGGCGAAAACAGGTTCATCGTTATGGCTGTACATATTGTCGAAACAACCTGTGGCGATGCGGCGTTCAAGCAATGCTTTTATTGTGGATTCCTCAAAAAGAATATTATCCATCATGCAGAGCAAAGCCGCCCCTTTCTGCATCTTTTTTATGTCTTTTGCCTTAAGGGGAGTGTAGCAAAGCACCACAGGAGATTGCAGAGCCTCATCGCGGGTTACGATCTTAACACCGTATTCGGCATATTTCTCATCCGAAAAACTGATGTCGCTGCCCGAACCGGCTTCCATGCAGACCTTTATACCACCGGATGTAAGCATTCCGCAGGCCTCCGGAGTCAGAAGCATACGGGTCTCATAACCATCGGAATAGTTTGCCACTATACCAATACGGATAGCCGGACATTCGTTTTCGAGAACCTCAACCATCTCTTTGGGTTCGAGATCCATTTCTTCTTTGGAATTTGTCATAAGTATCAATAAGTAGGTATTAACCCTCTAAATTAATATTTATATTTAGATTATCAAAATTTAGAGTCCGTCTCATAAAAAATTTGGCTTTAGGGGACGGACTCTTACTCCTCTATTTGGAGAATTTGTAGGTTTGCAGAAAGTTGGTGACGGAGGTGTCTATCTGAAGTTTGTCTTCAAGGTGTTCTCCGTTGAAGCGGATGTTGGCGAGCGAATACCATTTATGCCGTGTCGCCAGACCTTCCTCTACAGAATGACGTATTTCCTCCGGTGTCTTGCCGCGCATCAGCGGTCGGCGGGCGTTGTTGATGATCAACCTTTCGGTTATTCTTTCCTGTGATGCCTCGAGCCATATCACGTCTCCGCGTGAAAGCATGTAGTTCATGTTGTCGTGAAAGCATGGCGTGCCGCCACCGCAGGATACCACGGTATTCTCGAATTCTCCGGCTTCACGAAGCATCGCGGCTTCAATGCGCCGGAACTCATCTTCCCCCTTTTCGGCGAATATGTCAGCGATTGATTTGCGAAACCGCTGCTCTATGTAAAAATCAAGGTCGATGAATTCGTGACCGGTGCGTCGGGCAAGGGCTCTTCCGAATGTGGTTTTCCCACTTGCCATATATCCGATTATAAACATATCAGGAAGCGGATTATAAATATTATAAATTACGTAATATCCACCATGCGATGATGGCTCCGACAGCTGTTATCGTCACCGGCAGGGAATGCACGCGCATATAGAGCGAAGGATACTTATTGCGGTTAATTTCCAGCCAAACCATCGGGATAAGAAGCGGAATAATACATAGCAGAAAGGCGTTGTAGTTCCATGCCTCAGGCAGATTGCCGTGAAAGAGAGCATGAAGCATTCTTTGGCTGCCGCATCCCGGACATTGCCATCCTGTCAGTTCATGGAAAAGGCATCGGGGCATGAAGCGTGTTGTGGACGGATCGAAGGTGAAATAGACTGCGGCTATTAAAGCTACGGCAATGAGTAGCGCAATATAAACGATACTCTTTTTCACATTACCCGTTTTTTTCACGCTAAAAGAGAAAGGGGAAGATAAACCGCAGCCGTAATCACACCCAACACAACGGAAGCGATGATCCAGTATTGGGCCATCTCTGAGGCTTTCTTTGAGCCTTCGTAATCCTTGGCGTAATATTTGGAGCTGACCATGGTGCTATATATTATCGCGACAATTCCCGGAATCAGACAGCAGAATACGGTTGCAAGCACAGACCATACGAGGTAGGTCTGTGGCATTGGTTCTGGTTGATGATACGGTGCCGGTTGAGGAACGTTCTCGAATGGTTGAGGAGCCGGTGCCGGGGGTTCATTACGCGGAGGCCATTCGTTGGCAGTCTGCTGCTCTTGATTTGGCATGGGAGGAGGTGTCTGTGCCGAAGCCCGTGAGTTTATCTCCTCGGCGCGTCGGCGAGCCTCTTCCGGATCATAGTCGAGATGAAGAGCTTTGGCCCATTCGGTTTCGATTTTCTCCTCTCTTGATGTTTCCGGAGTTGAAGACGGAGTCTCAGCTGCCGTCTCTTCCGGATTAGTTATATCTTCGGGTGACAATGGTTTGTCAAATTTATCTTTATCATCCATAATATTTGTTTTAGAATGTCACACCTGCTGCATCTCCACCAGGCGGTTATATATCCCTCCGAGTTCAATAAGTTCGGTATGGGTTCCGGTCTCCACAATCCTGCCTTCATGGAGCACACATATCTTATCGGCATTTACGATTGTCGACAATCGATGGGCTATGACGATTGTTGTGCGGTCTTTCATCAGCTTCTCAAGAGCATCCTGCACAAGTCGCTCGCTTTCGGTGTCAAGTGCGGATGTGGCCTCATCGAGAATGAGGATAGACGGGTTCTTGAGTATGGCTCTTGCGATACTGATTCTCTGGCGTTGACCACCCGACAGGCGGCAACCGCGGTCGCCAATCATTGTCTGGTATCCTTCCTCCGTATTGACTATGAATTCATGGGCATTCGCGATTCGTGCGGCAGCCTCAACCTGTTCTAAAGTTGCGTTCTTGTCACCGAAAGCGATGTTATTGAAGATTGTGTCGTTGAAGAGTATCGCCTCCTGGTTGACATTGCCCATCAGCGACCGCAGGTCTTTTACCCTCAGGTCTTTCACATTCATACCATCCACCATTACCTCTCCACGTTCCACGTCCCAGAAGCGGGGTATAAGATCAACGAGGGTTGATTTTCCCGAGCCTGACTGACCGACGATAGCTACCGTCTCGCCCGGTCTTACATCAAGGTTTATATCCGACAGCACATCGCGCTCTCCATCATAGCTGAAGCAGACGTTCCTGAAGCTTACCGAGCTTTTGCGCCTGTCTTCCGGAAGCTCTTTGGGATTGGCGGGATCCTGGATGGGATTCTCCGCACCGAGGATTTTGTCGATACGCTCCATGGCTGCCATACCTTTCTGTATTGTGTATGAAGTTTTTGACAACTCCTTGGCAGGATTGATAAGGCTGTAGAAAATCACCATGAAGTATATAAATTGGGAGGCATCGATGGTGGAATTTCCTGATAAGATAAGTGTGCCTCCGAACCATAGGATCACGGCCACCGCCATGGTGCCGAGAAATTCACTCATAGGATGAGCCAACGTATATCGGCGTCCCATGGAGTTGTGTATGTGGTAGAGATCCTCAGTCTCGGCTGAGAAATTACGCTCCATCTGTCCTTCGGCATTGAATGCCTTCACAATTCTCAGACCGCCTATGGTCTCCTCTATGTTGGATAGTATTGAGCCGAATCTCTGCTGCCCTTTCAGGTTCTGCTGTTTTAGCCGTCGTCCCACCACTCCGAGCAGAGCCCCTATCACAGGCAGCATTATGAATACAAAAAGCGTTAGCTGCCAGCTGATGGCTATCATTCCGAAGAGGTATGATATGATCAGGATCGGATATTTCACCATACTGAAGATACTCGACATAACCGACACCTGCACCTCAGATACGTCACCCGACATACGGGCCATTATGTCACCTTTCTTTTCATTGGTAAAGAATCCGATGGGTAGGGATACGATCTTACGATACATCGCGTTGCGAATATCGCGCGTGACACCGTTCTGCATCGGTATTGTAAACCATTCGCTTGTATATCCCGACAACACTTTCAGGAGAGTCATCACAGTCAGAGCCCCGCAAAGAATCAGCAGTGTCAGCGAAGGTCCCTTCTGTGTCATGATTTCCGACACATAATAATAGAGATTGTTGTTCAGCACCTCCATTGTCTTGGCAGAGCCAAACTCCATGTAGTGATACTCCTGGGTGTCAAGACCGAAGAGCATCCTCAGGATAGGCATGATGAAAGCGAACGAGAATAGGGTAAGGAAAGCAGTCAGCAGATTGAAAAAAACGCTGATGATGACATTCCACTTATATGGAGCTGCAAAACGCAGCATGAATTTAAAGAAATCTTTCACTTGACGAGGTGTTATAAAACAGACTGTAAAAGTCAAATTGCTATATAAACTACAAAATTAATCAAAATCTTTGATGCATTGTAACCTGTCAGGAATTTTTTATGAAACAGTCTCCGGAAACGGGACTATTGGTCTGAAGTCAAGGATAGTCCTGAGATATAATATTCTGTCTCTCGAAAAGTTATTGATACCGCATCTGCCGGGATCGGAGGAAATTTCAATGAGAACTTGAAGTCACCGTTGTCTCCAGGATAGAATTTCTCTCCAATCTTAATGCCATCAGCGCTGATAACGTGATATTTGTTGCCGTCTTGAGTCTCGATTGCGCAGCCGGACGTGATATCCATCCAATATCCGGGATAATATGTTGCGGTGAAAAACAATTCAGTGGCATCCTTACCCCTTACAATCTTGTCAACATGCAGGCTGTGTTGCGTTTCGTTTGTTGAAAAGCGAGGATTGATCACTGTCGTAGTCTTTCCTTTTCTACTCACCTGCATGGGGAGTTCTGAGTAAAACTTGTCAGACAGATAGAGCTTGAGGAATCCTTTGGATACTGCAAACATTATGTCTGTCACTATTCCTTCAGGATTTATTATGGCATAGGTAGGCAGATAGCGAATGTTGTAGGTATTGAAAATTCCGTAATCTTCCTGATTATCATTCCAGTTGTGCCAGTTCATGTCGATGGAATCCGAGGCTTTTTCCCATAAAGGTATGGCATCCTGGCTGATGCTGACGATTTCGAGACGTTCATGATATCGTTTTTTTATATCGTTAAGTTCCTTGATTGCATTGGTGGAGGCGAAGCAACCGCTCGACCAGAAAACCAGCAGTTTCCATTTATCGGGAAGCTCTGATACGTGGTGCAGATTTCCGTCTATGTCGTAAAAGTCTGCATCAATATAAGGTTTATCCATTTCAGCTCTCTTGGGGGTATAAATGAAAGCGCAGCTCCTTTTCCCTTCCCGCGTGCTTCTTTCCTGTTCGCTCATGGAATCGTATAGACCCTCAAGTTGTTTCTTTAATTCAGGATAATTGTTTTTCTGTGGTATCTTGGAAAGGGATGCGAGATCAGATAGCTTTTCCAGCCATGCGTCAGAGTGTGGAAGTTTCGCGAGCAATTCCGCATCGCGCATGTTGATGATGTTCAGGATAGAATCGCGGTCGAAGGAATCAGCAGTGCGAAACTTGATTATGAGATCACGGGAATTGAGCATGAAAGTATCCATCTCTGCCTGGCGGGAAATCGGGCTCTCAATTCTCCATACATCGGCAATCCTGCTGTCGGCCATGACTTTAACTTTAATGCCGGGACGCATGTAGATGCGTCGTCCGGTAGGGTTGCCATTCTGGAAGCTCATGATGAGCAGCTTGTCGGAAACAGTGTCGGCATCCATCTCGAATCGGAAGCGACCGTTTCTGATGGTATCGCTTGCTATAAAACGTCCTGAACGACCAAACATCTGGTAAAGAGAGACAGGTGTGCCATCGGGAACAGCGGTAGATATTCCCTCAACTACAGAATTCTCAGCGTTGGCTAAGCAAGAGGCGATAATACAAAAAATAATGGCTATATGTCTCATGATTTTTAAACAACTTCTTAATTTTAGTTATTGCTGTCTGGTAAATATGCATAACTATCATAAATATGGGAGTTTAGTCCTTGATAAGCCCCATTATATGGTCAAACATCACGCAGAGCCGTTGAGGCGCAAAGCTTGAGTAGACAAGTATGATGATTAAGATCACGGAGAATCGCGTGGCGATTTTGGCAAAGGCGCGGAGCCGATGCGTCTAACTCTGTGTCTCGGCAGGAGTGGTAACGACTTCTGCGCCGAATAGAGCGGCATGAGTCCTTTGCGCCTCTGCGCCTCTGCGTGATTAAAATTTTACCGAACAGCAATAAATTTTATTGTATTCCAAATTTAGTAAGTTTTAAGGACTTGGCAAAATAAATAGGTTATTGATTTTTGGAACGAGACGAAACTTTGCCACTGCTGTGCATGTTAGGTTAGTGATGGTGATTAAGTGCAGATTGATACCCAAAGGGATATGCGTTAACTTGTTCGGTACATTCTGGACAAGAGATCCCTCATGGATTGACAGATGTGTCATAAACCACGAGCGCATTCACACCGCGCAACAGCGAGAAATGCTGTTCCTACCGTTTTATATCTGGTATATCATCGAATGGTTTGTCAGGCTTATCCAGTATAGAAACCGCAACGATGCCTACATGAACATATCCTTCGAGCGCGAGGCCTACGCGCACGGCCACAACCTCCGTTACCTTCCCCGCCGCAAGCCCTACGCCTGGCTGCGCTATCTCGCGAGTTCCAAATCTAAACGCTCCTGATAGTTGTAACTTATGTTCTTCATTTCGCCTTTCAATGTTCATCCTGTCGGGAAGAATTAACATCGGTATAAAATTTACCGTAAAAAAATTACGGAATATTGAGATTGTTTTATAACTTTGCATAAGAAACTGTTTAAATTTATTTTCAGAGAATTTTGAGATGTATTTCCGAGATGTTTCAGCAAGTGGAAGAGGGAGAAACCTTTCGGTTTTGACCGATAACACTTGGCTGAAACAGCCGTAAAGACACTCAAAATTCCTGAAAGAAAGGATATAACATAATTTTCGTAATAAATTTAAACAGTTTCTAAGAGTCCGTTTCATAAAAATTAGTTTTAGGGCGGACTCTAAATTAATAGCATTAGAATTAGATATGTTAACGACATTCGCTGTCAAGAATTATAGAGGATTTGCTGAGCGTATTTGTTGGGATTTGACAAGCCCAAGCAATTATGCCTTCAACACCTATGCCGTGAAAGATGGAGTTATAAAAAATGGTATAATATATGGTCCTAACGGCTCGGGTAAGTCAAATTTTGCATTGGCGATATTTGATATAGAGAACCATCTGTCCCAGAAGTGGAAGAAGCCAGACTATTACTCCAACTTCGCTACTGCTGGTCATGACAATGAGCCGGTGGAGTTTGAGTACAGCTTCCGATTTGGGTTGGATAATCAGGAATACTCTTATAAGAAGGATAAGGATGGCAAATTGATTGCGGAGAAACTCTGCGTCAATGGTAATCTTGTATTTGACAGCAATAGCGAGGCTCTCGTTATCTGCGATGAATTTCCAATAGACGCAAATGTCAAAGAGAAACTTCGTAAAAATACCAACGGAATGTCTTTGGTCAATTTCCTGACAGCCACATATCCATTGCCAGAGAATCATTATCTGTTGGAACTGAAAAATTTTGCCGACACGATGCTGTGGTTCAAGAGTCTTGACAAAAGAGAGTTTATCGGTCTTGACACCAACGCTTCTTTCTTAGAAGAAGAGATTATTAAGCTTGGACTTATGGCTGATTTCAAAGATTTCCTTCTAAATGTAAGCGGACAGGAATTTGATTTCGCCAAGCCAGTGGATGGAGATAAAGTCCTCAAATGTATAATAAACGGAGTGCAGATACCATTTAACCGGGTAGCCTCTACAGGCACAATCTCATTGCAGGTTCTTTACATTTGGTTGAAGAAAATGGGTCGTGCATCCTTTGTATTCATTGATGAGTTCGATGCCTTCTATCATTTCCGATTGGCATACGAAGTGTGCCGGAAACTCTTTGAACTGCCATGTCAGGTGTTCCTTTCTTCCCACAATACCTATCTCATGACAAATGACTTGCTTCGTCCCGACTGCAATTTTATTCTTGCCCATAATGTGATCAAACCTTTATGTGACTGCACTGATAAGGAACTCCGATTCGGGCATAACATAGAGAAGCTTTTCAGGGCGAATGCCTTTTCTGCCTTATGATACTGTTTGTATTTGAAGGCGAGCGTAGAGAGCCAATGCTGTTCAAGTCAATTGAGCAACTGTTTTTCCCGTCATCAGAGGAGAACATCGTATGCTCTTTTGGTAACAATATCTACGAACTCTACCGTCAGATGCACGAATTGGGCGACGGTGCGGACATTGCTGGCGTACTGAAAGAGAATGGTGCGATATCCGAAGATTATGACATGTCTGATTTTTCAGATGTGTTCCTATTCTTTGATCTCGACATACACAATGAAAATCAACCGCCACAGATCAGTGCTGCTCAAATATCAGAGATGCTGTCATATTTTGATAATGAAACGGAGAATGGCAAACTCTTCATAAATTATCCCATGATTGAGTCTATCTATCATACAGGCTCATTACCTGACAATGACTATTGGCAATATTCTGTATCCATATCCGATTGTTCAGACTATAAGAAGATAGCGCGAGACTTTCCACCGTATTCAAACTTAGACCATTTATGCGTCACTGAGAGAAACAAAACAAGAAGCGATATTGTGAGTCGAATCAGAATGAATTGGATATATCTTGTCGGAATGAACATACGGAAGGCAAATCTGCTTTGTCAGGGTAAACATGAAGATCCGACACAAAAAGACAACATAAGTCAGCCGAGCATATTCTCATCCCAGCACCATGACTTTATAATGGCGAATCAAACAATTTCAGTATTGAACGCATTCCCATTATTTCTTTACGATTACTTCAAGCCTGAGGTTTTCAAAATGAGATAAATGAACTTTTGATGAATATTTCACATTTACCGGAATATCTTCTATACATAAACGGCATCACCCATATGCCGTTACGGGCTTTTGCTGGTTCAGCGGAGTCCATCGTTAAAAAGTGAAACGAAGTTTTGTGTTCGAATCTTGTCATGTACTATGACGTTTAATATAAGACTGTCGGAGGTATGCTTTATGAAGGATTTATCACTGGTTTTTACCCAAAGAAAATCATAATACTCCTTGTCTGTATCTGAAAGTTTGTCAAAGTTGATGACAGTCAATGAGTCTAATGCCCTTTGGGGATATATTTCTGACATCTCCTCTATTTTTGAAAGGCGGCTGTCAGTTTGTTTGTCTGTGCAGCAGGTAATAGTGACAGATATTATTATCAGAAAGATTATTCGTGATATCATGTGTGTATTTTTATGGGAGAGATTTTTATCAAGACTTATGTCAGAGGTGGGTGAGCATCTCGGCGGCTTTGTCGCCGTGGTATGCCTCGAACATTGAGCGGGGACGCTTCCAGCGGCGGTGGCTCCAGAGCCAGTATTGGGGTGTCTCGCGGATGTTGGTTTCGAGCAGACGGAAATATTCGCGGGATGTCTCGAAGATGGTCTCTTTCTTTACGTTGTCGGATATGGGTATGAACCGCAAGGTGTAGTAGCCGCGGCGCGGGCGGCACATGTGGGCATACACCGCTTTTGCTCCTAAGAATTTTGAGATACGTTCCGGTCCGGTGTAGACTCCGGTCTCGTGGTTGAGGAAGTCAACAAAGAGGTGGATGTTGAGCCCGGGGGCTTGGTCGGCGATATATCCCGTCACGGATGGTATCCCCTCACGCTTCCAGCGCACAAGAGTCTGCATGATGTCAGACATGGCTATGTTATTGGCGTCGAAACGGGTACGGAGACGGTAGAAAAGGCGGTCGAATGTTTTGTTTTCCAGCGGATGGTAGATCTGGGCGCATTGGGCAGCGGGATCAATATGAAGAGGCAGGGAGCTGACCCATTCCCAGTTGCAATAATGTCCAAGGTAGATGGTTACCGACTGACCGCGCCTCACAGCCTCGTTGATTTCCTCGATATTCTCCACCCTGAGTCTTTTACGCATATTCTTCTCCGACATCGTGGCGAGTTTTATTGTCTCCATGAAATAGTCGCAGAGGAAAAGATAGAATTGTTTTTCTATTCTGCGTATCTCTTTGATATCTTTCTCCGGAAAAGAGGAGGTGAGATTCTGGCGCACTACATTCCTGCGGTATCTTACCACATCGCATGCCAGCCATGCCATAAAGTCCGACAGCAGATAAAGCAGCCGGAAGGGGAGAAGTGAGAAGATTTTGACTATGAAAAACACTTTTTTATCAGCGGTTATAGAATATATTCTAATGGTTAGTTGGTAATAGAGCTGCGGCTCAATCTCTTCAGGGCGGGACGCACTACCCATCTGCGTGAGCAATAGCCTATCAAACACCATGCGATTGCGAGGATCCAGAGGTTGATATATGGTCCGGACACTTGCGAGAGTGAAGCTCCATTGGCGTTCATCTTGATGAATCCTTCAACACCCCACGTTGACGGGCATATGGAGGCGAGCCATCGCCATGCAGTCGGCATGTCATACATCGGCCATATAAGTCCTGACAGAAGCAGGAATATCAGAGATGTCGCCACCCATAGCACAAATACCGTCTCCCGCTCTGTAACCAGTGACTGGAATGCGAATCCTACACCGAACGACGCTATTATCATCGGCAGGATAAATGCGAATATCTCCAGAGGATTGCCCGCCATCGGGAACCGGAATATGAGCGGGACATAATGGAGCATGAAGATGATGGGTATGATGAGGATTGTAAGATAACAGAGCGTCTGCGCCAGCATTGTCAACGGTATGGAAGGCGCGAGATTATCGGAGCAATAACCGGTGAGGCGCATGGATTCACGTTGCGCGCCTCCAGCCATACCCACGGCGAGTATGATGCATTGCTGGAGAATAAGAATCAGCACTCCCGGCATGATGAAGGAGTCGAATCCATTGCGGATGTTGCCCATCGACACATTATGTATGGGAAGCAGGTCTCCAGACATCACTGTCTCGGCAAGCGGAGCGATCTCATCAATCTTTTCTGTCATCAGCTCGGATGAGAAATCCTCCATCACGTTGGTTGCAGCCACAAGGAATCCACGGTAGCGCAGAAGCAGGCTCATGTCGCAATACATCACGGCGTTGGCTGTTTCCGATCGTCCTACTTTACGCTCGAATCCGGATGGAATCTCAAGTATGGCGAAAGCCTTGTGCGAGTTCATGGCATGTCGGGCATCGCTAAGGTCTGTGGCATACCCTATCACGTGTGCCTGGTCGCAGGCATCCATCTTGCGCACAAGTTCCCTTGAAAGCGGGGTGCGGTCGTGGTCAACCACAACCATCGACACATCCTTCACAAGTTCCGGATTGTATATCAGGGAATATATTATCGGGTAAGCCAAGGGCAGGAACATGAAGAACAGGATGATACCAACATCTTTGGTAACCATCTTGAATTCACGGCAGTAGACCCTGAACATGTTATGTATGTGATCTTTCAGTTTCAAAGTATCCTATATTTTTATGTAAATGCGCAGCATGCGTATTTACAATTGACTTTTATTAAGGTACATATATGGGATGTTTCAGATCTTTCTTCAGTCTCCACAACAGTGTGAACGGGAGAAGCATGAAAACAATATACCCCACGAACCACATTTTCGAATATGCTATATCGATTCCGTTGAGAGCCTGGTCGGCATATATAAGGAAGTTATAACGCACCGGCACGATATAGCTGAAGAGTCGCATTGCCGGATACATGCTCGGTACCGGGAATGAGAATGCCGCAATGGAGAAGGAGAGGATTCCGAGCAGGGCGCATACGGAGAGCGAGAGTCTGAGGTTTGGCAACACGCAAACCACGAAAATCGCAAAGCCTTGGCATGCGAGAACATACATAAATTCTGAAAGCAGCATCCATCCCCATGATCCGTTCATCGGATAATGGTTGTAGCGGTAAAGCCATGCGGTCATGAAGAACGCCACTACCCACCATATCACAGTCTGGGGAAACAGCTTGCCGAACAGAGCTTTCACCACTGAGCCGTCAGCCATCTGCATGAGGCGTCGGGAAGTGCCGTATTTCATTTCCTGGCCGAGGCTGAACGCCGTGATAAGGAATATCATCAGCTGTAGCAGACAAGGCACAAAAGAGTTCGCGATGTATATCCCGTAATTGAGCTGTGGATTGCCAATGCCCCGCGATGCGATGTTGACAGGCATCATCATGGGGGCGAGAGCCTCTGCATCGGCACCTGCCGACTGCACGATATTCATGGCTATGCCTGCCTTGGCATATACCGCCGTGGCCTTGAATGTCTTGAAGAGCATTGAGGCAGGCACGAAATATGTCATGTTGGTATAAAAGGTAATCACCGGTTTTCGCCCGGCAAGCAGGTCAGCCTGAAAATTTTCAGGAATCAGGAAGAAACCGTATACCTTTCCGCTCTGCATCAGATGACGCGCCTCACTGAAGCTGTTGGGAGTATGGGTGAGGTTTACCATCTGCATGCCGTTTAGGCTCTGGGTAATATCCCGGCTGAGGGACGTGCCGTCGCGGTCCACCATAGCTGCCGGCACTCGTGTCGGCAACCCCTTGTCGAGCATGGTTGTCAGAAACATGAACATGAACAGAGGGATGATGAAGAATCCTGTCCAATATACAGGTCTCCTCACAATCTGCACCAGGCTCCTGATCATGATGGACTTAAGCCCCTTATTTAACTCGAGATTGCCCATGCTGACTATCCGCTAATCTTTTACCCCTAAATACAATACAGACATTCCCGGACGGAAATTCTCCACCGGCTTATCAGGGCGACATTTGATCTGGAATGTACGGGCATCATAGTCGCCTGTGGCCTTTGTCGCCTGCCAGTTGGCATATGTGCCGAGGTCTTTGATATAAAATACCTTCATGTCAACTTCCTTGTCGAGGGCTGGAATCTTGACGCGGAGCACGGTCCCGAGTTTTATATCCTTAAGCAGAGTCTCGCGGACGTTGAACACAGCCCAATGGTCATCCTTCTCAAGTGTCATCACCGGCGCGCCGGTGGCTATAAGTTCGCTTACGTTGGGATATATCACGGTAATCTCGCCATCGCAAGGGGCTGTAAGATATTGATCCTCAAGAAGGGCGTTTACTTCCTGAACGCCGCCCTTGGCTACAGTCACCATAGCCGAGGATGCCTCTTTATCCTGTTTCTGAGCGCCGGAGCGGGCAAGTTCATACTGGCTTTTTGCCGCAGCCTCTCCTGCTACAGTTGCATCGTAGGCGGCTTTTGCCTCATCGCGTTTCTGCTCGCTGACAACACCCTTCTCAAAAAGGGTCTGCATGCGGGTATAAGTTTTCTTTGCGATCTCCGCGGCAGCTTGCGCCTGTTTCCAGAGGTCGCGGGCTCCCTCGACGATCTGCGGACGTGTGCCGGCGTCAACCTTGGAATTGGCAGCCTGGGCAGCGCTTTCCATAGCCCTGGCCTGCTCCATCTTCGCCTCTACGAGTGAAGAATTTATACGCACAAGTGTATCGCCAGCCTTTACATGCTGTCCCTCTTCAACGTAAATTTCTGCAACGCGTCCGGGGAGCTTGCCGGAGATGCGGATCTCTGTGGCCTCACCCTGCCCCTGTACGGTGTCCGGACCGGGTTTGAGACATATGAAGCCCACTATTGCCAAGGCTGCGAGGATACAGACAATCACAACGATTGTCAGGATCAGTGCCTTGTCTTTTTTTGTAACCTCGGAAGGGTCTACCGCCCCTATAGGTTGTGTATTCTGTGTATTGTCAGTTGCCATCTTTATAAGAAGTTGTGAAGTTATATTAGTAATTTAGTTTCCCTATCACTTTGTCGAGATATACTTCGCAGAGGTGTATGCCTATCTCCGCGTCGATTTTCTCGGAATTAGCCTGCAGCCATGCGGTCTGAGCGGCGATTACATCGTTTGTGGTCATCACGCCCTCGCTGAATCCGATCTGGGCGGAGCGGAGGTTCTCTTCGGCACTCGCCATGTTGGATTTGGTCATGTCGTAAGTCTTGAATGCCTCCTGAAAGCTGAATTTAGCCTGTTGCACCTGCAGATCGACCTTCTCCTCCAGATCCTCAAGCATCAGGCGCTGAGCGTTGGTGGCGGATTTTGTGGCGCGGTAATGGTTGTAGTTTCCTCCCCAATGCCATAACGGGATGGCGATGGTGGCACCGACGCTGAAGCCTCCTCCGAATTTTTTACTGAAGCCGTTGTTGAGATTTGGGTTTGAGAATTCATAGGCACCCACGATGGCGAGCTTCGGCAGCATCTGTCCCATGGCAAGTTTCTCTCTTTGAGATAACACCGATATCCCTTGGCGCAGCACCTCCAGATCCTGACGGCGTGAATATACATCCTGCATATCATATACAGGGTCGGGCATAGCGGTAAGACCGCTTTTGAAATCCTCGTCGGCAAGCGTCATGTTCGACTGCACCGGGAGTCCGCACACCTGCGCCAATGCCATGCGGGCCAAAGTGAGACCATTGTCGAGCTTGGTGCGCATTATCTTGGCCTCGTTGAGCTTCACTTCCACCATGAGCAGGTCGGCACGTGTCGCCACTCCAGCTTCAAGCATGGCGTTTACGCTGTAACGCAGAGTATCGACCAGTGTCACAAAGCTGTCGGCAAGTTTCTGTTTGGATTTCAGCGACACCACCATCCAGTATGCCTGGTCGACGGCAAAAACCACATCCTGCACTACATTGTTGCGGGCGGCCGTCGCCATCTTCTCTGCGTATTTGGTGATTTCGTTAAGCGCTTTAATCTGTCCGCCCATGAATACGGGCTGTGTCAGGGTGAAGGCTCCGGCAAACACATTGTGAGTGTCGAAACTCATTGCGTCTTTAGGAATCACAGCAACTTCCGTGGGGATATATCCCCCGGTAGACGGATCCTTTATCGGTGCACCGCTCGGATCTGTCAGGATGTTGTATTTGAAACTCTGGGTCGATGGGTCGAAGCTCATCGTCGGCAGTTTGGCATCCTCTCCGAGAAGATTGATAGTGCGCTGATTATAAAAATATGTTCCCGCGAAATCTATGCCCGGAAGATATAGGGCTTTGGCAGCCTTGCGGTCGTAGCCGGCTCCGCGTATCCCCTCCTCGGCCATGCGGATGGTCTTGTTGTTGCGCACCGCCATGTTGCGGCAGGAATCGAGGGTATATGTCCCCTCCTGTGCCGCGGCGGGTAATGCCGCGATGCAAATGGCTGCGCCAAGAAGTGTTGATTTGCTGAATAATCTCATATGGTGGAATCTTAACAGAGATGAAAAAATATTAATACACCTCTAATTAAACTACAAATTTAGCAACATTTTGTTTAATTTAGTAATTTTGCAGAAAAATTATACATACGACCCTTTCGGCATCCGGCTGAAGGAGTTTATTGCGTAAAGATTATTATGGAAAATATCTGGAGGCAGTATCGTTTTGAATATCGCAGTCTGTTCAGCTTAGGTTTGCCGGTGCTGGTGACTCAGCTGGGTGTTATCATAGTGAGTTTCGCCGACACTATGATGGTCGGGGCATATGGTGTTGATGAACTGGCTGCAGCAGCTTTTGTAAATTCACTTTTCATAATTCCGGTGGTGATGCAGATGGGGTTTGCACAAGGGCTTACACCGATTGCTGGGGCTCTGTTCGGTAAAGGGGAGAATCGGCAGGTCGGAACCGCCTTGCATGCCGGGGTGCAGGTGAATCTGGCGGTATCGCTCTCGCTGACAGTAATCATGGGCATACTCTATTTCTTTCTTGACCGGTTCGGACAACCTGTGGAAATTCTCCCGTTGGTAAGGAAATATTACCTTATAATTCTTGCTACGCTTCTGCCGATGGCGGTTTTCAATTCTTTTCAGCAGACCTTCAACGGTTTTAACGACACGGCAATGCCCATGTGGATGATATTGGGCTCGAATGTCATAAATATAATCGGGAACTACATGCTTATTTTCGGCCATTTCGGTTGTCCGGAACTTGGACTTGCCGGTGCCGGATTGAGCACGCTTGTGGCGCGTTATGCAGCGGCAATAGCGATAGTGATTGTATTTTTCTATGGCAGGAAATATGAGGAATATACCCTTGGTTTCAGGAGCAAGGAAAGTCTCGGGGCTGTCAGACGCAAAGTGTGGGTCACATCTTATCCTGTCATGATACAAAGCGGTGTCGAATGCTCCCTGTGGAGCTTCGGGGCGGTGGTCAGCGGTTGGTTCGGAAAGATACAGCTCGCGGCGTATCAGGTGGTGAACACTATGGCGCAACTCGGTTTCATGACATTCATAAGTTTCGGCACAGCCACATCTATCCGTGTGGCGAACTATATGGGGCAGAAAGATATAAGGGGTGTGCGCCGCATCACGTCAGCCGGGCTGCATCTTAATCTCGTGCTTGCCACTGTTGCGTCTCTCATCTTCATCCTCGGAGGGAAATGGCTGATCCATTGCTTCACACCAGATGAGTCGGTGGTCGCATCAGCCCTTGCGTTGATCCTGCCTCTTGTGATTTATCAATACATGGATGCCACTCAGCTGACATACGTAAATGCCATCCGAGGCACATCATATGTGAAGCCTCTGCTGTGGATTTCCATATGTTCATATATCGCTGTCGGAATTCCGGTGCTGCTGCTTTTCGCCAAGGGATTCGACTGGGGAAATGTAGGTGTGTACTACAGTTTTGACGTTGCTCTGATGGTTGCATCCGTCATGGCTACATTGATTTTCTATCGCTTGATACGTAAAATTTAAATTTGTTTAATACTATTTATTAGGGAAAGCGGCAATTTTTCACTATTTTTGCAATTTAAAGATATTCTCAAAATATCAGAATGGGAAAAATCATAGCAATAGCAAATCAGAAGGGTGGTGTGGGAAAGACCACAACGGCCTTTAACCTCGGAGCCTGTCTGGCAGTGGCAGGGAAGCGTGTTCTTCTTGTGGATGCCGACCCTCAGGCCAACGCCACCTCCGGAATCGGCATGCAGCCGCAACCTACCGACGCCTCTATCTACGAGTGTCTTGTCGACGGGTACCCTGCTGCCGATGCGATAATGCATTCCTCGATTGAGAAACTCGATATCATCTGTTCGCGTATCGACCTGGTTGGGGCTGAAGTGGAGCTTATGAACCGTAAAGATCGCGAGCGCACGTTGCAGCGTCTGCTGGAGCCGGTGAGAAATGAATATGATTATATACTCATCGACTGTTCCCCTTCGTTGGGTGTGATTACGGTCAATGCTCTCACGGCTTCCGACTCTGTGCTGATCCCGGTGCAGGCGGAATATTTCGCTCTCGAGGGGATATCGCAGCTGCTGAACACTGTGCGTATAATCAAGAGCCGTCTGCGGCCGCAACTCGAGATCGAGGGATTCCTGCTCACGATGTATGACGCAAGATTGCGTCTTGCCAACCAGATTTATGAGGAATTGCGGGGACATTTCGGAAAGATGGTGTTCGACACGGTTATTCCACGTAATATCCGCCTTTCCGAATCGCCGAGCCATGGACTTCCCGCCATTCTGTATGACCCCGACTCCCGAGGTGCGATTGCATACGTGCAGCTTGCCAAGGAGCTTCAGGTCCGTAATAAAAAGAAATGACAATGGCTTTGAAAAGAAATGCATTGGGACGCGGGCTCGACTCGTTGATCTCGATGGGTGACATAAGAACAGAGGGATCGTCGGCAATCTCGGAGATCGAGATTTCGCGCATTGCGCCTAATCCGGATCAGCCGCGCCGCTCTTTTGATGAAAACACGCTTGAGGAGCTTGCTGCCTCAATCCGGGAATTGGGAGTGGTGCAGCCGCTTACGCTACGTATGGGCGATGATGGTGATTACCAGATCATAGCCGGTGAGCGCAGATGGCGCGCAGCGCAGATCGCGGGGCTCACCACTGTGCCGGCGTATGTGCGTACGGTTTCCGATTCGGAAATGACCGAGATGGCACTGATTGAGAACATCCAGCGTGAGGATCTCAACGCAATAGAGGTGGCTCTCGGCTTCAAGAAACTGATAGATACATATAATCTCACACAGGAGAGGCTGTCGGAGCGTCTTGGAAAAAAACGCGCCACAATAGCCAACCATCTGCGGCTTCTGCGTCTTCCGGCTGAAATCCAGCTCGGTCTGCGCGACCGAAAGCTCGACATGGGGCATGCACGTGCTATCCTCGCGGTGGAGGATCCCAAGATACAGCTTAAATTGTATAAACAGGTGATCCGCGACGGGCTGTCGGTCCGTGCCGTGGAAGAACTGGGCCGCAAGCTTGCCGAGGTGGGAGAGCAGGAGAAAGCGGCGCGTACGGGAAATGAGAAATCCGATGACCTGAAGGTGCTTGAGAAGGATTTCACAAGTTTCTTCTCAATGCCCGTGAAGGTGGCTCGTTCATCGAATGGCAAGGGCTCCGTGACTTTCAAGTTCTCTTCCGATGACGAGCTTCATCAGCTTGTAAAAATTTTCGAGCGACTGAAGCAATGACGAATCTGAGACAAATATTCAGCGGCGAATACCGTTTGCGTCCGGCGGAAAAGATCATTCTGCTGGTCGTGGCGTTTGTGCTGGTGTTTCCTCTTGATTATTTCTCCATTCCGGCAAGAGCGCAGAGCGTGGATCCTGACCGTCAGCCCCTGCCGCAGGATTCTGTGGTGTACATGGATGCGGAGGTACTGGTAAAAGCGGGGGAGGTGACAGATTCAATTCCCCCGACGGAGGTCGTGGCTTCGGACTATCCCTATGGTCTCGATGGCAAGCGTCCGTTCAATCCGTCTCCCCAGAGAGCGGTATGGCTCTCCGCATTGTGCCCCGGATTGGGACAGATATACAACCGTCGTTTCTGGAAACTGCCTATCGTGGTGGGAGGATTCATGGGACTCGGTTATGCAACCAGTTGGAACAACAACCAGTATCAGGATTATATCCAGGGCTACCGCGACCTGATGGATAGTGATCCCAACACCAATAGTTATCTTGACTTCTTCCCTCCTACGGTTGATGAAAGTTCGCTTGATACTGAATGGCTGAAGCGCACATTCAAGAGCCGGCGCGATTATTTCCGTCGTAACCGAGACCTTTGTATCATCTGTCTTGTGGCTCTATATCTGATCTGCATGGTGGATGCCTATATTGATGCCTCAATGGCGCATTTCGACATTACCCCAGACCTCTCCCTCGACCTGACACCTACAATAATACAGCAGCCTGTGACCCGTAAACCCTCTATCGGACTCAACTGGGCGTTTACTTTTTAATCTTTTTTAAACTGCTTCTCAACATGAAGAATCACATATACCGTTTCCTTTTAGTATGCGCGGTGGCTACCGCGGCATTCCCGCAATCTGCCGTAGCGCAGAAGAAATCCACTGTGCTTGATGTGAAGACAACGATCACGGACAACGATATCGTATATCCGGAAAGTTTCGAAGCCGACACCCACAAGATGCTTGAGGGATGGTATATGAAAAATTATATGGCTACCGACGACCGATACCGTCGTGAGGGTGATACCCGCAATGATGACAAGACCATCCGCGAGCGTCTTGCCAAAATGCCGACTGTCATAGAGATGCCCTATAATCAGGTGGTGCGGTCATATATCGACCGTTATACCCAGCGCGGACGCGAGCAGGTGACTGTATTGCTCGGTCTCAGCCATTACTATCTTCCTATATTCGAGCAGGCTCTCGAAGAGCGCGGTCTGCCGCTGGAGCTGAAGTATCTGCCGGTGATTGAGTCCGGTCTTGATCCCAATGCTGTTTCCAGACATGGAGCCACAGGCTTGTGGCAGTTCATGATAGCCACCGCAAAGGGTATGGGACTTGAGGTTAATTCGCTTGTGGATGAGCGCAGGGATCCTTACCTCTCATCAAAGAAAGCCGCTCAATATCTAAGCGATCTTTATGCCACATACAACGACTGGAGCCTTGCCATCGCGGCATACAACTGCGGTCCGGGCGCGGTGAATAAAGCCATACGCAGGGCAGGTGGTGATCCTAAAAATCATGATTTCTGGTCGATATATGAGTATCTTACTCCCGAGACACGCGGATATTTCCCTATGTTTATAGCCGCAAATTATGTGATGAACTATTATCCGCAGCATAACATCAGTCCGGTGATACCTACCAAGCCGCTGATAACGGATACATTGCAGATCTCGGATCGTGTGCATTTCAATCAGATCTCATCGGTGTTGAATATCCCCGTCGAGGAGCTGAGGGTGTTGAATCCGCAATTCCGTGCAGATGTGATTCCCGGTTCTGCCGACCGTTCATATACGTTGGTTCTCCCTTCGCAGCAGGTGCATGCCTATCTGATGAGCGAGGAGGCTATAAAAGCTCATGACTCCGAAAAATACGCCCGCCGTGAGAGTGTCGAGCCCGGAGAAGCACCCGCAGCTTCCAGGAATGATGTGGCGTTGGCATCAGCAGACAATAATCTTGAAGAGAGTGCCCTTCCTGTGGCAACAGCATCGGCATCGAAAGGGGTGAGGACAGTGACGCATAAGGTTAAGCCAGGAGAATCGCTCGCCACGATAGCCCAGACATACGGTGTCACCCCGGAAGAAATAAAGCAATGGAACAGCCTGCGTCGTAACGCAGTGCGCACCGGTCAGCTGTTGCGCGTGAATACCGCTTCCGCAGAAGGAGAGACAGAGACACTGACGGCCGAGGCGGCGCCTGCATCAGGTCAGCAGTCATGGCAGCCGGCTACTCCCGCTGCCACAGCAAAGAAATCAACCAAGGCTGCTGCAAAACCGAAAGCTCCGGCTGCCACATCCCACAAGCTGAAGAGTGGAGAGACACTGAGCAGTCTTTCTAAGAAATATGGAGTAAGCATCGCCGAGATAAAGAAAGCCAACGGCATGAAGTCCGACAATCTCCGCGCCGGCTCCACTATCAAGATTCCTGCGAAAGCCAAGACTCCCGCCAAATCCAAAAAATCCAAGAAACGTCGCCGCCGCTGATAACCGTAAATAATTTCAGTGAATTGTAATTACCGTAATCCTAAGGAGTTAATTTTTGTTATAAAGAAAAACGAATCTTATGGGAACGGTATATATTGTGATATTTGTAGCGTGGCTTGTAGCGGTAATGTTGCTGTTGGGAGTGATGATAATGAATCGTAAGGCAAAAGATAGGAGCAGTCGTTTCGCCGATCCGCAATTTCGGCTGAAAGTCAGGATAGCTCTTATCACAGTCAGTACCATCGCATTGTTTGTGTTGCTTTACATACTTCATCATGCAAAGATCTCCGGCTGACATCTTTGACCCTCCCTGTATTTTTTCTTATTTAAAATTACTGCTGCCCGGTATATTTTTTTACCGGTGTCTGGTAAAATTTAATCACGCAGAGGTTTTATGATGCAAAATCCGGCGCGGAGGTTGTTCCCACCCTGCGAAGGCGCAGAGTCTGACGCACCTTACCCCTGTCCATGCTATGGAGCTCTGGTCAAGAAAACCGCGACAAATTTTAGCGACGTCTCCGCGCCTCGGCAAGAATCGCCACGCGATTCTCCGTGATCTTTATCACTCACCGTGCTTGTCAACTCAAAACTTTGCGCCTCAGCGTCTCTGCGTGATGTTTGACCATATTATGGGGATTGTCAAGGTCTAAGGATCCATATGTATGATGGTTATGTATATTTACCGGACAGCAATAATAAAATTATGAACGTTAGAGCCAGGCGTTCTGTCGCTCTCTGACGGCGAGGGATTCGCTGAGGAGCTTGATGAATTCACGGGCTGCCCGCTTATGATAGCTGCCTTTCAGCGTATGCACGCATCCTTCCATTTCATTCTCCGGGAAATCAAGTGGAATCGCCTTTATTCCCGGTTCGTTATGGGTGGAGGCTTCGGCAAGCACTGATACAAGCATGGTCTGTCGGAGTATCTTCAGAAGAATATTCACCTCATTCAGTTCTATTTTTATGCGGAAATCGATATCTCGTGGCTTCATCTGCTCAAAGGCATTACGCGCCTGTAATCCGCGTGAGGGGAGAGCCAGATCATATTTCAACAGATCAAACGGTGATACGCTTTTTTTTGCGGCAAGAGGATGGTGGTCAGCGACGACTGCGGCGAGATAATTCTGAAACAGTATGTGCGACTCCACCCCTTCCAGCGGTTTTGACGGGCGGAAGGCAAGGGCAAAATCCACCTCCCGGTTTTTCAGCATATCCATAAGCTCTGCCATCGGACGGTAATAGATATTCAGCTTGATATCCGGATACATTCTTCGGAATGTCACAAGAGTCTCGGTGAGAATGGCGCTGAAAGAATATGTCACTCCGATATTAAGAGTGCCTGCCGACATATTGTTTAGATCGGAAATTCTGGTTGTGCACATCTCCGCACTCAGAATAGTCTGGCGTGCATACGGCAGCATTTCGTTTCCGGCTTCGGTAAGGACAACACTATGACTGCTGCGGAGGAAAAGTGATGTGCCAAGTTCTGCCTCCAGTTGTTTTATCTGCTGGGAGAGTGTGCTTTGAGTAATGCAAAGAATGCGTGAAGCTTCCGAAAAACTCAACGTTTCGGCAACCTTTACAAAATATTTCAGCTGGCGTAATTCCATAGGCTGTTGGTTCTACAGACGGTGATAAGGCGCAAAGATAACGAAAAGTTTCTAATGGGTGGCATTTCGGGTTGCGCGGAAGGATATTTTCTTGAACATGAAGACTGGAAGTGTTGCCCCTACCGCCATACACAACAACAGGCATATGCATGTGAAGGAGTTGGAGGCGAACAGATAGAAACACCGGCTGAATTCCTCCTGGCTTGCGCTCAGTACACACATGGCTGCGGCTCCGAAAGTGCGGTAAGCATACATTCCGGGAATCATAGGCAGTAAAGCCGGGAAGAAGCATGTCTCAGGCGGGGTTCTGACAATAGGAGAGAAAATCACTGCAAGCAGCCCAACGGCAAAAGAGGCTATCAGAGTTGCCGGCACAATATGAAGAGGTGACCCGCAATCAGGCGACATCAGCACAAACCTGATTGAATGACCGATCGCTGCTATTGCCGCGCAATAGACGTATGCTCTTGCCGGTGGTCGGCTGATTGCCGCGAAACCGATAGCGGCTATCGCTGCGAATAATGCATCCTGTAAAATTTTTTCCCACATAGATCTAAACTTTCTTAAAACATCCCCGCCTTCATCAGAAACATGGCTGAACACAGCCCTATCGACAGGCATCCTGTTATTACTAATGCATCAAAGAAGCGGCTCATAGAGCAGATATAATAGCGGTAGAGCATATCGCTGAAAGAGTTTAGCAGCGGTATGCCCGGCACAAGATATAGCACGCTTGTACCAAGAGCGATCTCCGGTGTGGTCCCGAGGCTGAAGAGACTGCATGACGCACCGAGCACAGCGGATATGAACGAGCATATTATCACCGTCGGACGCAGATCGAACCCCTTTCCTAAGAGCTGGGTCTTTACCCAGTATCCTGCCATAGTGGCTATGAATACAACCCCCATCGCGTATGCGTCTCCGCCGAAGAGGCGGCAGAAAGAAGCGTTGGCAAGCGAGACAAGAATCAGTACGAGCCATTTGTTTTGCGAATCGGAAGACACTATTTCATTGAAGATGCGTCTCGCCTCATCCAGAGAAAGTCCGGACTCAGCTATTCTCCAGCTTAATTCGCTGAGGCGCGTATTGATATTAAAACTGATGGGTGTCTTGCGTATTGTGGCAACAGAGGTCACGAAGTCGGAACCGTCAAGCTCCCACACAGATATATGCACATGCCGGGGCATGATGGTCAGGTCAACCCTTTTCCCATAGGCACGCGCTATGCGTGTCACATTCTTTTCGAGCCGCACGCAGGTTGTGCCGCATCCGAGAAGCCATGCGCTGTATTCGGTGAGAAACAGACACACATCCTTAACGGTCGTAGCCTCAGGTATGGCGGTTTCTGTTATTGTTAAATTATTCGTCATCATAGTCAGTGGAATCTCCTGGAATAAAGAATTCCTCACGTTCGCTGCCGATCTCTAAGACGTGAATGCCACTCTTTCGTTTATTTGAAAAGCGGATTAGGGCGAAAAGTCGCGAGATGACCGCGATGCAGAGAATACTTACTATAAGAACCCATGTAATAATCGGAGTGTTCATAATTTTTCTGCCTGTTACTTAACTTATCATTTATTTTCGGCAAAGTAACAAACAAAAAGCGCTTGAAATTCGGGATTTCAAGCGAAAGATTCGATAGCAGCTATTTTTCAATTTAAGTTTCTTGCAGCCGCCATTCTTTATAAAACGGGATCTAAATTTTGCGGGGAAGGGAGATACGGATGTGGAGACCTTTGCCGGGGTTGTTGTGCAGACGGATTTCGCCTCCGTGCAGACGCACGGTCTGGCGGCTGAGGAACATTCCGATACCGTTGCCGTCCGGTTTGGTGCTGAAGAAGGGTTGGAATGGATTTGCGGCAAGTTCCGGGGAAAGTCCGGGACCATTGTCTTCAATTATGATGCAGGATTCATTTTCCGATGCCGTGACTGTCACCTTCACCTCGGGTTTATGGCCGTAATCCTTATTCTTTATGGTCGTGGCTTCCACAGCATTCTTCAAAAGATTAGTGACAGCCTGGTTCATCATATCCTCATCGATATTCAGGACTGCTCCTTCCGCTGTGAAATATTCGATGATGTCGTCAGCCACGCCTGAATTATTTTCAACGAAACCTACGGTTTGTCGCACGCGTGATAAAAACTCAGCTGCGCTGACTTCCTGTTTTTGCGGTTGCGGGAGGTGGGTGAGCCTGTGGTACGATTCAAGGAATCGTGCTATGCCTGCGCTCTGGCTATGTATAACTTCGATGGCCTCGCGTTTTTCCGCATCGCCATATCTTTCCTCGTGCTCGAGCATATCTGACGAAAGGGCGGTTACGGGAGTGATGGCATTGCGCATCTCATGTGTCATGACGCGCAGAATGCGGTCGTAATAAAGTTTGCGGGTTTCAAGTTCCATTTTTCCGGAACAGTAAATGCTGGAAATCCTGTTCATGCTGTGAGCCATCTCGCTCAAAGCCCGGTCGCTGCCGTCAGCCTCGAAACGCATTGTGGTGTCGTTCATCTCAAGTCCGCGGACGAATGCTGACATCATGTCCGTAAGTTTGCCGAGCATGTGGAATATGCCATATGCAAGAGGTATAAGTATGAGGATAAGAATTATAGCCTGAGGAATTTTCCCGCCTGCAAAGAGCAGAGCGGAAGCTGCGGCGCATGCTGCAACGCCTATTATGAGAAGGAGTATCTTAAGCTTGAATCGCTTCATTTCTTTTTGAGAATATTATAAAGGGTCTGGCGCGTTATACCTAACCGGGTTGCCGCTGCCGAGAGGTTGCCGCCGCATTCGTCCATTATTTTCTCCACATGCGACATCTTGACTTCATCAAGCGTCATATCCTTATGAAGCTTTTCGTTAGCCTCCAATTCCCTGGCTATCTCAATAGAGCGTGTCTCAGCTTTTTGTCGACGGTTCTTGTCGATGGCTTTGCGGAGTTTAAGTTTGAGGTCATCATTATCCCATGGCTTTGTGACAAAATCCTCAGCACCTAATTTCATTGCCTCCACGGCAAGAGGTACATCTCCGAAGGCAGTGATCATCACCACAGCCGGCGGGTTTGCGCTCTCCTTGATACGCGACAGCCAGAAAATACCCTCTGCACCATCGAGACTATGCCGGTCGAAATTCATGTCGAGCAACACGGCGTCCACATCTCCGTCTCTTAAGACGGCAGGAATCAGTTTCGGATCGCCCACGGTCAGCACCTGATCGAAATCCTCGGCCAGCAGCAATCTCAGCGTGGTTCTCACCGCCGCATTATCATCGATAATAACTAACTTCATATCAATCAAAACGATGCAGCCCGGCATCTTATTGCATTCTCACTAACTATTTCCTCTAACCATGATAACCACATCATATATAATATTCTCAACCATTGAAACCATTTGAAAAGCTTCGCTTTTTTATTTGACACGAAAAGGTGTAGACCATAGTCCCAAAGAACCATAGCATAGACGCGTAGAGCCATAGCTTAGATACATAGAGTCTTAGTATAGACACGATATTTTTGAGGCGGAACCTCGAAGAGGTGGAACAATTATAACCCCACATCGAGCGGGGCAAGGAACGCAGCCCTGCGAAGGTGTGGGGCAACTCAAGGCGTGACAGACGGCTTCGAAGAAGTCGACCAATCACCGAGAATCCGCATTTGATCGACTTCTTCGAAGCCGGGCTCCGTCGCGATATCCAACCCCACACCATCGCAGGGCTGCGTTCCTTGCCCCGCTTGATGTGGGGTTACAATTGTTCCACCTCTTCGAGGTTCCGCCTCAAAAATATCGCGTCTATGCTAAGACTCTATGTATCTACGCTATGGTTCTACGCGTCTATGCTATGGTTTCTTTGGGACTATGGTCAATACCTTTTCGTGTCAAATAAAAAGCGAAGCTTTTCAAATTGTTTCCGATGGTTTTCCATGGTTTGCGAATATTGTATATGGTTTGATGTATATGTATGGTTGTCAATGGTTATCGTGGTTAGATGGGAATAGGCATGTGTTTATTTGTGGGATATTTTTTGTTGCGGTGCGAACTTTTTTCGGAGTGTGGATGTTATATTGTCAGAAAATCGTTTCATGATGTTAGGTTAGTTCGAAAAAGTATTATGGAAAACACGAGAACGCGGCTGGTTGCGAAACCGGCCGCGTTCGCGTTGTGTGGCAAGGCTTTTAGGAAAGCTGTGTAAAAAAATCATACGATTTTGGGGTTGAGAAGCCGGTTTTCCATATTTTATGTTGGCGGAGGGGCGAGACGCTTATAATTTTGTCGTCATGAAACGGATGATACTCATATTATGTGTGCTGACTGCGGCTGCAAACCTGCGCGGACAGATGACGCTCAACGATTGTCTCATCTATGCCCGCGAGCATGCGTATGCCAATCGCATCGACCGTCTTGCAGATCGCGATGCCGCTGCCGATGTGCGGCTTGCTGCCGCGCAGGTGATGCCGTATCTGTCATTGAGCGCAAACGGCAACCTCAGTTCGGGACGCAATATCGACCCGGAGACAAATACCTATGATAACAAACAGACCCTTGCTTCCGGATTCGGACTGAATCTATCTATCCCTCTTTTCGACGGACTTGTGAACATCAATAATCTTAAGGCTGCCCGCGTGGCAAGAAAAAAGACAGCGCAGAGAATTCTTGCCGCTCAGGATGAAGTATCGATAGAGGTGGTGAAAGCTTTTTATAATGTGTCATATTGCAAATCTATGGTAGCCCAGATGGAAGAGCAGCTTACGCGTGACCGCGAGGATCTTCTCGCCACAGAGAAAAGTTTCACACTCGGCACCAAAAGCGGCGCTGATGTGGCGGAGATAAAGGCGCTGGTTGCAAGTGATGAATTCTCGCTCATAAATCAGAAAAATCTACTTGCCAAGGCGTATTTAGCTTTGCGTGCCGGTATGGGTATGGAATTGTCGGAAGAGCCTTTGGATCTGGTTGAGGATGATCCCGGCAGCTATGGGGATGGATCGGATATCCGCCGGCATCCTAAGATTGCGGAAGCTGAATTGGCGGTTGAGGAGGGGATATATACCCTTCGTGCGGCAAAAGGGTCATATTCTCCTCAGATCTCACTCACCGGTGGCATCTCCACGTCATATTACAAGCTCATGGGTATGAACATGGCTTATCCCTCTTTCCGCAGACAGTGGAAAGACAATATGGGAGAATATGTGGGCGTTCAGTTCTCTTTTCCACTGTTTGACGGCCTTTCCACATCGGGGAGGGTAAGGAAGGCATCCGTGGCGTTACAGGAGAGCCGCTTGAGGCTGGAACAGACGCGTTATGAGCTGGACCGGAACGTCAGGGAGGCGCAGCTTGATTATGTCTCGTCATGCGAAGAGTCGGTGGCTGCGCAGAAACGTCTTGAGGCGGAGGAATTTGCATTCAAGGCTGTGAGGAGGAAATATGAATTGGGGCAAAGTTCCGCCATCGACCTTTACACTTCCGCTGCAAAACTCGCCACAGCCCGCGCAGATGCCGAGGGTAAACGTATACAGAAGATAATCAACATGCTCACACTGCGCTATTGCAAGGGTGAGAACTTGATAAGAGAATAAAACGTGATAAAAGAATAAAAATGGATACTGAGATAAAGAGAAAATATCCTTGGTTGAGAAAATACGGATGGTGGGTAGCCGCGCTTGTGGTTTTGGGAGGGCTACTCGCATGGGGATTGCTGGTCAATCGTGAGTCATCATACACCACCGGCACGGAGGGGATGCTGACAGGCGAGGTAAGCAAAGGAATATTCAATGATTTCATACGTCTTAACGGACGGGTGGAGACCGGTGTCATAGTTCAGGTGTCAGCTCTCGAGACGGGTATCGTGGAGAAGAAATGGGTGGAGGAGGGAGCCATGCTCCATCCCGGGGATATTATACTAACCCTTCATAATCCCAACCTGCGTCAGCAGATTCTTGATTCCGAGGCGCAGCTCGCGGAGAAGCAGAATATGCTTCGCGATACGGAGCTTGCCATGGAGAAGGAGCGTCTTCAGGTAAGGCAGGATATTCTTACGTCGCGGATGCAGCTTGCCCAGAAACGCCGTGCCTATGAGCAGCAGAAAACGCTTTATGCCGAAAATCTTGTGTCGCGTGAGGATTATCTTAAAGCAGGAGAGGATTATGGACTGGCAAAGGAGAATCTGAAGCTTCTTGAAGACCGTCTGCGCCAGGATTCCATCTATCGTCGCGTACAGCTCGCCCAGATGCGGGAGAGTCTTGACAATATGCGTCAGAATTTCGAGCTTGTTCGTCAGCGTGCGGATAATCTCAATGTGCGGGCCTCGCATTCCGGACAGCTGGGAAGCCTGACTGCGGAATTAGGTCAGAATATAGCCTCCGGCCAGCAGGTGGGGCAGATAAATATACTCGACAATTATAAAGTGTCGGTCAGCATCGACGAGCATTATGTGGACCGTGTGTCGGCGGGGTTGTCAGCAAGTTCAGAGCGGTCAGGCAAGAAGATGGGATTGAATGTGGTGAAAGTATATCCTGAGATCACCGAGGGGAAATTCAAGGCGGATCTGCTGATCGATGGTGACATGCCTTCAAACGTACGGGTGGGTCAGAGTCTGCCTGTAGATCTGCTGCTCGGGGAATCATCAGAGGCGGTTTTGCTGCCCCGTGGCTCATATTTCCAGACAACCGGAGGTAAATGGATATATGTCCTGGATGAATCCGGTAAGAAGGCACATCGTCGTGAAATCAGGATAGGCAGGCAGAACCCTATGTATTATGAAGTGCTCGAAGGATTGCAGCCCGGAGAGCGTGTGATACTCAGCTCCTACAGTAATTTCGGTGGCGCGGAAGTGGTGAATATAAGATAAAAATAAAAAACACAGTATAGCTATGATTGAAGTAAAGAATCTGGAGAAGGTGTTTCGCACGGACAGCGTGCAGACAGTGGCGTTGAATAATGTGAGTCTGAAGATAGAAGACGGCTCTTTTGTCGCAATCATGGGTCCGTCGGGTTGTGGTAAATCCACCCTTATGAATATCCTCGGTTTGCTCGACAATCCCACCAAAGGGGAGTATTACCTCGATGGAGAGGAAGTCGGAAGCCTCAAAGAAAAGGACCGTACGGCTAAACGCAAAGGGAAGATAGGTTTTATTTTTCAATCGTTCAACCTCATAGAGGATATGACTGTGCGAGATAACATCATGCTCCCCTTGAATAATCTTCCTCTCTCAAGAGAGGAGAAAAACAAGCGTGTGGATGAGGCTATGTCGCGCATGGGGATAGCGCACAGGGAGCGGCATTATCCGTCGCAGCTGTCGGGTGGTCAGCAGCAACGCGCCGCGATTGCGCGTGCGGTGGTGTCGCGTCCGTCTCTGATTCTTGCCGATGAGCCGACCGGAAATCTTGACTCCGCCAACGGTGCTGAGGTTATGGAGATTCTCGGGGAGCTGCATAAGGAGGGTGCCACCATAGTGATGGTGACACATTCACATCGCGATGCATCGCATGCCGATTATATAGTGAATCTGTTTGACGGGCAGATAGTGGAAAACCTTAACAACCTGATGTGATATGATAAAAGTCTTCACTTCCGACCTCCGGCGCAATATCACGAAGATAGTGTGTCTGACGGCAGGACTGGCCATCGGTCTGGTGCTGATCGCCAAGATATATTTCGAGAATACCTACGACTCATTCCTTCTCGATTCCGACCGCCTGTATATTTTGACTGAAAGCATCGAGCAGAACGGTGAATATCAGGAATACCAGCAGGTGCCAGGTGGAGCTGCTCCGGCATTCAAAAGGTATCTTCCGCAGGTGGAGAGCGCAACGCGCTCCACTTGGTTATCGGGCGAGACCAATGTGCGCACCGATGACTCGCGGATATTCTCCACTGAGGGTATAGTTTTGGCTGACAGCTGTTTCTTTGATGTGTTGAAGCGGGATGTCACCGGTGGAAATGCTGCGGAGGTACTTGCCACATCAGACATGTGTGTCATTCCGCGTTCACTTGCGGAGAGAATCGGCGGCGATGTGGTGGGCAAACAGTTGTCAGCTCCTGATCTGTGGGCGGATTATAAAGCTACCATAGGCGCTGTCTACGAGGATTTTCCCGCAAATTCGCGATTTGAAAATGTGGTTCTATTGAGTATGAACACTCTGCCGAAGTTTATGCACGATGGCAGGGACAATATGATGGGTAATGACCGGTATGCGGGTTATGTAAGGCTTGCGGAAGGCACTGCCCCTGCGGATCTCAAACCCGGTATAGAGCGCCTGCTTAAAGAGAATGTGCCTGCAGAGGCTCTTGAGATATTCAATTTCAAATTCGGGGTAAAACCGGTTCTCGGTTCGTATGCGAGTCAGCCGGGTGTGAAAAACATGACATTGATGCTTACTGTGCTCGCCATTATCGTGTTGCTCAGTTCCGGTCTCAACTATCTGCTTATCGTGGTGGGTCAGATTTCCACACGCTCCAAGCAGATGGCCATCAGAAAATGTTATGGCACAAGCAATTCCGCGATATTCATGCGTGTGGCTATCGAAAGTCTTGTATATCTGATGGTCTCGCTTGCTCTTGCCGTGCTTTTGGTGTTCTGTTTCTCGGATCTGTGCGCTGAGCTGTTGGGTGCCACTCCGGAGACGTTGCTTTCCACCGGATATGTCTGGATTGTGGAGGGGGCGGTGCTGCTGGTACTGTTTGTCATCACGGGAATCATACCCGCCTGGATATATTGCCGTACTCCGGTGGCCCATGCATTCCGCATGAATGTCAGCAGCCGCAAGGCCTGGAAAGTTGCCATGCTTGCTGTTGAGTTTTTCGCTTCCGGGTTTATGTTATGTCTGTTGGTGCTCATCGGTCGTCAGTATAGAATGGTGAGCGATCTCGACATGGGTTTCGAATATGATGATGTCGCGGTGCTTTCGGTCAGCTCGTTGAGTGGTAAGGAAGCGGAGTTGATACGTGAGGAAGTCAAAAGACTCGGGTGCGTGGAGAACGCGGCGTTTGCCGTTCATAATTTTGTTGAATGGGCTTCAGGAAACAATGTATGGACCGATGATCATCATGAAGATCAGGTGAATGTTGCGGATATGGAATGGGCAAATCCCGAAATCTTCGATGTCATGGGGATAAAATTCCTGCAAGGTCGCAATTTCCGTGAGAATGCCGATTCCACAGTCAATGAGGTTATTGTTGAGGAACGCTTTATCGATGTGATGCGCGATCATTTTGGTGTGACAGATCCAGATATAGTGGGAAAGACCTTCCATATCACAGGTCATGGTCCCGGGGAGGCATATTACACTATCTGCGGAGTGATAGAAAATCTCAGGCGCGGAGGTTTTGAGGATGAGCATGCAGATAAGCGTGCGGGAGTGATTTTCCCCTATAATCATGCCTTGAACCATCTTTATATACGCTTTTCGGAATTGACTCCTGAGAATCTTCGCCAGGTACAGGATGTGGTGAACAGATGTCTGCCGGGAAAAGAGAAGTACGTAACACCTTATCGGGAGGATGTTGAAAGGCTGACCACAGGCATAAAGATGTTTGGCAAAGCTGTGATGGTGGCTGGTATCTCGATTCTTCTGATAGCTCTGATGGGGCTGATTGGCTACACTACCGATGAAGTGCAGCGTCGTTCCAAGGAGATAGCCATAAGGAAAGTGACAGGCACATCCGAATCAGGGATAGTCGGTATGTTCAGTCGCGAGATTGTGAAAGTGGCGCTCCCGTCGCTGATAGCAGGAGGTATACTTGCCTTTATAATCGGACGTATGTGGCTGTCGCGCTTCACCGACAGGGTGGATATGTCGCCATTGACCTTCGTGCTCTCGCTCATCGCGTTGCTTCTGCTCATAATGGGCGTAACAGCCTTCAGCAGTCTTAAAGTGGCACGCGGCAACCCCGTCAACTACCTGCGCGACGAATAACCGACTCCCCTGACGATTCGTGATAAATAACGGGCTGACTCCATTCCGGGAGTCAGCCCGTTTGATATTTATCGAACAAGTTGAAACAATCGATCTGTTGTAAGCCAACTGAAATCTGAGAATATCCGATCACTTAGTATATGCTCGCAGTCAATTAGAAACAGTAGATGTAGATTGAGTAATATAAACAGTATAAACGTATTAGAAGATAAAGGTGTCATATAATACCTAAATATTTTTAACAATATAAACGATTTTTATGAAAAGAAAACTAACTAAGACGGGTGCTTTCTGGTTATCATTCCTGTTTTCTATTCTGCTTTTTATGATTACCTGTTGGTCTGCTGCATTCCAAGATTCAACGGCATATTGGGTTGAGAGTCTCGGTTTTTTCATGTTAACATATATTTGTATAAATGAATTTTCTAAACGCCTGACCGATATAAATCCATGGATGATAGGTCTTGCTATCATATTAGGGCAGTTGATTTTCCAGATACCGGTTCGTGTCGTAGACTTTTGGGGATCTTATGGAAGTCTTATGATTGTGATTTCGTGCATAATTGCAATTATACTGGCTGTATTTTGCTATAAGGATAAAAAGCCATACACATTCATTTTGTCCTATATAATTATGACACTCTTTAATTCATGTGTGGCAGACATGTGGAGTAAATATGTTTCAAGCCTACACTGATGTATAAAATTGTATAAAATCAATTTAGTAATATGAAAATAAAATACGATGTTCTTTTAGTCGGGTTGATGTTTCTGTCATCATGCGGCAAGGAGGAGAAACGGGAATTTGCCATGCCTGAGTTTGACATTACAGAAGCTGCTGTAGAGACTGTAATATCAGGTGAGGATGAGCTTGTTCCGGTTGTGACGCCTGGTACACCATTGGAGTTCACAGACTCTACAATTGTAATAGCAGGATATATGGATAAAAAGTTATTACATGTGTATGACCGTCATAATGGAAAGTTGATAGATTCTCCTGTTAAAATGGGAGACAGTCCTGCGGATGTGGTCAGACTCCTAAATTTTGCAAGGTATAAGGACGGGTGGCTGATTTATGATGAAGTTCCGAATTTATTAAAAAGATATGACTCCGATTTCAATTTCATGGAATCAACGCAAATCCCCAAAGCTGGATTTGCCGCTATAAATAACTCTTTTATATTACCGGATGCCCGTGTATTAGCTATGGGATTCCGGAAAGATGGCCTCCCTTCCACTCTCAAGCCATTGGGTATGCAGATTATAGATGGCTCAAAGGCTGGCAATATGATTTCTGAAACACCGGTAGACAGTTTGATTAAAGAAAACTATCTTTATGTGAGAGAGCGGTATGCTGTCAATCCGAAATTAGACAAACTCGTGTGCGGCACTCTCGAAGGAGGAGTCATAGAGACGTTCAATGTGGATGGCAACAATCTTGAGCCAAGGGCATCCTATCTGTTGTTTCCATACAATGTTGCGGAGCAGAATGGTATGAAAAGAAGGGCTATTGATTCAAAAATCGGTTTCTCCTCGATTATAGCCGATGACAATAAGATTGTGGCAGCACTTTTAGGAGACAAGAACCCCGCGTTGCCTACCGACATAACCGTATGGGACTGGGATTGCAAACCGTTGCGCAAATACACTACGAATGCCGTGATACTTACTATGGCGTTCTCTCCCGATGACCCTGATACTCTCTATGCCGTGGTGGTTGAGGATGAAGGAGATCCCAAAATCGTGACCTACCATTGTCCCGGTCTCAGCGAATGCAAATAAAATAATGACATCATAAATATCAAAAGAGGCTGCCTAAACTTGTTAGACAGCCTCTGTTTAGATTGTTGGATTGTGTTTTAATACTTCTCGAGGGTGAAGGGTGCGGGACGCTTCAGGGTCTCCTTATGCTCTTTGCCGAAGGTGTCGGTCCAGGAGATCTCTACCGGAGTGTCGGAAGATGAGGTCTGCGCACGGAATAGCTGGAACTTGCGAGGTTTCTGATAACCTTTGTTTTCCACGACGTTGAGCCATATTGTGTTACGCACCATGTATGAGAGAGTATAGAGGGGATTCTCCTCGGTGACAATCTCTATTGGGAGCTCTTTGCCATTCTCCTTGATGGTGAGCTTGCCTTCCGGATCCCATGCCCATAGATTGACATACACATAGTTATCGGGAACGTTGCTGTAATCTGTCCATTTGGGATAGTTCTTAAGAAATGCCTGTATTTCAGCTGATTTAGCGAAATAGTCTTTCACCTGATTCATATCCCATGCGAAGAATTCTCTGTCAGCATCATATTCATAGGGGATATGATCCCATTTCAGGTCTTTGCCATCAGCTGTGAAAAGTTCGAATGCAGCGGGTGTTCCGTCGGGGCAGAGGTTTTTCAGCCCTGTTGCTCGGGTACGCCACCATGACGCGCATGTGCCTGAAATATTATGGTCGATGAAATTCTGTTCTTCCTTTGGCATGCGCACAAGACACTGTTTGTGGGAATGTCCTGTGAATGAATGCACATCCTTGTAAGGTTTCAGAATATCAAGCAACTCGCGTGTGCTCTTCTCCTCGGGTTTGAATTTATAGGCAGAACCGTCGTTCTTAGCCCAACGCAGAATAGGGCAGTGTGCTCCGATCACTACCGGTGTGTCGTAAGACACGTCAGCGAGATCCTTGCGTAGCCAGTCAAGCTGCTCCTGAGTGAAGTTCTCATGATAGTTGCGCTTGCCGGGTATACCGGGATAGCTGTGATGCTCAAGAGGAGTGTTGATATATTCGATATTGTCGAGCACCACATAATGAACATCGCCTATGTTGAATGAATAATATCTCGGACCGAATGCCTTCTGATAAGGAAGCGAGGCACGGAAGTCAACGCCTTCGCCCGAAGGTGTGGCGCCATCGTTGTCATGATTACCCATAACGTTATAGAACGCCGTGGGATAATCAGCTGCGTTGAGGGTATTGCGCAACTCACCGATAGGGTAGTTATGCGCATACCAGTACATATCCCATGTGCCGTCGCCCATATGCACGGTGTATACAGGTTTTCCCTCATCATTGAGCCTCTTTACCTCTTTGCGCAGACGCTCTACATACTCATCTGAGAAGATCTCCACATCATTACGCTCATTGGCGAGATGGATATCGGTAAGGAAGAGCACGGCATGATTTTTATTGTCAACTTTTTTCAGGCGGAAGTCATGACGTTCGTATTGGTCGGCGGGAAGGGTGAAATCTGCCCAGAACTGCGGCACCACATCATCTCTGTATGCCTCGTATCCGGAAGGTGTGCTGATAAACACCTGAGGATTCTGTTTCTTTGATTTCAGATAGTAAGCACCTTTTTTGTTTGTTTTGGTAACTTCATATCCATCGGAGACAGTGACGCCGGCAACCGGCTTTCCATCGCACTCCACAGTGCCAGCCACTGTAACCCCCTTGCCCGGCTTAACCGGCAGGTTTGACTTATACGTGGACTGGGCATTGGCGGCTGTGGCGCACATCAACGCCGCAGTCATCAAGGTTAACTTAAAAAGTTTCATCACGAAATAGTTTATAAATGTTATTGTTGCTTGTCGAAACCAGTTTTGCAAAGTTATGAAATAATATTGAATGTTGCAATACCTATTTCAGGGTATTGCAACATTCATGCATCGTATATTGGTGGCTGAAACCTACATCTGCTGGTAATCTTTTGCGAGACCGCCCGTGCCGGTCTCTTTATAGAGTGAGGGTAGGTCGTGACCTGTTTCGCGCATTACGTTCACGAGCTTGTCGAAGCTGACGCGATGCACACCGTCGGAGAAAGAGGAATATATGTTGGCATCCAGTGCACGGGCCGCTGCGTAGGCGTTGCGCTCGATGCAGGGGATCTGCACAAGTCCGCATACAGGGTCGCAGGTCATGCCAAGATGGTGTTCCAGACCCATTTCTGCCGCGTATTCAATCTGAGCGGGACTGCCGCCGAAGAGCTGGTTGGCTGCCGCGGCAGCCATGGCGCACGCCACTCCTACCTCTCCCTGGCAACCCACTTCGGCTCCTGAGATAGATGCGTTCTGTTTCACCACGTTGCCGATGAGTCCGGCTGTGGCAAGGGCGCGGAGCACTCGTGTCTCTGGAAGATCGCGGCTCTTCCACAGATGATAGAGCACACCTGGAATCACACCGCATGACCCGCATGTCGGGGCAGTCACGATCACTCCTCCCGATGCGTTCTCCTCGCTGACAGCCAATGCGTAGGCGAAGGTGAGTCCACGGCTCTTCAGGTTGTCGCGGTAGCCGGTGGCCTTCACATAATATTGAGTGGCCTTGCGGCGAAGATTCAGCGGGCCGGGAAGGCGTCCCTCGCGGGATATGCCCCGTTCTACAGCCGCCTTCATCACTTCCCATACTTCATGGAGATAATCCCATATCCCTGGGCCCTCACACTCCTCGACATATTCCCAATAGCACTTACCCGTACGCTCGCAATATTCGAGGATGTCGGTAAGCTTATTCATCGGATAGATATCTTTCGACTCGCTTTCGGCATCACCATCGATCTTGATTGCCCCGCCTCCGACACTATATACCGTCATGTCGAACAGTATGTTGCCGTCCGGATCCAGAGCCTTGAACAGCATGGCATTGGGATGATAGGGAAGAAAAACATCAGGGAGCCATTCAATCTTCACCTCTTTTCCGGCATCATTGAATGTCTCTATTATGGCAAGATCCGTCATGTGGCCCTTGCCTGTGGCAGCGAGTGAACCATAAAGCGTCACCTCGTATGCTGCCGCTCCTTCGGGAGCGCGGTTCAGAAATTCGCGGGCCGCCTGACGCGGTCCCATGGTATGGCTGGAGCTCGGCCCGGTGCCGATACGGTATATTTCCTTAATCGATTTCATAGGGATAGTGTGATTTTATACGACAAAAGAGTAGTTGGAATATTGTATCGCGGATATAACCGCGTTGCCTTTTGATTATATATGTTTTTTGACTATGTTGACGTAATCATTCAATGTTGTGGCAGATTCAGATTCTTCATCGCTGATTTTAATGTTGAATAATGTTTCAATCTGAATGATGAAATCGATAACATCTAATTCATCGAAGCCTAAGTCCTTTGAAAGCTGATCATTTAATTTTATATCTGTAAGGTCAGGATTAATACCATGTGCTGTTTGTAAAATAAACTCGGCTACTGCATCAATTCCGTGTGCGAAAAAATCACGATAGACACCCATACTGTCTGAGGTCATGATTTTATACACTCCATTAGATTCTTTAATAACACTGGTAAGTTTGATTTCATATTTACAGTCTTGGAGATTTTGGATACCATTGTTGTCAATATAGCGAGAGGTGATAAACAACTTACTTGGGACCGATTGACTCAAATGTCCGGTCATGATTACTGTACCATCCTGTGTGGATATCTGAGATAATGTAATTTTATTGTTTTGAGAATTGACTATGAGCATCCAGATTTCACCATTATTCCCGTTTTGTTGAGAGGCAGAAAATGTGGGTGACTTTTTACCATCACGAATCATATAAAATGATTCGAGTTTCATAACAAGTGTATTATTTGGGCTTCCAAAGTCTTTAATCAGTCCTGACCAAGATTGGGCAGCTCCGGAAAATATTGTCAATATCAACATACCCGCAGATAGCAGGAATTTGTTTAAACTTTCTTTAGTTTTAATTATATCCATGTATTGAATTTTATAAGATAGATTCTTAAGGTTTTGAGGTTATCTCGGGCACCACGAGGTTGATGATTGTATCGGGATCTACACGGTGCTCTCCGTCAAAATCATGATAGCGACTGAAGTGCTGGAGATATTCATCCTTGCAGTTCACAACGGAGTCGCGCGTTCCGAAGAATGCTGTCACTAAATCCGGGGAATCCTTGCGACCGTTGAAAATGCCGAATTTGGGGTCAAACTGCTTTGCCTCCATAGTCTCATATTTCTTGACAAGCTTGGGTGTCACCTCAAAATCTGTGGCACCATCGCGTCTGGGAGTGTGGAATGGCAAACGCTGCCCCGTCTTCTCCTTGAGATGCGCGGAAGTATGGAAAGAAGGGTTTATCAACAGACGTCGCCACCCCTTGAAGAGTTGCGCATACATCCCGCCCATTGATGTGCCGACTATTATATCGTCAGGCGAGAGGGTTTCCGCCAGACGCTTGAGGGCAGTGATGGCGAGTTCCGGCTGAACCGGTATGTCTGGAGCCACCACTTCATATCCACCGGGAAGCGAGCGGTCGAGCCTCCGGGCAGTCGCAGACTGTCCGGAGCTTCCCATGCCATGCAAATATACAACTTTCATAACCGCAAATTTTTCACCGTTACAAATTTAATGATAAAACCTCACCCAGCAAAATTGTTTGTCTACCCTGTTTTTAATATTGCTTCGCTAAAATTTAATAACATAGAGAAATCATCCGACGGTTACGATTGGTTGACCGAAGAATGTGGAAAGCATGGCGAGTGTAGCGAGCGTAAAATTATGCTCACCACTAAGCCAACGTGTAACTTCATTAGGACGCTTGCCTACAGCTTCGGCAAGTTGTTTACGGTTTAAACCTTTCTCTTTCATAAGAGCATCAATCCTGTTTGATATTGCGAAAGAAAGTCGCGTTTCCTCACGTTTGGCAGGAGGAATCTCGTTGAAAATTTCTTCGAGACAGATATTGGCGGTTCTCATAACTCAAAGGTTTTATGGGTTTTTATTTCTTTCTCTGTTATCTCTACATTACCAGAGCGCATTTCTTGTTTAAGAAGATTTTCAAACTTCTGTAAATCCATAACGTAACCTTGAAGTGTTGCATCTTCTTCATAGGTTTGGCTATTCTTGACATCACCGTTGCCGAGTACAAGAATTTTATCGTTAAGGCGGAGGCAATAAAGGCGAAGTTTAGATTTGAGGATAGGAAGAGCCACGACAGAATCTCGCATCTTTCCTTCAGGTCTGAAATAGCGTTCCAATGCTCCATTTGTGAGAATTTGTTCAATAAATCGCATTATTGTCTGAAAGTCGGTATTTAGGACAGCGTCGTTGCGGAATTTTGAAACGAATTTTTCAAATTCGCTCTTGTCATCCGAAAGGAATTGAATTGTGTACATAGTACAGCTGTCGCTGCTGTTCACCAAAAGGAGTTCTACTTCGCTCATAATACTTTGCCTTTGTTTTTACAACGCAAAGTTACAAAAAATGTTTCACATAAATGTAAAATGAATGTGGGAATGTTTTTAGTGTGGGAATGTTTTTAAGGATACGATTCATTGATAGACTGAAATTTTAATTGGAAAGAAAACCGATAATGGCATTTGCAATAATGTGGTGGATTTGTTAAATTTGTTGCATAATGACTCAAGAATCTCAAATATAACATTTCGGGAATTGATCAAATGCTATTGAATGAATGGGAAACATTATATACGGTTTGTAAATCTGTTTTTGAAAATACAGTTTATAGTAACCCATCGGAGATTACAAGTTGTTCGGAATTTGATGTGATCTTAAGATATATTGAAAAAAATAAGGATTGTGTTTATATGGTGTTCGATAGATTGTCTCATGGAGAATTTACAGCTGTCTTAATTCTGAGGGAATTAAAGAAACAGGGATTTTTTAAAGATGTTGATATTTCGACTCGTAGAGGAGGGTCTGAGATGTTGAATGAAGACAAAGTGACAATTGTAAGACCATTAATATCGAATTATGTGGCTCTTGCAAGAAGATTCATTGGAGCATATAACGATAATAATATAGTTGAACTCAATGATAGGAACAAATTTATATCCGGCAAAACATATAGTAACTCTTTTGATTTCAAATTAGTGTCTTATAATAAGGAGATAAGGTTGGATGTGGCAGCCGCAGATTGTAAAAGTATTGATTCAATAATCCTATATGATATGTCAGGTCGAGAGATTTATGTTTCAGATAAAATATTGGATTGTCGGGATCAAATCTCGTTTAGTATTGGGAATAAGGGTGTGTATTTGGCTGTGGTTACAGTGAATGGTAAAATAAATGTGAAGAAAATATATGTTGAAGATTAATAGATATATTAAGATTTGTGCGGTGACAATAATCTTATCTTGTTGTGATGTTTCATCGGCAAGTTATGCAGAGACGTTCCCGGAGTCACTGGGTGGACTTACTCCTTATTCGCTTCCAGTCATAGATGGGTCGGAGTCAACGATGCCATTGAGGCACATACTTGTTGGCAAACTTTTAAAATTGGATTATAAATGGGAGAGGGATCCTTTCGCTCCCCCCGGACAGGGTTTGAAAATGATTTACCTTGATTATTCTTCTATACCGAATGACAAGGATTATCTAATAAAAAATAAACTTATTACCACTAATACTCATCCATCATTTATAAGCTTGATTGAAGGAAAGGTGGATATAATTATTACGGCAAGAGATATATCAAGAGATGAACAGTCATATGCTGAAAAATCAGGTGTGAGGATTATGTCAAAACCAATTGCAATGGATGCCTTGACTTTTATGGTGAGTCCAAAAAATCCGGTGGAGAATCTTACTCATGACGAAATTCGTGGCATCTATTCAGGCAATATAAAGTTCTGGAGTCAGGTCGGTGGGTCAACAGAACCTATAACTCCTTATGTGAGAAATAGAAATTCCGGAAGTCAGGAGAAATTTGAAACGATGGTAATGGATGGTCTTGAAATACCGGATTTTCCTGAACTTCAAATCGGAACTACCATGGAATCGCCATATATAAAATTAAAATATGATAAGACAGGGATTTCATATACCCCTTTTTATTACTATAATTTTATTGTTGACAATGATGATACCAAGGCAATAGGAATAAACGGTGTGTCAATGACAAAGGAACATATAATTGACGGCACTTATCCTTATAATACTGAGGTTTTTGTGTGCGTGAGAGAAAATATTGATAAATCTTCAGTGGCTTATGAGTTATATCGCTATCTTACAACTTATCAGGGGCAAGAGATTGTTGAAGAAAGTGGTTATGTCCCGATTTTACAATCTACCGGTATCCGCGGTGTGCCGCAAGCCAGAGATATTAAATTACAAGGGAATGTGTTACAGCTGCCTCGGGATATGAGCTTCAGTATGGTCTTGATATATGATATGAATGGTCAACAGATTATGAAGTTGGATAATCCCAATGAATCGATTTATTTGGGTCATCTTCCTGTCGGTCTGTACATGGTTCAAGCATTTGAAAAGCATTTGAAGGGATCCGCACATGTATTAAAGGTAGTTGTGAAATAATGAAGTGGTCTGCTGATGTCGGGTTTGAACATCGGCGGGGAGAGTGTTGTTTTTTTATTACAGTTACACATATTGAATATTGAATACTATTGAATACTATGGATACACAAAAAATGAATGAATTGAAAGATGCGAAAGGTGTTGCTCTTGTGGAGTTTTATGCTTCATGGTGCCCTCATTGCAAGAGGATGATGCCCGTTGTGGAGGATATAAAGGTGCTTCTTGACGGCAGAGCGAAGGTGTATCAGTTTGATATCGATGAGAATAGCGATTTTGCTACGGCTCTCGATGTGACCTCTATCCCAGCATTTATCATTGTCCGCGATGGCGAGGAGATGTGGCGAGCCACAGGCGAGATGGATGGAAGTGTGCTTGAATCGAAGGTAGAGTCGTTTCTTTAATCAGACAACCACATGTCTCTATTCACCGATTTCCTGACGGTATTGAAAGTGCCGCATACCTCAGCTTACAGCGACAAGGCATTCAAAGATATGCCCTTCAAGTCGCTGTTCGGTTTTTCACGCCTGCTTGCATCGTATGGCGTGGAATCGGAAGGCGTGACGCTTTCTGACAAGACCTTGCTTACGCGGCTGCCCGTGCCATATATAGCGCGCGACAAACACAGTTTTGTTATCGTCACAGGTATTCACAAAGGTCAGGGAGTTGTAGAGGATCAGATTGATTTTATAAGGTTTGGCAAGCGAGAAAGTGTCGGGGTGAAGAAATTTTCCGATGATTCCACCGGAATCGTCCTGCTTGCATCGGCTGGGCAAAATTCGCGCGAGCCGGATTACAACTCCCATCATCTGATGGAATTGGCGGAGAAAGGGAAAGTGTGGATTCTTGTGGCATGCGCGATATTTTTAGTTTTTTCGGGATTTGTGGTATCCGGTCTTTGGGACAGTCTGTCGGCAATGTTGCTTGCAGCTGTTGACTTTGCCGGAATTTTTGTCACATGGCTGTTGCTGCTGAAATCGCTTAAGGTGAAAAGTCGTTCCGCCGACAGGATCTGTGGAGTGCTTCAGGAGCATGGCTGCGACCATGTGCTTGAACAGAAGGCATCAACATTCTTCGGAATCTTCAGCTGGAGCGAGGTTGGCATAACATATTTCTCTCTCTCCACGCTGCTGCTCTTCCTCTTCCCCTCTCAGATTCACAACCTCGCGCTGATCAACGGCTGTTGCCTGCCATTTACGGTATGGAGCATATGGTATCAGAAATTCCGGATAAAGACCTGGTGCACACTGTGTGTCACAACCCAGTGCCTGTTATGGTTGCAATTCTTCTGCTATCTTGCCGGAGGTTGGTGGAAAGATGTCTTTCCGATAGGTCTGCCGTTTTTCATGATGGTGGCGGCATATGGTGCGGTGCTTATGGCTGTCAATAAGGTGGTATCGTTTATAAAAAGAAAAGGTTGATGAATGCTTTTGATAAAATTAACAAAGAGTTGGGTCTAACTCCGATGACTCCGGTGGAAATGAACCGGATTCATCTCGAAAGCGGTGAGCATACGCCCCTTTCCGACAAGATTGCTGACAAAATTTCCCGCGTATAATTTTGGAAGAGGGATAAAAATAGCTTAATTTGCACATTATTTATGTGTAAACAGGGCTTAAATGGAGAATCTGGATGATAAGGCGGCTATGCCGCAAGCCACTCAAACCGGAAGGGTGAAGAAAACAAAGAAAGAGGCGACGGCGCGCAGCGGAGTGATATGTCTGCTTGTGGTGTTCGGTCTGTTCTGGTTTTTAGGGCAGGGGATGGGAATCGCCAACATGCTGAAGACCATCATGAATACCGCACATGACCTGCTTCTAAACACCGTTTTCTATCTCATGTCGATATGCGTGCTCACCGGCGCGATCGGTCGTATCTTCATGGAGTTTGGAGTTGTCAAGCTTTTGGAGAAACTGCTGCGACCGTTGATGAAGCCGCTCTTCAATCTCCCCGGAGTAGCCTCACTGGGAGCTGTGATGACTTTTCTCAGCGACAATCCTGCCATCATATCTCTTGCCTCCGACAAGCGTTTCAGCACTTATTTCAAGAAATTCCAGTTTATCTCACTCACCAACTTCGGCACAGCCTTCGGTATGGGTCTGCTTGTGATGGTTTTCATGGTAGGGCAGGGATTCTTCTGGGAGCCGTTGGTGGGATTCGCCGGCGCTTTCATCGGTTGTGTTGTCTCCACGCGGCTGATGCAGTATTTTGTTGTGAAAAATTACCCGGAATACCTTGAAGAGGAGATGAATCCGGTTTCGGTGTCAGAAGAGAAAAACAAAGACGAGGAGGAAGGAAAAAGTGGCTTTGTGAGAGTGCTGTCAGCTCTTCTTGATGGCGGAAAGTCGGGCGTGGAGGTAGGTATAGCCATAATCCCCGGTGTGCTCATCATCTCCACTTTGGTAATGATTCTGACTTTCGGTCCTTCTGCAAACGGTGAATATACCGGTGCTGCCTACGAAGGTGTCGCTATCCTTCCATGGCTCGCGCAGAAAGTAAATTTCATATTCGAATGGCTGTTCGGCTTCACCGATCCGCATCTCATCGCATTCCCTATCACATCTTTAGGTGCGGTAGGCGCTGCGCTCAGTCTTGTCCCCAACTTCCTGAGCCAGGGATGGATGGACGGTAATGCTATAGCCGTATGTACCGCTATCGGAATGTGCTGGAGCGGCTATCTATCCACCCACACAGCCATGCTTGATTCCCTCGGCTTCCGCGAACTGACATCCAAGGCCATATTGGCTCACACGATAGGCGGTCTTTGCGCGGCTGTGGGAGCGCATTTAATCTATGAGCTTATATCGATTGTTATATAAGAATGAAATATCAAGGTTTGAACAATGAGCAGGTGGCACAAAGCCGAAACCTGCATGGTGAGAATGTGCTCACCCCGGTTAAACGTGATCCTCTTTGGAAACAGTTCCTCAACGGTTTCAAGGATCCGCTGATAGTGATATTGCTTGTGGCGCTCGCGCTGTCGATAGGTATCGCCATATATGAATCGTATATGGATGCCGACCATTCGTTCAAACCATTCTTCGAGCCGGTGGGCATATTTGCCGCTATATTTCTTGCCACAGGTTTGAGCTTCTGGTTTGAGATGAAGGCCAACAAGGAATTCGCAATCCTCAATCAGGTCAATGACGAGGAGCCGGTGCAGGTATGGCGCAATGGTGTCATAACCGAGGTTCCCCGCAAGGAGATTGTTGTTGGGGATATTGTGGTTATAAACACTGGTGATGACATCCCCGCCGACGGAACTTTGCTTGAAGCTGTCTCGATGAGCGTCGATGAGTCATCGCTTACGGGCGAACCATCCTGCATGAAGACTACGGATGCCGATCTGTTTGATCCAGAAGCCACCTACCGTTCCGATGCCTTGATGCGTGGCACCAAGGTGATGGAAGGTCACGGTGTGTTTGAAGTTACAGCCGTAGGCGATCGCACTGAGAATGGCAAGGTTTTTAAGGAGTCGCAGATCGACAATTCTGTCAAGACCCCGCTTAATGAGCAGCTTGACCGTCTCGGCAAGCTCGTTTCAGTGTCGAGTTATGTTATAGCCGGCATCATTGTGGCTGGCCGTATGGTGATGTATTTCTCACATGTCGGTGAATTTGAATGGATAGGATTCATACAATATTTCCTTCAGACCATGATGATTGCCGTGACGCTTGTTGTGGTGGCGGTGCCGGAAGGATTGCCCATGGCTGTCACGCTCTCGCTCGCATATTCCATGCGTCGTATGCTCCGCACCAATAATCTCGTTCGCAAGATGCATGCCTGCGAGACAATGGGAGCCACTACCGTCATATGCACGGACAAGACCGGTACGCTGACACAGAATCAGATGCAGGTGTATGAAACCGATTTCTATAATCTTCCCGAGGGTGATGTGGCTGCCAGTCCGTTGGGACAGACGATAGTGGAAGGTATAGCCGCCAATTCCACCGCACAGCTTGACCTCTCGAATCCGGATAAACCCAAAGTGCTCGGTAATCCTACCGAGGGCGCATTGCTGCTATGGCTAAGAAGTCAGGGTGTGGACTATGCTGCTGTCAAAGGAAAGATATCTGTTGTCGATGAGTTGCCATTTACAACTGAAAGGAAATACATGGCCACAGTTGTGGAATCGGATGTAACCCGCGCCAAGGATGGCAAACGTGCTGTAGTGGCGTATGTTAAGGGTGCGCCGGAGATAGTGTTAGGCATGTGCCGCAATCTTCCGCAAGGTGTCACCAAAGAGGAGATAGAGGCGCAGCTGCTCGGATATCAGAATCAGGCGATGCGCACGTTGGCGTTTGCCTATGAGGTGCTTTCTCCCGGCGAGGATGTGATTGAGGAAAACCGATATACAGGCGATAATCTCACATTCCTGGGTATCGTGGCGATCTCAGATCCTGTCCGTGCGGATGTGCCGGCGGCTGTGCGCGAGGTGCTTGATGCCGGTGTGAAGGTTAAGATTGTCACCGGTGATACCCCGGCGATCGCCCGAGAGATAGGCAGGCAGATAGGATTATGGACAGATGAGGATACGGATGAGAATATCATCACAGGCTCCGAGATAGCCGCCATGAGCGATGATGAGCTGGAGCGTCGTGTCGGCAAACTCAAGATCATAGCCCGTGCCCGGCCTATGGACAAGAAACGGCTTGTGGAGGCTTTGCAGCGAAATAATGAAGTAGTGGCTGTCACCGGTGATGGAACTAATGATGCCCCCGCCCTCAAGGCGGCACATGTCGGTCTCTCCATGGGCGACGGCACGTCCGTTGCCAAGGAAGCATCCGACATCACGATTGTCGACAACTCCTTCTCATCCATTGGCAGGGCAGTAATGTGGGGACGCTCGCTTTACCGCAATCTGCAGCGCTTCATCATGTTCCAGCTAACGGTCAATGTGTGCGCCTGTCTGATAGTGCTTGCCGGAGCATTCATGGGTATGGAATCGCCTCTTACGGTGACACAGATGCTGTGGGTGAACCTTATCATGGATACCTTCGCCGCTATGGCTCTTGCCTCTCTACCACCTTCGGAAGACGTGATGCGCGACAAACCGCGTCCGCGGAAAGCCTTCATTATCACGCCAGCAATGTGGCGTAACATAGCCGGAGTGGGACTGTTGTTCTTCCTGATAATGTTTGTAGCTCTCAGCTTCCTGCAGCACGTTTCGGTTCCGGCAGGTTGTGAATCCATTCTTTCGCTGTTCCGATCCGGGATAGGGGGATTCCATGAGCTTACGGCATACGAGCTCTCGCTCTTCTTTACATTCTTTGTGTTCCTGCAGTTCTGGAACATGTTCAACGCCCGTGCATTCGGCACCGGACGTTCCGCCTTGCACCTCAAAGGATGCAACGGGTTCCTTACAATCGCGATGGTCATCCTCGTCGGTCAGTTCATCATCGTCACCTGCGGTTACGGCTTCTTCAACGTTGTGCCCCTTTGTTGGAACGACTGGCTGCTCCTGATAGGCTCAACCTCGCTTGTTCTCTGGACCGGCGAATTCTTCCGTCTGTTCCGCAAACCGGCATAGTGCCGGTTTGCAATTGTGACGGGTTCTGATTATGCGGTTTGAAAGAAAATAACTGAGTATCGAAAGAATAAGTGTTAAAATAAAGCCGAAAAAGTGTTAAAAGGAAAGAGAATAAAGTAATTTTAACTAAAATTAACAATTCGGGGGGTAAAACCTAAATATTAATTGTAATTTTGTAAACTAATTTTGCCAATTAGAACGAAATTAAATATTTTGCCGGACTGACCCGGTTTTGATTTGTACCAATTTAGCGCTGATTTTCATAGTATTTTATAGCGCTGTTATATCGGTTTTATAATGAATCGACTTGTTTTCTTATTAATACTTTTGACCGGAGTATTATCCGCACATGCGCAATTTACTGTAAAGAGCAATCTGCTGTATGACGCAACCACCACCCCGAACCTTGGAATAGAGGTGGGAGTGGGGGGACGTTCCACGTTCAATCTTGTGTACGGTCTGAATCCCTGGAGTTTTAAATCTGAGACACATGGTGAGAGGAAGGTGAAGCACTGGGTGCTTATGCCTGAATACCGCTGGTGGCCCTGTGCGCGTTTCAACGGTCATTTCATCGGAGTGCATGCCATGGGCGGCCAGTTCAATGCCGCCAACGTGAATCTTCCGATTCCCGGATTTTTCTTCGCAGGTGAAAACTTGCGTTCCGGTGTGCGCGACCATCGTTATCAGGCTGCTTTTGCCGGAGCCGGTTTCACGTATGGCTACCAATGGATTCTCGGTCGCCACTGGAACCTTGAGGCGGAGGCAGGCGTAGGTTATGCCCATGCCTGGTATAAGAAATATGCCTGTGGCGAATGCGGTGGAAAGATCGGCGATGGTGGTGCCAACTACCTTGGCATTACAAAACTCGGCATTTCGATTCTATATTTATTCTGATTCAGCATCTTCTTACACTTCCATAATATGAAGTTCTATCATAAACTCATGCTGGCGGCAGCTATGCCGCTGACCGCATTGTCGGCTGCGGCTGACAGCGGTTCGCTCTCGGTGAGCGATCTTGAATTCCACCGGAGCGGCGGCAAGCTGCATCTGTCGGCGCAGCTTGTGCTCGATTCCGTAAAATTAGACTCAAACCATCAGATACTTGTGACTCCTGTTGTGTCAGCACCAGGTGTGGAGTCTGTGGCGCTCCCTACCGTGCTTGTGAACGGACGCAATATGCATTATTCATATGAGCGTGGCACGTTGCCCCGCGATCTGTTCTCCCGCTATGATATCGTCAGCGAGGTGATGCGCCGTAACGGCAAGCCTCAGAGAGTGAGCTATTCCGCGAGCGTGCCGATGCAGAAATGGATGTATGCCAAGGATGCCCGCATCGAATTGCTTTACGACACGTGCGGTTGCGGCCGCGCAGCCGGTAAAGGTGTGGGAGTCCCTGTGGATCTCAATCTTAATCCAGTTCCCCAGATGAGGGTTACATATATCACTCCGGAGGTAACCGAACTCCCCGTGGCTGTGCATGAGGGTAAGGCGCGTGTCCAGTTTGAGGTGGACCGCACCGAGTTGCATCCTCAACCCTATGTGTGTCGCAACGGTCAGCGTATCGACAACCGCGCACAGCTCGCTGTGATCGAGGATTCCATCCGCTATGCCACGGAAGATCCCAATGTTGAGATCGCCCGTATCGACATCTGCGGTTATGCGTCCCCGGAATCTCCATATGTGCACAACGACTTTCTCGCCACCAACCGTTCCCGCGCGTTGGCGGAATATATAGGTGAGCGATTCCGGTTGCCTTCGGAGAAATGCACATATTCATCTGTGCCTGAGAACTGGCAGGAATTCCGTCAGCAGGTGGTGGATGCAAAGGATATCACAGACCGTCAGCGTGCCGACCTGCTGGAGCTTATCGACGCTCCTGCATATGGCGCGGCAGATTATGATGCGAAGGAACGCATGCTTAAAACCGACAAGCGATTCGCGGATCTTTACCGTAAGGTGATTCTGCCCAAATGGTTCCCGCAGTTGCGAGCCACCAAGTTCGCTATCAGCACACGCCTCAAACCTGCAAGCGATGAGAAACTTGCGGAGATAATAAAGAAAACTCCCGAGAAGATGTCGCTCAACCAGATGTTCCGCGTGGCGCGTCTCTATCCCGAGGGTTCGGAGGATTTCAACCGCACCATCGATACCGCCCTGCGTTATTATCCCGACAGTCCGGTGGCTAATCTGAATGCAGCGGTGACAGCTATAAAGAATGGCGACTACGATCGTGCCGCTGTGCTGTTGGAGAAAGCCGGCGACTCTCCGGAAGCTCAGAATGCACGCGGTGTCGTGGCTACCCATAACGCTGATTTTGACAAGGCCATCGAATATTTCGAAAAGGCAGGTGCTCTCCCTGAAGCCGCTAAAAACCGCAATCTTCTTGATTAAAACATCATAAACAAACACCTAAATTAATAAATATGAAATTTAACAAAATCTTTCTTGCCGCTCTTGCTGCCGGTATGATGGCATCCTGCTCTAATGATCAGGAGCCGGTTCAGAATCCCGCAGGCCCGGAGGCAACCGGAGATGGTTATCTCGCAGTGACAATCAAACTTCCGTCGCAATCCGGAACACGTGCCGCCAACGATAATTTCGATGATGGCACAGCCAATGAGTATGAGGTTAAAAATGCTGCTCTTCTTCTCTTCACAGGTAATAATGGAGAGGCTGAGAGCGCTGCGCAGTTCAAGGCTGCATATCGTCTTGACCTTCCCGGAAGCGTGGGTGATGTCGACAACGACAATATCACCACATCTTATCTCACAGCCGTTCAGGTAGAGAAATATGTTTCCGACAACCTGTATGGCCTTGTGCTCGTCAACTACGATGGCGTTGTGACAACAACTAACGGTCTTGAAATCGATGGCACTTCATTCACAGGCACATTCGGTGAGCTTGTGAACAAGACATCTGCCAATGCTTTCTATAAGACAGATGCCAACGGAGCAAACACCTTCTTCATGACCAATGCGCCTCTTTCTGTTGCAGAGGGCGGTACACTTGCGTCTGTCGCTCCTGCTGCAGCTGACATCCGCACACTTGTGAATCTGAAAAACAGTCTTTACAACACAGCTGAGGATGCAAAGAAAAATCCCGCAGGATCCATCTACGTAGAGCGTGCCGTTGCCAAGGCGACTCTTTCGCTGAGCAAGAGCCTCGTGAACGCGGAGATCGGTGGTGAGGAGCTTGAGATCGAGAGCGTTGAATGGCGTCTTGACAATACCGAGCCGACATCATACATCGTGCGTAACATGGGCAATGCCGAATGGATGGGTTACCAGAACACCAACAAGGGCTTCCGTTTCGCCGGCAATGCAAAGATGGGAACAACTTCGATCCAGCCTGCGGAGCCTCTCTACCGCACATACTGGTGTGTTGACCCGACTTATGCCCAGGCTGAACCCGCGCTCACAACGGATGTGACTTCAGACAATGGTTTTGTGGCAGCTGGTAACACACCACTTTATTGCCATGAGAACACATTCTCGGTAGCAAACCAGAATCATCAAAACACCACCCGCGCTCTCCTGAAAGTGAAATTCAAAGGTGGAAAATTCTGGATCGTAAACGGTCGTGAGGATGAGCTCTATAAAACAGAGAAGGATGCCTGCTCATATTCAGTAGCATTCATCATCAACGATGACAAAGTGAAAGCTGCCGTGAAGAGTGGTCTCGAGCCCAACACGAGCCTCTCTATTGACGAGAACAACTATGACCAGTATATTGACATCGTATTTACACGCAACGATCAGACCGGTCAGCTTGAGGTGACATCCGTATCTTTCAAGAACGACAAATTCTTCCAGGCTCCCGCATGGACTGTTGCAGACAGCGATGCTCTCTGTAATCTTGTCAACACTTACTACAACATCTCCGAGTTTGAAGATGGCGTATGCTACTATGACCTCCGATTCATGCACTTCGCTTCTTCCGAAGATTCAGACGACCTCGCTCCCTGGAATATATCTGCTACAAACACCCCGACAACAGCCGAGGCTTACCCCAATGCCGATGGTAAAGCAGAGAACAACTGGCTTGGCCGCTACGGTATGGTGCGTAACAACTGGTATGATGTCAATGTGTCTGCATTCCGCAAACTCGGCAAGCCGGCTCTTCCCGCACTTGACGTGACCAAGGATAAAGATCCCGATGATAAGAAGACATCAGAGGAATGGATCGCATTCAAGATCAACATCCTCTCATGGGCTAAGAGAACCCAGAATGTGGAGTTCTAATGTGCAGACTCTTCTGAAACAACTTTTATAAAACGGGGCACCGGGGATTTTCTCGGTAAGGATAATTCCCGGTGCCTTTCAAAATTCCTTTTCAATAACCTACAGATGAACCGTTTCCTTCGAATATTATCCGTATCGTCAGCCCTTGCAGCCATGGGTGCCCTTTCTTCGTGCACCATGATAGAGGACGACATGAAAGATTGTCCCGCAGGCCTTTACGTGCGTTTTGTCTACGATTACAACACGATGCGGGCTGACATGTTCAAGGATCATGTGGGGCATGTGCAGCTTCACGTATATGATGAGAGCGGCAACCGCGTGGCAACACGTTCTGTCTCCAACAGCGACACCGACGCTCCTCTTTCCCGTTACGGTTATGCCGTGCATTTCATGCCCGGTGAATTGCCGGCAGGGCGCTATCGCCTGCAGGCGGTGGCCATGCAGCGCGACTGGAATGAGGCTCTTGAGGATGACGGGGCAAAATACCGCTGCAGCGACATCACGCATTCCGAATCGCTCACGATCTCGCTCGATCACAGCTCTGTCCCCGATGCCGCAACCGGACATCACCCTGTGGAGCATCAGAATGTTCCGCTCGATACGCTCTGGCACACCTTGAAAGTGTCGGCATATGAGCCTTGCGATGGTAAAGCTGTGCCTGACATGCATGTCACCAAAGCTCCCTATTCAATCTATCCTATCGAGGACCAGTATGTCACTGTGGTCGATGACCGCGCCACTTATGCGACTGTGTCTCTCATCCGCGACACCAAACATCTTAACATAACACTCCGTCAGATTGATTTCCCCGACGGAATGGATCATCGTGACTATGATGTCATGATAACCGATGACAATGCTACAGTGGCTCACGACAACAGTGTGGTCACAGGCTCTCCGCTCCTCTACACCCCCTACGCATCCTGGACCACTACGTTCAGCCAGGAGGGTATCACCCGCGATTCACGCGAGACTGCTGAAATTCAGCGCACCGCGCATTACAACGTAATGTTCAACCGCATGATGATCGACACCTCGGATGTCGACAAAGGTGCCACTCTCAAGATTATAAACCGCCGTTCGCAGAAGACGGTGGCCGTCATAAATCTCCCCTATATCCTTGCCCAGGGACGAACCGCATACGAATACATATATCCTCCCCAGGAATATCTTGACCGGGAGCATGACTATCATCTCGATTTTCTGCTCAAAGGTGATTCCTGGGCATATTGCGATATTGTGATAAATGTGTTGAGCTGGTCGAAAAGGGTACAGAACCATGAGTTTTAGAAAATTACGCAACCTCTTGATAATCATGCTTGCGGTGCTGGCGGCTTGTTCGCAGGAACAGACGGTGGTGCCGGAAACGCCTGAGCTTCCCGCTCCGGACGGTTATCTGCGTGTGTCGGTGAAAGTGGCTTCACAGGCAACCACACGCAGGAACCCTTCTCCGGGTGAGAATGGCGACGGGCTCGAGGATGGTGTGCGCAATGAAAATACAATCCATGATCTCTGCATATTCATATACGATGATTCCGGTGAGGGACTTGATTCACCGGCTGACACAGAGTTTGTCTTTACCGGATATGTGTCTGAACTTACCGATAATAATGGCACTCTGACAGCTGTTTACCCTCTGCGGGATTATAAACCGCAGGAGTCTCATCGTGCTGTGGTTGTGGCGAATGCCGGAGACTTCCGTGGAAGCGTAGCGAATCTTGGATCGTTGCGTACTCGCCTTGAGAGAAATGCATGGACCGCCGGTTCCGACATATCCGCGACATCCCGCTTTGTTATGGCATCGGCTTTCAACGGCGCCAAGACATCCAATAAGGACGATGGCCGTATCCACATGACAAATCCGGGTGAGGGTTCCGCATCTCTCCCTAATTTCAGCGCGTCAGTATCCCTGGAGCGTGTGGCGGCGAGGATAGACCTGATGGTGTCGCAGGGCGACAATATCGACAAGGGTATGCGAGGAGCATTGCATTATGAGGTGAAAGGAAGCGGCTCTACGCTCGACATTACACATGTGTTGCCTGTCAATCTCATGCAGTTGCCGTCCTGGACTTTAAAGCATGTCAGCAAAGGGGAGGACATCACCTCTCTTGCTGTCTGCGGAGACGAGACTGTGTCGGCGGGGACACCATCAAACTATGTGGTGGCTCCCACCACGGTCCTGAAAGAATCTGATGTCGATGATGAGACATTGGCGCAATGGTTCGGCGACTCGCGGGCGGCAAACATACGTTCCAATCACGCATCGCTTGTCAACGCTTCATCGGAAATGTCAAATTACATCCCGTTCGCGATGGCGCAAACTGAGGATGGTGGTTACGACCGTGTGATTACCATAGTATATTCCAACGAAAATACGCAGACAAAAGGGAAGCATCTTCCCGAATATATGACCGGTCTTCTTTTCCGTGCGGTTTATCGTCCGGCAAAGATATTTACCGATATCGATCTTGAGAATTCATTGCCCGCTTCAGCGGAAGCCCGCGATTTCTGGCTTGTGCGTCCCACATCCGGCGATATGAATGAAAGCGATTGTCTCTATTTCGCGTCAAAGGAGCTGGCGGATGCATATGTCGCTACCAATCCTTCAAAACTCGCCACAGTCACTGCATTTCCGGGAGGCATATGCTATTATAACGTGTGGATACGCCATGCACTTGATGATTCAATTGAGGATGCCGGCGAGGTTCACGAGACCCATCCGATGGAATATGGAATTGTAAGAAACAATATCTACAGGATCGGAATGTCATTCACCGGTCCCGGTATGCCAGTTCCGGAGCTTACCAATCCTTTGAATATCAAGAGCCGCATATTTGTGCGCCGTTGGAACTTCCGTCCTCAGCCCGAAATACTGATGTGACGCTCTACGGATCATGACACTTAAAAGAGAAAGAGATCACCAAATCTAAAAGCGAAAGATGCATAAATCGATACTATATATATTTCTGATACCTCTTCTTTTTCTCGCATCTTGCGATTCGGGAGAGGAGTCGGTTCCGGTTTCATCAGAGGTGTCATTCTCCATCAGGGCTCCGAAAGCGGAGACAGGTGGAAACGCCTCGGAGATTGCCACACCAGCTGGTGACAATGAGCTTATCAATACGTGGTGGATGGCGTTTGCCGATCAGTCCGGCATAGTGAGGCTTATCCTCGAACGCGATGCGGCTAAGACAAATCCTGTGGAGATGGAGGAATTTTCAGCCACTCTCGACCGCGGAACATACACGGTGTATTCATTCGCCAATATACGTCCCGAGAATTTAGGTCTTGAGTTCAGACTCGGAGAAAAGGTGCCAGCTGGTGTCGATGCTTCCCCGGAATGGGTAAGCGCCACTGCTCCCCACGCCTGGTCTGCCGGGAAACTTGTGCCGATGTCCGGACGTCAGACCGTTACTGTGACACAGCAGGTGACGCAACCGTTCGCTGTGGAAGTGGTAAGGATGGTGGCGAAGATGGAGTTCTTTTTCTCCAATGCCACCGACAGCGACATGCGTATCAACCAGATGTGGCTCCGTCCGATGGGCAAAGGTGCCGTGGATCTTTTCCCGTCATATCATCTTTTGGGCTCTGCCCCTGCATTAAGGAGCGATGCCGACACTGTAACCATACGCAGAGGTTTTGACAAGGTGCTCCCCGCAGGAGGTGAACGCGCGGTGTCGGATATTTTCTATGTGCTCGAATCGCAGGCTGACCGTGCCGATGGCAAAGGGCATCCAACAGGGCATTATGTGGTGCTTCTGGATGTGACACGCCGCGATGGAGTGGCAGGGAAGAGTGTGAGAGACACCATATCCATGCTTACTCCCGACCTGACATACATCAACCGCAACGATTACATACGCATCCCTGTTCGTATGGCAGACCATGTGGTGAAGATGGATGTGAAATTCTATCCCCCTATCGGCGGATACCCGGCGGTGGTCAACGAAGAGAAAGGGAGCGACTATTTCATCAGTTTCGGCACTCAGGGTGTATTCGTCATCACCCCGCTCATGCGCGAGGGTGTTGCCGGAGCACCGTGGATGCAACCGTCGGATATGGATATCAGAGTGGTGAAAGTGGAGGATCCCGCGGGGATTCTCGAACGCACGGTCAGCTATGACACCCGCACCGGTGAAATCACCGGAGAACTCAATTCCCGCACAGGCAACGCGATTGTGACTCTCTCTGTGGCGGTGAAGGGTTCGCAGCTTTCATACCAGCGTAAAATCTATATCATACGCGAGGATTGAGGAGGATAAAAGATAAAGGAGGATTATATATGATAATATCGTTTCATACAAATATATCACGCATAATGGGGGTAGTGCTGGCTATTGCTTCGGCTGTCGGAGCTTTCGCCCAGACTCATCCTGTGCCATTGATTACCGACTATAATTCCATACGGGTAAACCAATATGAGCAGAACCAGGGTATGTCAGGTGTGCTTGCCGAGTATCTGATCGACAGAAACCCGAGCACATTTTATCATAGCAATTATACATATAATGATGCCGGTCATGTTCATGCCGCTCACGTCGAGCCTCTTAAATATCCGTTTTGGGTAGAGGCCCGGCTAAATGAACTGACAGATGAATCAAAGACCCTGTATATCTACACTCAGGCACGCGCCGGCTCCAATAACGGCCATCCCACGCAGTTCCGTATAGCCGGTAGTCACGACGGTATCAACTGGATTGACAATCTTGCTACTGTCAACGTTAATTTTTCGGGAACAGTAAAAAGTCCGGGTGAGGAAAATTTTTCTGAGCCGTTCAGGCTGCCTTCCGGTTACAGGTGGCTGCGCTTCATCTGCACTGCAACCAAAGACAATTTTAACTCTAAGGGGGGATATCCGATGTTTATTCTTGCGGAGTTTCAGCTATATCGTTCGGATACTAATCTAACGGCTCTGAATGATTCTCCGCAGGCATGGATGGAGGATGAAAGTCATACCCTGTTGGATTACAACGAGTATTATAAAGATTTCACACTCAAGCATACTCGTGGAGTGGTGAATGAAAAAAATCATAACGGAGTAAAAGGTCTTTCTGACTGGTGCGACTGGAGTAAATGGGTGAACGGAACATGGACAGAAGCCGAGGAGTTGAAGAAAGAGGGTATAGAGATGCCCGACTTCACATACATCAATATTGAAACTGCTCCTTGGGGACGTGTGAAAGATGGTGACCGCCAGCGCACGCATGTCACGGAGCATACAGTATATGCAATCCCGGGGCAGGTGACTACTCTCTATCCTTTCTCCGATATCCATACAAACGGGGCATATCATGAGAATTTTGTGAGATGGTATGATTACGCCCATGATGGTAATAACCCTTATCTCGATTTTCTACATAATCCGAAGATGATAGCCCGCACTGATAAAATGGGTTTTCTCGGAAGCACATATATGGCTAATGGTGCCACGGAGCAATACGATATGTATATCTACACGATAGATGATTACCAACGGATGGTTGATCGTGTGGCGAAGGGTGAGACAAGGATACGTGTGAAGCAATGCGCGGATCTTAATTTTACCGGTAGAAATGATATTCTTCCCATAGGATGGGATGCTAATAATCCTTTCCGCGGGGTGTATGATGGAGGTGGATTTGCAATATATGGTCTTGTGATTGACAAACCGGGTTGGGATCAGGTTGGAATGTTCGGCCATGTCGGCGCGGCTGTAATACGTAATCTACATGTATATTCGGATTGCCGTTTTTCAGGTCGTAAGCATGTCGGTCTGATAGGCGCTATTGATGCCAAGGAATATGAGAGCACTGCGACCGGCACAATTATTACGGGTGGACTGCTTATCTATAACGTCTCAACAGCCGCTACAGTGAGATCTGAGTTGGAAAATGCCGGAGGAATATTGGGTTGTAATATACGTTGGAGTTCACAGTTTCAGGTCATGATCGCCAATTGTGCTGTGTTAGGTCCAGTATCCGGAGGTGCGGAAAGCGGTTCAATCAGTGGTTGGATAGGTAACAAGGCTTCTATCTACAGCTGCTATAACGTAGGTTCGATTCAGGGAATAGAGAGCAAGGAAAAATCCTATTGCAGGGGCAATGTGTGTATTTTCGGTGCCAATTATGATAATAATGAGGGTAACAATCTGTCGAAGCTGCCGTATGCGATAACAGATGCCAATCTTGCCGGTGCGATGGATAAGGATTATAATAAGGATCCAGATAGGGCTTGGTGGGCTGTGAGTGGTTGGGGAAATGTGCTTCCCAGGGCCACTCTAAGTTCCGAACGTTTCAGTAGCCATGAGCGTGGTGTATATGCCACATTTTATTGCCCGGCTGATCAGGATTTCGAAACCCAATATATCGCTGCCGACTTTAGCCAGACATTCAAGCCGTCACGCCATGTGGATTATGCCAACAAGACGATCACCGAGCCGGTGATTGCCTTCCGTCACATCTTTACGGTGGTAAATGCCAAGGATCTTGCCGACCAAGTGTCGGGTTCGGAGGTGAAAAATGCGAAATTCGTCAGTGAGAACAGGCGCACGGTGCGTGCCCGTGCCGGTGTCGACTTTCAGATCCGTTTCGAGCATCCTCAGCCGGTGGAGCAATCCACGCGTACCACAATGTTCTATCTGGATCCGCAGGGAGTGGTTAGACGTGTGCGCAGAAGCAAAATAAAGGTCACAGACCGTGATGGTAATGACCGGACAAATATATTTTATCAGGCGGAGGCATACCAACGTCCGTCTGCCCGCCAGCCGATGTACGGTGATAAACTCGATTTCTACGATGAGGGGAAATTATACGACAGGATGATGAAATGCGACGCGAAAGATGCCAACGGGCGTTTCACGGTGCATCTTGTCGGCTGCGATGAGAATGGCAATGAGCTGAAGATTTATGGTTCTGACAAGGATCTGATATTGGCGGAATATATCGTGAATTTCGTTGACGAGCAGGGTGCGGTGATGACAACCGAGCAGGAGATGCATACCGCAAAGTATGCACATACCCGTCCGGCAACGCTGCATGAGTTGTATGGAGATCCGATTGCGGTGGTGAATTTCGATGAATATACGCAACTTGACAATCTGAGCAACCGCAACGACTATATCCTCGAACTCGACAACATTCCGCAGGGAACAGGACGGGCGCGTATGTACAAATGGCCGGTGCCATGGGGTAATTCCCAGTATGCATTCGGTTTCCATGAGCGTCATGATTATAATATGTATATGCTTGCTGACCATAGCGTTGCGACACCTTACAAGGGTGCCGCCCAAAATGGAACGCAGGCTGAGAATTTCAATAAGGGAACAGGGCGTTTTGACCGTCTTTTCTATGATACGGAAGGTGAGAAGCGTGGATTCTTCTATTATGCCAACGCGGCATCAGACCCCGGTGTGACGGCATCGCTTGACCTTTCAGGGCTGTGTCCGGGTTCGACACTATATGTCTCGGCTTGGTTGTGCGAGTTTTCCAATGCTTCGGAAAGCCAGAACATCATCTTTAACTTCAACGCAGTGAAGAATGATGGTTCGGAGGTGACTATCCATAGCTTTGTGACCGGCTATGTGCCGCAGTCGCAGCAGGGAAAATGGATGCATGTGTTCTATCAGTTTACTCCTAACCTTAGCCAGCTGAATCTGACATCGGCGGATATACACTCCTATAAGCTTGTGCTGGAGAACAACTGCAAGAGCTCCAACGGTGCGGATTATGCAATAGATGATATTCGTGTGTATGCCGCCAAACCGCGTGTATATGCTTATCAGACGATGCCACTCTGTCGTGCGGATGAGGGCACTGATGTTAGGGTTGAGACCCCGTTTGAGGTTATGCTTGCGACTCTCGGATCCAATGAGGCTTCGACCACTCAGGAAGGTGTCAAGATCGACTGTTTCTATACATTCATCGACAAGGCGGAATATGATGAGGCTATAAAGAATGATCTCTCCGGTGCGGAGGCTTTTGACAAGGCTGTTGTCAGATACCGCTATATGAATGATATCGACAGTGATGACCAGACATTCGGACGCGTATCGTTCAATACCCACTTCAGGTCAAACAAGGAATATGAGGAAGGTGATAAGGAGGTTGGTTCGGAGGCGTTTGGCACTACAATTGAGGGAGAACGCTATCTGGTTATCAATACATGCCCACAGGATAAGGATCTTGTTGCAGGAAAGGAATACATAGTGGCGCTTTATCTGCATGAGCAGGATGACTCAGATGAGATTGTGCAACCGGGTGCTTCCGAGTTTGACATCGCTTCTCCGTGCAGCAAGAGCAGTGTCTTCCGCATCCACGCATCGGGAGTGGTGAAAGTCGATGGCATCGCGGTGCCTGACCTTGACAATATACAGGTATGTGAGAATCAGACTCCGGTTGTGCAGGTGGATGTGCAGGCCATCGATGAGAACGGAAATCTGGTTGATATGGTGGAGAGTGCTGTCCATGACTGGTGGGTCGGAGATATGGCTTCCTATATTGAGCAGAAGGATGCCGCTACTGGGAAATATCTATATTCCGTGATGAATACCTTCCGTAAGGAGTATCCTGACGCCGACACATGGGATGTTGAGCCGAAAGGTGACTATACCGAGTCTCTCCGCGATTATCTCGGCTCTCTCGCCTCTAATCCTGAAGACATGGAGCCGGATGATGCATCGCAACCGAGATTGCAGATAAGCCGCAGCTCCTATATATTCCCTCCTCTGAAACTTGGAGCGGAGCAGGATACAACGGAGATTGCAGTGGTGGCGATACCTATCGACCGTGTCACACATGACAAATACATGATATGTCTCCATCCGCAGGAGGTAAGGCTTACTGTGCGTAATAATTCGCCGGAACTCGATCATGGATTCACGGCTATCAATTATCCTGCCCGCATAATCGATGTGCCGCTGCGTGTGGGCTTACGGCAGTTGCGCGGGGTGACCACCTCTTCGGTCACAACCGAGACAGCTCCTTCGGGTGAGCTTATAGTGCCTGTACGCAGGGTGAAGGTGGTGACTGATGGCGTAACAGCTCTTGAACGTATCCCGGATGATCCGTATGTATATCTTGCCGGAACTGATGATCCGCAGTATCTCGACCTGGATGTAGTGAAAGATCCTTCGGGAAATCCGATGGGTCTCAAACCGGTGGGGCGCATGACGGAGATTCATGCCAATGGGGCAGGATCTTCCGCCGACAATCTCTTCCGTCTTGCTTTTGATGAGAGCTTCCGTTTCAAGGAGGGGCATACCTACCGTCTGCGTTTCTCATTCCGTGAGAATGGAGTGTCATCTTTGCCTACCGGTGATGATGGAGAAGGACCGGTGCGTCATTGCCATGGTCAGCATGTACTGACTCTGAAGGTGGTGCCCGAATATCAGATGTGGGTTGGTGCCGACGGATCTTCCAACTGGAGCGATGATGCCAACTGGCGACGTGTCACCACAGAGGAGCTGCTGCATGTGGATGCGGAGGGTGATTCGGATTACAATGATTTTGTCACCAATCGCGGTGAGCTTACATCAACGGAGAATTCTTTCGTGCCGATGGACTTCACTAAGGTCATAGTGCCGGCTGGAGTTACAGTGCCGATGTTGTATGATTCTCCGAAGAAAGCGGTGACTGCGGGGAAAGTCTATATGTGGCCTGAGACTCTCGATGCTCCCCCCGGAATAGGGGAAGCCACAGCCGATATTCAATATGATATGGCTTCGGAGCCGGAATTGAATTCTCGCAATATCGGTTGCCGTCCGTGGTATACCAATACTTGCGATCATATCCATCTCCACTCCAATGCGGAGATAACGGGTCAGCATCTTCTTGGTCATAACCGCGCATGGGTGGATTTCGAGATAGAGCCGTCTGTGTGGTATACTCTTTCCTCTCCATTGACAGGAGTGGTTGCCGGAGACATGTATCTACCGACTGTGGGCGCGCGTCAGAAAACGGAGTTGTTCAAACCGATTGTTTTTGACACCTCCCTCAACGACCGCTTTGCGCCGGCTGTATACCAACGCTCATGGAATACCGCCACCGCCACTGTATATGAACTTGGCGGAGATGCGGATGGCAGGAATGTGGCTGTACGCACCACATGGAGTAATGTTTACAATGATGTGAAAACCGACTATGGTGTTCCCGGCGAAGGATTCTCAATCAAGGCGGATGTTTCGAAAGCGCTTCCGGATAATGATGAGCCGATCGATCATGTGATGTTCCGTCTGCCGAAGGATGATACCAAATATATCTATTTTGATCATAACAGCGGTCAGACCGGACACGAGACTGCGATCTCACGCGTGGCTTCAAAGCTCCATGCAGGTGTGAACGGGGATGTGTCTGTGACGGTGTCAGGCGTTGACAACAGCAGATATTTCCTTGTGGGAAATCCATTCATGGCGCATCTTGACATGGTGAAATTCTTGCAGGATAACGCATCCGTTATCAATGGCAAATACTGGATCCTCAATAGTGAAGGTCAGGGAGCGGCTATCCTTTCCGGAGATGAGTTCTCGGATGCCGGAACTCTCAGTGATCCGGAACTGTTGGCTCCGATGCAGGGTTTCTTCGTGGAGGCGAAGAATGCCGCTAAGAGTATTACACTCTCTTTCAAGGCTGCAAATACAGTGGGTGTGGAACATGATCCGGCAAACGGGAATTTCCTGCGGACTCCTGCACTTCGCGTAGCCGGTCAGGAAACGCGTTCGGCATATTCACCGGTGATGCGTATCTCCGCAATCACAGATGGCGCAGGAATGTCGCAGGCTGTGGTGTCATTAGATAACACTGCCCGCAGCGAATATGATGAGACCGAAGATATGGCATTGCTGCTTGATTCCCATCAGGGTAATCTAAGCAGGGTATATACCGTTGCGGGCAATATGGCAGCTACGGTGAATACATTGCCTGAGCTGGTATCGATGGAATTAGGCGTTTCAGCGCCTGCCGGTGTCCGCACTGTGCTGCATTTCGATGGTGTGGAATCGATCGGAGAGGCTGTGCTTTACGATGCTGTGGAGAATGTGAGTCTCCCGATAACCGAAGGAATGGAATATACAGTGGAAGGTAATGTCTCAGGTCGTCTTTACATCAAAGGAATCGCCGAGGAGGTTCTGGCATCCGATGCGATACGTCTTGGTGTAAGCGGAGGAGATGTGACAGTCGTGGCTCCCGATAACGGTCTGGGTCTGTCAGTGGCAGTATATGATTCGCTTGGAAGAATCGTGATGTCGCGTCAGACGGATGGAAACAGCATCGCATTCAGTCTTGAACCGGGTGTATATGTGGTGGATGCCCGCAATGGCGGAGTCGAGCCTTTCACACGCAAGATAATGGTGAGATGAGAAACCGCGCGGTATATATAATGACCCTGTTTCTCGTGGCGTTGATATGCGTTTCAGCAGGGAAGCAGGGAGCGAGGATCGAATTCCCGGAAAACCGGACTATCGACCTCGGGCTGATTGACGGCGACACCATCAGCAGCGGAGCGATAACATTCCGCAACACAGGAGATGAGCCTCTTGTGATCATGCAGGTATTTGCCGACTGCAACTGCACGGTGCCGGATTATCCACGCGATCCTGTGGAGCCGGGAGACTCTGCCCGCATCACAGTGCGCTATGACGGACGAGGGTTCCGGCATGGGCCGTTCCTTAAGGTGATCAAGGTGCGTTCCAACAGCGACAAGCCGCTTGTGAATCTTTTCGTGAAAGGAACAATCCGTAGACCGAAGAAATAGACTTGCCTTCGTATCTTTTGCACTTTATTATTCAATATCACTTATACTTATCATGAGAAAGGCAGCCGGGAGGCTGCCTTTCCTTTTAAGAGTATAAGTGAACGGTTGTTTGCGGATTATTTAGAGAGCTGGGTTGAGATGCGTGTCCATACGTCAGCCGGAGTCATCTCGGACATGGGCTTGCGTTCGAAAGACACTTTGACAGGGGCTCCTGCGCGATACACAAGCAGGGTATCGACATCCGCACCTTTCCACAGCTTGATCTCGCGTTCCTCCTTGTCTTTTGCCACGAAGATTGTGTCGCTTGCTGTGAAAGCCTCGCTCAGAGGCACGCTTGCCTTGAAGTGTGTGCGGTTACCGTTCTCATAGATATAGATTCCCGAATTGTTGGGATCCAGAGCGATAAGGATGCGGCCATCGAAACGTGTGCGCACGGCGTCAGCCGCAGTATCCTGGAAAGAAACCGCGCGGTATTCACCGCTTGCCAGCGGCTGGGAAGCCGCGAACTCTGCAGAATTATCGTTTGCAGCGCTCTCGCTCTTGTTGCCACCGCATGCCGCTGCCAGCATCGCCACTGCTGCCGCTGATAATAATACCAATTTTTTCATAATGCATTTAATCTTACTAATTCTTGCTACTAAGTTACACAATAATTTCGAAATTCCTACCATACCCTCAATATAAACCCAAGAATTTTAGAGTCTGTTCCATAAAAACAGAGGTTTTGGCGGAATAGGGTGAAGGCACCGTATTTGGAAAAGATTGTTAAAAACAGTATATTTGTAATAATTTTAAAAGATTCCAGATTAATTCTGAGTAGGGCAAAAGATTTATATCGTATTAAGTATTCATTTAACCTGATTATTCGAGGCGCGACATGACCGATGTGGAATTATGGGGCAAGGTTATAGACGGAGATATGACAGCACTCTCGCTGTTGTATAAGGATAACTATGACCTTTTGCTTAATTGGGGGCTGAAATTTGCATCGGATGAGGAGTTTGTGAAAGACTGCATACAGGATGTGTTTGTGAAGATATGCAGCAGCCGTATCCTTTCCCCGACCCAATATGTGCGCTCCTATCTGCTGACATCTCTCCGCAACATGATTTATGATAAACTTTCATCCGCAAGATGCACAGTGGAATTAAATGAACGGCTTTTTGAGATTGATGAGGATAGTTGCGGCATACAGCGTCTTTTTAAAAATGATGACGAAGCTCTGAAGAGGAGCCGTAAACTGATCGCTGCCTATAATTCCCTTACATATAATCAGCGCATGGGAATCTATCTGAAATACGTTAAAGGTTTGTCGCATAAGGAAATCGCAGCAGTTATGGAGATGAATCCTCAGTCGGCCATGAATCTTGTGTCGCGTGCGCTACGGTCGTTGCGTTCCACTATAGGTGATAAACATTTTTTATTATATCTGTGCATATTTTTAAGTATATCTGAGTAGCTGAAACGAAATTCACCGTCTATATAATCAAACTAAACATGTCCAAGCCGGAATTTTATCTGATACCGGGTATTGAACTAAACCTGCACATGCCGCAATGAAAAACGAAGATAGTGACATACACGAATTGTTTAAGACGCTGGTCTCTTATTTCCGGGAGCAGGAGCTTTCTGCATCGGAATATGAAGTGGAAGAGGCGTGGAGACAGTTGGAGCAGAGGGTTCGTCGCGCCCGTGTGCGCCGTCGTATGCAATGGTGGGGAGCAGCCGTGACGGGAGCTGTCGCTGCAGCGGCGGTGATTATGCTTTGGTTCTCTCCAAATCCTGCGCTTATGCCGGAAATGAAGGTATCGCGGGATATCGCGTCTTACGCAATGTCCACTCCGGTTGACAGGGAACGCCTGATGAATATTGTGCCCGGTGTGGACACTCTTGAGACCGACAGAAGGAATCTCAGCGTCACATGTCTTACCAACGGCTCGATTGCTGTCAACGACAGTCATAAGGCTGCCGCCGGAAAAGATGCTGATGGTTTCTGCCAGCTTGTGGTGCCCAAAGGGAAACGCGCGGAGATTACTTTCGCAGACGGGTCGCGCTTGATGGCCAATTCGAATACGAGGGTGGTATATCCGGCGGAATTCTCTGCCACGCGACGTGAGATTTTTGTCGATGGCGAGGTGTATCTGGATGTGACACGCAACGAAAAGGCTCCTTTTACGGTTGTTACCCGCGATTTCAAGGTCAATGTGCTCGGAACATCATTCAATGTTATGGCATATGAGGGTATGACGGAATCTCAGGTAGTGCTTGTGTCGGGAAAGGTTAGGCTAAGTAATGCAGATGGCAGAACGGAGACGATGCATCCCGGACAGCTCGTGCAGATCTCCGGAACTGCAATGACGGCTCCCCGCAAAGTGGATGTCTCATCGTATGTCAGTTGGACACGTAACCAACTTATATATGATGATGAGCCGCTGGGTAATGTGTTCAAACGTCTTGACACATGCTATGGCAGGGAGTTTGAACTGGCTCCCGGTGTGGCGGAGATCAAGGTCTCCGGCAAACTATATCTCAAGGAGGATCTTGACGCGGTGTTGCGTTCCATATCTTTCTCTACCCCGGTGGAGTTTGAGGAGCGTGGCAACAGGATTTATGTCAAGGCTGCTGAAAGTAGAAAATGAATCTGCTGCAGCGTATATACATCATGAAGGATACTATCGATTGTATAATTATAGAACGGGACGCAGTTTAAATTAGCTACTTAGGGTGTGCCCCAGATTTTCAAACTTAGAGTCAGTCTCATAAAAAATGCAAATTCATGGAGAACTCCATCAGAAAGATCTGTGCCGGAAAAATATTTTCGTGCATAATTCTTCTCTTTTGCCTGAGTGTGATTACGGCACCATCTGTAGCCGCGGTCTCGGGCAGCTACGTAAATAAGAAGACTTTCACTGTCTCTATGCAGAACAGGAGGGTGAAGGATATTCTTGATTACATCGAGAAAAACAGTGACTATATCTTTTTTTATTCCACAAAAGGGATTGACACTTCCCGCAAGGTGAGTGTGAAAGTTAGTGGAAAACCTGTGACGGCGATACTTGATCAGGTGTTCAGCGGCACCGATGTCAGATATGATATAGATGGCTACCAGGTATCGCTGAAATGTGATTCAGGCAAAACTAATAACGCACTCCCTGTCAAAAAGGTCACCCGTAAGGTTTCGGGGCATGTGGTGGACTCTTCAACCGATGAGCCGCTTGTGGGAGTCGTTGTTAAGCCGGATGCCGCTGCAGGCATAGGCGTGATGACCGATATCGATGGAAATTTCACACTCGAGATTCCTGAAAACTCAAAGCTCGCATTCTCATATGTGGGTTACAAACCCTTGACCATGAATCCCGGTGACAAGTCGGATCTCACGGTAAGATTGCTTGCCGACAACAAGGTTCTTGACGAGGTAGTGGTGATCGGTTACGGAACAACAACCCGTAAGAATCTTACGACTTCCATCTCGACAGTGAAGCCGGATAAGGTGTCGAAGGCTGCCAACAGCAGTGTTTCGAGTATGCTGTTGGGGCGCGCGGCAGGTCTTCAGGCAAATGTCAGCAGCACGCAGCCCGGAGGTGACATCAACATATCTATCCGTGGTGGCGGCAATCCTATCTATGTAGTGGACGGTGTGGTCATGCCGAACTCTTCCCTTGAGGCTGGCAGCGGCGAGACCGGTCTGCCCGATAACGTGAAACGCTCCGCGCTTGCCGGTCTTAACCCCGGGGATATAGAATCCATAGAGGTGCTGAAAGACGCGTCTGCCGCTATCTATGGTATTGGAGCAGCCGACGGTGTTATCCTGATCACAACCAAGAAAGGAGCTGAGGGGAAACCCAACATCACATATGAAGGCAGCTTCTCTCTTCAGAAAAGATATGGTTACGGTCTTAACCGTCTTGACAGTCACGATTATATGAATCTTGTGAATGTGTTCGATAAGGAGAAGTATCTACTGAACAATAATCAGTATCCTTATGGAAACGTGGCTTATGATGGCAAATGGTCGCCGGTGTTTTCACAGGCGCAGATCGATGCCGCTACGGATACGGATTGGCAGGATTATGTGCTTAAGACCGGTCATATCAACAATCATTCTCTGACAGTGAGCGGCGGATCGCAGAAATTCAAATATTATCTCGGTGTGAATTATTTTCAGGAGGATGGTATCATCCGCAATGCGGGTATGGAGCGTTTTTCTCTGAGGACAAACATCACAGCCCAGCTTTTCCCTTTCCTGAAACTCGTCACCATAGTCAACCTCAACAAAAACCGCTACGACAATGGTCTTGTAGGTGGTGATACCGGCAACCAGGGTGACTCCGCATCCGGATCTCTCTATTCAGCTCTTCATTATCCTTCGTATATGCCTGTTTTTGATGAGCAGGGGCAGTATACGATATTCGGCAGAGTCCCCAATCCGGTGGCAACGCTTGCTATAAAGGATCAATCGCGTCAGAGCAGCTATTACATGAATTTTGCCGCCGATATCGATATTATAAAGAATATGCTGTCTGTCCGCCTGATTTATGGTCTGAATAATGAGACCGGCCGACGGACATCATATATCCCCTCCGATGTGTATTTCGGTCTTGTGAAGAAATCGCGCGGAAGTCTCGGATATGTGGAGCGCAAGAATGAGACAATGGAGGGTATGATCAATTTTAATCATAATTTCTGGGATGCCCTTGATGTCAATGCTGTAGTTGGCATGGGACGGTATATAGACAAAGGGAACGGTATGACCGTATCTTACCAGAACGCCAACGATATGATTCAGGATACAAATCTGAGTGCTGCGGACGGTCCGTTCACACCTTCATCGTATAAGTATGAGAATGAGAAGCGTTCTCAATTCGCCCGCGCCTCGTTCATCCTTTTCGATAAATATGTGCTCGCAGGCACAATCCGCCGCGATGGTACGGACAAATTCTTCGACAAGAAGAAATATTCATGGTTTCCGTCAGTTTCGGCTGCATGGAAGATGTCGCAGGAATCATTCATGCGTGACATAACATGGATTAATCTGCTCAAGTTGCGTGCCAGTTATGGTGTCACCGGAAGTGATAACCTTGGATCCACACTTTATGGCACTGTCGGAGTGTCGAGGGAGGATGTGAAATTTTCCAACGGAAGTGTGACTTATGTGCCGTTTGTGCTTCTTGGAGCCAGCTATGACGATGTGACCTGGCAGAAGACAAAAATGAAGAATATAGGTATTGACTTTGCTGTCCTTGACAATCGTCTTTCCGGTAGTTTTGATGTATTCCGTAATGATGTAACAAACATGCTCGGGTATGCTGCGACATCGCTTCTGAACATGTATGGCCAGCGTCCTATAAATGGAGCGCATTATAAACGAACAGGTGTTGAGTTGTCATTGAACTCAACCAATATCTCCACACAAGATTTCACATGGACCACCTCTTTGGCTCTTTCTCATTATCGCGCCAACTGGGTGGAGCGTATGCCAAACTACGACTACAAGACTTACCAGAAACGCGAGAATGAGCCGATGAGTGCGTATTATTACTATAATACCACCGGAATAATCAATGCTGACCGCAGCAATATGCCGGATTCGCAAAGATCGCTGCCGGCAGACGCCCAGAAGCCGGGTTTCCCGATTGTGGAAGACCGCAACGGCAATGGCGTGATCGATGAGGGCGACATTTACATGGATGATATGCTCCCTAAGTTATATTATGGCTTTGGCAACAATTTCGTATGGAAGAATTGGGATCTTGACATTTATCTCTATGGCCAGTTAGGTGTGGAGAAATATAATAACACACATGCTTCCAACTGCTCCGCCGGAAATCTCTCCAGCGGTATCAGCACCTCAAATCCTACTGACTACGCGTTCACTGTGTGGAACTCCCAGACAAATCCAAATGGCACCAATCCCGGTGTTGCCACAAAGGATGTGACCATGCCAGGCAACGCTCCGATCAAGCTTTTCTATGAGAAAGCGGACTTTCTGCGCGTACGTAACATTACCCTGGGTTACACATTCGACTGCCGGGACTGGAAAGTTTTCAGAGGATACCTTAAGAGCATCCGTATTTTTGCAGATGTGCAGAATCCATTTACATTCACAGGATACTCCGGTGATGACCCTGAAATAACAGTGGCTTCAAATATGCTCTCAGGCTGTAATTATCCGCAGTTGAGAAGCTATTCATTCGGAGTTAAAATCTCTTTCTAAAACATAACTATAGCCTAAATACATGAAAATTAAATTTCTATACCCGATAATGGCTGCAGCCGCGTTGCTCACCACCGGTTGTGAGAAGGGGTTTGATGCAAAGATCTTCGGAAGTCTGCTTCAAGGCTCATACCCTTCGAACAAGAGCGAGTATACGTCTTACATGATGACTTGCTATCTTCCATTCACCACCCCCTTCACCTATACAATAAACGAGGGTACAGGTATGCACGGATGGTATATTGCTACCGGAGGAGATATACGCTTTTTCGATTCTACAACAGATATCATGGCTCCAGGACTGACGAGGTGCGGGGGAGAATGGCTACAGTTTTCCAAGGCGGATTTTGAGAACTGCATCCACTATTGGCGTGGCTGGGTCACAGATGACAGCAATCCCAACCACTTCATGAAACTCGCCGAGATCACACGTTTCACTGATATCATAAACGCGCTTGAGACCGCACCCGAAACCGCGATGAGTGCCGCAGACAGGAATTCTCTTGTAGCTGAGGCGAGACTTTGCCGGGGTATGATGCTTTATTATCTGCTCCATGTGTACGGTCCGGTGCCGGTGATTCTTGATCCATCGCTGGTGTTCGATGACGTGGCGCAGGCTCATACTGTCCGTCCTACGCTGGATGAGATGTGCGGATATGTATATGATGATCTTCTCTATGCCGCGCAGAATGCGCCTGAGGTGCAGACAGAGAAAGGTCGTTACACCCGTGATTATGCGCGTTTCTGCCTTATGCGTCACTGTCTGAACGAGGGCAGTCATATGGAAGGATATTATGACAAGGGGCTTGAGATGTTTACTGAACTGAAAGGTAAGTATGATCTTTTCCGGAGCGGTGAGAACCCTTGTGCGGATCTCTATAAGAATGCCAATAAATTCAATTGTGAGATCATAATGGCTGTGAGCTGCGATCCGGAGGCGGATGGTTCTCCGAAACATGGAAACGCCAATATCCTTTCCATGTGTACGATCCCGTGGGATTCCTCAGCTACCGATCCTGATGGCAATCCGACGGTGTTTGCTCCGCAGAATGGGGGATGGCAGGCTTTCTATAATGTGGCAAAGAAATTCTATGATGGATTTGAAAAGAATGACCGCAGACGCAAACTCATTGTCACCGAATGGTGGAACAAGAGCAAAGAGCTGGTGACTGCCAATGACCTCGGTTCCAAATGGGATGGCTTCATATGCAATAAATTTCCGGTGGAGACAAGTGGGTCTTTCCAGGGCACGGATATTCCGATTGCACGATGGGCGGACGCGTTGCTGATGTATGCCGAACTTACAGTCCGCAAGAGCGGAGGGGCACCGGGGACAGATGCGATAGATGCTGTGAATCAGGTGCGTCGTCGTGCCGGTCTCGGTGATCTTGACGCAACATCGACATCTTCGGCAGAGAGCTTTCTCGATGCTATTCTGCTTGAGCGTGCCCACGAGCTTTATTATGAGGGGTGTCGAAAGATCGACCTGATACGTTTCAACCGCTATGCGCGTGAGACATCCAAGGTGAAGGGATTTGTTCCTACACGCCAGTATATCCCGTTGCCAAACTATGCGGTAGAGGCTGCCGCAGCCAACGGATGTGTGCTCGAACAGTATTATTCACGTCAGGGATGGGATTATGACCGCGCACAGGCTCAAGGTATGTAAGAGTCCCTCTCATAAAAAATTTAGCTTTCAACCATCAATAAAAGACAAAATGAAAATAAAATCATATATGAATATATTGCAATGTGTCGTATTGGGAATTGCAGCCATAAGCTGTAATTCGAATGAAGCACCTGTGTTTGAATCCAATGTGCCGGTTCAAGCGGAAGATGGAGGCTATCTGTTTGCCCATATGACCGATGATAACTATGGATCCATTTTCTACAGTGTGTCGAAAGATGCCTATAATTGGGAAACTCTCAATGATGGAAGATCTGTGCTTCCTGCCTACTATGGACATCCGGATATCTGTAAGGGACGCGACGGTTATTATATGATCAGCGTGAAGAAAGGCACCGGTATCCCATTATTATGGCATTCTACGGATCTTGTGAACTGGACAAGCACCAAACTCGCAAAATCGATATTCAATAAAATCAAGGATCTTTACGGATATACCAACGAGGAGACATATTATGGTGCGCCCAAGATGTTTTATGATGAGCCAAGTGATCAATATATCATCACCTGGCATGCAGGTCTTACGGGAGATGACGCCAACACCTTTGAATGGGATAGCAAAAGGACTTTCTATATTCTGACAAAGGATTTCAAAACCTTCACGGATCCTAAGTTTCTATTTGCTTTCACCGGTGATGACGAGGATATGGCGACAATCGATGTCATCATACGACGTTCAGGCGACAGCTATTACGCAATAATGAAGGATGAACGCACACAAGAGGCGGCACCAGAAACAGGCAAGACGATACGTATAGCAAAGTCTCCGGGTCTGACAGGACCATATGCAAATCCGGGTGAACGCATCACGGATCTTGAGAGATGGCATGAGGCTCCTATCATTGTGCCTACTGTGAACGGGGATGGATTTTTTCTTTTCACAGAGAATTATCCATACCAGTATGACATGTTTGAGGCCAAATCTCTGGAGGGACCATGGAAGGAACGCTATTTTGCCGGACCGAAAGCGCGTCATGGATGCATTGTACGTGTGAATGAAACCGAATATCAAGGTATCCTCAAAGCATTCAAAAAGTAAGATACTATGAATAAGATATATTTAACTGCTATTGTGGCTGTTGGTATCGGCATCGCCACTTCATGCTCTGACGATATAAACCGTCCGGAGCAGTGGCCGGAATGGCCATCAAAGGGTGTGGTCACTGTGAACGGTGGAGAACTTAAGACTACATATTATGAAGATTTTTCGGGAACACGAGCAAAACTTCAACATGGCACGACCGTGACATTCTCCGGCATAGACAAGCTTAAATATGCCCTTCAGAATCATTTCTGGGATGTCGCTTCCGACGGGAGCGCGACATTTAAGGGTGAGAGTGGAGATTATGACATAATTTATGACCATCTCAACAATCTGCTCTATGTGGAACAACCTGAGACCAAGTATCCCGATATGTTGTATGTGATCGGAGAACAATTGGGTCATTCCGGAGCTACTTCTCCGGTATCTACTTTCTGGTCTATCGATGGTCCGGATCACGCACAGAGTTGCCGTAAGATCGGATCTGATAAATTTGAGATCAGCCTCTATCTCTCATCAGGGTTCAAATTTAAATTCTTCACCCACCGGGGATGGGGAACACATGAGGATGGAATAGAGATATGGGCGGAAGATCTGAAACTGAACCAGCCGGAGCTGGTGACAGGCACCGGAGACTTCTGTGCTGGGGCTTTGTTCCAGGCTGGTGTTTATGACCTGACGGTGGATCTTGCTGCAAAGACTTTCGACATGGTGAGCCGTGTGCCTGTGCAGCAAGAGGAATACCATGTGAACGGAACGCTTATGACTCCTTCCGGAGCAATGCTGCATACCCGTCAGCATCTTGTTACGGGGGAAGAGGTGGTATTCTCAAATTTCGGGGGAATATCAGAAATGGTGCAACCTGATTTCTATGATGTGACATCAGATGTTGAAGGGCGCGCGGTGTTTCTCGGTCCCACCGGTGACTATGACATATATCTTGATGCCGGCAGTATGCTGGTGTATACGGAATGTCCGGCTATGAATGGCAGCAATGGCAAGTCGATATGGATCACCGGTTCCGGATTCGGTCATCCTATGGCGGGTCGAGCCACCATTGGTGACTGGAAACTTACCGAGCCGGTTGGCTCTTATCAGATGATCAGGGTTCAGGATGGTATCTATGCCGCCACGATGTATCTCGGAGCCGGTTTCGATGCCAAGTTCTATCAGAATCGAGACTGGGGAACAGCACGCTCCACCGAATATCTTGATCCTCTTCCGGTAGGGGTGTTGGCAAAAGGTATTTCCGGTCAGGAGAATCATTGTCAGTTTACTGGAGATCTTCTTCCCGGTGCCGATTTCACTCCGGGTGTGTATCGTGTCGTAGCTGATTTTAACAATAAGATAGTCTATCTTGATGGAATGTTGAAAGACAGTGAGATAGCTCCGGTGAAATATGAGATCAATGGCAAAGTGATGACCGACAGCCGCTATGACGGATTCAAGGAAGTCACTCTCAATCTTACCAAAGGTGAGAAAATGACGTTCCGGAATATTCAGAATATAGAGTATCTGCTTCAACCGGAATATTATGAGAAGCAGGAAGACGGATCGTTTGTGTTCAATGCTGTGAGCGGCGAATACCGAATTCTCTATGATGCCGATGTTACCGAATATATATGGACAGAACGTACCGGAAACAACGGATTGTGGATAACGGGACAGTATTTCGGCCATCCTCGGTTCGGAGGATGGGGTGCCGGAGATCCGAACAATTCGCCATATGTTTCTCCGGCATGGAGCTGGGATAATCCCCGTCAGTATCTTTGCTGCGCGGAAACCTCTCCCGGTGTTTACGAGACATCGTTCCTATTCCATAGCAGCTGGGCGCAGTTTACTCTCTATGGTGAGCGAGGTTGGACCAATATCATAAAATCAAGCGATGTCAACATCACCGATACAAGCTCATTCGGGCGCTCCTATTACTGGGAGAACGGAGTGGGGAATGATACCAATTTCGGATGCACCAAGGGCAATATAGGGGAGCAATATGGAACATATAGACTCCGCATTGATACCAACAGCACTCCAATAGTAGTAGAACCGGTGATAATTTATTAGACGGACTCTAAATGATGAAATATTCTAAATTGATGATTGCGGCGGCGCTGGGGTTCTCCTCCCTTTGCGCCGCCAATGGCAAAGAGGCGGCAATGGATACCTTCATCGACCGCCTTATGGAGAAAATGACACTGCAGGAGAAGCTGGGTCAGTTGAATCTTGTGACGGGTGGCGATATAGTCACCGGACATGTGATGAAAAATGAGCTCGACTCCCTGATTCGTAAAGAGGCGATAGGAGGAGTGTTTAATGTGAACGGTCCTGACAAGATTTATACTCTTCAACGCACTGCGGTTGAGAATACCAGGCTCGGAATACCGTTGCTTGTTGGAATGGACATCATACATGGTTATGAGACGGTATTCCCGATTCCTCTGGCTTTGTCGTGCAGCTGGAATCCGGATGCGGTGGAACGAATGGCGCGTATCTCTGCGGTGGAGGCAAGTGCGAGCGGCATAAACTGGACGTACAGTCCCATGGTGGATATCTGCCGTGATTCCCGTTGGGGGAGGATTGCCGAAGGCAACGGTGAGGATCCTTACCTCGGAAGCGTTCTCGGGCCGGCATATGTGAGGGGATATCAGGGAAAGGATATGTCAGGCAAGGACGAAATTATGTCTTGCGTGAAGCATTTCGCGTTGTATGGGGCTGTGGAGGCAGGAAAAGATTACAGCACCGTCGACATGAGCCACCAGCGTATGTTTAATGAATATCTTATGCCTTATAAGGCGGCGGTTGATGCAGGTGTGGGGAGTGTGATGAGTTCATTTAATCTGGTCGATGGTATCCCTGCGGCAGCCAATAAATGGCTTATGAAGGATGTGTTGAGAAAACAATGGGGATTCGATGGCTTGCTCGTTACTGACTATGATGTTATAAATGAGATGTCGAAGTTGGGTTATGCACGTCTGCCGGAAGCATCTGTCAAGGCTCTTGAGGCGACAACCGATATGGATATGGTGTCGGCCGGTTATCTCAATACGCTCGAACAATCATTGAAAAGTGGCAAAGTCACTATGACGATGATCGACAATGCCTGCCGTAAGGTGCTTGAAGCAAAATATAAGCTCGGTTTATTTTCTGACCCTTATAAATATTGCGACATGGCTGCATCTAAAAAGAAAGTATTCACAAAAGAGCACCGTCAGGCGGCACGTGAGATAGCAGCTGAGACATTCGTGCTCCTGAAAAACGAAGGTGGATGCCTCCCTTTGCAGAAAAAGGGTAAGATTGCTCTTATCGGACCGATGGCTGACGCCGCCAACAATATGTGCGGGATGTGGAGTATGCCGTGCCGTCCAGAAAAGCATATGTCGCTGCTTGAGGCGATGAGGAAAAGTGTTGGTCGGCAGGCTGAGGTGAAGTATGCCAAGGGAAGCAACGTGTATGCTGATGAAAAGATGGAGGCACCGGCTAATGGTATCCGCCCTATTGTCCGCGGCAACGATGACGAATTGTTGAAGGAGGCTGTGGCTGTGGCATCGGAGGCTGATGTGATAGTGGCTGCTCTTGGAGAGTCTGCGGAGATGAGCGGGGAATCAGCATCGCGTGCCTTTCCTGAGATACCGGAAGTGCAGAAGGAGCTGCTGCGTTCGCTCGTGGCTACAGGCAAGCCGGTAGTGTTACTTCTCTTCACCGGCAGACCGCTGGTGCTGACCGAGGAAAATAAAGAGGTGACAGCCATTCTCAATGTCTGGTATGGCGGTAGCGAGGCGGGGGAGGCTATATGTGATGTCGTTTTCGGTGAAAGGGTTCCAGTAGGGAAGCTTACCACTACTTTCCCGAGGAGTATCGGACAAATCCCTGTATATTATAATCATATGGATACCAACCGCCCTGATCCGGATGATTCTGTGTTCAACCGCTATCAGAGCAATTATATTGATGAATCCAACTTCCCGCTTTATCCCTTTGGTTATGGTTTGAGCTATACCACATTTGCCTATGGCGATCTCAAACTTGACAAGACAGAGATGCTTCAGGACGGAGAAATGTCGGTGACTGTGAATGTGACGAATACCGGTGACAGGGAGGGAACAGAGATTGTGCAGCTATATATTCATGACCGCTATGCTTCGTTGGTGCGTCCGGTGAAGGAGTTGAAAGATTTCAAGCGAATCACCCTGAAACCTGGAGAGAGCCTGGATGTGACGTTTGTGATAACGGCTGACAAACTGAAGTTCTATAATGCTGCGTTGGAATATGTCTGCGAACCTGGTGATTTCGAGGTTATGGTGGGACCGGATTCCAATAATCTGCATAAAGCTGAGTTTAGATTACTTTGAAAAAACTCTTGTGGAGTGAGTAGGTCTTTTCCGATTTTGCGTCTAATAAGAGTCCGCCTCTGAAGTTGGAGGCGGACTCGTGTTAATCTTAAAATATATTACCAAATGAAGAAAACGATTCTACTTCTTTCATGCTTTGTAGGATTGCAGGCTTTTGCCGCAACATCAATCGAACCTGGCACGCCCTATTATATGAGGAATGTGGCTACAGGTAAATATCTCACTGCCGGTGGATGGTGGGGAACCCACGCGGTAGTCGGGGATTACGGTCTTCCCGTGACTTTTGAGGACGCCGGTTCCGGCTCTTACCGTGCACGCACCCCGCTGGGTTATTTCCAAGGTAAGGATATATATATCGACAAGCCGATAAACGAAGGTCAAGCGTGGTCGGCTGTCAGTGTGGATGGGGGAAAGGCTTTTGCTTTCACTTATCAGACAGACGGCACTGAAGTGGCGGTAAGCATGGATGGCGATTGGTATATAAACCAGCGAAATGCGGATATTTCAAATGCGGAGCAGCAATGGGTGATCCTTACTAAGGAGGAGCTTGTGGAGCAATTGAATTCAGCCACTATGGAGAATCCGATGAATGCGACTTTCCTTCTTCCCGGATCTGAGATAATCCGTAATTGTAATGAATTTAACGAGAAATGGAGGCGCGTTGATGCCGGAGCTAATGCCCGTTTTGAGATTGCGCAGTCCACACCTGACAATAATGACGGCAATGCAAATTATAATATGGTCTACAGATCATATAACGAGGCTACCGAGGATGCGGCTTCCACGGCGTATACTGTGGTAAACTCAGCTACAGGTTTTCCAAATGGTTCCTATATATTGACTGGTTTTGTGGTGAGCGATGGCGCTTATCCGGCTCTTACTGTAAACGGGGTGGCTGTAGAATATCAGCAGGCCGGTGAGTCGGGAGCGATGTCTCCACTTCAGTTTGGAAATGCGATGTCTGCCGGACAGTACAAGATTGGAGTGCCTGTGACAGTGACCGATGGATCGTTCGAGATAAAATTTGTTAAGGATGCAGGTGTGTCAGCGTCAGTGCTGTATTTCGATAAATTTGTGATTCAATATTTGGGTGCAAATGCCGGAAACCCTTATGACCAGCTTTATAAGAATGTGAAGGATGCGATGGAGGATGCGCAGGCAATTGCAGACCGTCTCAATATAACTTTTGACAATTCAGAGGTGGAGAAACGTTGGGAGAATCATACGATTACCGGAGATGGAACTGCTGAGGTACATATGACTTATGAGGCTCTTGCTGCCGCGTGCAAAGCTCAGAATAATGTTCCTGCGGATATGACTTACGCTATATTGAATCCCAGTTTTGAACTCGGATCATGGGGATGGTCGTTCGGTGTCGGCGGAAACACGCGGGTGGAAAATGTAAAGGATAATCCTACTGACGGAGCCGATGGCGACTATTTGTTCAATACATGGCTTGAAGGTGGAAAAGGTAAAGCTATTTCACAGACTTTAGGGAATATGCCCGCCGGAACATACAATATCAGTGCGAAGGTGTTTGCCCCCAATGGAGCAACTCTCTATCTGGTTGTAAATGATCAACACCAGGCTATCAAATTTTCTGAGACGAGAGTCGGAGATACGTTCCGTACTGTGTCAATGAAATATTCTCACGGTCATGACGGCGACATGACTATCGGGATTGCTGGAGGCGATGAGAACGGAGAGTTTGTGCCTGATAACGGATCCTGGTACAGGGCAGATAATTTTACTCTCACATATGATTCCAAAGACATGTCTACAATCGTGGAGACACTTGTAGTGGACACTGTTGATATGCCTGCTGAATATTATAATCTTCAGGGACTCCGGATTGCAGAGCCTGTCCGTGGTGAAATATATATAGTGAAAAGAGGTACTGAGGTGAAAAAAGTTTGTTATTGATTAGGTTCCCGGTTAATTGTTTTCGTTAAAACGTTTAAATGTGTTTCCTGCATAAGACTGCCGGTGGTGAGGTTTTCACACCAGCCCCTCCCGTCGGAAGTCTTATGGGGAAACAATACTGGTGCGATTTTATCGCACCACTGCTAAGTCAGTTTTATAAATGAGAATCAGGTCTTTTTTTATGATGATAGGTACGGGAGTCTTGACAGCGGTAGCTGTCAGCTCTTGTGCCAGGGCTTCCGCCACAAACGAGCGAAGGCATGACTTCCCTGATGTTTTCGACATTGCATACACACCGGATACTCTTCACGGGCACAACGGTCTGTTTACTGATGCCGGTGCCTGGATCGGCTTCACACCACCTGAGAAGGGAAACTGGGTTAACGGTTTTTGCGGACCTTACAGCATAGACATGAATCGCAGGCAATGGCTTGCCAAAAGTGCGGTGACTGTGCATCCCACATCCGCAGGCGAAATTTTGTCAGACAGCACCTGCTATTATCCGGGAGAGCTATTATTGTCTGCTAAATATAATGATGGGGAAATACGCCAGCAACTTCACTTCATAGATGCCAATTCGATGCTCCTGACAGTGGAGAGCACGCTTGGATGTCCGTTGCAGTATAGCGGAGAAGGGTGGGCCGAAGGGATGGAGCTCACCAAAAACGGTAATTCTGTATTTGCAACTCATGATTCAGGTGAGACATTTGTGATCTCGTTTCCTCAGGATGTGTATCTTGAGGTCAAGGATGGCAATTACCTTGCAGAAACACAGCGGGGCAATATCGGGCATATCGCATTGGGATTTTTTTATACAAAGGATGAAGCGATGGCTGGAGTGAGCCGTATTCTGACTCTTCTTGATGATCCCGGTGCGGCACTGGCCGATAATCGCAAACGTTGGGAAGGGTATCTTGCCGCCACATTGCGCGATGATATGCCAGCGGATTATGACCGTATTGCGGTCAAGTCCATGACCACACTTGCTTCCAATCATAGAGCTGCCCGCGGAGGACTGCTTCATGACGGTATTATTCCAAGTCATGCGGTAGGATATTTTATAGGGTTGTGGGCATGGGACAGCTGGCGCTTCTGTGCCGGCGCCGCTAATTTCGATCCGGAACTTGCCAAAAACAATATCCGTGCGATGTTCGATTATCAGCAGCCTGACGGAATGGTGATTGATTGTATATACACTGATCCGGCGGAGAATAATGCCCGCGACAGCAAGCCGCCGTTGGTTTGCTGGGCTGTCGATAAGATCTATGAGGCAACCGGTGATAAAAGTTTTCTCGCTGAGATGTATCCCCGGTTGCTGGCTTACCACAAGTGGTGGTATGCCAAGCGAGATCATGATGGTAATGGTATGTGTGAGTATGGCTCCACCGACGGAACGCTTGAGGCTGCGGCATGGGAGAGCGGCATGGATAATGCCATCCGTTTCGATGATGTCAATATGCTTGCCAACGAAGGCTACGGTGATGCCTGGAGCATGGATCAGGAAAGTGTTGACCTCAATGCTTATCTGGCTCAGGAATGCCGTTTGCTAAAGAAATTTGCTGAGATTTTAGGCGAGAAATTTGATGCGCCGGATCATAGTGGTAAAGTGGCTGACTATTTCTTTGACAAGGATAGGAAATTCTTCTTTGACCGCAAACTTGCAGATCGTTCGTTTGCGGGAGATCCCGGATGCGAGGCATACACGATGCTCTGGACCAGACTTGCCACTCCCGAACAGGTTAAAGATATGATGCCTCTGTTACAGGATACTACAAAATTCTCCACCTATATTCCGTTTCCGACGGTTGCCGTCGATAATCCCAAATATAATCCCCGTGGATATTGGCGCGGTCCGATATGGTTGGATCAGACTTATTTTGCAATCAGCGGATTACGCAATTATGGATATGGTGAACTTGCTGACAGCTATACCCGTCAGGTCTTTGATCGTCTTGACGGACTGAAGGCGGGGGCGCCGATACATGAGAACTACGACACTCATACCGGTGCACGCCTTAAGGCTCCTCATTTCAGCTGGAGTGCATCGCACCTCATCATGCTTTATAAGGAGTATACAGGTAAATGATATTGAAGTCCTTCTCATAAGAAAATTATCTTTATGGGAAGGACTCTTGATAAAAAAAGTTGGTTAGAAGATGGCCCCGTGGTGACGAGGATGTCATCGCAGAGCTTTAATTAAATACTAATATTTTAACCGCAGTGGTAGGATTTTTATCGCACCACTACTAATGGGGAAACACTTTTTTATTACCCGGAGGGAGTCATGTCCGTCGGGTAAAATACAGGATTTATGAAAATATTTTTTGTTGCAGCATTTATTTCCACCTTGGCTTGCATGCAGGTTATGGCTGATGAACGAATCTTGACGACAAGAGCGGTGGGAGATGTCCGGGTGAATTGTCCTGATCCTGGAAACTGGAAAATAAATGCGGAGCTTGAGGAGGAGAATGGGAAAGAGATCATCACGATTAAGCTGTCTGCCGACAGTCTTCAGATCCCGCCTCGGTTCAGCGTAAATATGATAACTCCGCAGCTTGATGTTCATCATCTCTGGCGCCCGGGAGAGATGGACCGCTGTCAATTGCGTCCGGATTGGCAAGGATTTTATTCTACCAATCTGACATATGACATGCCCATCTATTCATTTATCAACAGTAGCAACGGAAACAGGCTCACTGTTGTCAGCGATGAGAACATGCGGGAGGTAAGTGGACAATTCGGGCTTCGAGAGGAGGGCTGCAATATTATCGGTAATCTGAGTTATTTCAATGGCCCGCAACCACCCATGTATGCCTATGAGACAAAGATTCTGCTCGATAGCCGTCCGGTTTTTTGGAGTGAAGCCGTAAAGGAAGGGGTGGAATGGATGACTGCAAATGCAGGTATCTCACCTGTGGCGCCTCCGGAAAATGCATTTGACCCGTTGTATTCCACCTGGTATAATTTTCATCAGAATGTTTCCGATAGCCTAATAGAGCATGAATGTAAGAAGGCTTCTCAGATGGGAATGAAGACATTGATTCTTGATGACGGATGGCAGACAGATGATAATAACAGGGGATACGCATTCTGCGGAGACTGGAAGGTGAGCCGTAAGCGTTTCCCCGATTTCGCAGCTCATGTGAAACGTGTGCAGGATATGGGTATGAAATATATGGTCTGGTATTCAGTACCGTATATTGGCGAGAGGAGCATGAATTATGAAAAATTCAAAGGTAAATATCTAAGAAAGGAGGGAGACGCGGCGGTTCTTGACCCTCGCTTCTCGGAGGTGAGGGATTTTCTATGCTCCACATATGAGACTGCAATGAGGGATTATAATCTTGATGGTTTTAAACTTGATTTTATCGACAGTTTCAGATTTGATGGCGATGATCCGGCGCAATCCGATAATTATGCGGGACGAGACATCAAGTCGTTGCCGGAGGCGGTCGATGTGCTGATGAAGGATATATACCGTCGTTTAAGCAAGATCAAACCGGATGTTCTCATAGAGTTCAGACAACATTATATGGGACCGGCAATACGACAGTATGGCAATATGCTGAGAGCCGGAGACTGTCCTGCGGATATTCAAGGTAATCGGCAACGTATAGCAAATCTTCGGCTCACCTCCGGTGGGAGCGCGGTTCATTCCGATATGATCGAGTGGAATATTCATGAGACTCCGGAGAATGCCGCACGCCATATACTGTCGGCCATCTTTGGAGTGGTGCAATATTCCATGATGCTCGGAGATCTGCCGGAAAGTCATGTCAAGGTAATCAGACATTGGCTCGATTTCTCGCAGAAACACCGCAATACGCTGCTGAAATCGGAATTCCGTCCATATCATCCGGAATTGTGTTATCCTGTGATCGAGACGGAAAGCGATGAAGAGGTCATATTGGCAATTTATGATGACATGAGTGCGGCGGTTGTAGATCCGGCATGCAAAGATTGCTATGTCATAAATGCCACCGGCTCTCCAACGTTGATGCTTGACATTGTGAAGAAACCACGCAAGATGAGGACATACGATGTGTTTGGTGAGGAGATAGGATCGCAGAAGCTTATAAAAGGTTTGCAACGCGTTTCTGTGCCACCAAGCGGATATGTGCTCTTTGAGTATTAAAAATAGCAGACATCTCTATTGATGGACGGACTCTAAACTTATTCGCGTGTGAGGGCGTTGAAACTATAGTTGAAAAATTATAGAAATCATGCTTAAGGAAATCAAGACGAGACCGGTTGTGGCTCCGCAGCCGGTGCTCATTATCGGCACCTATGATGCCGACGGCACTCCCGATGCTATGAATGTGGCGTGGGGCGGACAGTGCTGGGACAAGGAGATAGCGATAAACATATCCTCAAACCATAAGACAACGGAAAACCTCCGTCTTCAGAAAGCTTTCACCCTTCATATCGCGGATGAGGAGCGTGTGGAGCTTGCCGACTATCTGGGCATAACCTCCGGACACGACAAGGAGAAAATGAGCAGGGTGCATGCCACCGTGAAGAAGGGTGAGAAGGTGAATGCCCCGATTATCGAGGAATTCATGATCGCCATGGAATGCAAGGTGGTTTCGATCACTGACAATGGCGACGGAGGAGTGCGGGTTGTAGGCGAAGTGGTCCGTACTGTTGCCGACGACACTGTGCTTGACGAGAAAGGTCATGTGGATTATTCACGTCTGCGTCCTATAATCTACGATTCGGAACAGCACGTCTACCGTCCGTTAGGCTCACCGATCGCCCCGGCATTTCAAGCCGGCAAGGCTTTGAAATAACGCTTAAAACAGTTTATTTGATCTATTATCTGTTTCAGCGTAGGGATTTATAAAAATTAGGCATCGCTTTTGAGCGATGCCTAATTTTTATAAGGTTAATATGTCATGACGGGGTCGAGTTCTTTGGCTGCCTCGATCATCTTTTCAACTTCCTTGACTGATGGGACGCGCCGGGTCAGTTTCTTCTCTGCATTCACTGCCTCCAGTTTTGCTGCGAGAGCTTCGGGCTTGCGGTGGCGCAGCTCTTTGACTGTGTCGACACCGGAAGCCTCAAGCAATTCTGCAAACTGCGGACCGATGCCGGGCACACGATACAGATCTGTATGGTTTGCCCATTTGAGGATAAGCTTGCAGCTGATCTCAGTTTTCTCTCCAAGGCTTTTTCTGCCTGCGGGAGTCTTGCATACCTCAAGATATTCTGCTGCCGTCTCGATTCCGGCTTCGTTTAATTTCGCGGCATAGGCTTCGCCTACTCCTTCGATTTCTATAACTTTGTAATTCATGGCAATCTTCTTTTAAGGATTGCGAAGCAATATCGCCTCTTGCTGTTAAAACAACCGACACCCGCCGCAGGTTTTATCTAATCAATAGTTAGAGGAGTTAATTTAGAGTGATTTGGGAAATCTGAATTTGCAGGAATTTTGTTATTGATTTCGGGATAATACTGTTTTGGATGTGGCGGATTGATGAAATTTTTATAATTTTGCCAGATATGAAAGAGTTGAATAATAAGAGTGGCAGGGCGGTATTCGGATCCCGCTTCGCTGCCATCGCGACAACAGTGGGTTCAGCAGTCGGATTGGGAAATATATGGCGTTTCCCTTATGAAGCAGGTAGCCATGGCGGAGGAGCTTTTCTGATATGTTATTTTGCGTTTGCCATTATGATCGGTGTCCCCGTGCTGATAGCTGAATTTATTATGGGGAGGGGCTCACGTAGTGACGCGATGGGTGCGTATGCTTATTTTTCAAAGGCAAAGGGATGGAAAATTGCTGGTTATCTTGCTGTGCTCGCTTCTATACTTATAACGGGTTTCTATAGTGTGGTTGCCGGATGGACTCTTGAATATTGTGTGGAGTCCATGTTCGGGATGGTGGATTTCTCGTCACCGGAGGCCGGGCACAGACAATTCCTTGAGATGACTGCCGGTTGGCAACCGGTGGTATGGACGGTGGTCTTCTCGCTGTGCAATTTTTACGTTCTTGCAAGAGGAGTGACCAAGGGGATAGAACGGGTATCGAACATACTTATGCCGCTGCTGTTTGTGATTCTGTTGGTTTTCTGCGTTCATTCCTTCATGCTTCCGGGTTTTGGAGAGGGTATGAGATTCCTCTTTTATCCGGATTTCTCCAAGATTGACTCCTCTACATTGCTTGGAGCATTGGGACAGGCGTTCTTCTCGCTTAGTCTGGGAATGGGGTGTATGATCACGTATTCATCCTATTTTACGGATAAGACGCGGTTGGGACAGACAGCCATGACAACAATGGCACTCGATTCCGCTGTAGCCGTGATGAGCGGTGTCATCATCTTTCCGGCAGTGTTTTCATATGGCTTTTCGCCTTCTGCCGGTCCGACACTTGTGTTCGAGGTGCTTCCCAATATTTTCTATCGGATGGCGGCGGGTGGAGTTTGGTCCACACTTTTCTTCCTGCTGCTTTTTGTAGCGTCGCTGACCTCAACCATCTCGATTACGGAAATCTTCACATCTGTTCTTACAGATCAATATAAATTCAGTCGAAAGAAGGCGACAATGACCGCATGCGGCATAGGGATTGTTGTCAGCATCTTGTGCGCGTTAAGCCTTGGCCCGTGTCGTAGTCTGGCTATTGGAGGAACTCCGTTGTTTGATGTTTTGGATTATGTCGCGTCCAACATACTGATGCCATTGGGAGGCATGCTGTGCTCCATATTTGTCGGTTGGGTTATCGACCGCCGCTATATCCGTGAGCAACTCACAGACAATGGTGCATATCCATGCCGTTGGCTTCGCCCGCTGGTATTTTTCCTCCGTTGGGTGTGTCCGGTAGCTATCCTGCTGATCTTCCTCGACTCATCAGGACTGATATAGGCACGACTCATAAAAATCGTAGTGACTTAATTTACGTTTCCACCGTCTTTCAGTGCCTGACCAAGCCATGCGAGACCGCAGAGAAGGAAAATGATAAATGTCATAGTCGTATAGTTTAAAAGGTTACAGGGAAAGCCTCCGGCTTTCAGTTGCAAATTTATTCCTTAACGCTGCAAAAACTCGACATGATAGTGTTAATAAATGTAAATTAATCTACCTGAATATGACTGATGATATACCAACATTTTGGAATTCTTGTCATGATATTACCATTGCGCGTTAAACGGCTTCGAAGAAGTCTACCAATTAGCTGTGAATATTAGATTTGACCGACTTCTTCGAAGCCGAGGCATGTCGCTATAATAAACACCACACCATCGATGGATTTCGTTCCTCATCCATCTCTATGGTGTGTTACAATTGTTCCATCCCTTCGGGATTTCATAGCGAAATTGTTGCACCGGCGGCTCTGTGTTATACCATTCCATATAATGGGACTTGGAAGACCAAAATTTCCAATATTTATGATGATTATGCATATTTACCAGACCAATAAAAATGCTTTATTAAACATTCTGTTGTTTTCGGGGTCTAATAAAAAAAGCCGGATATGAAACAGTTTATCTTTATGATTACGTTGGTTTGTGCGTTTGCTTCTGCAAGTGCGCAATATTATTATCCCTATGATAGTAGTAACTACTATTATGACGCTCCGAGTCTGATGATTCAGAAAGATAGGATCATGGGCTGGTATGTATCGGATCTTGAAGGGAACAGGATCAGTGATTATTATCAAGAGATACGCCCTTACAGTCAAGGCGCGGCTGCTGTCAAAGATAAGATAATGGGATGGTGTTTTATCAATCTTTCAGGACAAAAATTTACCGACTATTATGCCGATGCCGATGATTTCCATGAAGGTTATGCATTGGTGAAGGATAAAGTTATGGGTTGGACATTTATCAATGGTCAGGGGAACAGGCTTGTTTCAGACTATTTCGATGAGGCATACCCTTTCCACAAGGGCGTCGCGCTTGTCAAGGATAAGGTGATGGGATGGTATCTTCTGAATACAGCCGGTAAACGAATCACCGATTACCACAAGACACCCTGGGATTTCAAGCCTGCCACGCCGCCACGGCGACCGTGGTAGTCAGTTATGCTCTGCCATATATTCCAACAGAGCTACAGGGCCGAGATGCCAAAGTTTTGTCTCCTCCCGTTCAAGGTCTCGGTAGGTATTTGATTTATATATGATCTTGATTGCGTCAAGAATCTTGACGTTGAATTTCTTGGCATAAAGGAGTGCCATTTGCGTAACTTTGAATGGCAGTATAAGATATAGATTATCAGAATCAATTGGTTTTGTCATAACTCTATCAGCTTATATGTTCGATATTCCAAGAATCGGAGTGATTTAGTGGAATGGAAAAGGTATTGATCTACCAGCTTATATGCCATCAGCTCCTCGATCAGAGTTTTCTTGCTTATAATACCTCCTTCAAATAGAGCAAACTGTCGTATTATTCTATTATATGGCTACCTCCATGATATAAAATCATTTTCATTTTAGCAATGCTTTAGATTCAACGAGTCTGTCTATGTCATTGAGAATCCACTTTCCTCTTTCCAAGTGGAGCGCATCGTAATGCTCTGCAAGATATTCAATTACACCGGTATCAGCAAGAACCTGCATGGCTTCTGCTCCCGATATGCCCTTATGGTTCTTATACTGTTCTATGCAGAAAGTCACAAAAGCCGGGATGGTATCGTCTCCTGTGTATTCTCGATTGTATATTGATTTTTCATTCATACTCACTCTAATATAGATGGTCGGCACATTGTTCTTGCCACATCCTATATTATGCAAATTTACGAATAATTATTGAGGTAACAATCTAATATACTTAGAACATGCCTATAAATATGTAAGTACGTTACGGTGATGGCTAAAAAGAGATGAGTGGATAAGTCTAATGACTTATCCACTCATTCGGTGTTGTCTTACCAGGATTCGAACCTGGACAGGCAGAACCAAAAACTGCAGTGCTA
>CAJTPK010000003.1 GCA_910578075.1 uncultured Muribaculaceae bacterium | reverse complement strand
GCGCGCTCGGGACTTCCACCCGTTAGATTATGCCCATGTCGGGCGAACAAAAAACAGCTGCATGGCGACGAGGCCATGCAGCTGTAGATTCTATTTCGGGATTTGTGTGTGTATCTTATCAATCGCGGTTGCCACCGAGGATGCGGAGCAGGAAGATGAAGAGGTTGATGAAGTCGAGGTAGAGATTCATCGCTCCCATTGTCGCGAGTTTATCGGCCATAGAGGGCTCGAGGTTAGCGGCTGCCATACGTTTAACCTGCTGTGTATCCCATGCGGTGAGTCCGGTGAAGATAAGGACTCCTGCGATAGAGATAATCCACTCCATAGTAGAGTTTGCCCAGAAGATATTGACAACTATGGCAATCAACAGACCGAACAGAGCCATCATAAGATATGTGCCCATCTTGGAAAGGTCTGACTTTGTGAAGTAACCGTATACCGACATCGCGCCGAATGTTCCGGCTGTGATGAAAAGCGTGTAGACGATTGTTCCAAGTCGATAGACAAGGAATAGCGGCGCCAGCCAGCATCCCATCAATGCGGAATAAAGCACGAAGCAACCGAGCACCGCACCTGAAGACATTTTCTGAAGACGTGCCGGGATTATGAATGCCATGGCAATCATAGCTATCAGCATTCCCCAGAACACGAGCTGGTTACCGAACAGGAATGCCATCGCTGTCTGTGACGATGCAACGCCGAGAGCACAGAATGCCGACACAAGTAGACCGATGAACATGCGCACATAAACGCGTTTCATCACCGCGTTGGTCTGTGCCACTAACTCATGACCTCCAAAGAAGGGAGGAGGAGTCACTCTTGAATTATTATATTCCATAAATTAATTTCTAATTTTCGATTTATAATCTTTAATTATTTAGACATTTTTCGTACCAAAAGGTTTATTACATCCTCTCAGGCATCTCTATACCGAGTAGCGACATCGCGCTTTTCAAAGTGCGTCCGACTACATATGAGAGCAACAGACGGAGGTTACGTTTCTCCGCATCTTCCTCTCTGAGAATAGAATAGTCATGATAGAACTGATTGTATTCCTTTGCGAGATCGTAAGCATAATTGGCAATCAGAGCCGGAGAATAATTCCTGCCAGCCTCTGCCACTACCGACGGGAAGTCTGCCACTTTTTGTATAAGGACGGATTCCTTGGCATTCGGCTCGCTGCTGGGAGTAGACTGAGGATCGAATCCTTCTGCCTTGCGGATCACAGAACGTATGCGGGCATATGTATACTGTATGAACGGTCCTGTATTTCCGTTGAAATCAATGGATTCCTTGGGATTGAAGAGCATATTCTTGCGCGGGTCGACCTTAAGCAGGAAATATTTCAATGCTCCGAGACCAACCATGCGTGATATTTCCGCGCTTTCTTCCGCCGGCATCTCTGCGAAACGCTCTGCACCCATCTCGGCTGCCGACGCCACCATTGTGTCGATCAGATCATCAGCATCCACTACCGTACCCTCACGGCTCTTCATCTTACCCTCAGGCAGCTCTACCATTCCATATGAGAAATGTGTAAGATCCTTACCCCATTTGAATCCCAACTTGTCCAAAAGGAGCGATAACACCTGGAAATGATAGTTCTGCTCATTTCCTACCACATATATCATCTTGTCGATAGGGAAATCCTGATAACGCAGTTTAGCGGTGCCTATGTCCTGAGTCATATAGACGGATGTTCCGTCAGCACGAAGCAACAATTTATGGTCAAGACCATCGCCTGTAAGGTCAGCCCATACAGAACCATCCTCCTTGCGATACATTATCCCTTTCTCGATACCGCCAAGCACGAGATCCTTCCCTTCAAGATATGTGTCTGATTCGTAATAAATCTTGTCGAAATCCACACCGAGACGACGGTAAGTCTCATCGAAACCTGCGTATACCCAGCCGTTCATCATCTTCCAGAGACCTCTTACCTCCTCATCACCGGCTTCCCATTTGCGAAGCATCTCACGGGCTTCCGCCATCAGCGGGGAGTTCTTCTCAGCCTCTTCCTCGGAAAGACCCTTCTCCTCCATCAACTGTTTCAGCTCCGCTTTATAATGCTTGTCGAAAGCCACATAGAAATCACCGATCAGGTGGTCACCCTTCTTACCGACAGATTCAGGTGTGGCACTTTCTCCCCACTTCTTCCATGCGAGCATTGATTTGCAGATATGGATTCCACGGTCGTTGACGATATTGGTCTTCACCACCTTGTGACCATTGGCTTTGAGAATCTGCGATAATGAATAGCCAAGCAGATTATTGCGCACATGGCCGAGATGAAGCGGTTTGTTGGTATTGGGAGATGAGTATTCCACCATCACGAGGTCGGAATCATCATCTGCCTTGCGAATCCCGAAATCAGCATCGGCGGCAATCTCATGCAGCAGACCGAGCCAGAAAGCGGGATTAACAGTGATATTGAGGAATCCTTTCACCACATTGAACTTCTGCACAGCCTCGAGATTCTTCTCAAGCCATTCTCCGATTTCAGAGGCAGTGGCTTCGGGAGCCTTGCGGGAAGCCTTCAGCAATGGGAAAACCACAACGGTGAGATCACCCTCAAACTCTTTCTTGGTAGCCGATGGAGTAACTGTCTTCGGCTCAATGTCGGCGCCGTAAAGCTCCTTAACAGCTTTCACCACGCCCTCTGCGATGATAGATTCTATAGACATTCTAATATTTTTATCAGATTCTGTTGCAAAAATAGTAAAAATTACGGGTATTGACAAACGGAGCCTGCTCCTCGTCCGGGAACAGGCTCCGCAACAGTTGCCGTAATCAAATTATTTTGCGAGTTCTGCGGCGGGTTTGAATTTAACGACCTTGCGAGCTGGGATCTGGATTTTCTCCTTGGTCTGGGGATTGATACCGGTGCGTGCCTCTTTCTCAACAACTGAGAATGTGCCGAAACCGATGAGCTGCACTTTGTCGTCGTTTGCAAGAGCCTGCTCTATTGATTCGAGGGTTGCTTCGAGAGCTGCTTTGGCTGCAACTTTATTCAACTGGGCTTTAGCCGCGATCTCATTTACTAAATCTGTCTTGTTCATACTGCGATTGATATTTAATTGTATATGTGTGTAATAAATTTCAGCGCAAACGTTACATAACTTTCAGTGGCGGTTAACGTAGAACTGCTACTTGTCGGATGTACCGAGTATTTATTTCGCGCACAAATATAAGCATTTAAACCCTAACTACAAACATGCAACGCATATTTTTTCAAAAAAACCTCAAAATTTGCCATCATTATCCTCCAAACTCCTGCATTTCTGCCATTATAACGACAAAACCGCGGCTCTTGCAGACCGCGGTTTGCGAGAAAAGATCCTGACTCACGTAAGGACCTCCCTTTTTCGATTAAGGTCAAAATAATAATCAATTACCCTGTTGCTTGCATGCTTATAATGATTCTGTCATTATCTTATCTTTGTGCAAGCCTCTTTGCTTGCAATTGAGGAAACTTGACCGCCAGTGATTTCACTTTGAAAGACAAGTATCTTCTCTCCGGATGCAAAATTACAGAACAACTTTATTTTTGCAAAATTTTTCATGTTGTTATAAAACATACTTTTATGATACATCCCGCAAATACCATAAAAAAGTCCGCCCCATGAAAGATTTGATCCATGGGGCGGAGAAATTTATTCTATGTATGAGGATTATTTGGCGCGTTTGCTATCCCATATTAGATATATGATAAGCAGGGCGTAAGCCACGCATCCGAGAATCTGTGTGAGTTGCTCCGATCCGGGGGTGGTGTATTCAAATCCGGCGAAACGGGTGATTGCAGCGAACACACCGAAGAGCGCTCCACCGGCGATAAGACCTGAAGAGATGAGCGTTCCGCGATCGCGACGGGCATCGTTCACTTTCTTGTCTTTAGATGAATTAGACACGAAATATGACACTGCTCCACCGACAAGCATCGGGGTGTTGAGCGACAACGGTATGAACATACCGAGACAAAATGCAAGCGCGGGAACACCGAGCCAGTTGAGGATAAGCGCAAGGATAGCACCTACCATATAAAGGATCCATGGTGTCTCGCCACCCATCATCAGAGGTTCGATAACCTTTGCCATGGCATTAGCCTGGGGAGCGACAAGAGCATTGTCACCAGTGAAACCGTATACCTTGTTAAGCACGATGATCACACCTCCGACGGTAGCCGCTGAAACAAGAGTTCCAAGGAATTTCCATGTCTCTTGCTTCTTGGGGGTAGTCCCAAGCCAGTAACCGATCTTGAGGTCTGTGACAAAACCGCCAGCCATAGAGAGCGCGGTGCAGACAACACCTCCGATAACCATAGAAGCGACGATACCGGATGTGCCGCTCAAGCCGATTGAAACAAATATCGCGGAAGCTACAATCAGAGTCATCAGCGTCATGCCGGAAACAGGATTGGAGCCTACGATTGCAATTGCGTTGGCAGCCACAGTGGTGAAAAGGAAAGCGATGATCGTCACTACAATCCATGCCACGAGAGCCTGCCAGAAAGTATGGATAACGCCAAACCAGAAGAAAAGCAGGACAGCAGCCAAAGCGAGGACAATGAAAAATACCACCTGCTTCATCGAGATATCGAGCTGCCAACGGATAGGTTTCTCAGCATTCTTCGCTCCCCCTTTGAACTCTCGTCCTGCGAGTCCTACAGCCTGACGGATGATCGGCCATGATTTGACAATACCAATGACACCTGCCATCGCGATACCACCGATACCGATCATACGGGCATAATCTTTGAAGAGGGCATCCGGAGCCATTGCCTGGAATTCAGGACTGCCGTACGTGCCAAGCAACGGAATTATTATCCACCACACGAATATCGAACCTGCGAATATCACGAATGCGTATTTGAGACCCACGATGTATCCGAGACCTAACAATGCGGCACCGGTGTTGCAACTGAGCACAAGTTTTGTCTTCTCGGCAATGGTCTGACCCCATGCCGAAGCAGTGGAAGTAACGGTCTCAGCCCACCATCCGAATGTAGCAACTATATAATCGTAAACGCCACCGATAAGCGACGCTATGATAAGAGTCTTTGCCTGTCCGCCATCTTCAGAGGCAGCTGACTGCTGACCGGAGACAAGCACCTGAGTCGTGGCAGTAGCCTCCGGGAAGGGGTATTTGCCATGCATATCCTTAACGAAATATTTACGGAAAGGAATAAAGAATAGAATACCCAAGATACCACCCAACAAAGAGCTAAGGAAAATCTGGTAGAATTCCACCATAATATCCGGATAGGTGGCCTGCAGGATAAAGAGTGCGGGGAGAGTGAAGATAGCACCTGCGACAATCACACCCGAGCAAGAACCTATCGACTGGATTATGACATTCTGTCCAAGAGAATTTTTCTTTTTCAAGGCATTGCTCAGACCCACCGCTATGATGGCAATAGGAATCGCCGCCTCAAACACCTGGCCTACCTTAAGACCGAGATAAGCAGCCGCCGCGCTGAACACGACAGCCATCAACAGACCCATGCCGACAGAATAGGGCGTAACCTCCTTCTGGTCGTGCGCGGGTTTCATCACCGGCACATACTGCTCGTCGGCAGCCAGCTCCCGGAACGCGTTTTCGGGCAAACCGGTATCGGTGGTGTAAACTTCTTCGTTTTCTTTCATATTTAGTCAGATTAGTTATTGATTATCCTTTTTCACCTCGCGAAGATAAGCAATTTTAACATCAATACCAATTAATATTATCGCAATGACGTGAATTATCATTTATTTTTTGTAATTTTGCCAGCAGTTACCCAAAGCAAAACGTGCGACAACACAAACGCACATTACCCTGAGGATACAAACAATCAAATTTCGGAAACTTAACAAGCAAAAATGGACATCAAGGACATCACTGTCAAGTTTGCCGAACCCGAAGAAACCAGATACGCTGATCTTATTGTACGACTCATCTACGAGTCCGCCCTGCAGCGAGGTACCGGTATAGCCAAACGCACGCCGGAATATATCGCGCAGAAGATCACAAGCGGCAAGAGCGTGGTTGCTCTTCACAACGACCGTCTGGTCGGGTTCAGCTACATCGAGAGTTGGGGTCATGGAGATTTCGTTGCGACATCCGGATTGATTGTCGACCCAGAATACCGTCATCTTGGCCTTGCCGGCGCCATCAAGACGAAAACTTTCGAGCTGGCTCGACTTCGATTTCCGTTTGCCAAACTGTTCTCCATCACCACATCGCTCCCGGTAATGAAACTAAATTCGCGTATGGGCTACAAGCCTGTCACATTCTCGGAGCTCACGGATGATGATGAGTTTTGGCAAGGATGCGAGGGGTGCAGGAACTACGATATCCTGCAGCGTAACAACAGAAGGATGTGTCTCTGCACAGGGATGCTCTTCGACCCCCAGCAACCTCTCGCTCCCAAAGACAGACCCAATCCCTATGCAATGAAAATCAGGAACACTTTGAAAAAGGTGCTCCACATCAGGCATTGACTTCATCGAAATCGAAATCAAACAATTATGAAAGAAAACAAGAAAAAAGTGCTGCTCGCATTCTCGGGCGGCCTAGACACATCGTTTGCTGTCAAATATCTCTCCGAAGACCTCGGATATGAGGTTCACACCGCAATAGCCAACACAGGTGGCTTCTCTGATGAAGACCTCGCAGTAATAGCGGAAAAGTCAAAACGTCTCGGTGCGGCTTCCCATGCCACACTCGATATCACTCAGGATTATTACGAGAAGAGTATCAAGTATATGGTTGCGGGCAATGTGCTCCGCAACGGCACCTACCCCATCTCCGTCAGCTCCGAGCGTATATTCCAGGCAATCGCCACCATCGAATACGCCAAGAACATCGGTGCGGACGCCATCGCCCATGGTTCGACAGGAGCAGGTAATGACCAGGTGCGTTTCGACCTGACATTCCAGATACTCGCTCCCGAAATAGAGATTATCACACCTACCCGCGACCTTACCCTTACCCGCGAATACGAGATAGATTATCTCAAAAAACATGGCTACGAGGCTGATTTCAAAAAACTTGAGTATTCCATCAACAAAGGTCTGTGGGGCACTTCCATAGGAGGCAAAGAGACTTTGCATTCCGAACAGACTCTGCCCGATGAGGCTTACCCCTCGCAGGTGACAGCCACAGAGCCGGAGAAACTGACAATATCTTTCACCGAAGGTGAGATATCGGCGGTAAACGGGAAAGAATATGCGGATAAGGTGGAAGCCATCCGCGAAGTGGAGCGCATAGGCTCCCGTTTCGGCATCGGACGCGACATGCATATCGGTGACACCATCATCGGCATAAAAGGGCGTGTTGGCTTCGAGGCGGCAGGTCCGATCCTGATAATCGCAGCTCACAAGATGCTTGAGAAGCACACCCTTACCAAATGGCAACAATATTGGAAAGACCAGGTAGGCACCTGGTATGGCATGTTCCTTCACGAAGCTCAATATCTCGAACCCGTGATGCGCGATATCGAAAAGATGCTTGAAAGCTCCCAGCGCAATGTCACAGGCACCGTGGAATTGCTGTTGCGTCCATTGTCATACACCCTTGTAGGTGTCGATTCTCCATTTGACCTGATGAAGACTGACTTCGGCGAATACGGAGAAATCAACAAGGCATGGACAGCCGATGATGTGAAAGGATTCACCAAGATCTTAGGTAATCAGATGAAGATCTATCACAACAACCAGGTGAAAAACGGCAAAGCCGAATAACAGCGGATTTCCAATGAAAAAAGTAGGTATAATAGGAGGCGCCGGCTACACAGCCGGCGAGCTCCTGCGTCTGCTCATTCTTCATCCGGAGGTGAGCATAGGATTCGTGCATTCTGAAAGCAACGCCGGAAAATCCTTGGCATCAGTGCATACCGGATTATTTGGAGATACCGAGATGCTATTCTCCTCCACGCATCCGCTGGATGAAATCGACATCCTGTTTCTTTGCTCAGCACACGGACACAGCCGTGCATTCTGGGAGGAGAACCATCGTCCCACCGGTCTTAGAGTGATTGATCTCGCACAGGACTACCGCGATGAAAGCGAAGGATATGTCTACGGTCTGCCGGAGAAAAACAGAAGCCGCATAGCCAATGCGATTTCTGTAGCCAACCCCGGTTGTTTCGCCACAGCCATCCAGCTCGCGCTTCTTCCTTTGGCTTCGGCGGGACTGCTCCCTGCCGGCGGAGAGGTTAATGTGACAGCCCTCACCGGCTCCACCGGAGCCGGCGTAAAACCGGGAGCGACAACACATTTCAGCTGGCGCAACGACAATATCTCGGTATATAAGCCATTCACCCATCAGCATCTGAAAGAGATTGGGATGACTCTCGGTCAGCTGCAGCCCGGCAACGACACGCGCATCACGTTCATACCCATGCGCGGAGATTTCGCCCGCGGCATATTCGCTGCCGTCACTCTCGACTGCGCGTTGAATCAGCAGGAGGCTGAAACGCTTTATAAAGAGTATTACAAAGACGCTCCATTTACAATCGTATGCGATGAGCCTATACATCTGAAGCAGGTGGTCAATACAAACAAAGTCGTGCTACATGTTGATGTGCATGACGGCAAGATCCTGATCACCTGCGCTGAGGATAACCTCCTCAAAGGAGCCAGCGGCCAGGCTGTGCAGAACATGAACATCATGCTCGGCATCGATGAACGTACCGGCCTGAGGCTTAAGCCATCAGCGTTCTAAGAGCTCGTCTAAGAGTACATCTCATAAATAACACACATTTCAATATGACATTATTCGACGTTTATTCATTATATGATATAGAGCCTGTCAGAGGGAAAGGCACCCATGTCTTCACCGCTGACGGCACAGATTACCTTGACCTGTACGGAGGTCACGCGGTGATATCCATCGGTCATGCCCATCCTGCATATGTGGAGGCGATCTCGCGTCAGGTATCGGAGCTGGGATTCTATTCAAATTCCGTGCAGAATTCACTTCAGCAAACGCTCGCTGAAAAATTAGGCAGACTCTCCGGATATGACGATTATTCCCTGTTCCTATGCAATTCCGGAGCGGAAGCTAACGAGAATGCAATCAAGTTGGCTTCGTTCACCACGGGAAGAAAAAAAATCCTGGCATTCGAGAAGGCATTCCACGGACGTACATCCGGAGCGGTGGCGGCTACTGACAATCCGGCAATCAGATCCCCCTTCAATATAACTGATAATGTTGACTTCGTGAATCTCAATGATTTCGACAGCACCGGGAAGGCTCTCCAATCCGGAGAATATTCCGCCGCCATCATCGAGGGAATCCAGGGAGTGTCAGGCATACACGAGCCATCCGTTGAGTTTCTGCACTTCTTAGCTGACGAGTGCAAGAAAAGCGGTACACTCCTTATCCTTGATGAGATACAATCTGGCTACGGACGTTCCGGTAAATTCTTCGCCCACCAGCACAGCGGGATACGCCCCGACATAATCACATGCGCAAAAGGGATCGCCAACGGTTTCCCTTGCGGGGCAGTGCTCATCTCCCCTGCCATTCCTGCAAAGAAAGGGATGTTGGGCACCACTTTCGGAGGAAACCATCTCGCCTGCGCTGCAGCCATAGCCGTGCTGGATGTGATGGAGGCTGAGAATCTTGTTGACAATGCCGCCGCGACAGGGGAATACCTAATTTCCGAACTGAAAAAGATACCGCAGATAAAGGATGTGCGCGGTCGCGGACTCATGATAGGATTCGAGGCGGAAGGGTTCACCGGAAGTGAATTACGAAGCAAGCTCCTTTTCGACCACCACATATTTACCGGAGGTGCCGGCCAATACACGGTGCGTCTCCTCCCCGCCCTCACCCTCTCTATTGAGGAAGCGAAACATTTCATCAACCATCTAAAAACCGCACTCTCATGAATAAGTTCACTTGCGTAGGCGACATAGGTTCGCTTGACATGGCAATCCGCGAAGCCATGGAAATAAAAAAAGATCGCTTTGCCTTTACAGAACTCGGCAAAAACAAGACGTTGCTGATGATATTCTTCAACTCCTCTTTGCGCACTCGACTCTCCACACAGAAGGCTGCGATGAACTTGGGAATGAATGTCATGGTGCTCGATGTGAATCAAGGGGCTTGGAAACTTGAGACTGAACGCGGTGTGATAATGGACGGCGACAAGGCGGAGCATCTTCTTGAGGCGATACCGGTAATGGGATCCTATTGTGATATTATTGGTGTCCGCTCATTCGCGGGGCTCAAGAATAAGAAAGAGGATTATGAGGAGATGGTTATCGAGCAATTCATAAAATATTCCGGACGTCCGGTATTCAGCATGGAGGCAGCCACCCGTCACCCGCTCCAAAGCTTCGCGGATCTGATAACCATAGAGGAGTTCAAGACAAAACCGCGTCCGAAAGTTGTGATGACATGGGCTCCCCATCCCAAGGCTCTTCCTCAGGCTGTGCCCAATTCTTTTGCGGAATGGATGAATGCTACCGATTATGATTTTGTGATAACCCATCCCCGCGGATATGAACTCGACCCGAAATTTGTAGGAAATGCTGTGGTGGAATATGACCAGCGTAAGGCATTCGAGGGAGCTGATTTCATATACGCCAAGAACTGGTCGGCATACACGGATCCCAATTACGGGGCAGTGCTCTCAACTGACCGTGACTGGACTGTAGACTCTGACAAGATGGCACTCACCGACAACGCCTTTTTCATGCATTGCCTCCCCGTCAGACGTAATATGATCGTCACTGATGATGTTATCGAATCAGAGCGGAGCATCGTGATTCCGGAAGCCGCCAACAGGGAAATTTCAGCGCAGGTTGTCATCAAACGCTTACTGGAAAGCCTATGAGCACAATAAACGTTGTGAAAATCGGAGGGAATGTCATTGACAATTCCGAGGCTCTGCAATGCTTCCTTCGAGACTTTGCAGCTCTCGAAGGACCAAAGATACTTGTGCATGGAGGCGGCAAGGAAGCTACCCGCATGAGTGCGCGGCTCGGAATCGAAGCTAATATGATTGATGGACGCAGGGTGACGGACCGTCAGACACTCGACATCGTGACCATGGTATATGCCGGACTCATCAACAAGCGGATAACCGCTATGCTTCAGGCATTAGGATGCAATGCCATCGGCATGACAGGAGCCGACGGGAATATGATTCCAGCCACACACAGATCTCCCAAACCTATCGATTACGGATTTGTCGGAGATATCGACCCTTCCAATGTAAACGACGAACTTCTCAGCACATTGCTCGGCAAGGGGATGGTTCCAGTGTTCTGCGCGATATGTCATGACGGCAAAGGCTCTTTGCTCAACTGCAATGCCGACAGCGTAGCCTCCGCTGTAGCCTTGGGCGCATGCAAGGCAGGAGAAGTCCGCTTGACATATTGCTTCGAGAAAGCCGGAGTGATGAGAGACATAAATGACGAATCATCCGTGATTCCCCATATCGATGAATCGGATTTCATGAAGTTGAAGGAATCGGGAGTGATCGCAGCTGGAATGATACCGAAAATACATAACGCTCTGGAATCGGCAAAGTCAGGCGTTAAGGAGGTGAGGATATGCAAATCAGAATCGCTTCTAAGCGATTCCGGAACAATCATAACAAAATGATCGCAAGCGATAAACACCCCGGACTTGACGAAGCCGTAGCATTGCTGCAAAGGTTGATTTCCACGCCTTCACCATCGCGTGAAGAAACCGCCACCGCCGATATCTGGGAGGAGTGGCTGCAAAGTCATGGAGCTGGGAATGTGGAACGTCTTCACAACAATGTGTTTGTATTAGCAGAGGATTTTGACCCTACGCGCCCTACCCTCATGCTTAATTCGCATCACGACACTGTGCGACCCACCGCATCATACACCCGGAATCCATATCAACCATCGATAGAGGGAGACCGGCTTTATGGCTTGGGAAGTAATGATGCCGGAGCGTCAGGAGTGGCATTGGCAATGTCATTCCTTGAATTATCAAAGGGCGGACATAGACTTCCGGTGAATCTCATGTTAGCAATCACATCTGCCGAGGAGGTTATGGGAGAGTTAGGTATGAGAGCCTTCCTTCCATATCTTGCGGAGCAGGGAATGACACCGGATATGGTGATTGTAGGCGAACCGACAGGTATGCAACCGGCTGTGGCAGAGAGGGGGCTGTTGGTGCTCGATGCTATTACCGAAGGAAAGTCAGGACATGCCGCGCGCAACGAGGGTATCAACGCCATCTACCGCGCATTGGAGGATATAGAGATTCTACGAAATATCCGGACCGACAAGGTCAGTGAAACACTCGGACCACTGAGGGTCAACGTTACAATGATTAATGCCGGCACACAACACAACGTTGTTCCGGACAGGTGCAGCTACGTTGTAGATGTGCGCACAACGGATTCATATACAAATGAAGAGACTGTGGAATTACTTAGGGATGCGGTAAGATGGAGCACATTGACACCGCGCTCCACACGCGTCCATGCCTCGGTAATCAGCGAAAGTCATCCGCTCGTGAAATCTGCATGCTCACTTGGTCTTACACCATTTGTATCCCCTACTACATCAGACATGGCTCTGATGCACGGTATTCCTTCGCTGAAGATCGGCCCGGGAGAGTCATCAAGATCCCATACGGCCGATGAATTTGTAAAAATCAGCGAGATAAATGAAGCGTTGTTCATTTATCCGGAACTCATTAAAGGACTACAGCAATAGCCTGCAAGTAGCTGGTCAAGCATCACGCAGAGCCACAGAGCCGCAAAGCTTTGATTTGGTAAGCCCTGTGATAAAGATCACGGAGAATCGCGTGGCGATTTGTGCAAAGGCGCGGAGCATGAGCGTCAGACTCTGTGTCTCAGCAGGAGTGGCAACGACCTCCGCGCCGGATTCATCGGCATAAATCCTTTGCGGCTCCGCGACTCTGCGTGATTAAAAATTTTAACGGACACCAAAAATTTTAATAGTAGCGGTTTAATTTGAACAGCTACTTATAATAAACATATAGACATGACAAAACAATTATGGAACAAAGGGTTTGAACCCGATAAAATGATAGAAAGATTCACTGTAGGAAACGACCGCGAGCTTGACCTTCGTCTTGCCCGATACGATGTCCTCGGTTCAATCGCACACATAAAGATGCTTTGCAAGATCGGCTTGCTTACAGAAGAGGAACTTTCTCGCCTCGTGCCAGCGCTTGAAGATATACTGCATTCAATAGAATCAGGAGAATTCACAATCGAGGATGGCGTCGAGGATGTGCATTCACAGGTGGAATTCATACTGACCGAACGACTCGGTGATATTGGCAAGAAAATTCACTCCGGACGTTCGCGCAACGATCAGGTGCTTGTTGATCTCAAGCTCTTCTTCCGCGATGAGCTTAAGCGGATCTCAGAAGCTGTTAACCGGCTGTTCACTCGGCTGCAATCTCTTTCCGAGGAGCACCGTGACAAACTGATGCCCGGTTACACACATCTACAGGTTGCCATGCCATCGTCATTCGGGCTATGGTTTGGCGCATATGCCGAATCCCTGACAGATGACATGCAGATGGTGGTGGCGGCATACAACATAGCCAATCAGAATCCACTCGGTTCCGCCGCAGGCTACGGCTCCTCCTTCCCACTCGACAGAGAGATGACCACGGAATTACTTGGATTTTCCAATCCCCATTACAACGTTGTGGCGGCACAGATGAGCCGAGGCAAGACGGAACGCGCCGTAGCGGCTGCGATCGCATCTGTTGCATCCACGTTAGGACATCTCGCCATGGACGTATGTATGTGGATGTGCAATAATTTCGGGTTTGTGTCATTTCCTGACGAGCTGACAACAGGCTCCAGCATCATGCCGCATAAGAAGAATCCTGACGTGTTTGAGATAATGAGGGGGAAATGCAATAGGCTACAGTCTCTTCCAAATGAACTCACTATCCTCACCGCCAATCTTCCATTGGGCTATAACCGCGACCTTCAGCTGATGAAAGATATTGTTTTTCCGGCAACCGATGAACTTGTGGACTGTCTTGACATGGCAGACTTTATGCTCTCGCATATCCGTATCAAGGAGAATATCCTTGATGATCCCCGCTACGACTACATCTTTACAGTAGAGGATGTCAACAGGATGGTAGTTGAGGGTACCCCTTTCCGCGATGCATACAAAAAAGTGGGAATGGCAGTGCAGGAGAAACGCTACAAACCGACCAGAGAAGTGCATCATACCCACCTCGGCAGCATCGGCAACCCCGCCAACGAACGCATCGCCGACAAAATGACCCTGCTCCTGAAGAAAATGGGGAAATAAGTTTTTCCATTTAAGTTGATACAAAAAATCACAACTGATTTTATGAGAAAATACAGCAATAAATGTTAAAATAAGCTACGAGCAGCGTTTTCTTGCGCCATAATTTGTTCAAGTGATAAAATGGTTATACCTTTGTAAAAACAAATATGAAGACAATCGGCTTCTTCCGAGTCAAAGATAACCGAACCCGTTAGCATCCCGTAGAACTGCTAGCGGGTCACTTTTTTTATTATGAATCAGAAACCCCGTTCAATTGAAGAACATATAAAGCACCTTCAGAATAAAGGCATGTCGTTCCCGGATATGGGAGCGGCTACTGATTTATTCTCGCGAGTCAGCTATTCAAGACTTAAATACTATTGGCGCGATTTAATTGATGAAGATGCAGATGGAAATTTTCAAGAAGACACCTCATTTCAAACAGTGATTGACAGATATACCTTTGACCATAAATTCAGGGTTATACTGTTTGATGCCATTGAAACAATCGAAGTGGCATTACGTGCAAAAATCATTAACCACATGTCGAAAGCCACCGGAAATGGCTTGTGGTACCTAGACTCTTCTCTGTTCGAGGATGAACAAAGACATATAGACTTTGTACTTGATCTCAAATATGAATTTGAGCGCAGCACAGAACCGTTTGCCAAAAATTATTTGGCTGAACATGATGACTGGGATTCAAAGATAACAGAGGGAGATAATCCGGATGCTTGGCTTATAATTGAGGTCGCTTCTTTTGGAACACTTTCAAAAATGTATAAGAACCTTAAGAATCAATTACCTCAGCGTTCGACAATAGCCAACGACTTCGGTTTATACTCCGCCAAAGACTTTTCCAATTGGATTGAGGTTATTTCTTTGATGCGCAATATTGTTGCTCATCATTCCCGCTTATGGAACAGAAGCCTCAGTAAAAAGATTTCTAACCCTAAAGGGAAACGCTTTCCTTGGCTTAACAGCGAACTTACCGAAATACAAAAGAAAAAGCCGTATGCTGTAGCTTGTGCCATAGCTTATCTATGTAAGGCTGTAAATTCTCAACATAGATCTACAACCGCAATACGGGAATTATGCTATGAGTATCCCAATATCACCTTAAATAAATATGGCTTCCCTGTAAGATGGGAAACCGAGCCTGTTTGGAAACAGTGCACCCGATGAGGCTCTCGTGTTTTACAGCGAGATGATGAACCAGCTGTCTCAGGCACCGCATCATCCGGTATCTTGAAATAACAGGCTTCATCATACCATATAGATTATCCTTCTCCCTCTCAACGAGCGGTGCATGGTGCATTATGAATATAATTAACTTATAACGCAACTTTTTTTCGGATTGATTCTTGTTAACCTCTTATAAAAGTACTCTCTTTGCCAAAGATTAACCCAAACGATAATACATTGGATATAGTCAGCATATACCCCGATTATCTTTTCGCCATCAAGTTCGACGACAAAGACCACAACGAATACGGAACCGCATCACAGACTATGCTCCGACTATATGCTATCCGCGTCAGCGCAAATTGCTATGTTGTGGTTCACGGTGGCATCAAACTGACAAAGCAGATACAAGACACACCGCAACTCAAAAAAGAGTTGTTTTCAAAAATTGATAACGTACTTCGGTTCTTTAAAGCCAATGGAATTATAGACACCGAAGACTTAAAGGATTAGATTATGAAGTTCAACGTCGAAAAACTCAAAGCAGTAGCCCGCCCCGTGACACAAGAGGAAAAGACCGCGATGGACTACCGCGCCGAGAACGCCAATTGGCTCCAGCTCTCGGCAACCATCGCGTTGAAGATTCGTAAGCTCTTGCGTCAGCAGGGGATGACACAGGTTGATCTTGCCGCTCGTCTCGGAGTGACACCTCCGCAGGTAAGTAAGTTGCTTTCGGGCAAAATAAACTTCGAGCTTAGAACGCTCGTAAGCATACAGAACGCTCTCGGCAAACCCATTATTGATGTCTCCTTCCAAGAGGAGCATCCGGTTTCGGAGCAGCTTATGAAGACTCAGACGCTTGTGGTAACACAGTATGTCAAGAGCGCACCTATTCTAAGTAATACACGCTTCGGTTCGGAATCCTTATTTACTAACTTCAAACCCGTTGGTTGATGGACAATTGAATATATTACCGTTTCGCCGGTCTCGAACTCAAGCAGTTCGCCACTTTTGAGGACGGCTATGCTGAGGATAATCGGGAGATTTCGATTTCATGCAAATTCACTTTTGCATACAACTTTTCGCAAAACATTGTATGTTGCACCAATTCTGTAAGCATAGCCAAGGAGGGTGATGTTCTTGTCAAGGCTGACCTTGACGGATATTTTGTAATAAATCCCGAATCGGTTGCTTCTATTTCTGATGCCGACGCAGTGGTTCTTCCTCCCGAATTACAGGCACAATTCGCATCGCTTACCTATGGCACCTTACGTGGTGTGATATTCGCCAAAACTCTCGGCACACCTTTTAGCAAGATTGTGCTGCCACCCAATGATGTATTGGAGGTAATGAAAACACCTCTGCGTATTCAAGTCCCAAATCATCACAAAAGTTAAGTCACACATTTACCGAAGGCGTAGATTAACCATCTCAGGAAAACAGATACAAAAACAGCCGTCCGATTCTGAACCGCGCCCCGAAAGTTAGACACATAATACTTTTTGGGGATGCGGTTCAAAATTAGACGGCATGTCTATTTTATTATATAGCGCAAACAAATCAAGGACCTCAAACAGAGTGATGGATGTTAACAGCTTTGATTACTAAATCCTTTATTTTATCGGTAATTAATTCATTAATAGTACGCATTCTTTCCATAAAATCTTCCTCATAAGCAGTATTCTCAAGGAACTTTTCATTATTGAAAAGTTCCAAATGATTAATTCCCATATGTACAATATTATCCAATTCGTTAAAAGCCCTTAAATTTTTTTTCTCTCCTTCAAAAAAGAAAGGAATAATTGCAACTACATTTACTTTGGGGATTCCTGCATCTACAGCTGATTGAACGGTCGATACAAAGAATTTCCTACCGGTGGATCGACCTAATGCAGCCACAATAAAGATTTCCTTGACCCCATCAAAAAAATTAGATGGAATTACCTTCGACTTTTTAGAAAGTTTTATTTTACATTTCTCATCAGTCATAATATTATCTAATGCCTTTGCATCAGTATCCGAAAACACAAATTTTATTTCAGTATCATTCAAATTAGATACCTTTTTCTGAACTAACTGAGAAATTGTGGCTCCGAATCCACCAATTGAGAGAATCATTACACTCATCTATAGAAATTGTATTTACGATTTTGACAAATATATGCTTAATCTCAAATTTTAAGACAGAATTCCTTTTTACTTAATTCTCGAATCTGCAAAGAATTATATTCCATAACATTATTTGATATTGATTGACATGGAAAAGCCTCGATCCGTGTTCGCTCCTGGGAAATTGGCACGTATCCAAGCTGCTTGCTGAGATTTGTTGCCCATCATCTGAGAGTAGTAGCCGGTCTCGGATTTGCCACATTCGATTACCCGATTGAATGGCTTTGGTCCGTTGAGTTGATAAACTCCTTTAATTGTTACAGTTGCCATAGTAGTCTTTATTTATATTTTTTATATTCTGTTAATGCACACATCAAACCGCACATATATAAATAGGTCTTTTGGGCAGACTCAATATAGTCATTACCAAGTACGTGCGCAAGGCTGTCGATAGTTTTAGAGAGGCAGTCGGAACTTCCGTCTAATAATATTCCCGCCTTATCAAGTTTTACAAACCTATCATCAACTATGACTTGCCTTACTATCTTCTTCAGTTCTTGAAAACAATCATCAAGATCGCCTAATTCTGATATCAAAGCACCCATCTTATCGTCCAGCGCGTTAAGATCTCTAATAATTTCATTTGGATTCATCTTTTAGCATTTTTTGTTATTAAAATCCGAATATTCCTTTAGGTTTAAATTGTTTAAGGAGCTACTTCTTATAGGCTTGCTTCTCCATAGACAGCACTGCCGCCATAACAAGGCTCGGTGGCATTTTTCTTCTTGCCAGCCATTCTCATTGGCACCGATATTTTCTCAATGAGCTATATACAAATTCAGTTTAACTCGGGTATATACTAACCGACCTAAACTGAACTTGATGTTGTTATTTCGCTGATGTCAATTGAAAATCGAATTTATTCGAGCCTTGACTGTATTATGTATTTGCTTTCGTTTAGCTGTCGGTAATTTGATGTACCATAATGCGCCGCAAATGATACCTATGAGTAAAGCATAGTCAAGCAATCCAAAAATCAGGCGACACGTCCATTTGATAATCAGATAGATTGCAAATAGAACGAAGAATAGATTCAGAAGTGGATAACGGTTATTTGTATTCATCGTAGTGAGCTCCCCTAGGAGTTGGATCGGTAACGATTACAGGTTTGCGATAGACTTTAGCCATAAGAGTCTGAAGGTTTTTTACACCTTCGGTACGTGCTCTTTCAATTGTGCCGTTATGATAGAGGATTTTCTTTGAATTGACTTTGATTTTTGCCTTTATCTGATTTTCTTCCTCGTCTGTCAATTTATCGCTCGCTAAGGGATTAAAACCGTTTAGACTCATGTTTTTTGAGTCAATAACCTGCCACGAATTATCCTCCGTAGCTTCATTAATTTCAACGATTTCAGGAGAAAGAACTATTTTTACAGTATCACCATCGGTGTTGACCTGCATATTTTCAAGGTCAAAGGATACACTACCTCGCTGCTTTTGTACAGCAAAGAGTACCTTGTTGTTTATGGTATCGAGTACGGGCACTTCATTATAGAGATCGACAGTGCAGAGTTGAGCCATAGTCTTAATATCGCTTATTTGACCTTTCCCGACCTCAATGCTTTTCTTGGGGGCACCGAGCCAAAAGAAAAGGGCGATGCCTACGACTACGATTGCCGCAAAGACTATCAGTTTTTTTATATTCTTAGTCATGATGTGCGAATTTTACGATTTGAAATCTATACTGGGTATGTAGCCGTTTGCTTCGAAAATTGCTTCGAAATATTTTCGGGCTTTTCTCTTTGCTGCTTCAGTGAGCTGCTCCTTGAACATAGGGTTGTCCTCGACTTCTTCTTTGAATGATTTGTTGGCTTGTTCTTTTATTTCAGCCCTTTCTTTTGAATCAAGATCTTGGCGCAACATGCCGATGTTTTCGTATTCCTTTCGCATTTCCATGTCACGTCCAGTGATCTCTGTCACCACAGGAGGAAGTGTCACTTTAACAGTCTTATTTTTCTCGTCAAAAACAAGGTCGTCCATCTGAAGTGCAGAGAGGTCGATATAGGCTCGCATATATGAGTCGTAAGAGTAAACTGCAATGCGTTTGCCTACTGTGTACCAGCCTGAGCTCTCCATTTTTGCTGTTTTGGTAATAGCCATTGTGGCAAATACCATTTTGTCAACTGACTTAATCTCTTGATAAAGTTCAGTATTGTCGTTTTTTGAGCAACTGACCAACGCCAGCATACTCGTTAAGACAAGTAAAATCTTCGATTGTCTCATAAAATTATTATTTAATGTTTATCGACATAGAAAAGCCTCGATCCGTGTTCGCTCCTGGGAAATTGGCACGTATCCAAGCTGCTTGCTGAGATTTGTTGCCCATCATCTGCGAGTAGTAGCCAGTCTCGGATTTGCCACATTCGATTACCCGATTGAATGGCTTTGGTCCGTTGAGCCTATAAACTCCTTTAATTGTTACTGTCGCCATGGCAGTCTTTATTTATGTTGTTTTTTATCATGTATTATCAATGTGTCGGCAATGCACTTTGAGATTGGTAACCCTGTTTCTTGTTCAATCCATAGCCATTGTCCGTTTGGGTTACATTCCAGAAAGACATAATCGTTCTCTGGCGTAACTATGAAGTCAAAGCAACCAAAATTTAAGTTGAGCCTTTTCAAAAATGTAGTGCAAAAGTCAGAAACCGCCTTAGGCACATGACATTTACTGTGATGTAGCCCTTTGTCAAGTCCTTGTCTCCAATCAATCTTACCACATCCAGCTTCCATCTCCTGAGAGTCAATTCTACAAGGAAACGTTTCTGTCCCAACCACTGTGATTCTTAATTCATAAGCCTTGGGAATGTAGTTCTGAAGATAGGTTACAGTTTGGAAGAACGCTTCATCAGGAAGTGCTAATAATTCGTTGCTTTTAACAGCTTGCGTATATAGCACATGTTCTTGCATCTCTTCTTCAAACCATATATTATCGTTGTCAATCGATTTAAGACATACGATATCGTAGTTGTTCGAAAATTCTCTTACAGCAGCTTTGTTATTAGCAAAGCATGTGTCCGGGATATTCATTCCTAACTGCCTTGCAAGTTTCAGCTGTAACATTTTGGAGGCGGAGCTTCTGTCATAAAGGTGATGACCAAGGCAATATCGATCTCCTAAATAATAAAGAAGAAATGATAGGAACCCATGTGCTTCCTTAAGATTATGCTCGTTCACCTCCTTGCAGTTCACAGACCTCAATTCAGAGGGAACGAGCGGTCGACGTTCCCAAACTGAATTGATGTCGTGTCCGAACACCTCTAGCCCAGTATGAAGATTTTTGAGATGGAAGTCATCACCACAATACGGATTGCTCAGCCATTCAAACTCATAGTCAGAAAGAAGAGTTTCTGTATTGAGACGAAAAAACGGAACTCCCATTGTCTCAAAATGTTCGATAACAGGGGTTGGATGAATATCTTCCTTATTGGATACAATAAGAATCATTTTACTGATTTTGTGTCGTCTGCGGCATTTTTTGTGTCGCTTGCAGTAACGTACCCTGTGGAGCCACTCTTTTTGCGAGTTGCATAGCGGTGAATACTCCTGGTACTTACTGTACGCATCTCAAATCCGGTTATCTGAAGGAAATAATCGTACATCGGAGTCTCGACTTCCATTTCTTTGATTGGGGTCGAAGGGGTGAAGTTCATGATTGGGGGCATACAAACAGATGATGCCGTAAGTTGAGTTGAATTCATATTATTATTTTAGTGAGTAATGTTATTAAATATCCCATTCAGTACCGGACTGCCAGAGTTGTTGCTGAACAGTTGAAAAATCAGCTAGGTTTTTGAAAGGACTCTGGGCGGCAAGAGAGTTGATACTGCCAAGTGTAGCTGACATGAGTGCAATGTCACCGGCTTCAATGGCCTTGTCAAGAACTCGGAAGTAATTGTCAAACAATTCTGACCGTTCATCAAATGTTTTGTCAAGATAATCTGACAGAAGTTTGGAAATCGCATTGATGCGTGTGACTTCCACTTCCATTTTGGCTCTGATTTCAGTACGCTTGGTCTCTTCAATCTGGCATACCTGAACAGCTTTGGCTATTTCTGTACCCATGGCTGATAGGGCTGTTAAAGCCTCTGCCGCAGTCTCTATTGGAGGGAGGCTTACGAAAGTATCTGATAATTCATAGTTACAAGACTCTTCATCAGCAAAATCATCTTCAGAAGAAAGCCGTGCGATTTCATCATCCAGAGTTTCAAAATCTTGATTGTCTGCTGCCATATCCAGTTGCCTTGCAAAATCTGATGTGTCATCATGTGAATTATGATAAACCGAACTTGCAAGGTTGACAATCTTGGCTCCTTTTAATAAAAAATCTCCATCTTCTTGCACTATCTCGTTTGCGTTTCTAATCGCATCCAAATTCTTTTTAGATGAATTAATTAACGTAATTGACCTATCGCCTATTTCCAAAGCTGATTCAATGGCTTTAGTTATATTTTTTGAAATGCATTTCCAATCCATAGTCAAAGATTTTTATTGAGGACTTTTTCAGAAGAAAGCGTGACTGCATCAAGCCCGTCATTAAGTCCTCCATTGGAGTCAATAAGAGGAGTCTGGCATAATTGGCTGGTAGACTTAACAAGGATAGCCGCTTTTTGAAAAGTTTTTACATGCTCTGAATTCTGGGGATCGAATTCTTCGGCTATATCTTCAAGGGAATCAAGAGCATCTTCACACCTTGTCTCAAGACGCGTTGTTAATATAGCAATTTCATCGCTACGTCTTACGATACGTTTCATAAGTTCGCAGGCAGCCATAGTTTTTGATTCCCATATTTGGACATCCGCTAAGTATTGGGTAGCCTCAGTATGCTTTTGAGAATAATACATAGATGCCACCGTTGCAGCGGTAGTCAGAATCATTATACCACTGGCAGCCTGTCCTACCATTGCCAATCGTGAAGCTCCGACAGCCATGCCACCTCCACCAGCACTGACGCTTCCCCCGCCCAGCCATGCCATTGTCGCTTTTTCTGCCGCGGCACCGCTTAAATTTTTAATAGCGGTTCCTGTCGAGGCTGTCGCTAATTTCTGCACTCCATATATTGCCAACTTTTGAGCACCAACAGAAGCTGCAGAGGCCGCACCTATGCCAGTAACTATGGTTGAAGTCATTTTCTTTTGGTCAATAGAGACTATCTCCATTTGTTCAAGTTCGCTCTCACTAATGTCAATTTGGGAATACATTTCATATTCTTTGTCTCGCACACCCTGATTCAACCTTTTCACAATGGAGATGAATCTACCAACAGTGTTTTTTAGTGCTTGCATACGTATCTCACCCATATATTTTAGACGGTCATTGGCGAGATACCGAATTTTCCCGACCTCTTCTTCGACTCTGTGGGCAATCTTTTCTGCTTCTTCGCGTGATATCTTAGCTGCGAGATAGTGATTGTAGGCACTTATTCCGGTCATATCTTTTGCTGTTTCAGTCAAAAAATCACCAGTGGCATTTGCCATTTCTTTGAGTTTGCTATAATCTCCATCTGAAGCTTGGGATATGGCATCACCCATATATGAGATTCCATCACCAACACATTTAGTTGTTGCTGAAGCAATATTGGAAGCACTTTCTCCTACTTTTTTACCGGTTTCTGCGACCTGCGACTTTGCGTTAGCAAACACTACTTCGGCATGAGTGCCTATATCAGATACTGTTTCTGAAACAGATTTCTTTATTTTGTTATAAAGTCCCATGGTATAAATACTTTATAAAAGTCTGTCAATCCATTTAACCACGACTGCCCGGGCTTTGCTATTGGTTTCAACCGCCTTGCAGAGGCCACTGCTGACTCCATAGTTGGGTAATGAAGTCAATTCGCGCCACCAGATGTTGCTACGTCGTGATCCTTTATGCAGAGCTTTGAGAGTCTTGGAATACTCCGAATCTCCTTTCTCGCCTTGCGATTGGACAACATAGAATCTACCTTTTTTATAGAATGATATGTTATGTTGTGCTGTAGGATTGCTCATTGATATTGTATCCTTGACCGGATTTATAACAACATTCCAACCATTCGATTTTAATTCCGATAATTTCTGTGCCCATGATTCCATATTCTCTGCATCTTGCTCATCAGACCTTTCACTATCTTTGTCCTCAGCCTCTATTTCGCTGAGTTTAGAACTTGATGCGCTGTCGTCGATAATATGTGCAAGATTTTCTATTGAGGTCTCATATTCAGTGTTTCGGACAAACAATCTTTCCGGATACAATTCTGAGCCAAACAATTCGGCAATTGAGAACAGAGCCTGAATCAACTTTTTGTCATCCGGCACTTCCTCATCATAGATGGCTATGATTTCAGAAATTTCCCTATTGAGAGCAGTCAACTGCTGAGCGCCACCATGCATGGCAAGAGCCGCAGTTCGGAACTTCAACTCCGATTGTGCCTCATCGCTCTTTGTCGTTACATATTTGCAAAGAGCATCAAGAAATTTTTGATAAGTATTCAGTTTTTCTTTGAAAATCTCAGCATCCTTTATAGCTTTTTGTTCCAATTCATTCTGACGTCTGAACATATCTATTTGAAGCTCAGATTGCCGTTCCAAAATTTCGGCCTGAAGATGAGATTGTTTCTCGGCTAATTCTGATTGTTGGTTTGCCTGACCCTTAAAAAGGAAATATGTGGCAAATATCGTCATGGCAACTCCAAGGACAGCACCAATAATCGTCATTGGCAATTCTTTTAGATCTGAAAGAGAGACTGTGACTATCACTATACCGATTATTGCAATTGCAAAAGCAAGCCACCAATATTTTTCTCCATAAGTTCTACTCGGCTCTATTCCAGAATTCATAACGGTTCTACAAAGCCGCGGTCTTCCCCTCGTTGGCATCAGATTGGTTTGTACGAAAAAAGCGTAGGAATCTGTATCTGTTACCGTCCTACGAATCGAGGCTTCTCGCATTGCCCTGTTGATGTTGGACGGCAACGCAGAAGCCCACGCTTATATATGCAATGATAGCGTCCAGCTATACCTTTCCCAAGGCACTTTGCCGAATGCATGAATTACATATCCACGGGCATCTACCGTTGCTCAATCCTTGACATCAACATGAAATTTTGCGAGAATTTCGATTCGTCAAGAATCAGCGCGGATAAACGCTTTCTTATTATGTTAATAACATCCCGCCTCGCTTTACCCCAGACCGGGGCTTCTGCTATGGCGGTCTGCAAACGCAAAATTATATATTTTTTTTGAAATTACAATGACAATATGTTACATTCCATAAAAATTTTTACAGGTGTCTGATAAACATGCATAATCATCATGAATATAGGAATTTAGTACTTATCAAGCCCCATTATTTTAAATTTTACCGAACACCAATATAACTATTATTGACCACAGTTCCAAAGAAACCAGAGCAGAGACACTAAAACTCTCCTCTCTCCATTCTTTCCTCAAACCGTTATAACCAAGGGAAACCATTTTGATTCAATTAATTAATAATTAGATCTTTAAATCATTAAAACCATTCAAAAGCTCCGCTTTTTTGCTTGACGCGAAATCCATTGCATTGCCGCGAGTATGGTGCGTCAGACTCTGCACCTTCGCAGGAGTGGAAACGACCTCCGCACCGGATTTTGCATCGTAAAACCTTTGCGCCGCTGCGCCTCTGCGTGATTAAATTTTACCTGACAACAATATACCAAAATATCGAACTACTGTTCTTAAGTAAATCTAAAAAATTCAACCGGATTAAACCTTCTGCGGGGAAGATGGTCTAAATTGCGGTTGTTGTGTGCGACTCGCGACTCGTGACGACCGCATGCATTTGAAAAAAGGTTGAATAAAGGTGATGAGAATTAGAAATTTTCTGATGTTGGGTATGCTGGCATTGCCGGCTATGATTTGTGCCAAGGGCACTGTTACAGGTAAAATTGTAAATAAAGGAACCGGCGAACCGATGGATTTTGTCACTATCCAGGTATTTGACGCTTCCGGCAAGAAGCCGCTGCAGATTGTAGCCAGTTCCGATGAGGCGGGTAATTTCAAGCTCCCATCTCTTGCCGATGGGTCATATGTGGTGAAAATCATGAATGTCGGCAGTGTCAATCAGGAGCGTCCGGTTAATATCGCCGGAGGAAACGTGAATCTCGGCACCATACATCTTGCCGACGATTCAAAGCTTCTGAAAGAGGTGGTTGTTGAGGGAATCCGCAGCCAGATGCGTTTTGAACTCGACCGCAAGGTGTTCACCGTAGACGCCAACATCGCGGCAGCAGGACAGAGCGCCAGTGAGTTGCTCGAATCTATACCCTCGGTAGAGGTTGATCAGGACGGCGAGGTGTCATTGCGTGGAAACAGCTCCGTCACTATATGGATCAACGGCAAGGACTCCGGTCTGACAGCCGACAACCGCGCACAGATTCTGGAGCAGATTCCCGGTGAAAGTATCGACCGCATAGAGGTCATCACCAATCCCTCCGCCAAATACAGCCCTGAAGGCACAGCCGGTATTATCAACATCATCCTCAAGAAAGACCGCAGAGGAGGATACTTCGGAAGCGCAGAACTCGGTGGAAACACCCGCGGCGGAGGCAATGCCGGTGTAAGCATCAATTACAATTCCCGCAAATGGGACACCTTCGCTTCCGTCGGTTTCCGCATGCGCCATGGCAAGGGAGGTTCGGAGACACGTCGTCTTTTCGATGACGGCACATTCACCAACTCCGATGGCGACAGCCGTTCCCATGGCAATAACCTCTTCTTCCGTCTTGGAGCCACTTATCATCTTACGGATAAAGATGAATTTTATGTGAACGGATTCGGCATGTTCGGACATCGCTGGGGACGCTCACTGACTGAATATTCCGCCAACCGCCCCGGACATTGGCTAACAGACTCACAGCTATCACGCAATCATGGAGAATCACGCGGCGCGCACGTGGAATGGGGATATACCCATCGCTGGAACGACAACCACTCTTTGGAGACAATGGTAAGCTATAACCACTGGGGTGGTCCGTCATGGAATTCATACAGCGAAACCGAGACCTGGGCAGACGGCACCGAGGAGACTCTTTATCGCGAGCAATCGATGCCTATAAATGTCAATTCCTGGGAAGCCAAGGTAGATTATACAAACAAACTTACCGACTGGCTTAAATTGGAGGCTGGATATAACGGCAACTACAGCCACGAAAACACTCCGAATATCACCGAACGGATGAACGCCACCGGGGCGTTGGAGATTGACAAGGCTCTATACAATCGTTTCATATATACCAACAACGTATCCGCACTTTATCTCACATTGGGCGGCAAGATCAAGGATTTCAGCTTTTCCGCCGGTCTGCGCTCCGAATCATGGCAGGTAAGAAGCCGTTCCCTCGCGTATGGTGAGGACCGCAATGAGGTGCCTGAGTTCAAAAAGAATTTCTTCGCGCTATTCCCCTCTCTTTTCCTTTCATATTCTTTGCCGAAAGATAACGAGGTGCAGATCAACTATACGCGGCGCATCCGCCGTCCGTGGGGAGGTCAGCTCAATTCATTCCGCAACACATCCGACCCTACAAGTATCTCATTCGGTAACCCGGAACTTGAACCGCAATATTCAAATTCATTCGAGCTGAATTACCTCAAGAGCTGGACATATCATATGATTTCATTCTCGGCATATATCCGCACCGCCGACAATATGATCAACCGCATCGCGTATATGGACAACGATGTTATGTATTCCACATTCGCCAACGTAGCGAAAATGGCAAACTCCGGATGCGAGATTGTGGTGAAGAATTCATTATTCCGAAGCAAACTCGACCTCACCACCACCGTAAACCTCTACAACAACCATATCAGCGCGTGGGATTACACATTCACCGGTGAGAGCGGCAACGCCATCAAAATTTCCAATGAGAAGCAAAACAGTTTCGCATGGGATGCACGCATAATGGCAAATGTGAAATTACCTTGGTCGCTCGCCTTCCAGGCCACAGGCCGTTACTCTTCAGAGCATAAAGAGGCACAAGGCACCCACGAGGGAGGCTGGAGCGTTGACGCCGGACTTCGAAAGATTGCGGGCAACTGGTCGTTCTCGCTAAATTGCCGCGACATCTTCGACTCCCGCAAATGGAAGAGCACCATCTACGGACCCGGATATTCCCAGACATCCAAACGCTGGCGCAACGGCAGGATCCTGAGCCTCACAATCAAATATTCATTCGGAAACATGAAAGCCAACAACAAGAACCGACGCGACAATTCCGGCGAACCGATGGGCGGATCCGGATATGACGAAGGTATGGAATAACATAGGCTCCATCTCCGAAAAAAATATCATGCAATCATAAAGTCAGACTTTACGATTGCATGATATTTTTTTCTGGAATGATTAATTAGATTTGGCGGATATTGAGGAGGGAGGAGCCTTTGGATTCACCGTCATAAATGACGGTGGATTCTTTTACATCAGGCAGAACAGACTGTAGGTATTTTATGTTTTTTAGAAAATCCGGCTGGAATGTCTTACCTGCCTTAACCTCATATAAATGCAGTCCGTCAGGAAGCGTTTGGATGATGTCGACTTCTCTTCCCGAATTTTCACGGTAGAAAAATATATTCGGATCTTTAGCCTGATTGAAACGGTTTTTCAGCAATTCATTGACAGCCATATTCTCAAAAACAGCTCCTTTTAAAGGATGATTTGTCAATTGCGGGTATTCTTCAATCCCTAACAGATAACAAAGAAGACCTGTATCGTAGAAATACAATTTAGGGGTCTTGGTGAGCCTTTTGCTAATGTTGGCAAAGTATGGAGGAAGTGTATATACGATGTATGATGCCTTCAAAACCGACAGCCATGAATTGATGGTCGGAGCACTGACACCAACTTCAACACTGACAGCCGCCTTATTATATTCGGTAGCGGTTCGGGCAGCTGTAAGCTTCATGAACTTTTGAAATGAATCGATATTTTGAATCTGCGCAAATCCCCTCACATCCCTCTCGATGTATGTAGAATAGTAGTTGCGGTAGAAAATATACGGAGGGATGCGATCCGCTATGACACCCGGATATAGACCGCGCCACAAGAGTTCTGAAGTTTCAATATTATTGACTTCCGGGGAAAGTTCATCGAAAGCGAATGGCAATACCTCAAAAAGGGCAGCTCTACCGGCAAGCGATTGCGAAGCATTGTGCATAAGGGAGAAATTGTTGCTCCCTGTCAAGATATATCTCAATGACTTATCCTTGTCAACGCGAGCCTGGATCGAAGAAAGAATCTCGGGAAGATTCTGCACCTCATCAATAATGGCGTTATCTCCGAGATTATCAAGAAATGCGTTGATATCTTCCTTCGCAAATGCGCGGGTATCCGCTTCCTCAAGATTGGTAAACGAGAAAGATTCAAATAGATTCTTAGCCAAAGTGGTTTTTCCAGTCTGACGAGGCCCGGTAAGAATGATCACAGGGTAATATTTTGCAGCTTCCATTACTGCTGCTGATATGCGGCGGGGAATATACATAATCTTTGCAATTATAAAGTGAGACTTTATAATTGCAAAGATATAAAAAATAAATTATAATATTGGTATCCGGTAAAATTTAATCACGCAGAGGCACAGAGGCGCGAAGGTTTTATGACGCAAAATCCGGTGCTGAGGTCGTTTCCACTCCTGCTAAGGCGCAGAGTCTGACGCACCCTACTCGCGTCCATGCTACGGATCTATTGAGCTCTGTTTCTTCCTGACACTTTGCCTAAATATCATAGTTCCGCGTGAGTTCAGCGTTCATAAAGTGAAACGGAGTTCAGCGTTTTAATTATTAAGGTTTAAAATTTACCGGACGACAGTAATATTTTACCGAATACAGAAGAAAGCCAACAACAAGAAACACCGCAATGACGCAGGAGAGCCGATGGGCGGATCCGGATATGACGAAGGTATGGAATAATCAGACTGTTAGCAAAATTTTGTAGACAAAATGTAGACATACATAACAGGCGTTATATATAAAATGACCACATGTTCCGTGTGGTCATTTTATGCATTAATGCATAAATTTGCAGCGGCTTCCTCAAGGCAACAATTGAGGAAGCCGCACATGTAATTCTACACTATATCATCATGAAAAAAATTTTACTTGTAGCCGCAATGGCTGCGGGAAGCCTTGCAGCCTACTCTGCCGTGGCTCCCTATGACGGACAGCAAGCGTTGACCGCTGCCCGCGCCGACATCCAGAACTGGATGAGTTATCTTCCCGACAACATGTTTGTAGCCCATGTGTCGATTCCCGGAACCCACGATACCGCCACCGGCGAGGGTTGGGCGACCACGGGATCACTTCCCCTTTCCATGTCAACCACACAGGTTGCAAAAATCGATGATCAGCTTGCAGCCGGTGTCCGTGCTTTCGACTTCCGTCCGGGTCTGAGCAGCGATGGTAAACTGACATGCAACCATGGCGCACACCAGACAGTCCTGACAATGGAAGAGGCCATGACAAAACTCACCAATTATCTGGACGCACACAAGAAGGAATTCTTCGTCATCCATCTATTCCGCGGAAATGTGCCGAGATATGGCGACAGCGTATCCTTAGGTAAGAACGACCGTGAATCGCAGGATCTTTTCAAACAGCTCCTCGAAGATCTTCTCAATTCCGGCAAATTCGCCGATTATATCGTTGACTATGATCCGATGCTCAAAGTCAGTGACATCCGCGGCAAGATGGTTATCTTCCGTCGTGACCGCATCGACCATGTGAATATCGCCAAAGCCGGTAACCTCAACGGCTGGCCTTCAGATAAAGACGCATGGAACAAGGATGTATACGCAACCGTGTTCAATGCAACCAACATGAACAAGAACGGCATCGTGCAGGTGACAGACATCTCCTCACCTAAGAATGAGACTGAACTCAACACAGAGCTTTCATCACTCACAGACCTCTACAACTACACTTGCACCCAGACTCGTCCTAATGATATTGATGAGCCAAACAAATACAAACCTTTCTGGTCGATGCTCTTCACAGCAGGTGAATACACCAGCGGAACAAAGGGATATCTGACAAACGCCACCCACACCAATCCCCACTACACCAATCTTATCAAGAACACTGAGAAGAAAGGTCCTGCAGGAATCGTATTCGCAGACTGGGTGCTTGTAGACAGCCACAACTATAATAATGTGGACTACCCGACAATGGGTGTGGAACTTATCCCCACAATTCTTGAAAACAACTTCGCATATGCCGCCGACTTCATACTTGATGATGAGAAATTCACAGGTGCCGCTCCCAGCGAGAGCAAACTCGAAAGCCGCGCGCACTTCATGCGTAATGTCGGCACCGGAGAGCTACTTTGCGCCGGAACCACATGGGGCACACACGCAACACTCGGCAAGACAGGTATCCGCGTGACTCCTATCCACGATAATATCACCGACCGCTATATGCTCAGCACGACATTCGGTGCATTCATCGGTGTAGCAGGAGAATACTATGTTGACCAGGTTGCCACACAATACGCTCTTGAGGAGGCAGCTCCCGGTAAATATTATCTTACCCACATGGTTGACGGCAAAAAAACTGCCTTGACAGCCGTAGCCCATAACCAGCCTATGTTTGTTGACGGTTCTGTGAATTTCGTGAATCCGGCGGATTTCTCTGACGGAGATACAATGCAGCAGTGGGAATTCATACCAGTTGACGAATATCTCGCTGAGGCAGCAAAGGTTGCAACAGAAGACAATCCTTCAGATGTAACTTTCATGATCCGTGGCAACCGTTTTGATGCCAATGACAAGGACAACAACGAGTGGTATCTGAAAGATAACGGTTCATCTGCAAAGATGACAATTGCCGGGACCAATGAATGGAACGACAAGGATCTTCTTTGCCGCGTGGCTACAACTTCTGCAACTGCGAAATATAACAAGTTCATTCTTGCCAATAATGTGACCGGTCTGCCGGAAGGAACATATTCATTCTCTGCAAACGTAGCCACATCAACTCTTGACATACCGATGACTGTCGGCGGTGTGAATGTGGATCTTACAGAGGCTAAACAGGACAATGCCGCTCTGAGCGCAGCTGACGCCCTGAAGCTTTTCCGTGGTGACGACAAGGATAAATATACTGTAAAAGCTGAGGACATCAAGGTTGGCAACGATGGCAAACTTGAGATCAAGCTCGACAATGCAGAAGGTATCGCATCTAAATACTCCATCTGCCTTGACAACATGAAACTATATTATCATGGCAACAAGACTTCCGGTGTAGCGGCAGTCGAGATGGAAGCCGATACCGTTGTGGATGTATATTCCATCTCCGGTGTGGCTCTGCGTAATGGAGTAAAAGCTTCAGAGGCGACAGCCGGTCTTGAAAAAGGAATCTACATTCTCAAAGGCGCACAGACCACACGCAAAGTCGTTGTAAAATAATCAGCAATACTGCGAATCTTAATAATAGGTGCGGCGTCTCCGGAGTGAATCCGGGGGCGCCGCCAACTTTTCATCAGAAGATGTATCAGAGATTGAAATAGAATGTGCCGGTGGGGAGGACACAGTAGTAATCGTATTCCTGACCACGCATGTAGTAATCAGTGTTATATGCGGGTGTGTCCACACCGCGATCCCATTGGTCGGTCCAAGGATTCCAGGCATTAAGTACATTCACATCATACTGGAACCCGTTATACTGGAAACTTACAGTAAGTGGTAATACACGCCATATGCCTTGGGCATCATAACCGCATGCCACCACTTTTGTCACACCTTGATTAGGAATCACAGGCGACTGGTTAACTATGATCGCAGGACCGTTATTCCAACCGTTATTCCACGGACTCCCCCAGTTTCCGTTAAAACCCGGAACCGGAGCCGGACCGGGATTCCATCCGATACCGTTAGGACCTAACGGACTGCCGGTATTCGGTCTGTAGCTTCCTCCTGAACCCGGAGCCGGCAGGCTATTCTGGGCATTAGCACCCAAACCAGCTACTGCGATAACAAGCAGCATCGCAATTCCCGACAACACCTTACACCACCTTGATCCCTCTATTTTTCTATCATGTGTTTTCATAGCATTACTCCTTTTATTAGATTATAACAAACAACCACCTCCCTTTTCTCGCTCATCCGAAACAAATCCCCCTATTCTTCAATCTTATCATGGTATTATAATTTATTGGTATCCGGTAAAAAATTTAATCACGCGGAGGCGCGGAGGCGCAAAGGTTTTATGCCGAGAAATTCGACGCGGAGGTCGTTACCACTCCTGCGAAGACGCGGAGTCCGACGCGCCGGCTCCGCGCCTTTGCCCAAAATCGCCACGCGATTCTCCGTGATCTTCGTCGCTTAACACATCGCTCTATGACTCAAAACTTTGCGACTCTGCGCCTTTGTGTGATATCTAATCGTATAAAGGGGTTATATGAGTCCCAAAGAAACCAGAGCAAAGACTCGTGATTTTGAATCGGCAGTTAGAAGAGTTACCTCGACTACTTGTGTTTAACTTTAGTTAACATATTGATGCAAAATATTAGCAGTGTGCGTCATTTACTTTGCAGTATCAAAATTAACCCATAATCACTGAAATCATGAAAAAGAATATGACAACCGATCTTTACCGCAATGCCGGAATTTATGCAATCTATGCCGCAGGAGTAATAATCCTTCTTCTCCAATTCCGCAGTATCTTTGCCTGACCACTGACTTCAAATCAAAATTAATGGCTACAAGTTCATCGCTTGCAGCCATTAATTATTTTATGAGGCATTCCTTTAGATACTTGCCGCAAGCAAGTATCTATACCTTGCTGAATTTGGCGCAACGGGGAGAATAGGCGAGCGTCACAATGTTGCCTTCGGATTCATAGCTGTAGAGGATAAAGTGATATTCTTTCCCCTCTATCATGACAACCCCTTCGCCGGTGCGGATCGGATCAAACTCCGATTTGTCGTAAACAGGAACCGCCGGACCAAGCTTCGGAAGGCTCTTTACCAGAACATCTTTAGTGAAATCCAGTCCTGTCTGCATAGCCGCCTTGTAAAGCGCTTCCTTTGCCGTCCATGCCATCACATTCATGAAGACATCATCCTTCGGGATCATATCCAACTCTTCGGCACTCAGGAATTTCTCCCGCACTTTCAGTACCTGACTGCGGTCCGCACGTTCGGCATCAATCCCCATCGCCGCCCTCTCGGAAAACACTGACAACTCCACTTCCGGTGTGGGAGGCAATGTCGCCACAGCAAGGAAACGTCCGGTATGCGTAATGGATATACGTTCCGTCTCACCCATAAGGAATGGCGCTCCGTTATGGAAATGCCCTATCTCACGATAGCCCTCTTTTCCATTCTCGGAATATACCTGATAAGCCATCTCTGTCCAAAGAGGCATGGGACGATCCTCGCCACCACATACCTCTTCCACCTTAATTCCGGGCAAAGTATGATGTCTCCAATATATGAATTCAGTCTCCATAAGCTGTTATCTTTCCTGTTTATCCTCCTCGGCAGACTTTCTTACAATTCGCAGACTCACCTGCACAATACGATGACGCTCCATCTTCATCACATGGAAATGCATTTCGCCCAACACGAGTGTCTCCTTTGTTGTGGGGAAATCCCCTTTGATTTCGAGAAGGAGACCTGCCAAGGTCTCGGCATCCCCGACATCTCCGAGTTCTTCTTCCGGAATGTCAGTAACCCTACAGAAATCGGTCAGAGGTATCTTCGCATCGAATATGTAAGAGTCAGGACCTATTTTCTTATACATCGATGTCACGTCATCATATTCATCATCGATATCACCGACAATCTGCTCGATGATATCCTCAAGGGTGACAATTCCTTGTGTGCCGCCATATTCATCAACCACTATGGCTATATGGATCTTCCTTTTACGGAAATCTTCAAGGAGATCATCTATCATTCTTGATTCCGGCACAAAATAGGGTTCACGCAGCAGGCTCTGCCAACGGAAATCGGGGTTCTTGCTGTCGATATACGGCAGAAGATCCTTACTGTAAAGAATACCTATAATCTGATCTTGTGAGGTATCATACACAGGGATACGGGAATAACCCGAATCAAGAATCACCTTCATCGCGGCTTCCCACGAATCGTGATACTCTATGGCCGTGACATCAACACGGGAAATCATGATCTCATGCGCCTCGATCTCCCCGAACGACAGGATTCCCTCGAGCATCTCCTTCTCCTTTCCATCGGAAACATCGGAAATCTCAAGAGCCTTCTCAAGCTCATCGGTGGAGATATTCTGCTGTTTCTTGGTGATAATCTTGCCTACCAAGGTCGTTGACCGAGCCATTATCTTGGCCAGCGGACCAAGAACAGTATACAGAATACTGATACCCGGCACGGCAGTCCTCACCCACCAGAGCGTACGCCCACGCGCCACCAACTTCGGGAATATCTCCCCGAACAGCAGCAGAAGAAAGGTCATGAAGACAGTCTGTAGCAAGAAGTTAAGCACAGCACTGTTGAACACCACCGTCTGCGAGATGGCGAACGTCAGCAACACAACCATCGTGATGTTCACGAGATTATTGGAAATGAGGATTGTAGCGAGAAGGCGCTCACTATCTTTTATGAAAGAGAATGCCTTCTTGTCTTTCGGGGAATCAGAGTCTTCAAGCTCATCGATCTCCTGGGGAGAAAGACCGAAATATGCGATCTCGCTTCCCGACACAAACGCCGAGATCAAAAGACAACAGAATGACAGGATTATAAGCAAAACCCATGCCGGCCAACTTGGTGGGGCATGGAAACTTATTGCCGGAAGATCGGCTTTTGTCAATAAAATCAAGAGGCTCGCCAATGGCGAGACCGGTAAAGGATCCGGATCCAAATCTATACGTTATTGGTTAATGATACAAAATTACTGCTTTAATCGCTGATTTCCAAATGAACCAATTTAAACTTTTCACACTTCCTCTACTTTCCCCTCCTTGACATACCACAGATAGCCTCTTACTGATGTGAATTTACCCGAAACGCGGAGCCGATCCACGTAATCGCGCACCTGACGCATATATTTCTTATGTGAAGATGTGGAGGTTCCAAATTTATAATCTATCACAACCGCGCTGCCATCCGGCTTGATCATGACCCTATCGGGACGACGCACACCGCGCCTGCCTCCGATTATCGGACGTTCGCACACAGCACGTGCCGATCCGTCAAACCATCCCCTTACATCTTCCCCTTGCATACGCTCCATCAGAAAAGACTCCATCTCTTCCCCCTTTTCCTTAGATACCAACCCTTTTCTATGCAATCTACCCACGGATGCATGAAGATCATGAATAGTCTGCACCCGCTCCATGACTGCATGCATAAGATTTCCTTCAGAACGCGGATCGGTATCTTCCTCCTCAAAATCCTCCGCATCCACAATATCCGGAAGCTCCTCCTCGCGGTATTTGAGAAAATCCGGTGTTATGCGCGCTGCGTAATCCTCCACTACATGAGCCGGCTCTCCGGAACTTTTTCGCTTCACAGGAGAATGGGGATATTTCGCACCACGAATCATCACATCTTCCGAATCGCAATTCATAAACTCGCGAAGAATAGCTGAAGTTGAAAGAGGGTCCTGCCGCTTACTCTCGCCGCAATAAATATAAAGCTCGTTTACAGCGCGTGTAAAACCGACATAAAGCTTATTAAGCGAATCCATCGTGACCATATCAACATATTCACGATATACGTCCCCATGCCTTGTGCCATCCATCTCGGAAGATGTGTCAACAGGCAGGAACGGAGGCAACTCGCACCCTTCCAATCCTATGACTTCCGGGCGCACCCATCTCCATTCTGTCTTCCCCTTTGGAGCAGAAAGGAATGAGAATTGCGCAAATGGTATGATAACACACGGGAACTCGAGACCTTTGGCCTTATGAACTGTCATCACATTGACAGCGTCCATACCTTCGGGGGACGAGATGGACGCTTTCGCGCCACGCCTCTCCCACCATTGCAAGAAAGACGCTATATCTGACGGTCGCGACTCACAATATTCGAGCACAATATCCTGGAACGCCGCTATGAAAGGTGCGTCACGCCTTCGCATCTCCGGAGGAAGGAACGTTGCCGCCACTCCCTCTACCAAGGCGGGAAGCGTCACCGCCTGCATATCGGCAAGCATTTCAGCCACAGCATCAGAATCTGTGCCGGAAGCAAGAAATGCCTCCAGCTGCTCCGGGGTAGACATTCCGGGATTACGGAGAGCGAACACGCGGAAATTGCACTCCACCTGACTCCAGTCGGCACGCCCGCGGCGGTGCGCATCCTCACCGGTGCGCACTTCCGGATCGGCTCCGCGGCCTATGGTCTGCAGCGTGGTCAGTATAAGTTTCACCGATGGTGATGACGCAACTTTCAGCGACTGCTCCGATATAAACTCTATTCTGGGTTCATCTTCTCCAGCTTCCGAGTTGTAACGTGAAAATTCATTTATAAGAGCCTCTCCCTCGGCATTGGTATCAACAAGGATAGCGATATCGCCCAACCTGTACCCCCTGCCAAGCAATTCTCTGACGACACCCGGCATAGCCGCGACAATACTGTTTTTCGTATCTTCCGCCTTTTCCCCTCTCACCACATTTATCTCCACATAACCGTGCGACGGGGATGAATCATCATCAGCCACCGGGCGTGTTTTCTGGGCAACATTTCCATAAAGTGCCCTGAAATCGAGTGCATCGGGAGCATCTTCTGTCTCTGACGCGAGCCGGGATGTGAGATATGAGAAAAAACCGTTGTTGAATTCCACCACATCGCGGTCGCTTCGCCAGTTGGTATTCTCACCGGGACCGTCACCAAGGGCGCGGACATTGCCAAAATGCTTCTCTACTTTCTCTGCGATAAGGGATGGATCGGCATTACGGAAACGGTAGATACTCTGCTTCGCATCACCGATGAGTAGATTCTCATTACCACGGCTGAGACTTTCCGACAACAGAGGACGCAGATTATTCCATTGCATACGCGATGTGTCCTGAAACTCATCAATCAGGAAATGGTTAAGACGTGTTCCGAGACGTTCGTATATAAACGGCGCGTCATCCTCCCCGATTATCCGGCTCAGAAGGGTGTTGGTCTCTGCAAGCTCCACACTATTGTTATCTTCAAGATATTCACGGCGCTTGCGTAAGGTGACAGACAACAATCCGAGATACGGAAAATTCTTCTTATATAGATTCCAGTGCCGGTATTCCTCCGATACAAATTGTGCCATCCATTCTTCCCTTGCCGCCGCCATCTCGCGATACAGAGGTTCAGCCTTTTCATAAAATTCCGGCTCCGCCTTTTTTCTTTTAAGATATGTCGCTCCCTCGAAAGCCTTGTCGTCCAAGAGCGCGAATTTCACATCCGCAGTCTTTGGCTCACGGTTCCAGCGGCACCTCAGAGATTTGCGGGCATGGTCACGGAATTTGTTTTTCGTTGGGTCAGAGCCGGTGGTCTTCATTAGTTGCCCGAGATTCGAAGCCGCACGTTTCATCCTGCCAAACGGTTCCATCAGTGGGGCATTGTATTTCTCATCAAGGCGATCATATATTTCCGGAAGATCAGGCGTACGTTCAAAATACTCCTCCAAAGAATCCCGGATCTGCTTGAAATCCTCATTCTCAAGCTTTCCCACCGATTTCATAAACCGGTAATAAATCGACCTTGAATCCTCTTTTTTCTGAAATATATTCCATTTCTCACCCGACTCCCGGCCTCGGTCCATCAGAATATTTATCCAATGCATAACGGCGGCCGAAGCCTTACGCTCCTCGATATCATTGAGTGTGGAATCGATTCCCACCTTAGCGAGATATTCCGAATCGAGTTCTATTGCATATGAATCATTGAGATCTGTTTCATAAGCGAATGTGCGGAGAACAAGCTGAAAGAAAGAGTCGATAGTCGACACCTGGAATTCGGAATAATTCTCAAGCAGGATATAAAGCGCGATGCGGCAGACATGGCTCAATTCAGCCGGCGATTTCTGCAGATCCCGGCAGAAATCAACCTGATAATCCGGAGTCTTGCCGGCGGGAGGGAATGCGAGAGCGTAAAGTTTCTCCACGATACGCTGCTGCATCTCGTTGGTAGCCTTGTTGGTGAAGGTCACCGCCAGGATATGTCCGAGTGAATCCCTCAGCTCAGCCGCGGAGCGCAACCTTCGCGGACCATCCTCATCCTTGACGGTAAGATAATACCAAAGATATTTCTTGGCAAGCGTATATGTTTTTCCCGACCCTGCGGAGGCACGGTGAAGCTCAAGCAATTCCGACATTTCCTTATATTTAGGATACAAAAATACGGAATTATTTTTAATTTTCTCTACATTTCCCCTATCCGTCTGATAAAAAGCGTCAGGCGATATTGCGGTAATCATCAAGAAAACGCTTCAATGCCAAAGATCCGATGGCAAGACCTATGGCTCCACCGACCGCCATTCCGAGTATCAGATATGGGTCACTATCCAGAATCCGGGCCATGGCAATGATTATGGCTATCGCCATTGGAATGAGAATGACAACGAACGTAAGATGCTTCTTTCTGTAATACATGGCGCGCGATATAACCTCGCTGACCGGCATTGTCAACGGATCAATACTTCCCACCCCTTTGTATAGCCACCAGTCCATCATAGCGGCGATTAGGAAATATACCGCGAAAGCAACAGACAGCCACACTCCCCCCTCTTCAGGAAAGATCCTGCGGTTCATAAAAACCGAGAGAACAGGCATCATGCACAATGCAGCGGTTGCGAAACGCCGATATCTGTCGCGCAAACGGTCGAGAGAAGTTCGGGGATTTCCATTTTTGAATTCATTTATCATCCTGTCAGCAGAATTGTCGGCCTCAAGACTGCGTGTGGTATCCCGCCATGCCAGCTTCATATCCTCTATATTCATATCTTATCTCATTTAATTATTTTTGATGCGAGTTTATCTTTTATCCGGTGAATACGTGTAGCCACAGTATTGCGTGGCATTCCCATCACCGAAGCAATGTCATCATAAGAAGCCTCATCGAGCCACATAAGTATGATCGCCTTATCTTCCGCATTAAGCGAGAATATCGATCGATGCAGATTCTCGATCCGTTCGCGATCCTCCTCCGGTTCGTTTACAAGGTCATACAGTTTGTCGAGACTTTCCGATTCCTTACAGTAACGCGACTGTTTACGTATGGTTGACACGCATGAATTGATCACAACGCGATATACCCATGTCCGTTGGGCAGACTCCCCTTTGAAACTGTCGATTCCACGCCATAGATTCAGCATGGCATCCTGTCTCAGGTCATCATATTCCGCCACAGAGCAAGCATAAGAGAAGCATATCGCAGAAATCAAGGATTCCTCCTGCCTCACCATAGCGAGGAATTTCTGCTCAAGAGCGGCATGATTCTCGGCATCGGAATCGGAATTCGAAGCCATAGCCGCCATCACTTTCCACGCCAGAGAGATCAGTGCCTCCGGTCCTGTTTCACAATATTTAGCAGTCAGTTGCATTCCTTTTGTTTTTGGAAACATTGTTTATCCCATTAGACGCGACAAATCCCGTATAGTTTCATTGCCCCTTTTATTTTTACTGTTGTCCGGTAAATTGTCAAGCATCACGCAGAGCCGCAAAGGCGCAAAGGCGCAAAGTTTTGAGTTGGCAACCCTGGTTATGGAGATAAAGCTCACAGAGAATCGCGTAGCGATTTTGGCAAAGGCGCGAAGCATGGCGCGTCAGACTCTGCGCCTCCGCAGGAGTGGTAACGACCTCCGCGCTGCATTTAGCGTCATAAAACCTTTGCGCCTTTGCGGCTCTGCGTGATTAAATTTTTACCGAACACCTATATTATATAATAAAGAAAGTCTCCGAAACCGGAGACTTTCTTTATTATTGAAATTATAAGAATTATTCAAATCCGCGGAGACGGAGCAGTGCCTTTGAATCGGGGGCATGTCCACGGAATTTCTTGAAGAGAACCATCGGATCCTCCGTGTCGCCTGATTCGAGGATGTTCTTCTTGAAGGAAGCTGCCGTCTTCTTGTCGAAGATACCTTTCTGCTTGAAGAGCTCCCAGGCATCAGCCTCAAGAACCTGCGCCCAAAGATATGTGTAGTATCCGGAAGCATAGCCGTCGCTGCCGAAGATATGCTTGAAGTAGGGTGAACGGTAGCGGTAGGTTATCTCCTCCGGCATTCCGATCTCATCTCCAACTTTCTTCTCGAAGGCTACTACGTCTGTCACTTCAGGAGTCTGACCATATTTAAGGTCAAGTAACGCTGCTCCTGCAAGTTCTGTTGTCACGAAACCCTGGTTGAATTTAGAAGCCTTGCCGATTTTCTCGATAAGCTCATCCGGAATAACCTCACCTGTCTTGTAATGACGAGCATAGCTTTTGAGCACCTCTGGTTCGAATGCCCAATGCTCATTGATCTGAGAGCACATCTCCACATAGTCGCGGTCTACGTTTGTGCCGGCAAGCGATTTATAAGGAGCACGGGAAAGGATAGCCTGAAGCGCATGTCCAAACTCATGGAACGTTGTCTCCACCTCATCGATAGTAAGAAGCGCAGGCACATCACCGGCGGGACGGGTAAAATTACCTACGTTATATACGATAGGACGACGCTGCTTTCCATCCTCGAATATTCCGCAGCTCTGCAGCTGCTCCATCCATGCACCCTGGCGTTTTGTGGCGCGGGGGAAATAGTCGCACATCCATACAGCCACATGCTCTCCAGTCTTGGCATCCACAACATCGTAAACTGCCATATCATCGATATATTTAGGAGCGTCGGGCATCGGAACCATCTTTATACCCCAGAGTTTCTCTGCACACTCGAACATACCTTTCAGCACATTGTCGAGAGAGAAGTAAGGACGTATCAGGTTCTCATCGAGATCAAACTTCTGGCTTTTGACCTTGCCTGCATAGTAGTAATAATCCCAAGGAGCGATCTTGAAACCACCACCGTTGGCATCAACATAAGCCTGCATATCTTTCACCTCCTCGGCAGAACGCTTCACAGCCGGTTCGAACACGCTGAGAAGCAAGTCGGATGCAGCTTCAGGAGTCTTTGCCATTACGCGGCTTGTCATCATCTGGGCGAAATTATCAAAACCCATGATCTTTGCTTTCTGATCGCGAAGCTTCACAATCTTCTCGATAACAGGAAGGTTGCTGTTGGGACCGGTGAACGCCAGCGATGTGTATCCTTTGTACATCGCTTCACGCAGACCGCGGGAGTCTGCGCTCTGGAGCACGGGAAGACGACTCGGCGCGTGAAGTGTGAACACCCAGAGACCGTCGAGTCCACGGCTTTTAGCCTCCTCGGCAGCCTGAGCCACTGAAGATTCGGGAAGACCGGCAAGATCTTCCTTATCGTAAACCGTGATATAGAATGAATTGGTAGCGGCAAGAAGATTTCTGTTGTATTGGATGAAGAGTTTTGAAAGTTCATCATTAACCTTCACAAGTTCCGCTTTTTTATCCGCAGGCAGTGCGGCACCTTCCTCTGCAAAGCTACGGTAATACTTCTCCACTACGCGTTTCTGCACGGGGGTAAGACCCATCTTGTCGCGCATGTCATAAATGCTCTTGATGCGCTGGAAAAGCTGCTCGTTGAGATTTACAGCATTGGAAGCCTCATTGAGCATAGGTATGGCTTTCTCCGAGATCTCTGCAAATTCCGGAGTGGACAGAGCCTCTTCGTAATGATAGAACACACCCGACACCCTTTCCAGAATAGGGGAAAGATTCTCCAACGGAAGAATGGTGTTGTCAAAGTCAGGAGTCGCGCGGTTGCGCACGATGTTGAAAAGATTCTCCTCCTGTTCCTTCACTCCTGCCTCGATGGCAGGAAGGAAATCGGATACTTCGATTTTATCGAACGGAGGGATACCATACTTAGTATCGTATGGCTTCAGAAACGGGTTCTCTCTTTGTGCCATAAGCTGGGGCGATGCGGCCAGAAGAAGAGCTCCGGCCATCATTGTCAGAATTTTTTTCATTTTTTAAATATTAGCGTTTTGTGTTGTTATCTGTTTATCCGTGATACACACCGAGGGTCTGCATAACGGAGTTGTCATTGTCTTAGCCATTCAAATTCAGCGATGAGTGGATAATGGTCGCTACTACGCAGTCTCCCCTTCTCTACTTTTAACGCTTTCAAAGGATCCGGCCGATACAGAATCTGGTCGAGATGAAACCAGAATCCGTGACGGTTATACGTAATCACTGGTCCGAAAGATGTCTCGGAATACGCGTCACACAGATCATCGCCTCTCAATATGCGGTAAGCGTAAGACTCCGGCACATCATTGAAATCGCCGCTCACTATCAATGCCCCGGGAGTCTGATCCACCACCTCTCTCAATGCCTTGGCACGTTCCGCACGCTCCTTGAAACCCTTCTTAAGTTTCTCACGGATGGATCCCTTCATCTCCTTTAGTCCAGCTTCGGTGTCTTTAACGGAAACCACCTCTCTCATGACTTTCCGCTCCTCATCTGTGAGATGGAATGAACTGAGATGCATATTCACCCAATGCAATGTTCCCCACGGCATGTCAACCTTGAAAAGGGAGAAAGTAGAATACTCCTTTACAAGTTTTACGGGATATTTGGAAAGCACTTTCAGATCACAGTTTGTTGTTCCTGCCCTATACGGATAAGTGGCAAAAAGAGAATCCCTGAGTGCTCCCTGAAATTTAGGCACTTCTCCGGGATCATCAAAATTTGCCAGCTCCTGCAGCCCCACGAGATCCGCCCCGCTCCGGAGAACATATTGCAACGAGCGGTTTCCTTTCTCCATACCGGGGTTTTCCTGATCCCAGCTATGAAGAATATTATATGTCATGAGTTTGAATGTCCTGTTTTCATCTTTCGGAGACGAAGGCATGTGCAATGGCACCGCAGTGGATACCGGTCCCCACGAAGCCACAAGGATAATGACACCTAACGCAGCCGTAAACCATCGCCCTGCGCAAAACCAGGCGACAGTAACGACAAGGGTTGCAATCGCGAAATATGGAAGCGCAAGAGTCAACGCCGACGGGAGCATCACATATTCCGGATTTATCCTGCCTCCGAAAGCCGACAGGAGAGTAAGAATGAACAGGATTATTGAAAGAATCCTGAATATCATTCTGAATATGGGTTTTATAATAGGTAAAAACATCTTTATCAGTCATGTATAAAATCAAAGAGACGCATCTCACGGATCCTTCTGGTTTCTCATGCGAGCTGACAGAGCATCAAGTTCAGCGCGTTCCCTATCGGTAAGAGAAGGATAGCCGGATAGCCGGATCTTATCGAGAAGTTGATCAAGACGCTCATGATCGCTTAGACGTCCCTTGGCGGCATCGACAACAGCCTGGACGTTTTTCTTGCGCACCTTGCGATAAACATTTTTAAGCGTAACAGGCTTCTTTACATTATCCATCTTCCGTATCATTCCGTAAGCCACGCCACACAGGACACCACCTATATGAGCGACTGTCCCTGCCTGCGAGCCACCGGAACCGAGAAGAGTCAGTAAAATACAGACAAGAGCGAACCATTTAAGTTTAACGCGTCCGAAGATAAACAGGTTCAGCTCATAATCAGGCATTGCAATAGCCACAACACTCATTATTGCCAGAACAGCCGATGATGCTCCGCAGAGATATGCTCCCGCCGCCATACCAAGCGCAGCAGCCACAATATAGGCAATTCCTCCCGCTAATCCTCCGGCAACATACATCACAAGCAGACGTCTCTCCCCAAGCGAAAAAAGCGTCAGCCGCCCGAACCAGTAAAGCCACAACACATTGAAGAGCATATGTAGCAACGAGAATTGCGTCACCATATATGTCAGCAATGTCCACGGATGACTCAGAAATAATGAAAAGTCAGAAGGAAGTGCCAGCCAAATGGGCGACAGGGAAGTTCCTGCATGTGACAGCTCAAGGATAACTGTAACCACCCACAGGACCGCACCAAGCACAATGTTGACGCCAATCAATGAAGCCAACACCTTTGAACCACCGCAAATGCCGCGAAACCTGTCAATAAAATCCGCCGCCACGAAGCAAACCTTTCTTTTTCCAATACAGGAGAATAATCAATCCGAAAATCATACCGCCAAGGTGGGCGAAATGCGCTACGGAATCCATTCTTCCGCCAACTCCGAAGAACAGTTCGAGAACAGCATACCCCGCTACCATATATTTAGCCTTTATTGGAATCGGGATGAAGAAAAGATACATCGGTATATTCGGGAATACAAACGCAAAACCGAGGAGGATTCCGAAGATCGCACCGGAGGCACCGATTGTCACCATAGCGTTTTTCATCTCTGCCATAGCTCGCAGAAAGCGCCCGTCACCGGCTGCTTGAGCCTGCTCCACTATTGATTTCATATGATCGAACGTAAGACCATTCGCACGCGCTATCCCCGAAATATAGTCATGTTGCCAGCTGAGCGCCCACACTGCTTCCTGCACCAGTGCCGCTCCTACACCACAGATCATATAAAACAACAGGAATCGTTTCGACCCCCATATGTTTTCAAGCATACGACCGAACATCCAGAGTGAAAACATGTTGAAGAATACATGGACCGGCGATGTCGGATCATGCAGAAACATGTATGTAAAAAGCTGCACAGGATTGAACATGTCGGATCCTATGAAGTGAAGACCGCATTTAGCCACAAGACCCGTCTCTGCAAAACTGCGGAAGAGAAACTCAATCACCCATATAAGCACATTGATGATTATGAGGTTTTTGGTGACAGGCGGCCAATTTCCGGAGGAATATGAATTCATGTTACCTTCTTCTATTAAAATTACATTACAAAAATAATAAAAAACATCCAATATACGTAATAATAACAACAATGGCACGTCAAAAATGTCTCTTGATAATAAACCCGATTTCAGGCACAGCATCAAAACGCGGTGTCGCAGCCAAATGTATGCGCCGTCTTGGGAAGGAGGGTATTGATGTAGAAGTCCTTTACACCGAGGGACCGGGCGATGCCTCCAGATTTGCAGCGGAAGCGGCTCGGAAGGAGTATTTAGGTGTCATAGCAGCCGGAGGTGACGGCACAGTAAACGAAATAGCTTCGTCCTTGCGGGGCACAGCAACCGCACTCGGCATAATACCGATGGGCTCCGGCAATGGGCTTGCGAGACACCTCGGATTAACTACTGACATCCATGAGGCACTTGACGTTATAGCCAAGCGACATATCCTGGCATGCGATTCATGCGAGGCTGACTCCATACCCTTTTTCTGCACATTCGGACTTGGATTTGACGCGGCTGTAAGCGATAAATTCTCCCGCTCAAGACAACGCGGACTCATTAATTATCTCCGCAGTGCCCTTGAGGAATATATAAAATTCCAGCCTGACGAATATGAAATTGATGCCGACGGACACGTGTTCCGCCTCAAGGCATTCATTGTGGCGGCATGCAACGCTTCACAATATGGCAACAATGTTTTCATAGCCCCGATGGCTTCTATCCGCGATGGCCTCCTTGACATCACGATCATACATGCCGGAACTCCACTCACACGTGCACGCGCAGGGGTCGAGCTTGTCACAGGGTTGATAAAGAATAATATGATCATCCAGACGCTGCGGGTGCGCAAAGCTACGATAAGACGTTGCGCTCCCGGGATAGCGCACATCGACGGAGAACCGATCCAGTTAGGCAAAGAGATAAAAGTCAGCTGTCATCACGGCGACCTCCTCATCTTTACCACCGGCGACAAGAAACCGTTCCGCCCTCTCATCACCCCATTTCAATATCTCAACCGCGAGATCCGCACTCGCCTGCGCCTCATCTTCCGCTAACACCCCTTTTTACGTAATTGAGTGTAAAAGAAAAGGGTTCCGGCTCGAAAGCCGAAACCCCTTTTCATAAAATAAGCAAATGTTTTATTATTTTATGGAAATGTATTTGCTTGTCATTACGTCAGGCAATGCTTACTTGCCGAGACGCGCTTTCTCACGCTCTGCATATGCCTCGATTGTGGCACCGTTGCCGGGCTGGAAAGCAGGATACTCTTTTGTTATCTTTTCATAACACTCAAGAGCTTTGTCATATTTCTTCTGCTCATCGTAGATGTTTGCCTCTTTCAAGAGAACACGCGGAACAATCTGCTCGTTCACACCGGCTTTTTTCACCGCCTTCTCAAAGCAACCGAGAGCCTCGTCATATTTCTTGATGTTAACGTAGCAGTCACCTTTAAGCACCAATGCATTTGCCTCGAGCACAGACTCAGATGAAGAGAAATCGTCAAGACATGCTATAGCCTCCTTATATTTACCGGTGTTGTAAAACGATTCAGCTGCGCTGAGCGCCGCAAGCTTACCTGCGTCTGTGCCGGAATATTTGTCTGCCACTTTCTTATACTCTACAGCTGCAACTGAGTCATTGCCGGCCGCTGAAATCTCAACCTGATGATAAGCCTCGAAAGCTCTGTTGATTTTCGGACTGCGGAAGAAAAACACATAGCAGAGTATGATTGCTGCAATCAAAACAGTGATTCCCAATGTAAGGAACACAGCTTTTTTATTCTGCGCGATTCTCTCGCTGGCTCCTGTAAGGTTTGCATTCAGCTTCTCGATCGTTGAATCGTCCTGCTGTTCGTTCTTGTTATTTGCCATTTTTATTATTAAGATCTATATCCCCTTAAAGGGGACTTTTATTATTGTTTCTGTTTCAACACGCAAATTTAATAATAATTCCCAAATAATCAAAATATGAATTCCTCATTATTGTCTTCCGAGCCTATTTTAAGCACGTTTTCATCAAAATGCTCCCTGTCGATGGCGCGGTTACGCATCCTATTGCGGTAGGCATAAACCGTATTCACCGAATAATTGAGAATCCGCGCTATCCTGACACTTTCGTTAACCCCCAATCTGACAAACGCATATATACGTAATTCAGGCGTAAGCTGGTTTCCGATGATACGCACTTGCTCCGAAGGAAGTAGCAGCCGGTTGATTTTCTCAACAAAATCGGGGTAGAGAGTGAGCACAACAGAGTCGATCTCTTTGTAGAAATCACCATTCTCCTCCTCCCCCAACTTACCTGATTTGATTGATTTCAGAAGATCCGATGCCTGGCCGGATGATATTTTCCTGTCTATTAGTTTTAGCAACGCATGGTATTTTTCGGAATATGTGGAACACAATCCGATAAAATTACCGATGTATGAATCCTTCATCTGCGATGTGCTGGCAAGCGCCTTCTGCCGTGCCCTGCTCTTGCGCGTCTGCTTGAGCAAAAAGAATGTTACGATTCCCAATGCGATTATCAACATTGAAGCAAAAGCCGCATATGCAAGCCATTCATTGCGCGATGTGCTGATCTCATGCCTGTAAGCCTCGTCTATGGCAGGCACCCATCTGGCCATACTCACCATCCTGACGCGCGCATTCCCACGATAGGCATCCTCGAGCGCGTAGTTTATATATTTAAACGCACGCGAAAACTCGCCACGGTCATAAAGCCATGCTGCCAGGGCTGGCAAAGCAAACCCCTCCTTTACATTCGCAAGGATATCACTTTCCGCCGCTTTAGCGAGATATGTGGCATATGAGGTCATGTCGCCATCACTCCGATAAACAGTAGCGAGCTGATATGCTGCCATGCCGTATATATTGCTGCTATTGTCAAGAGATGACAGCTGAGACTCCAGAACCTCCTTCGCCTTTCCGAATTTTCCACTCGCCACAAGCCTCTCTCCAATGATGAATCTGCGCAACGGATCTTCATCATCCATAAGGTTTATAAGGCTATCATCACATTCCACATATTTCTCTTCATAATAGCTTGCCATATAGCCCTTGTCATCGACATAACTCCCGATGCTGGAGTACAACCGACGTCCTACCTTAAAATATTCAATGCGTGTATCTCTATCTACACCGCCATTATCAAGAGAATCATAGTGAATTATTGCCTGACTGAAAAATCCGGCAGCCACAAGAGCATCGGCAAATGCAAGCCGCGAACGATATATCCTACCTGCATCCCCGATCGATGCAGCCTCCTCTGCCGCCATGGAAGAGAATAGCAGCGCAGAATCAGCCATATTCTGTCTGTACGCTTTAGATATGGATATCAACATATCTATCCGGTCACCACTTCCTGAAGAGATCTTGAGAAGACGGTTTTTCATACTGTCAAGCCTCTGGGCATGCACGGCGGTATACCTGCCGGATTCAGCCATGACACGATCAAGCGAAGAGAGTGCCTTTTCCGGCAAATTCGTTTTATGAGAATCGTGTGAACAGGCGCATGCCATCATCAGCATCATGAATATCATCAAGGTTAACTTTTTCATGTGGCAAAGTTAGTAAAATTAATTTATAATGACAATTTTATTACTTATATTATAATATATATTATTTTATGCTATATTATTAATATTCAATATATTATAATATTTTAATACAATATTTTATTTATATTGTGAGTTATATTAGTTGCAAACGCCTCCCTCATGTGGTAACTTTGCAACCGAAGATTTGAAAAAGGTCAAAATTCAATATATAAACGCATCACATGATGCCAAGGTGAAACAAGATTGTTTGAGGTTCTGAAACAAAAAAACGAACCGCCAACCTATAACCCGGTTGCAATGCTTGAATGAAAAAATATAGCTAATAAATTCATTTGTGTTAGGTTTTGTAAAATTTAATAGTATTGACAAAATTGATTCGCACCAAGGCAGGCAGCTTGTGAAAGCCGCCTGCTTTTTTTATGTAAGAAATTTATAGTAATTTTGCAAAATGATTATAGATCAAAAATACCATATACACACCCTCGACAACGGTCTGCGGATAGTGGCATGCCGCAATGAGGGCGGTGTGTCATATATCGGAGCAATGGTCAATGCCGGAAGTCGCGATGAGGACGACAACCGGCAGGGTCTCGCCCACTTTGTTGAACACACCATATTCAAGGGAACACGCAACCGGCGAAGCTGCCATATAGCAAGCCGCATGGAGAGCATCGGCGGTGAGCTCAACGCATATACCACCAAAGAGGAGACCATGGTCTATACAAACGCCCCGGCAGGATATGCGGCGCGTTCGTTCGACCTGCTTGCCGACCTGATAAAAAACTCCACTTTCCCACCCAACGAGATAGAGAAAGAGAAAGAAGTTATCATAGAGGAGATACACTCCTACCGTGACAGCCCTTCAGATTCGGTATACGACGAATTTGAAGAACTCATATATGCCGGTTCTGGAATGGCTCATAACATACTCGGCACACCTGAAAGCGTAAGAAATCTCTCGTCAGCAGACGGACGCAGTTTCATAGATGCCAAGTACACGCCGGGAAACATGGTTATATACTGCTGTTCACCTGAGGATCCCGAAAAAAATATCCGTCTTGCAGAACGATATTTCGGTGACATGGAATTCACCGGTAATCCCAACCATAGGGTAATGCCTCCGCTTCCCGAACCATTTCTGGAGAGGCGGTCTCTTGACAATCACCAGGCAAACTGCATCACCGGATGCCGGTTGTTCGGAAGGGATGATCCCCGCCGCCATGCGCTGTTCCTGCTTAACAATTATCTCGGAGGTCCATGCATGAATTCAAGGCTCAACATGGAAATGCGCGACCGTCGCGGATTGGTGTACACAGTGGAAAGCAACATCGCATTGATGAGTGACACGGGAGTCATGCTGATATATTACGGTTGCGATCCGAAGCAAACCGACCGATGCCGAGCCATCATATCCAATGAGATAGACAGGCTTGCTCAGTCCCCGTTATCACCCCGCACTTTCGCACGCGTCCGTGAGCAATATTGCGGTCAGCTGATCGTCAGCGGCGAGCATAGGGAAAGCCGGGCCATGGCTATGGCCAAGAGCCTGATGTATTATGGTGGCGTACACGACATCGCATACACAGCAGAAAAGATACGTTCCCTCTCACCCGGCGACCTTCAGGAAGCGGCTCAATTAATCGCTGCAAATGAATTATCAACATTAATATTGGCTTAGAGTATTGGTATTAACCCGTTATACAAAAACTGTTTGACATGAAAATTGGGAATGTAGATCTCGGGGAGCGTCCGGTTTCGCTTGCACCGATGGAGGATGTGACAGATCCGTCGTTCAGACTCATCTGCCGCGAGATGGGGGCCGCTTCGGTTTATACCGAGTTTGTCTCTGCCGAGGCTCTTATACGCGACATAAAATCCACCACCCGCAAACTTGCCATCAATGAGGCGGAACGCCCGGTGGCGATACAAATCTACGGACGTGATACTGATGCGATGGTCGAGGCTGCCAAGATTGTTGAGCAAGCCGGTCCCGACATTCTTGACATAAATTTCGGATGTCCGGTAAAAAAAGTGGCAGGCAAAGGCGCAGGAGCCGGCATGCTACGGGATATTCCCAAAATGCTCGACATAACATCAAAAGTTGTAAAGGCGGTCTCACTTCCGGTGACAGTCAAGACCCGCCTTGGCTGGGACTGCGAGAACAAGATCATAACAGATCTGGCACCGCGTCTACAGGATTGCGGCATACGCGCGTTGACAGTGCACGGACGTACCCGCTCACAGATGTATACCGGTCAGGCAGACTGGACACTGATCGGAGAACTTAAACAAAATCCCGGCATCGAAATCCCTATCATAGGAAACGGTGATATCACCTCAGCAGAGCAAGCATCAAAGGCTTTCTCTGATTATGGAGTGGACGGGATAATGATCGGTCGCGGAGCAATCGGTGCCCCTTGGATCTTCAAGGAAGTCAGAGAATATCTGGAGACAGGACACTATACCCCACTGTCGGATGCAGAGAAATTCAATATTCTGCGCCGCCAGATACGAGAAAGCATTGATCGTATCGACGAATACAGGGGCATTCTCCACATCAGACGACACCTTGCCGCTACCCCACTCTTCAAAGGGATTCCGAACTTCCGCGAGACCCGCATCCGATTATTGCGGGCCGATACTGAGGCAGAAGTCTTCAACTTGCTCGATGAAATCTCAGAAAAATTTTTCACAGAGAAGGAAAACTAAATCCAATAAATCAGTTTTCTAAGCGTTGTAAGAAAGGATAAGAAATTTGTTTTAATACACGTTTACATGAAAAAGTTGATATTTATAGCATTGATGATTATCGCGGCTATCCCTTCGATGGCTGAGAAAAGGGTGTATCGCCTTGACATAGGTCGGTTTGACAAGGTAAAAATCACCGATAACGTAAATGTCGTCTACCGCTCGGAACCTGATTCCACCGGAATGGCGGTGTTTGAAGGAGAAGAAGAATTTGCCAACGCATTCATATTCAGTAATTCCAAAGGCAAATTGCGCATTCAGGTGAATACCGAGGATGTCAACAATCCGGCTCTACCTACATTATATATATATTCCGATTATATCACCGAGATTGAGAATTCATCAGAATTCACAACGACTGTGATAAACTCTACTTCCGTGCCCACATTCTCTGTGAAACAAATCGGCAACGGTAAAATAGTTGCCACCGGCATCACAGCAGGCACAGTGGAGGCTCATCTCGCCACAGGCAAGGGAGATATCGTACTGACAGGCAATTGCGACAAAGCCAAATTCAAAATGGTAGGCACAGGCACAATCGAGGCAGCCAATCTCAGGGCTTTTGAAGTGCAGTGCTCTATTTTAGGAACCGGCAACATCATGTGTGATCCTCAGAAGAAGCTCGATGTGCGTGGTATCGGATCCACCAATATTTTCTATAAAGGTAATCCGGAGATAAAAAAAGTCGGAGGCGGCAAATTGTCTCCTCTCGTTGAAACCGAATAACAGTACGTATCATATCTCCATTGGATTCACTGAAGCTTAAAACTGCCCGCACTTTGAAATGGAACGCTATAGACCGCGTTTCAACACAGGTGCTGTATGCAGTGGTAGGAGTTGTGCTTGCAAACATACTCAGCCCCGAGGACTTTGGTCTGGTCGGGGCTTTGCTTGTGTTTCAGGCATTCGCCATTCTCTTCGTTGACAGCGGATTCGGAGCGGCTTTACTACAGCGCAAGGAACCCACGGAAAAGGATTACTCCACTGTATTCTGGTTTAACCTCGCGGTGAGTGTATGCGTCTACGCTATCCTTTACCTGTGCACACCTCTGATAGCCGACATATTTCAAGGTGACAAACGTCTGATACCTTTAGCCAAGGTAATGTTTCTCACTTTCATTCTGAATGGATTGGGCATTGTTCAGACCAACCGCCTGATGAAACGGATGGATGTCAAACAGATCGCAGTATCCAATGTCGTGGCTCTCACTGTATCCGGTGCATTAGGTGTATGGCTCGCCGTAGAAGGGTATGGACCATGGGCGCTTGTATGGCAATCTGTAGCTCTTGCGGCAGTAAAATCGGCATGGCTATGGACCACCGGAGGCTGGCTTCCTCGTGCCGGTTTTCATATTGACTCACTGAAGAAAATATGGAGGATCGGGCTGAGTGTGTTTTCATCATCCACACTCAACACACTCTGTCAGAATATATATTCATTTATTATCGGAGCTTTCTATAATCTTGCGTCTCTCGGTCTCTACACTCAGGCTGACAAATGGAGCAAGATGGGAAGCGCTTCCATATCCCAGATCCTGACTTCGTCCTTCGTTCCCCTGCTATCGGGAGTTCAAGACGACGGAGAGAGATTCAGGAGATACGTCACCAAAATCAACCGGTTTACGGCATTCATCTTGTTCCCCGCAATGTTAGGGATCGCCACTCTCGGTGCTCCACTGTTTCATGGGTTATTCGGAGATAAATGGGATGGTGCTATTCTGCTATTCCAATTGCTGACGGCAAGAGGAATCTTCGTAGTGCTCACATCTTTATATTCCAACTACCTATTGGCCTTGGGATATGCAAAGAAACTCTTTGCTATAGAAGTAGCCAAGGATGTGCTTATACTGGCGGCGATACTTGCCACCGTATGGTACGGCAGCGTTCCGTTACTTGTATGGGGACAACTTATCGCATCCCTTATAACCTATTTCGTATCCCTTGCGATTCTTTGCCGCGCCACCTCCTACCGCGCATCCGACATGCTTCGGGATCTGATGCCGGCAGGCTGCATTGCATTGACAGCGAGCATAGCCACGTGGGTTCTCCTGGAGCTTTTCACGCATTATCTATTGCAAGGCTCGACAATATCACTACATCTCAGCGGGATAATATCTCTAATCGGAGGAGGAATCTTCGGGGCAATACTCTACCTATCCATCTGCCGCCTGACTCGCCTTCCCGAACTTCCCGAAGCGCTCACCTACCTGCTCGGCCGCTTCCGCCGCTAACCCCATCCTCAGACAAGGGCTTCGAAGAAGTCCATCAAAAAAAGACGGTGAAATCCTTTCGGATTTCACCGTTTTATTTTAATATCAATTCTATTATCTGATAACTTTTTTAGTCACCTTGTTACCCTGCTTAACGATGTAGAGACCATTCTCAGGATTCTCAACGCGGATACCCTGAAGGTTGTAATACTCAACAGGAGCGTTCTCATCAACACCGATTTCGGCAACACCGCTGCCACCAGGTATGTCTTTTAGATAAACGTATACTTGATTTATATATTCATCTGCGATAGATGATGTTAAGGTTACACTTTTAGGTGTTTTCCCATCTGCTGCACTCCAGAGAGCCTTTGATGAATTCACCATGCATGGCATAAGCATGCCTTCCTCACCATCATATTGCTGTCCGGCAATCTTGCTGCCCTGCAGATATATATAAGAGATGTATTTATTCTCAGGAGCGGTGAGCGTTAATGTTGCGCCATTGTCGGGACGGAGTTCCACAACATTGCCGAATGTCCATGAACGGAAAATCTTACCGCTTGATACAGTGGCCTCAACGCCGTTATTAACGAATACGTTATCTGTTGTGATAGGGATATTCAGATTCTTAGCAGCAATGGGAAGCTTGTCAAGAGGAATTGTAGTTCCATCTGCCTTGCTGTAAAGAGTGGTGAAATTAGTGAAATCAAATAATGCGGGAGTAGATTCTTCTGCATTCATCACCATGTAATCCTGATAAATCTCAAAGCTTGTCTCCTCACCTTTTGCGGCAATAGCACGCACGACATCACCCTCTGTCAGCTTGATAGGAGCTGTATATTTTGCGGATGAGGTAGTAGGTGCGGAACCATCAAGTGTGTAGTATATTTCTGAACCAGCGGTAGGTGCAGTCAGAGTTATCTCTGTTGTGTTTGAAACCGCACCAAAATCCGGTGAGATTTTAGGTTGCATAACGCCTTCCGGTGTTCCTTCTGTTTCAAAAATGATATAGAAGATGCGGTTTTGTTTTGATGCGTGAAGTTTGAAAGCTTCACTGGAATTAACAGCCAGAGTCTGGAATGTATTCGCAGCATCTGTTGTGTTGACTGTTGAGGCAAGCGTAGTCTCCCCCTTAACCATATTTATTGTCTTGCAATAACTTGCGGATTGAGAGCGGATTATTATATTTTTAACGGTTACGCCTTTTGCCGGTGTTATGTTGAACCAACAATTGTCGTACCATCTTAGACCACCTGATGTGACATATGAATTGTTTACTTTTTCAATCGGAGTGCCGTCCAATTCTGCGCGATCTTTAATTACAGACATACTCAGATAGTTGGATGCTAACGGTTTCTCGATCGAAACCTTAGGTGCGCGGTCAGCAGGGGTCAAGAAATAGAAACCCTCAGGCATTACTATTGTCTGGTTGGCGTCTGCAATCTCGGCAGGAGTTTCAGCCCATGCGGAAAGAGCATCAGCAGCGATGAAAACGACTTTGTCGGCAGAAGCGGAAAGAGTAACAGCCGCAACGCCAAAAGAAAGTAATAATTTCCTCATAAATTATTGATTTTAAAGTTAATATTGTTGTTTGTATCTTAATGCAAGTTTAATCAGTATAGAACGTTAGGCAACAGGTGCATCTTGAGGAATATGAGAGTTTTCATGATGATGCTTTCCGAAACCTTAAGCGAAATATATATCTTGTGATTGCAAATTTAAATCATTTTTATTACAATCCAAAATATTTCCCCTTTTTTATCGAAACCCACTCCGATTTTAACACTCTTCGCGACGAAAATGCCATCCTTTTATTTCGGATTTCACCGCTTTTTTGTCAAAAATATCTATCTTTGCACTAAAAAAACGGAGACCACGATCTAATGATGCGCAGCCTCCGGAAATTAGTGAGTGTGAGTGTTGTGTTATCTGTATAACGTCAGGCTTTTGCAATTTATTATTATAGGTATCCGGTAAATATGCATAACCGTCATAAATATGGGAAATTTATACTTTAACAAACCCCGTTATATGGTCAAGCATCACGCAGAGCCGCTTTGAGTTGGTAAACCCTGTGATAAAGATCACGGAGAATCGCGTGGCGATTTTGGCAAATGCGCGGAGCAGGAGCGTCAGACTCTGTGTCTCAGCAGGAGTGGCAACGACCTCTGCGCCGGATTGATCGGCATAAATCCTTTGCGGCTCCGCGACTCTGCGTGATTAAAATTTTAACGGACACCAAAAATTTATTATATGAAACTTGTAAGTTATCAATCTCCTTTCGGAGAATTGTCAATAGCGGCTTTAGGCGGCAGCATAGTGCTCTGCGATTGGCCACACAGCAGGAAATATACGCGACATATCCGGGATATCGAGTCTTCACGGAATGAGACAACCGACTCTGACAGTGCGAATGAGGCAGTCATCCGGCTGACGTCAAGGCAACTCGACGAGTACTTCGCAGGTCTACGCAAAGAGTTTGATCTGCCGCTCGCACCTGTCGGCACCCCCTTTCAACAAAGGGTATGGGATGCTTTATCACACATACTTTATGGCGAGACCATAAGTTATTCCGAGATCGCAGAATATATCGGCAATAAGAATGCCACAAGGGCTGTAGCCAATGCCATTGGCTGCAATCCGTTATCGATCATCATACCATGTCACCGAGTGATCGGCTGCAACGGCGCTATTACCGGATACGCTGGAGGAATTGACGTCAAGAGGAAGCTGCTTAGTCATGAAAAATGGTATAAAAATCGGTGATACTGGTATTTTGCTGTCAGGATTATTTTGTAATTTTGCAATAAAATTACGAGACCTCCCTTCGGTGGGAGATAGCAATATACAATCGACATGGAAATCATCAAAGATAAGGAATTTGGCGGAGAGCGCCCGTTATTCGGCAGCCGCTCACTGAGATTGGAGAATGTAACTATCCATGCAGGAGAATCAGCCCTGAAATGCTGTTCAGACATAGAAGCTGACCATTGTAAATTTGAGGGGAAATACCCGTTCTGGCATGTTGACGGCTTCAAGGTAAGCAATTCTCTTTTCACTCCCGGTGCGCGTGCAGCGTTATGGTATTCGCGAAATCTGGAGATGACTGACACTAAGGTAGACGCTCCGAAAATGTTTCGTGAAATGGACGGTATCAAGCTCCGCAATGTCAATATTCCGGATGCAGAGGAAACGCTCTGGCATTGCTCAAATGTTGATATCCGCAATGTATCTGTTGATAAAGCCGATTATCTTTTCATGCACTCCCACGATATCCGCATCGAAGATTGGCATCAGAATGGCAACTATTCATTCCAATACTGCCGCAATGTGGAGATACGCAATGCCGTGATTCATTCTAAGGATGCGTTCTGGGGCACAGAGAATGTCACTATCTACGATTCTGAGATCATAGGTGAATATCTCGGGTGGCATTCCCGTCGCCTGCATCTGGTGCGCTGCAAGATCTCGGGCACACAGCCATTATGCTATTGTCGTGATCTGATTCTGGAGGATTGCGAATTTGCAGCAGACTGCGACCTCGCGTTCGAGGACAGTGAGGTTACAGCAACCGTAAATTCGGAAATCACAAGCATCAAGAATCCAATGCGCGGTCACATCCGCGCCCGTGGATTCGGTGAGATAATCATCGACGAGCACTCAAAAGCTATCGAACCTGTAAAAACCGAGACCATTCTATGAACAGCGGATTCAACTTCGATGAACTGACCCAAAGACGCGGCACTGCCTGCGTAAAATGGGACTCAGACAAGAGCGAAGGCATTCTGCCTCTGTGGGTAGCCGATATGGACTTCCGTACCGCTCCAGCCGTTACAGAAGCCCTCCAGAGACGCGTATCCTCCGGCATATTCGGATATGTCCGCGTGCCTGAAAAGTATTATGACGCTCTATGCCACTGGTTCTCCAGCCGCCATGGATGGGATATCAACCGTGACAATGTAATCTACACCCCAGGTGTTGTCCCGGCATTATCAGCAATCATAAAAGCGCTCACATCAGCCGGAGACGGTGTGATAATCCAGACTCCCGCATATAACTGTTTCTTCTCCTCCGTCAGGAACAACGGCTGTCGCGAGATTTACAACCCGTTGCGCCGCATTGAACTTGAAGATGGTTTCACATATGAGATAGATTTCGATCATCTTGAGAAAGTGGCTTCAGACCCGACCAACAAACTTCTGTTGCTCTGCAATCCGCAGAACCCCACCGGACGCGTATGGACACGCGAAGAGTTGGAACAGGTAAAAGAGATCTGCCGCAGACATGGCGTGCGGGTGATCAGCGATGAGATCCACTGCGAGCTCATCCATTCAGAATATGAGTATATTCCGTATGCCACTATCGATAGCGAGGCTATCGTTTGCTGCTCTCCAAGCAAGGCATTCAACACTGCCGGTCTTCAGATTTCCAATATAGTCTGCCCCGATGCTGCAACCCGCGATCTTGTTGACCGCGCAGTCAACGACAACGAAGTGTGCGATGTAAATCCATTCGGAGTCGAGGGACTTATGGCGGCATATAATGAAGGCGGAGAATGGCTTGACGCCCTCAACGTCTATCTTGATGCCAACTACGTTTATCTTCGGGAACGATTCTCACGCGAGCTTCCACAACTCAAAGTCTGCTGCTCAGAAGCAACGTATCTCGCATGGGTAGATATCCGGCCGACCGGCATGACTTCTGATGAAATGGAAAGAATGCTCATTGAAAAGGCAAAGGTAAGAATCAATTCCGGAGCGATGTATCACGGCGAAGGCTATATCCGCATAAACTACGCGTGCCCCCGAGCCCGTCTTGAAGAAGCTCTCAACAGGATCATCAACGCACTGAATTGACAACAGATATCAAACTTATACGGGAAGGGAAGAGCCTGTCATGGCGACAACGGCTCAGCCTAACCGTATCATTATCCCTGCCTGCGATGCTCGCCCAACTGTCGAGCATCGCAATGCAATATATAGACGCTTCGATGGTGGGGCGGCTTGGGGCTGACGACTCCGCATCCATCGGATTGGTATCCACAAGCCTCTGGCTATTTTGGGGCATATGCTCCGCGATGACTTCCGGATATTCCGTGCAGGTTGCACACTGCGTGGGAGCCCGGGATGACGAAGGCGCCCGCAAGGTGCTACGCGAGGGTATCACCTCAAGCCTCATTTTCAGCATTATTACAGCTATAATCGGAATCGCGATCGCTTTTCCGCTACCACATTGGTTAGGTGGATCAGAAACCATCTGCCCCAAGTCTTCATTATATTTCATCGTTTTCGTAGCTGCCCTTCCTCTGCTGACACTGAATTATCTCGGTTGCGGCGTTCTGCGGTGTGTGGGCAACATGAAAGTGCCGAGCATATTGAGCGGAATGATGTGCGCTCTCGATTGCATACTGAATTTTCTTTTGATATTCCCGACACATCATTACGATCTCGGGACATTCACCCTCACTATCCCCGGTGCGGATCTCGGTGTCCTCGGAGCGGCATTGGGCACTGTGGGTGCAGAAGCGATCTGTGCGGCTGTCGTTATGTATTATGCCTGTGTACGTCAGCCTGAGCTACGTATCTTCAGAAGTAAAGGCAGTTTCCGCCCCACCCGCTTCATCACCCGCAAAGCCGCATCCATCTCCGCGCCCATGACGCTTGAACATGGAGTGATATGTGGAGCGCAGATAGCCATCACCATGATAGTGGCACCGTTAGGCATTGTCGCGATAGCCGCGAATGCCTTCGCCGTCACGGCAGAAAGCCTTTGCTATATGCCCGGTTACGGTATCGGGGATGCGGCAACAGCATTGACAGGGCAAAGCCATGGCGCCGGGAGACCTCGGCTTGTGCGGCAGTTCGGATTCATGTCGGTAGGATTAGGCATGGCCATAATGTCGGTGATGGGCGTGCTGATGTATTTCTTCGCCACTGACATAATGTCGGTTATCACTCCCGTGGAAGAGATCAAAAGCCTCGGTGCGGAAGTGCTCCGCATCGAGGCTTTCGCAGAACCGATGTTCGCCGCATCCATAGTGGCTTACGGTGTATTTGTCGGTGTCGGTCAGACCACACTTCCCGCCATCATGAATTTCGGCAGTATCTGGGTTGTAAGAGTTCCTTTGGCTTGGCTACTCGCACGCTCCATGGGATTGCGAGGCGTATGGACAGCAATGTGCATAGAACTTATATTCAGAGGAACGATCTTCCTTATACGCCTGTTGTTCACTCGCTGGTACACGGGTGGGCTATCTGGAACCACATCAGATTCCGACGGAGACTCCGAACGTTAGACAGCGCGGTAGTGACGGACCATACATGTAGCCTGAATCTCGACGGGAACCGGTGTCAAAATCTCGCTGATACGAATTGAAGATATTTGTTATCCCCGCAGTGAGGTCAAGATCCACTTTCTTAAAAAGAGTGAGACAATAGCTCAATTTAACAGAGGCATCGAAGAATGACTCCGTGCGCACCGCAAGATCGACATCAGTGCCTGATCCTTCCAGATGCTGTACGGTCATCGGACCGGTCAACGTACCTGTGAAAATTGCCTTCAGCTTGGGTATAATCTCCCAGTTGGCTGTGAAATATCCATACACGTCCGGCGTGCGGAACATGCGTTTCTCCGCCGGCACATCAGGATTGTCACTCCATACCTCCGGCTTCTTGTAACGGCTGCGCTGCAACGTCACTCCCGCCTGTATGTCAAAATGCGAGGAGAAGAATGCTTTTGCCTCTATATTCATACCGAACACACGTGCGCCGGAACCATTGTAGCGCTCGAGCACCGCGTTCCCCTGCGCATCAAGTCCATCAAGCTGGCGAAGCGCGAATACATCACGGAGATCCGTAAAGAACCCCTCTATGAGAAGATTTGTCTGAACGTTTCCGAAAGTGTGATACAGGTCAGCGGAGGCACTTACACTCTGCGAGCTTTCCTGCTTCAAGTCGGGGGCAAGCACTGTAACCACCCGCTCACCACCTACTATAGCCACGTGGAAATCCTCATCGTATGCCTGCGGTGAACGGAAGCCGGTAGAATATGACAATCTGAAATTCGCGCTGCGCGACGGGTTGAAACGGATATTGGCACGCGGCGACACAATGGGATTCTTTATCAATGAGTGCTTGTCGAGACGGGCACCGATCAGGAATCCCCACTTCTCATCGCGCCATTCATTCTGCAGATAACCACTGAAAATATTTACATTCTGTAGAATATCATGTCCGTAACCTACAGTCACGTCATGAAGTCGATTGTGAGAGTATTCAAGACCGGCTACCAACTCAGCGGGCATGAACAAGAACTTCGAGATCGGGTGGGTCCACTGTGTTCCGGCTGTCACCACAAGGTCTGATGTTCGTCCGTACGCATCAGGGTCCATATCTGAACCATAGTAGCTGTTACGTTTTGTGGCCATCATTGCCGAAAATACCGACACATGATCGCGACGGTCACGAGGCCATATGTCATAGGTAACCTCCGCTCCATGTATGTTATGCTCAACCTGCTCTGCAATCATCGCCTGGTGAGCAGGGACATCAAGCTGGTCTCCGCCCCTGCGGTATTCATGGGTGTTATGATATTCCAACGAGAGTTTCGAGGATTCGGATGTACGGAAAAATGTTCTCGCCCCAAGAGTCTGGGTCTTCAACTGAGCAACCTCCGTGAAACCGTCACCGTTATGATCGTAGCCATCTCTATAACGGCTCTGACCATAGATGAAGATTCCCGCCTTGTCATTGTTTGTGACAACAGAGGCATTCAGTGTGGTATTGTTGTCGAGAGAACCGGATGGTCCTATCGATGTCAGGGTATGCGACACCTTGGCCGAATTCGTGCGGGGGTCTTTTGTTATAATATTGATAGTACCCCCGATTGCCGAGGAGCCGAAAAGCGCGGATCCTCCCCCTCTCATCACCTCTATCCGGTCGATCATATTAGCCGGAATCTGTTCAAGACCGTATACACCCGTCAAGGCAGAGAAAACGGGACGTGAATTCATGAGGATCTGAGAATAGTGACCATCAAGACCATTGATCCGCACTTGTGTGAAACCGCAGTTCTGACAATCATTCTCGACCCGCACTCCGGGTTGAAAATCAAGACCGTCTGCGAGCGAACAGGCACCGACAGTGGTAAGAAGTTTACCGGTCATCACATTTACGAGTGAAGGACTCTGACGACGCTTGACCTCACTTTTGGAACTGGTGACAACCACTTGATCAAGCATGAAAACATCTGCTATAGAATCGAGCTGCTCTTCTGTGAGCTGTGCGGGCGTATCAGCATACGCAGCGACAGTCATGACCGGAGCCATGACCGCAAAAAATATTTTTTTGGACATTATGGATTTTGCGATATATGTTATAGACGTAAAGATCCCGGTCTACAGAAAACTTTTCTGCACCAGGTAAAAGTTCATATCATATCCGCAACGCAGGAGGAGCCCTCAACGCTTTGACCACATGATGAATGATTATCATGTGTGGGGCAGTGTCATCCTCAACGGTATCACATACTACCTTCGGTGACAATAACACCAGTGCAGTCACCGCCACCGCAGCTGAAGCAGAGGCATTAAAAGCTGCCGTGAGATCCAAAGAATTAGAGGAATGTGTATGGCCGGAAGAGGGTAAGTATGGATGCGAGTGAGCCACCTGCCGGCCGTCGAGCCCCTTATGCACATGTGTGAATATAGCGTTCGAAAACATGAAGTTTACGAACACTACCATCACGAACGACACAATTATGCGGGCGAACGACTTTTTCACACTGCAAAATTAACAAATATTTGCCACACACACAATCCTGCCCATAAAAGCTTTACATATCCTCATGATATAACGACTCCCCCGTCTCATCACACAAAGACGGGGGAGTCTGCATATATCATTTCAAATTTTATTCTTTCTCAATCTTTGTGGGGCTGAAATAGTTCCAGACGATAGCACTCACCAGAGCGCCAGCCAGCGGAGCTACGATAAACAGCCAGATCTGCGAGATCGGAGTGCAGTCACCCTGTATGCACGCGAAGATGGCAGGACCGATCGAACGCGCCGGATTCACAGATGTGCCGGTGATAGGAATACATGCGATATGCACAAGGACGAGCGTCAGACCAATAGCGAGACCGGCAAACGCGCCTGCACCTTTCTTGGAATCCGTAGTGCCGAGCACCACTAACACGAAGATAAATGTGAATACAAACTCAGCGACAAACGCGGGAAGAGCATTTCCCGGCAGATAAGAGTTGGCACCGGTGGTTGTCGTGTCATTGAACACTGCTGATATTCCACCTTCGTTTCCGGTATGTACAAGGAAATAGATCACGGCAGAAGCAATGATAGCACCTATCACCTGAAAGAACATGTAACCGGCAGCTTCTTTGCCACTCATACGCCCGCTCGCCCATACACCTAACGAGATTGCCGGATTGATATGGCATCCCGAAATATTACCGATGGTATAAGCCATGGCAATCACAGAAAGACCGAATGCGAACGCAACGCCAAGTGTAGATATTCCGTAACCTGTCGTGCCCAGACCGATTCCGGCGAAAACTGCTGCTCCGCAGCCCATGAGAGTCAGCACGAAAGTACCGATCATCTCTGCTAAATACTTTTTCATAATCTTGTTTGTTTAGAGTCCGTCTCATAAAAAATTTAACTTTAGGGGCGGCTTGTTTCCGAGATAATTTATTCAATCGCGAAAGGGAGCAACCTTTCGGTTGTGACCTGAGGGATTGGATAAATTAACCGGAAAGAAGCCGGTCTGAAGTAATTTTAACAAAACGGAAATGTTTGAAGTTAAAAATTATACATATTTATAGTTAAGTCTCTTTCATGAAAAATTACCTTAGTCCCGCATGCCCGGCTGCTTTTGTATTTTTGAATCAGTCACATAGCCCGCTATGCTCCTGATTCTGCAAATCCAAAATCAGCTCTGGCATGCGTCCCCTAAAGCTAAATTTTTTATGAGACGGACTCTTAGTGGATACCTACAGCTGACAACATGATCAGCCACTTATCTAAACAAATAACACTATAAACCCGAGGATTGTTGACAACAAACCGCCCTATATTCAAATCAAAGCCAGACGGTAGGCATTGCTGGCGATACCTTCTTTGTCATAGTTTTCCAAAAACTTGAAGCCGCATTTTTCTGCGACACGCATAGAGGCTTCGTTCCGGCAATCAGTTGTCAACAGTAATGAGTTGAGCCTAAGCTCTGCCCGACAATAGCAAATCAATCCTTCAAGAGCTTCGGGAGTGAGCCCATGCCCCCAATACGGGTAACCAATCCAATAACCCACCTCTCGTTCATTATCTAACAGAGGATGGTGTTCGGCACCGTCCGGAACAAGTCCGATACAACCCACCGGTTCACCTGTGCTTTTTAGCACCATTGCGAAAAGATCCGGATTGGGAGCAAAAAAGGAGCGAATAACCTCCCTACTCATATCCACGGAATCATGACAGGGCCACAGTGCAAGCTCACTGACGCGCTCATCAGACGCATATTTATACAGAGCATCCGCATCGTCCTCTCTCCATCGTCGCAACGTAAGTCTCTCCGTCTCAATCATAATCTATTATCGTTCGTTACCCTAAAAGCATTTTTATACTCTTAATTGCCGGGGAAGAGAGTGCAGAATCCCTGTTTGCTAAAATTCCAAAGTCATTTCAAATTGCCTGCTTGCCAACGGTATATTCTTCGCCTTAAGGAAGCTATGCAACGGCTGATAATCTGAATCGATATTCAACACTTTGATATAACCTGTTCTCATTCTTCCCACAGCTTCCTTCAATAATCGGGATGCAATCCCTTTACGACGACACTCTTTCTCCACGGCTATCTGTGTCAGATCTCCCGTATTTTCGTCAAACACACAATATCCAACGATACGATCGCCTATGAAAGCACCAAGACACACCAGATCAGAACCGCCACGTTCTATGGAATACATGCTATTTTGCCATGATGGTTTAATATCACAACAATGCTGCAATCTCCGGACAGTATCTGTCTCGACCGGCATAAGCCTGCAATTGTCACAACAACTTGAGTTATCAATCAAGTCAATATTTTGTCTGAAACAGTCGAACTCCCTTGATACATCAAAGTTCATCTTACGGTAAACAGATATGGCTTTTTCATTATTCTGAAGCACCTCAAGCACATACTGTCTGACTCCCGCCTCTTTTAGAAATGGGAGAGAATATGTAAAGATTTTTGCAGCAATTCCCTGACCTCTGTATTCTTTCACGGTTCCGGTCCCTGTGTCATAAGCAGTTCGAATTCCATTGAAGTCACCAATACCATTAAGAGTAAAGGCTACTATCTCACCGTTATCGAAGGCTGCGAATGAAAGACGCGGATCATATCCTCGTCTTTTAAGCATAGAACGCACCTCTTCTTTTTCGAAAAATATCTCATAATCTGAGAATGCTCTCTCAAAACCCTGGAACAGGGTATCAAAATCAATATGTAGTAAATTTCTTATTTCCATGACTCATAAATTGGCACTGCATTTAGGACACAGACCTTTGATCATATAATTGATTGAATGAGGCATAAACCCGTCGGGTATATCAATCAGTGGAACTTTTGCCGCCTTAAAACAATATATCTCCTTGCAATGCTCACAATAAAAATGGGCATGCTGGTCGGTAATGCTATGCTTGCCTCCGCTATGACTACACAACTCATATTTGAGCGACCTGCTTCCATCCTCGATCACATGAACCACATCCTTTTCGGCAAAAAGCTCCAGAACCCGAAAAATACTTGCCTTATCCATTGAAAACCCTAATGAGACTTCCAGATCGGCAAGATTTACCGGATGCGAGGCTTTCATCAGCTCTCTCATCACGAGAACGCGGTTGGCAGTAGGTTTGATATCCTTACTTTCCAATATGGCATCAATATCTGCATTACCCATAATACTATTTTTCTGCAAAGATACGTCATTTAGATTCCATCTGCAACATCAGTTTTATATCTTGCGAACATACATCGCCCTTATCGCGTTGAGCACAGCAAGAATCATCACACCAACATCTGCGAAAATAGCGAGCCACATATTTACAATACCGAATATTCCAAGTATAAGACAGACACCTTTGATACCCAATGCCATTATAATATTTTCCCAGACGATTTTCAGACACTTGCGCGATATTCTGATCGCCTTCCCTATTTTCAGAGGATTATCGTCCATGAGCACTACATCTGCGGCTTCTATGGCAGCATCACTACCCATAGCACCCATCGCGATTCCAATATCGGCTCGCGAAAGCACTGGGGCATCATTTATACCATCGCCCACAAATGCCACCTTGCCTTCGCCTTTCGACCCGGCAAGGATACGTTCAAGTTGCGACACCTTATCCGCAGGCAGCAGTTCGCTATAAACCTTGTCAATACCCAAATCTGCAGCGGTCTGGTCCGCAACCGATCTGGCATCACCGGTGAGCATGACTGTCTGAGTCACCCCGGATTTACGGAGGTCGGAAATGGCATGAGCGGATGTAGGTTTCACAACATCTCCGAGAACTATGTGTCCTGCATACTTACCGTCAATAGCGACATGGACAATCGTACCGGCTGTCTTGCAATGACAGGGTGTCAGCCCAAGCTCATGCATCAGTTTCTCATTGCCGGCGGCGACTTCCATGCCATCGATAACAGCGGTGATGCCCTTGCCGCTGATTTCATTAACATCGCTCATACGGCTGCGATCAATCGGATGTCCATAGGCTTGCTGCAACGACTTTGCAATAGGATGCGAAGATGATGACTCTACAATCGCCGCATATTCAAGCAAACGGGTCTTGCGGTCTGAGATATCCTGATCGTGATCGCCATGATAGGCGTTAACCTCAAACACACCCTTGGTCAATGTACCGGTTTTGTCAAATACCACAGTCTTGACTTTCGACAACGTTTCAAGTATGTTGGCACCTTTCACCAGCACACCCTCGCGGCTTGCCCCACCGATTCCGGCAAAGAACGACAGTGGTATGCTGACCACCAACGCACAGGGACAGCTGATAACAAGGAACACCAATGCACGATAAACCCATGTTTCAAATGTGGTGAAGCTCAGAGGCGCACCATAAAACAGAATAAGAAACAACGGAGGCAGCAATGCAAGCGCCAACGCACCGTAACATACAGCCGGAGTATATACTCTCGCGAACTTCGCTATAAAGTTTTCGGACTTAGACTTGCGTGAGGCTGAATCCTCCACCAATTCCAATATCTTGGACACGGTGGAATCTCCGAACTCTTTGGTAGTACGCACTTTCAGCACTCCGGACATATTGATGCTACCGCTTATGACATCATCCCCCATACCGACTTCGCGCGGGAGAGACTCGCCGGTCAATGCGGATGTATTGAGCGACGACTCGCCGGAAACTATAACTCCGTCAATCGGAATCCTCTCTCCGGGCTGGATTATAATTGTCTGACCAACCGCCACATCATCGGGATCAACCTTTACAATCTTGCCATCCCGTTCAATATTGGCATAATCAGGGCGTATATCCATAAGCGCCGCTATATTACGGCGGCTTTTTCCCACGGCATAGCTCTGGAAGAACTCACCTATCTGATAAAACAGCATGACGGCAATTGCCTCCATATAATCGCCACTCTTCTCATAGATAGCAAGAGCGAAGGCTCCGACAGTTGCCACAGCCATAAGAAAATTCTCATCAAACACCCTGCCGTGGATAATTCCAAGCCCAGCTTTCCTCAATATGTCATAACCTATTATCAGATAGACGACAAGATATAAAGCCAATCTTACCCACCCGGTAACATCAATAAAAAGCAGACCCACAGCCATCACCAGAGCGATGATGATGCGGATCAGCATATTACGTTGTTTCTTATTCATAATCAAAGAATTTCGAAGTCCGGCTCAATTTTCTTCGCCACCTTCAAAACATCCGCCATCACAGCCTCCGCATCGGCATCATCCTCAAAAGTGACTTTCATTTTCTGAGTCATAAAAGATATTGACAGTTCTTTCACTCCATCTACTTTCTTTGCAGCGTCTTCAACGAGATTCGCGCAGTTAGCGCAATCAACCTCAATCTTGAATGTCTTGTTCATATTCTTATAACATATTAATGCGGCTAACATATTAATGCGATATTTTCCGCAGTTTGATTTTACTGCTGTAAAATTACCGACATTTTAATGCAAACCGTTTGCAAAGTTTATGGCAGCGGTTTTGGCTATGACAAGACATACCCTTTCTTTTTCAAGGAGGTTATGGTTACTGTGGGATCGACCAGAAGTTTGCGAATATAGGTTATCTGAACATTCAACGCAAGGGAGTTGGCGTAACTGCTGTCGCCCCATACTGCGTTGAGGATGGTGTCGCGGTCAACTACCTTGCCGAAATTCCGGGCGAGAATGGCAAGAATCTCTGTCTGACGAACTGAAAGAGAGTGTGTCTCGCCATTGAATGTCAAGGACGCAAGATTAGGACGGAACTGTGTGTTGCCAAGTTGATATTCCACATCCTGCGATGTTATGTCGCTCTCAAACCGTTCGTTAATTTTTGCTATCAATTCTTCAGGATAGAATGGTTTGGGGATATAGTCATTACCTTTAAGTTTGAAACCGTAAAGACGATCCACTTTGTCTGTGCGGTCTGTAAGGAAGAAAATAAGCACACGACGATCTGTCTCTCTAATTGTCTTCGCCACCTCGAAACCATTCATCTCCGGCATGTTTATATCAAGAAGAATCAATTCCGGGTGGATTTCCCGGTATAATTCCAACCCCACCCTGCCATTGGGAGCATATGTCACCTCATAACCTTCCGCCTCGATAAAACGTTTGAGAAGCATTGAGTTTTTGAGGTCATCGTCTACAAGCAGTATCTTTTTCATTGCGGTAGTTTTATAGAGAATGATGAGCCGACACCTTCGGTGCTCTCAACGGAGATTTCGCCTCCATGTGCGTCTGTCAGAAGTTTTACGTATGCAAGTCCCAATCCCATGCCGGGAATGTCTGTTGTCGATGCCTTGCCACGATAGAACCGGTTGAAAATTTTACTTTGATCTGTAGAGGCTATACCATTGCCATTGTCCTCAACCAAAATCTTTATACCCTCCGAAATTGCTTCGGCATATATTTTAATCATTACATCTTCACCGGAATACTTGACAGCATTCTCAATCAAATTCGTAAGGATATTCATAAGATGAGAACGGTCAGCAGACACCTCCAACTTGCATGGCACATTGTTTTCAAATACAACATTCTTGGAACTTGGCAATTGAATGGAAGTAATCACACTATCCACAAGTTCAAATAGGTTGATTGATGTGACATTCAATGGAATCTGATCGACATTATTGAAAGTTATGTCACGCAGTTTTGAAAAGTATGCAGAGAGGTTGTCGAGGGCTTTGCGTGTCTCGCCCGTAAGCTCATGGCGTAGCTGGGCATCTTCCATCAATTTATCATTATCAATTCCGGAAACACACATTTTCAATGTCGAAATTGGACGTTTCAGCTCATGAATCATTGTGGTGATAAACGAGTTGCGCATCTTGTCAAGTCGCGTCAGCCTGACGATGGTATTGATCTGCCATACAAGACAAAGGATAAGGAACAACGAGAGAACCACAGCCAATGCCAAAGTCCAACCCATACTGCTCAATATCTCCGAGGAGGGAATCTCACATTCAATCACAACCGCTTTCTTTTCGAGTTCGGAATAAGGGGTTATGACCTTGAACCGGGGGGAGACTACCGAAGAATGACGTATGGCAACAGGCTCCCATGTCACGCTGTCCTGCAAGACCAAAGTGATTACAGCATTGAGGTTACCCTTTCGTAAAATAGAGTCTATCCCTTCTGTGGTGAAGGGTGATTGTATCTCATTATCAAAATTTCTCATGGCGTTCCATGCAACTCCGTCAGAGGGAGCGCCCGAGGCATCGACTGTGGCTATCTTTGCATCAACCATGTCAAGAGAATCCATTACCAGTTCCTGAAGTTTTTTCATTTCTTCGGGTGTCAGTTTGCGTTCCTCCGCTATCCCCAAAAATTTACGGCCGTCAATCTCCTTTGTAGTCACAGTAACTGTACGCCGCCGGTTTCCGGCAGAGTCAACATCTGTATTCATCTGATATGAAGACTGTGTCCTGGCTATTTTCTTTACCGCTGAATGTTTTGCCCTTTCATTATTATATTCTGTTATGGCATTTGAAATATTCTCTATCTGAATATTCTCATATTCAGATAGAGAATATTCATAACGACCATATAGCCAATACACCTGCATCCCGAGAAAAGCGAGTATGGCAACGATTGATAATATATAGAGTGTCTTTATCTTCTTTTCCATGATGCAAATTTAATCATAATATGCTATATAAATAGCTGAGTTTATGGATAATTTATGTGCAGTAATAATTTAGTAATAATTCTATAATATTTGAGTAATGATAATTTTCGTCAGGAGACATGAGACGTCTGTAACTTTGCATCGTAAAACAAAAACGCAAGTAAAATGAAGAAAATATCAATTATCATCTCAGTCATTATAGTACTGACAACGGTGGCATCGGGCAAAGTGCTACGCCGCACTCTCGGCATATTCCCGAGCAGTGTGCCTGAAACCGAGACCATAGCACCGGAAACAATGGAGTTCGTATATGACTACAAATGGTGTAACGACACGACCGGTCAACTGAAGGACAATTACACGGCAGATCAGATGCTTCTGCAAATCGGACCTGACGGACTGTCTAAATTTTCCAGCTACAAGAATCTCACAGTGGATTCATTACTGATGAAAATAACACCGGAGCAAGTGGCGGAAGCTGCCATGGATGGCAAACTCTCTACCGGCGAGTTCATGACCATATTCAAAAACTATCCCCATGGAAAACTGACACATACAGAAAAGATATGTATGGACTGGTTCCGCTATGAGGAGGAAATGCCGGAACTTGAATGGGAACTTACTGACAGCGTCACCAACGTGCTTGGATATGAATGCCACTCCGCGGTATGCAATTTCCGTGGACGGGAATGGACAGCTTTCTACACGGAGGATATTCCTCTGATGGAAGGACCGTGGAAACTACATGGATTACCGGGACTTATAATGAAAGCTTCCGACAAAGAGGGGCATTATCTATTTGAATGTATCGGAATAAAATCAAATGCGGACAGACCTATCACAATTTATAAGGTGCCATACAACACTACAGGACGTGCCAAGTATTATGATGCGAAGAACCGCTATGACGTAAATCCTTATGCTTATTATGAAGCCGGAGGACATGGGCACATCACTGTTACTGACGAAGCCGGAAATCCGTGTCTGGATGCTTATGACCCTATTGAACTACCTTTCGATTACATTGAACGCGACTGGAAGAAATGACAAGATACAATTTTTTCATACTTTGCCTGTTCCTCGGACTGCTGTCGGTTTCGGCGGCAGTACCGGAATCGGCTGCCGGAACAATAGTTGACGGAGAAAGCCGCAAACCGATAGCAGGAGCGGTTGTGCAAGCCTTAAATCGCCAAGGCCGGGTGACATCATTCGCATCATCTGATGCCACAGGTGCATTTAAAATCAAGATATCAGACACAACTGATTCTGTCTCATTCCGCTGTATGGGTTATGAGACATTGAAACTGCCACGCGACTATGATTTTGCGCAGGGTGTGGCGATGTGGCATAAGACCACGCTGTTGAAAGATGTCATTGTGCAAGCTCCCGATATCTATGCCAAAGGCGATACTCTTGTATTCAATGTAGCTCGTTATGCCAACGCCTCCGACAATGCTATTATCGATGTTATCAAACGCCTGCCGGGCATCAAAGTTGAGGAGAACGGAACCATCAAGTATCAGGGGAAGCGGATAAATAAATTTTATATCGATGGTGATGACTTTCTTGACGGGCAATATGGTCTCGCCACCAATAATATATCACATAAGGATGTGAAGTCGGTGGAAGTGATGGAAAAGCATCAGCCTGTAAAAGCTCTTGAAGGCATTGATTTTCCGGAAGAGGCTGGTATAAATATCAAGCTGAATGAAGGCGCAAAGGGTAAATGGGTAGGTGTCGCCAAAGCCGGTACGGGTGTTCAGCCCTGGCTTTACGATGGATCGCTATATGCCATGAGGATAGCGCCGAAAGTGCAGAATATTCTGACATTACGCTGTGGAAATACCGGATGGAATCCGGATGAGCAGATAACGGAGCATGATTTCAGCGATATGTCATTCACCGGCTATTCGGAGTCGTTGTGGCCTGAATACATAGCAGCCGACATCATCAATGCTCCTTTAAGCGAGAAACGCACCCGCGATAATTTGTCATGGCTCGCAAATTCCATTACTGCATGGAAGCGTGGCGACACGTCTATGCGATTCAAACTGAATTATGTAGGCGACCGTCTCGACTATACTTCCGGAATACATACGGATTATTTCAACCCCTCCATTCCGGAATTCACACAAAACAACAGCCTCCGCACACAGAGCCATGATGTTTCGGCTCAGTTCAACATGCAGATTAACAAACGTGACTATTTCCTTAAGGATAAATTTATAATTGAAGGGGTATGGGAAAACTCAAACTCTATAATAACAGGTTCGTTTGACCTTGACCAACGGATCCATCGCCGTAATTTGTCGGTGACAAATGATCTGAAGCTCGTGAAGCGCAATGATAAGAAGCTTTTTGAACTGACATCGCGAAATTCATTCTCGTACCGTCCTGACAGACTGTTTGTAAATGGCGGAGAAAATACTACCCAAAACGTTGGCGTTACAGATTTCCGGAGCACCACCGAATCACGCTGGGGCAAACTTGGCCGCTTCTGGAAATTCTATGTCAATGGAGGTATCGACTTGAACTATCATAGTATGGATCTGTCACTCATAGGAATGGGGAATTTTGACAACAATGCAGAATACAACGCATTCCTGTCAAATCTCTATCTGACTCCTCAGATTGACTATAACCGCAACAGCTGGCTGTTATCGGCAAAAATACCGGTAAAATGGCTGTACCACGGCATCAACGGCCAACACAATTACATCAACCTCATGCCCACTTTTTATATTCGCAAGAAGACATCCGCAAAGAGTGAGATATCAGCTTCCCTTGCATATAAACTAAATTCACCACAGGCATACATGAATATATCGGCGCCAGTTTTATCAGACTATCGTAATCTATTCATTGCCAACGATATTGACGAGTATTCTCATAAGGCAGCAGCTACGGTGAACTACAAATACCGTAACCCTTTATCATCTTTCTTTGCCAATGCATCCTTCAGCTATAATTACAGCCGGAGCTCAATCATGTCAAACCAGTTGTTTATAGATGATTTCATTGTGTCAACATATGCTGACAAGCTTTCGGGAAATCATTTCTGGAGCATAAACGGTGGCGTAAGCAAAGGACTCGGTCATAGCCGGATGGTGGTCGGTCTGGATATGAATGCCTCTACAAGTTCGGCATCTTCAATGCGAGACAACATTATTGAAGATTACAGCCAGCAGACACTGAACGTAAAACCATATTTCAAGGGTAGTCTTTTCAGGTGGCTTTCTGTGAACTATGACGCCAACTATGGATTCTCCCGACTGAGAATTGGTGAGATCAAGAACAACACCGTGGCATTCAATCAGAAGCTCTACGCCACTGTAATTCCTCAAGACTGTTGGCAATTCACATTCGGAGCAGAACACTTCCTCACCAGATTTCCTGAAGGCAACATTGAGAATCTCATTCTTCTCGACGCATCAGCCGTATGGCATGTAAGCAGCAAAGTGCGTCTGTCTCTCACGGCCAACAACCTGCTCAATAAGCGCCAATACAAGTACGTGACTTACGGAACCCTATCCCGCACTGAACACTCCTTCCAGCTCCGCCCCCGCAACATACTCGCCACCCTCCAACTCCGCTTCTGAAACAACTGATTGATCAGGAATCGTTTTAAAAGAAATATCATCGGGCTGTTTTCCGTTTCTGCTGCCAATCGTGGCGTTCGTCAACCGGCATTTGCTCGCAAGCGTAGCTCAACATTACGGAAGGCATGGCGTTTATGTTTTCTTCAAGGAAATCACGCATTTCGTCTCTGTACCCTTTCTTCCATGTCTCCCGAAGCATCCATCCCGCTGCTTTATGCAACAGATCATGAGGGCTCGACAATAGATATTCAGCGCGCTGGAAACAAACTTCCGGATGATCATTACGGGTAAGCATCCATGTGCTTACCATGGCAATGCGCTGCTGCCATATGGTATGCGCCCCCGGGGTGATCCATTCATCCATCAAGGTGATATCAGGATTAAGGACTTCATGATTCCCCACGATCTTAATTGCCGACAAGTCAACCAAATCCCAATTGTTGATATACTGATAAAGGGTGATATATTTATCAAAAATCCTATTCATGGTCTTCCGGTCTTTTTTCTTCATTGCCTTGAGGTATTGCTCAACCATTATCAACAGACCACATAGGCGCACTTCGTGGAGAGGAGAGCGCACGAGCTTTTCGGCTTCTAAAATAGGCGTATCCCGCCATGCTTCTTTTACCACCATGCGCACTTGCGGATTACGCAACCCGACGAACCTGTCGCCCTCTCCATATTCTCCGGGACCTGTCTTGAAAAATCGAAGTGCTTGACGAGCCTGTCGTTCATCAGACATGCCAAGCAGAATCTCTTCTATTCCTTCAGCTTTAATCATATTTTCATCAATGGATCTGTCTACGACAAAAGGACTTGGCGCATTGCCAAATGAAGACTGGGGACGGAAGCAAGGATAGAATGATTCCGGTTTGAGCGAATTGACTCAATGATTACACCTGCCTCTGCGGCTATAAGCTGTCCGGCAGCGACATCCCAACGGTTGAGATTTAATTCCCAATATGCATCAAAGAATCCGGCAGCTGTATAACAAAGATCTATTGCTGCCGACCCCATACGCCTGACACCTCTGACACATAGAGCCATACGACAGATTTCAGCAAGATTATTGTCAGAATTATCGTTTCTGTCGTATGGCATACCTGTGGCAACAACAGCCTTGGACATTTCCGATTTATCAGAACAGTGGATTTGAGTACCATTCAGCCAGGCTCCTGCCCCTTTGACAGCATAGAAACATTCTCGGAGATATGGGGCATATACAACCCCAAGTACGGTTTCTTTATTGCGTTCCAAAGCAATCGACACACAGAACGTCGGAAGACCCGCAGAGAAGTTGGTTGTGCCATCAAGAGGGTCTATCACCCAACGCCATTCTCTTTCATCATGATCACTTCCAGACTCCTCTGAAATAATTCCATGCAGGGGAAAATTATGGTGTATGAAATTCAAAATAAAAGCCTCCGCTTCTTTATCGGCTATTGTCACAACATCGCTGTCGTTGAGTTTTGTTGACTGTTCAAGGTCTCTTTTACGGAAATATCGCATATGAATTTCCCCGGCATTTTCCGCCATAGTAAATGCCGCAGTCAGGAATGACTGATACTCTTGAGATATGTTGCGTAGATTATAATTCAGTTTCATATTCACATCAATATTGCCTTTGGCTCAAAGCCATGATATCCATAACCATAAACATTTTCAATCAGGTAAGTTCTAAATGATAGATCCGTGTTTTCTCACCCCACGGATGATAGCAAAAGCCGATGAAATCAAAGCCGAATCGTTCATAGAATCCGATATGGTCGGTGCATAGATACAGGTTTTTGAAGCCGAGCAATCCTGCATCCTTTACTACATGTTCAATTAGCATTTTACCACAACCTTTTCCACGACAATCCTCTTCGACATACAGTGCTGCCAACCACGGGTATAGGTCCATGCGAGAATTGAAATCATTTGTTACCAATCCGGCACAACCGATTATTCTGCCGCCATCGACCAGCAGATACCATTGCGGCAGAGGATTGGCAGCATCTATGCAATGACGCATACAATCGTCGTAGACAGCCATAGAGTCTTCAGTAGCCCACTTCTCTTGAAAGTAGACAATTGCACTTTCAAGGAATTCAGGGTTCTTTCTCAAAGATATTATCTCCATGTCAAGAAGTTCTATTATTTCTATTATCAATTATCCGGTCGGAATTTTCACGTATTCCACACGCGGCGGCACATCCGGGATTTCATAAATTCGCGAGTGAGCCGAGAGCGCAAGTCGGTGAAGCCGGTGCGCATTGCGAAGCACTCGTACTCACCGCAAAGTTAATAAAAGTCACTGACATATGATATATTCGGGACTACATTTCACGAGACAGTTTTGGTGAGGCTGTTTTGGCGACCGTCATAACCAATACGGTACCAGTCACCGGAACATTGTTCCTATCCCAGCCTGTTCATTTCGGACAGGATTTTAGGCAATCCCCTAAAAAATCACTGAAGCAGATATAGCAAATGAGAAAACACCTATAAGTAAATCAAAGCCTTAAATGGGGCAACATATTCAGTCCTGATTTGTTCCCTTTATATGGAACAGATTATAAACATAAAACGGGCTTATGAACCCGCATCTGCTGACGACGGGTTCAGAATATATATCGACCGACTATGGCCGAGAGGTCTATCGCACGAAACATTCCATTATGACTGGTGGGACAAGGAGATAGCCCCATCGACTGAATTGCGTGAATGGTTTCATGCCAATCCGCAGACGGAATGGACCGAATTTGAGAAGAGATACAGGCAGGAGTTGTTATCGAATCCAGCCTTTGCCAATCTGAAAAAGGTTATAAGTGACAAGCCAAAAGTCACGCTTATTTACTCATCGCATGACATTGCTCACAACAATGCCGTAGTCCTACGCGATTTACTTGTATCAGATAATCCCTCCAAGCAAAATTGAATATTCATCGGAGTTCTTCATGGACTACATCAAACTCTCCTCCGAGGAGATAGCCGACGAATTGGTTAAATCGGCGAATACCTTAAAAATCTACACAATATGAGCCAAATCGCCGCCCGAACCAAGAATTGCAAAGCAATCGCCGAAGTCTTCTAAAACAAAACACGCTCTGAGGCAAAGATAGCGAGATGTGGTAATTTAAGTAAGCGTATAAACGTGACTATATCCAACGAGTACGAACACGGAGGATATGGTCACGTTCATTATGATATTGTTCCTGCTCATCCATATCACAGATCCAGCTGAAATATAATTGAATCCCGGTCGAGATAATCATACTCAATCGCCAAATCAGATTTAGATATACGGTGGAATCCAGCACGCTCATAAAATAAGTGCGCTTTTTTTGCTACCGAGGGGGTATCAAGCACCATGTGCTTGAATCCTTTTGCATTAGCAAAATCGAGGAGCCCTGAGTAGAGCGCAAATCCAACTTTTCGTGAGCGGTACTCAGAGCGGACAAAAAATTTCTTCATCACACACCAATCATCATTGATTTTCATCAATGCTATAGTCCCTACAACATGATTATTGTCTATGGCAACCCAAAAATTTCCGCCTCGCTTGATATAGTATGTAGGAATATCAAGCAAATCAGGTTGACCTTCCAAAGGCATATTTACCTTTGACTCATCATTTTGAATATGAAGAATGAGCTGAATTGCGTCATTCTTATATTTGTCCTGATATTGTACTATTTCCATTTTATGCTCTCCTTTTTTTAACTGAATACATTTTTTTAACTGAATACATTATGATCAGATGGTAGATATGGATACAGACAGCTATGGAGCATCCAATTATAAAGGGCCTGGCTCCGAGCATAATTCCATAGCAGATGTAGATAGAATTAGCCACAATAGAAAACCATCTCAACCATAGAATATCTTTCATGGTCATTGATAGCAGATTCATGGTCAGTCCGATATATCCGATTAAATCAATCAACACTCTCTTGACTATTAGAAGTTGGAGAACAGACTAATGAACAGATTTCCTCCATGTTTGAAATAAGGGTGGTTATCTGTGCCTCTGACAGATGTCCATATATATCGTTGACGGATTGGTTGGCAGAGTTGTCAAGTTCGTGATATACCGAGATACCTGAGTCTGTAAGAGATATTATCCCTCTGCGGGCGTCCTCCTTGCAAATGGAACGGAATATATAGTTCTGTCGCTCCAAGTTTTTCAACAACCGCGACAAATATCCCTTATCCATATTGAGTTCTTCCGAAATCTCGTTTGCGCTTCTATTCGGATGAAGGTAAATGTCTTGGATCACACGAATCTCCGGAAGCCCGAATGGACTCCCCATATAATGTTTATTCAAGATGCCTAATACTTTCGTGTACTTTCGGTTGAAGCATCTTATTTTGTCTATCTGTTTTTGTTTCATGGGGGCAAAGTTAGCAAAATAGTTGACAATATCAACTAATATTGGTTGCGTTTTTTGATTCTCGATACAAAATATGATATATATCGCTGATATACAAAGGATTTAATTTTATTCGTTCTGCGTCATCCTTCCTGGCTTCAAATGCGTGACGAGTCACACCGCCCGACGCACCGGAATCACCAATATGTATCTGAGCCACAATTGAAAATCGCCGAATACATATGGTTTCAATTCTGCATGAGGCAAATACGACATCGTCCAGATGATGTACGTCAGCGGCCACAAGACCCCAAAGACATTCATAGACTACATCAAACTCTCCTCAGAGGAGATAGCCGACGAAATCGCCGCCCGAACCAAGAAAGACAGCGAGATGTGGTAAGCCATAAAATCTATTCCGAGAAAGTGGCCATTTGACCAACTTTTCGGAATGGGTTTGGCAAAACGCTGACTGAAAGTCAATTTTAGAGAATGAAAAAATTTATTATCTTTGCAAGATGAATTCATCGGACATACTTCCACACATATCTTCCAATGACGACTCTGCATTTGAGAGCCTTGTAGAGCGTATCGTTTCTTTGGTTTCCGAGGCCAAAGGTAAAATCATGCAACAAATAGACGATACACTTGTAACTACGAATTGGCACATAGGCGAATACATAGTTGAATTTGAACAGAATGGTCAGGCGAGGGCTTCCTATGGTGAAGGCCTGATGCGTAATTTGTCAAAGCGACTGACATTAAGGCTTGGAAAAGGATATAGTCTGTCTAATCTTCACAATATGAGGCGACTCTATTTGTTTTACCCAAAATTCCAGACAGTGTCTGGAAAATTGAGTTGGTCTCATTGGTGCGAGTTGTTAGAACTTGATGACAACTTGGAACGACAATTCTATGAAAATGAGTGCATATCTCAGCGATGGGGAGTTCGTACTCTTCGCCGTCAAATAGACTCTGGCCTTTTCTTGCGACTCGCTCAAAGTCAAGACAAGAAAGGTATTCTTGAACTGGCTGCGAAAGGACATGTAATTCGACATCCACAAGATGCAGTAAAAGATACGTTTGTATTAGAATTCTTAGGAATACCAGAAGAAAGGCAATATTCAGAATCAAGTCTTGAAAAGGCATTGATTGATAATATGCAGAAATTCTTGCTTGAATTGGGGAAGGGATTTGCATTCATAGGCGAACAATATCCCATTCAAATAGGGAACAGGCATTATCATGTGGATTTGGTTTTCTATCATGCGATACTAAAATGCTATGTTTTAATTGATTTGAAGCGTTCGGGAGTAAAACATTATGACATTGGTCATATGAATATGTATTTGGGATATTTTGCAAATGAAGTATCACAGCTCGATGACAACAAGCCAATAGGTATAGTGTTGGGGCATTCAAAAAACGAACTTGTTGTTGAATATGCCACCTACGGCATGGACAGTAATATATTTGTATCCAAATATCAGCTATATCTTCCAAATCGAGATGAATTGAGGCGCTTGGTTCAAAAAATTATAGAGAGGGAAGAATAACAATCCCGGTTCGATAATTATGTCAAACATGACAGATTAACGACAGATTAAATGATAGATTAAATCTATATTATAAAACCACGTTATAATCCCCCAAAAGTAGGTTAAAACAGATAGATTTGGGGGACTATAAGCACATTTTCAATTTTAGAGGAGTGGGGAAATGAAAAATCTTGAGTTTTTTTCACTATCCTCTGAACCTTTTTCAACTTACCTTCGGTTGAATTGTACTGATGGTCTTTCTTTGACCGTGACATGGATTGACGAATGTGCCCCAGCGCTTCGTGACAGCGTCATGCCAAGTTGTGACAAGAGAAAAGACTAATTGAAAACGTGATGGCATTTTCATGTGACCATAGCGGAGCATCAACATACAGCCTATCTCATGGGCTAATCACACACTTGGCTCTGCCGTGACGGTCGCCCGGCATGATTTTGTCCGTCAAAGTCCATTCGTGGGCGAAAAGACATATATCCCCTTACGAGGGGTACGATTATCAACGCACAGCCAAAGAAGCGTGTCGCAGTCTGCGCATGGGAAGAATGCGGAGGCATTGAGGCAAATGGTATAGCCATTGTTATACGCCTATGTTTCCTGCCCGGATGGCCGACAACTGCATTTTCTTGTAACACACGCGAGATGATGTAGTTACAGGGCTATTTTTGCTCTAAAAAGCACCTTTAGAGCTGTATCGATTTGAAAAAACGAAAAAAATTTTTCAGTGAGACTTGATGTCTTCTCCACCGCGCACCGGCTTCGCCGACATGCGCTTCAAGCTCACATGCGAACGTTGTTTCGTATCTTTATGTAACACAAGATGGCAGAGCCACCGTCCGACACATTCAACTTTTATATATCGGATTGGAATGATGCTCCTGACTGTGCTACGTTTTTTGTGTTCATACCTACACCTAATACCGGATGAAGTCGTCCGGAACACTATGAATATGAGAGCCTGAAAAGGACGGCAGACGCGAACCACTAACAACACGCACTGAGGAAGCGATGACCCATCGGTTTGCAAACAAATGGAATGGCTGATGTTAAATGGCTCAGAGAAAGACGGTTTCCCAATTATAAGGGAAGATTGCACCCGTTTGAGTTACTATGGGACGTGCCCCAAAGTGATGAGGAGGCATATCGCAGAGGAGAGACGGTTTACACATTTGCCCGCAAACCGGCTAATAGGTATAAGGCACACTACTGGATATGGTATGACTTCAAGACCGGAAAACCGCAATGCAGCTTCGACCCACCCAAGAGCCGATACATACCTCCGGCATTTATGCAACAAGTGGTATCATCCGGCAAACCGACATCCACATCTTCACCTCAATCTGAATCATCAGACTTCCGAATGTCACATGTTTCTCTTAGCAATGCTCCCAATGATGATGTCTGCATAGCCCATGGAGAACCCGTATCGGGTGACTTCAAGCAATTCCTTGAGAACCATCCCGACATGGACTTCTACGATGCCAAGCGTAAGTTCAAGGATGAGCAAAAAGCCAAGCAGAGAGTCCGGCAAGGACCGAAGTTGTACTAACGAAATATTAAAGACAGTTCTCGTAAAATTGCCGAGGACTGTCTTTATATTTGATTCAATCATTTTTTAGTGGTTGAAATTTTCTATTAACTTCCTACTGAGCATAGACAAGGAGCGGATAAATCCCAAGTTAGTATATTCAAAATTTTGAGTAATGCTATTCCATTGCATGAACCCTAAATAATGATAATGGTAATTATTGTTAGCATAGTTGATAATCTCAGACATGTGGTTTTCAAATCGTAGAATATCAAATAATCTGGAGCTACATCCATTATTGATATTGATTAATAACCCATATTTGGCATCCGAAACAAGACAGTAACCTATCAACTGAGACCACTCTTTTAATCCTACGCTTTTCATTAGTTTTACCTCTAAAATTGCAATTTCAAAAGTGTATCCATCAGTAATTAAGGCAAATACGTCTAAATCTAACGGCTGAACCTTATTGGCATATTCCACTATACATGCAGGGACGCTTGGATTTTCAGCTATGATTCTTTTTAGATTTGTCTTAAGTTCTCCTTTACCCCAATATATTTCAATTGAATCTTTATCGGCAGCAACAAAATTGCTTTTGAGTGTATTCTTTATAAAACTCAATATCTCAGGGTAATATGAAACCTCATTTCTCATCTAAATCAGAAAGTATAATTGGTCGTACAACTAATTTGTATGGATTATCAATATCAGGAGCAATTAATTTTGAGTATAGATGTGGATTCTTTGGCCCTATTAATGCTCCACGATCATCTTTGTATAATACTAATGGAGTTAGCCTATTGGGTACCAAGCACCTTACCGAAGCCTCAGGCTCTATGGTAAGTGTTGAACGGATTATATCCATAAATTTCCCCTTAGGACGTGTCCCTTTAAGTTTGGAACTCGGCACAATAAGATAAGCAACCGCTTGAAGTATATCCGCAACCGGATAGCCCGTATTGTCATCTATACCAAGAATCAGTGAAGTCGAATTTGACTTGAAATCCTTGACCAAATCTTTTAGATATAACGCCTTCTCTTCGTAATTTACAGAACTCATCAAGGCATCATTCTCTATAATCTTCTGGATATTTTCTTTTGAATCTTTGCATAATATCGGAAACGGGACAATTAGTTCGCCAATATGAGAGAAAGCCTCATTTAATTGCTGATAAGGCGCATGAGGGCAACCCAATGCGGCGCAAATATGCCTGAAGTGTATGTAATGTCCACCTCTTATGCACTCAGGTAATCTTGAATCATTTTCAGCAGGATGCACGGTAGAAATAGTAGGGCGAATCTCTCTTTCCTCACAAACTTCCGTTATATGACTCTGCGTTTGCTTTGCCCTGTTTTTATTGGCCGATTCAACTTTTGTTTTAAATCCAAAAGCCCCAAATTCCGCGTATTGATCTAATTGTATCCTTAACTTAAATCCTTTTGCCCAACTTTTGTAATAAGGATTATTTGAAGCATGAAAATTTGGATGATTCCACAGTATTTGATCGGGGATGCAATTTACGCTATAAAGCAAGTTGCATAAGGCGCAGACAGATTCAAAATTAAATCCTTTCAATTCAAACGAAAGGATTTGCACGTCATCTGAAAATCTACGCTGTGTAGGATTAGTACTACCAATGCTATCTGCCAATCCAGCAATGAATCTACGTTTGATATTTGCATCTCTAAGGTGAGGAATGATACCGGTGATAGGCAGCTCTGTCCGTAATTCTCCCTCGCAATTGATACCATAACTTTCTAAATCTGCTTTAAGGTCAGTTAAATCTCCTTCGCAAATAATAGTCCAATGGTTATCCGATGCGGAAAAATTCACTCTAAGACCATAAATTGACAACAATAACGGTCCGACAAATCTCATTATATCATCCGAGATTTGAGCAGCCCGTTGCGGATTCTTCAAATAAGAACCCCATTGCCGAAAAGGCAGTTGGATGCTAAAGAAATCTTCAGCATTTCCAAATTTACCACCCCCTATTATCAACCCAAAGATATATGCCTTATCAGTATCCATTTATTTCTCAGTAAATACTTGGTCTATAATTGCTTTTGCAATATTATACGCCAAATTAACAGGAACAGCGTTTCCTATAACTTTGTACATTGCAATAATATTTTTTTGGCTATCATCTATGAATTTGAAGTCATCAGGAAATGATTGTATTCTAGCCGCCTCACGAATTGTGAATCTCCTATTCTTTATAGGATGAAGAATTCCACAATTCTCCGGTTGGGCCGAAGCCGTCATTGTTCCACATATTTCATCTCTAGAAAATCGTCTATAAAAATTCGGTGAACGATATTTTTTCATATCATCACGAATTTTTTTAAACCGAGGGGCAAGATGCTCGTAGGGAATATCTTTCCAAGAACCACCTTCTGGAATATACTCAATCATTCCAAGTGCTTGTGGTGATAGTACCCAATCTACTTGATTGGGTACATCTTTTGGGACATCAAGGACATGTTTGAGGGTAAGATTATGTTTTTTAATTTTTTCAGGAAACTGAAAAGTACCACCAAGATCTTTCCTAATTCCAACAAAGAATACACGTTGGCGATTCTGAGGGACTTCATAATCAGAGGCATTTAGCAATTTATATACTACATTATATCCAATGTCTCCAATAGTCGCTAAATCTTCCAACAGAACATCTACAAGATTCCTGCCGTCAATATACTTTGTTGATAAAAGGCCTTTGACATTCTCAAACACAAAGACTTTGGGCATTTTGCTCCGAATAATCCTAAGGCATTCCTTATACAACATACCGCGAGAATCATATACTCCTTTACGGCTTCCAGCGTTTGAAAAAGGTTGGCATGGAAATCCTGCGGTCAATATATCACCATTCGGAATATCATTTTCATGAACATTCAGAATGTCCCGTTTGTCTATTTTCCCTATATTGAGTTCATGAATGGCTTGAGCATCAGAATCGAAATCATTAGCCCATACCACCTCAAACCCAGCTTTAATGAAACCGAGGTCAAGCCCACCGCACCCGGAAAACAGGGAAATTAATTGGGGCTTAGTATGTTGAGACGATGCTTTAGTCATTGTTGATTTTTCAAGTTGGCATTAAACGCCATGCAAAGTTAATAAAAAAACAGACATTTCGAAATTACAATGGATAATCCCGAGAATTCTTTTGCAAAGGTAATAAATGTGGCGTGCCATATATTTGCACCCAGATGTTAATAAAAAAAATAAATTATTCCATCTTTAACAATGGAGATGTGGTGACCCGGCTGATTTTCGGTTGAGGTCACCACATTTTCTGCCTCCGATTATGGTTAAACTCTGTTAAAGTTTGGGGTTGCGAGGCTGTGGTGCGGAGTTGAATGAGGGTGAACGACTATGAATAACGCTTCAATTTGCGTTGATTATCAATAAGTTGCGTATCGAGCGAAATAGATATACATTCACCGCGATACGCATAAACGACAATATTCCAGACATTTACGGTGGGCTTGGTGACTTTTGGCTCAGATTGAGTTGTTTTTAAGGTCTTCGCCGATTTTACAATTGTGGTGACTTGGAGGGGGTATAAGTGAAAGAAAGACCGCTAACTCATTGAGAATTAGCGGTCTTCTGTGGTGCCACCAGCAATATAAATGTTAAATTTTAATCAATCTGATTAAATTGCGATATTAGCTAATATATTGATATTGAAGCTAATTAACGTATTTTGAATTTAATTGAGTAGGGACTATTTGAAAATTAATAGTGACTATTATAGTGACTATTCGGGAATATTTACTAACTTTGCATTGTCGAATCCATAAGGGGATTCTTAACACTTTATCATGGCGAAATCTCTTTCCCGGTTCTTCATTCGTAAGCAAGACGAGAAGAACGAAATTGCTACCCTCTTCTTCAGAGTACAGAATAAGAAACATAAGGTTGATATGCTCTTTTCATCGCAATTCCGTGTGAATGTTGTGGAATGGAAAGAGGCTCTATCGCGTCCGGAAAGTTGGATGCGCCACCAGAGGGCAAATTTCAATCTTCATGACTCTCTCAATAGGATTGAACTTGTTGTTAAATCTGAAGTCAAAGGAATGTCTTTCGACAAATCTCATGTTGAGGCAGAAATCCTCGCCATAGCAAATCCCAAGAAATCGGGAGCCATTATGAAGGCAAAGCGTGAAGAGGAGGAGCGGCTACGTGAAGAAGAACGCATGAAGAAGGAACAGGTGCGACTGATAAAGGAGGGTATTGAAGCTGAGCGTGCCAGGATTTGGAATTTCCTCAATCGTTTCTGCGAGGAAATTAAGACCGGCGCCAGATTTAACGGTCACAGCCGGTATGCTCCGGGAACTGTTAAGGCATGGTTTAGTTTCAGGAAACTCTACGACCAGTTCGATAAGAAGCATCGTTACACGTGGAATGATGTTGACCGTGCATTCGTTACCAAGTTTCTTGCCTTCATGGAGAAGAACGACTATATGGTGTCTGCACAGAATAAGTATCTGGTCGATCTTCGTGCTATTGTCAATTATGCCTATCTTGATGGTATACATGACAACGACCGAGCCATGCTGTATTTCGCCAAGAAGAAAATAGAAGAAAGCGACAAGGCTATTGAAATCTATCTCACCGAAGCTGAGCTACAAGCCCTTTATGATATGCCCCTAACCGGAAAACAAGATGAAGTGCGTGACATATTTCTTGTAGGTTGCTACACTTGCCAGCGAGTGAGCGACTACAACGACATCGACAAAGACTGTTTTACGACTACCGCAAAGGGAACGCCTGTAATCCGGCTCGTACAGAAGAAAACGCGCAATGAAGTGAAAATTCCCATAATGAATCCCAATCTCAAAGCCATTTGTGAGAAATATTCTTACAATCTCCCTTCAGTAGTCGATGTAATCCTCAATCGCTATATTAAGGAGATTCTCAAGAAACTCTCCGATACTGTCCCTTCACTCGGCAAGATGGTGACCACCAAACTCACCATGAAGCAAAAGAAGCTGGAAGACGACGGTAAACTCGTTGTCGAGCGCAACGACAAGGGCGAGGTTATTATGCCACGATATAATTGCGTGACCACTCACACCGCCCGCCGTAGCGGAATCACCAACATGTATCTCACCCACAAATACACCATAGTCCAGATGATGCACGTCAGCGGCCACAAGACCCAAAAAACCTTCATGGACTACATCAAACTCTCCTCCGACGAAATCGCAGACGAAATAGACGCCATCGCCAACGGCCCCAAATCAGATGTATTCTGACATTTAGGGTGTGGAAAAAATTTGTTCAAGATTTGCGCATGTCAACTTTTTTTGCTAATTTTGCAAAGCAAAATTTATGGCTAACGCAGATCAAATATTGACACTAATACGTAGCCATATCGACAAGGATGAGAACTTATTCCTTAAGATAGCGCTACAGATCTCTGCCGTGGAAGCCAAGGCAGGGCACGCTGTTCTTGCCCGTTCTATTCAAGATTTAGTAAATCAAAAGAAAACACCGAGATTCGCGACTTTGCCTAAGCCGCTTACACAGGCTGTTTCGTCTGAGTTCTTTATCCCAATTTATGAATCGTCCACTCTATCGGATTTAATCTTAGAGCCATCATCTCTAGAACAAATCGAACGTGTTATAGTCGAGTTTAAAAGGCGAATACAGTTAAGACAACACAACCTTGACAATAGAAAAAGGATTTTATTGTATGGCCCTTCTGGTACCGGGAAAACTATGACAGCATCAGTGATTGCGAGTGAGATTGGATTGAATCTATATCTTGTAAGAACTGAAAAGCTTTTTACGAAATTTATGGGTGAAACCAGTCAAAACTTAGCTCAAGTTTTTGACTTCATTGCAAACGTGCCTGCTATATATCTATTTGATGAATTTGACACGTTGGGTACACAGAGAGGAAATGAAAATGAGGTGGGAGAGCAAAGACGTATACTTAATACATTCTTGCAATTGTTAGATCGTGGTGCTGAAGAAAGTATCGTATTAGCCGCTACGAATAATATAGATGCGATCGATAAAGCTCTTTTCAGAAGATTTGATGATGTTATAAAATATCAGCTCCCGACCCTTGTAGAGATTAAAAAGTATCTTAAGGAACGATTCTGTAGATATAAGAAACTTTCTATTCCTAAAATCGCAAAGTTATTTGCAGATATGAGCTTTGGAGAGATAAAAATCGTATGCTCTGAAGTATTAAAGGAGTCGATTTTATACGATGTTGAGATTACCGAAGAATCTATCAAGAAAGTAATTTCTCAAAGAATCTTTGCATATAAGAATATTGGATAAGCGCATGGAAGAATATAGCCATTTTCTATTAGGGTCTAATTTTATTATACAGTTTGATGATTTCCAACCGAACGGCGGTGGGCAAAATGGCTCTAATGTTCCTAACCGTAACATTCAAGACCATTATAACCATTTAAAAGCTTCCTACGATAATGCCATAGCATCCAAGGTCGGAGAGCTGAGACGGTTTCAGGAAGATAATCGGGTAGCTGCTGATGGAATTTATTTAGATTTTAATTTAGTGTCCGAAGATGATAGTCTAAAAAGTCTTGATTCAAAATCCGGCAGTAGATTAATGAATGTGTCAACTATCAGTAATGAAGAAGGAGAGTTAGTATCTACTAAAGCTACAGTTTATCTGCAACAGGGAAACCAGGATTGGTTTGATAAAAAATTAGAAAAATACTTAGATCCAAGCAAAAATACACCGAAAGGATATCCAAGTGGTTATTCTCTAATCAACAATATAAACACCATTCAAAGCTCATCAATAGGATCATTCTTTAGTAACCCATTTGAATTTTCAGAAATTTTACCTGATGAGTTGAAATGGTATGAAGTCTGGATTGCTAACGGTGACGAGGATACGATTTCTTCTGCCTATGAAAAATTGCGTCATCTTGGAATAGTTGTATCCGACTATCATATTACTTTTAGAGAAATCACAATATTCTTGATTCAAGCGAACTTAAGTGATTTGGAGAAACTTCCATTTGCGCTGGATTACCTTTCAGAGATTAGAATCTCTAAACAACCCAGCTGTTTATTAACTGGGAATCCAATTGAACACCAAGAATGGACTGAATTGTTAGAGGGCAACATTAATATTGATATCAAAGAAAGTAGTCCAGTGATAGGCCTAATCGATACAGGTGTAAATAATGCACACCCACTTATTAGATCATTTTTGACTGATGAGAATACAGGTTGCGTAATTGGAGGGTTCGAACACATTGATGAAGATGGCCACGGTACAGAGATGAGTGGTATTTGTTTGTATGGAGATCTGACAGAATTAATTTATAATCGTAGGGATATATCTATTAAGCATAGGTTAGCATCAATAAAAATCTTTTCAGAACATTTACGTAATCTAGATAATCATAGCCTCTATGGAGCTATGACAGAAGAAGCTGTTGAGAAGTTAGAAGAAATGAATGCATCAATCTTCTGCTTAGCTATTACTGAAGACGATGAGAATTGTTTTGGTGTAGCATCTTCCTGGTCTGCTGGCATAGATAAAATCCTATACCATGATGGTAACTGTGATCGATTAATGTTAGTAGCAGGTGGAAATATACAAAATGTTGAAAATCTCACGCAGGATTCATACCAAGATTGCTGTATAAACCATAAAGCCCAAAGTCCTTCGCAAGCGCTAAACGCGATAACGGTAGGCGCATATACCGAAAAAGTTGTAGATACCGAAGAGGGGCGAAATGGGCTTATTCTTGCACCTCCTCAAGAGATCTCTCCTTTTAGCCGAACATCTTGTAATTGGACTTCAAGAAGGATTAAGCCCGAAATTGTAATGGAGGGAGGAAATGTTTTAATGCATAGAATTAAAGGAGCTCTTTATTCTAAAGACTTATGCTTAATAACCACGTCTAATAATCTGAATCATAGTTTCGCTTGTTTTAATGCGACAAGTGCGGCTACAGCTTTGGCAGCTCGTTTAGCCGTACGTATTCAGACTACATATCCGGACTTATCTTCCTTAGCTATTAGGGCTCTTATGATTCATTCTGCCGAATGGACAGAGGGAATGATGAGACAACCAAAAGACGAAAGATTATGTATGTATGGATACGGTGTTCCCTCGGAAAGTCATGCACTTAATAGTCGGAATAATTATGCAACTTATATATTTGAAAATTCTATAGTGCCATATGGAGCAGGTTCCAATGGTAATCTAAAATACGCCGGATTTCAATTGTTGGATCTGCCATGGCCTACGGAAGTACTGCAAAATATGGGGGAAGAATTGGTGCGATTAAAAGTTACATTGTCGTACTATGTTGACCCAGCTCCTGGAAAGAGGGGGCGTCTAAACCGCTATCGGTACCATAATGCTTCTCTGAATTTTGATTTAAAGGCTCCGACTGAATCGATAGCTAGTTTTGTTGCCAGACATAACAAATTAGAAACTGCACAGAATACAGCTACTACAGCTGCTTCAAGATGGGAAATAGGTATTAGAAAAAGACAATCTGGAACTATACAATCGGACTGGCTAGAATGTACCGCCGCAGAATTAGCTGAATGTGGTCAAATCATGATATATCCTGGCCCCGGCTGGTGGAAGGAGCAAAAGATTGATAAAATAGAGAATCTAATTAAATATGCGCTTGTTGTTTCAATAGAAACAACAGAAACCCCTATTTACGGAGAGATCGCTCAGATTATAGCAAATAAGATACAGACTCAGATTCAAGTTTAGTATCACGATATTTAAATTCCTTTGACTTTAAGGATCAATAAGAGAGATTTCAAAAACAGCAATATAAAAACACAAGGAACGCTATTTTTACATTCCAAGGAGCATTTTACACTAAAACGATCATAGCTTGTCTGCCAGTTTCCATTTTGGAAATAGTCCAATTATCGGGGAGGTACCTACAAATTGCATTTATAACCTTGATACAAAGTTATATGCCTCTCGACTTTAACCAGACAGTCTTAGCGCGAATGGAGCAATAGACGTTTTCTGCTATTTGAGCTAAAAGAAATGGGCATAGAATCGATAGAATAGTTTCCACATGTAGCAAAAATCTCCCTATTAATACTAACCCAGTCGCGAGAATAGCAAATATTAATTTACCTATCATATACGAGTCATTCTTTAAGCGAACAATTAAAGACGTGTTAAAGATTTCTGTTCCACATGCAAACAGAGATATTAGAAATACTAAAATTATCCCTTGAAATTTGATATTGGACCAGTCTTCAAATAGAAGATCTGAAGTAATTACTATGACAAATAGAATAATACAACATCCTCGTGCAAATCTAATTAATTGCCTTGAATAGCTTAAAAAACTTTTCATCTCCCTGTTGCTATACAGTTTGGCAAAATAGTTCAATGATATTTCCTGTAGCCCGTCTACCGGCACTTGCATTAATCCCCAATAAGAGAATATTAAAGAAAGCAATGCTACTTGATTCTGAGGGAAAAAGTATGTGCAAAATATAAACAATACAAGTGAGCCAATATGAAAACCTATCTCTGATAATGCAGGGTATATTGATGCTAAAGAAAATGTTCTAGACAATAGTTTTTGATGTCTAATTTTGGTTCCATTTTCTCTATGATGATATCGCTTCCTAATATATATCCACATGATGGCGACCGCCAAAAGTTCTGATAAGGCTGAGGTCAACAAAATAATAGATGTAGGTGTTAAAGTTGATTTTACTTTGAAGAGTAAAAAATAGCCACACAACCCATTAACAAAAACACAACATATGGATACAATTGATAATAACTTCACGTGGCCTAACCCCATTAAAAAAGAATTAAGCCACATTGAAGTATATGAAAGAAGAGCTAAAGGTAATATAAACCAAATGGATTGGTTAACGCACGCAATAATGTTATTACTATTTGCAAACAAAATCCCCAGTTGAGTTAATGACAAGATTAAGATAGCAATAGCCACTCCACTGCATAAAAATTTTTTCCATGCATTCTTAAAAATTGCCAGAACAGTTACCAGATCCTGATTTTCATATCTAGCAAAAAAATTTTGATAAGAATCATTTAATGCAACTCCATAAGCTAAGATGATAAGTAAGATTGCATCTATGATTCCAACAGAGGCTAAATAGACATCTGGTTTATACGAAAGAAGAATAGAATCAGTTAGTATTAACGCCTCTTCTAAAAATTCACTTATTATTACTGGAGTCGCAATTCGAGCGACTCCCTTCAGCGTTATTTTATCATTGCTCATTATACATAAGTATTGGATCAATCCCTGCTTCGACATGTACCATGTCTTTTACACAGGGTGAAAAATTCATATCAGATGGAATGATAAGAGTTGCCATACTCCCATACCTAATTTGAGCGATACGATGATTTTGTTTTACTGGACGATTATTCCCGGAAAAGAAACTCAGAATAGTATCAATATCATAATCGGCTGTAAGAAGTAGGTATAACTTTTTTCCAAATGATGGTTCAAAAATCTCAAATAAAGTTCTCTGGTTAAATGCAAAACAACTAACCTCCCTACGATTAATCTCAGATATCTTATTATTTAAAACCGTTTCTTCAAAATCTAACATTGGTAAATCCTGCACATAGAGCGGAGGAAGATCTTTTCGAGAAACAATACCGTTTATCGGCATTCGTATTATATGAGGATCATAAAATGTAAGAAAAATAGTAATACAGATGTATTGCCCTTCCTCTATCATATCATGAGAAAGAGAAGATAAACAAACGTGTCCCATTTTTGTGTAAATTAATTGATTTACAGAGGTTAGGCGTGACACATCAATTATTATTCCATCTGCAGGAGAATAGATGATTTCAGGATTGTTCTTGATTGGCCTTATTGGATCTCTAAAGCAATATTCGGATGACATGTAGTCCACCGAAAAGTTTTTAATTGCGTGTTTGACCTTTTTGCGCCACTTTGAAATTGCTTCTGCCATACGTTCAGATTAACTTAGTGAGCATCGACTCATAATTAACGTGAAGGACCAAGCAAGAGAGCAATCCTCCTCCTTTTAAATACTCCTCAAGGTTGAAATAACATACCTCTAAGGCATTGTCCGCTGCAATCCTTTCTAATCGTTGATTCTTATCTGATTCATATTTATAATCTTCCGAACGTTTTGGAAGAAAATCAATATCAGATGCATTTAGTAAATAGTTATTTACTCTTACAGAATTAGTTAGCCCGGTATGAGCTTGATCCAAGGTAATTGGGATGATTTCAGCGACCTTCTCTATTTCTCGTATCTCCTTCTTTGAGAAAGAATCAACAGCTACAATGATGCTTTCATGAGTTAGTGGAAAGATCGTGCAATCCAAATGATAATTCTTTGGATCTTTAAGTTCAAGCGGTATTACTTTCATCCCAAGTTCTGATTCCATCCACTCATATGTGCGTTTGTCAGAACGAATTCCGTAACCACCAATATATATATTGTCTCGAAGGTACTTTAATTCAGCCTCTCCCTCGAAGAAGAACGGAGATTTAATGGTTTTGTAACCTAAGGCGTCAAAAAATCTCATACCTAGAATTTCTTCTCCAATTCTATTCTCTGCCTTAAAGCTGGAACCTATATATGTAGGCACATCAGTGTGCTGAAGTACAATGCCATTATTGGCAACAAACACTAAATCTTGAAGCTTGCAATCGGATGGTGTTGGCAAGAGATAAACAAATCCTTGAGATGAAAGAAAGGAATATACTTCCCACATCTCACGAATTGCCTTAGGTTTATTTACAAGGATGTCTACATCATCATATTCTTCCATCCATACATTATTTCTGACGGATGTATCATAAGACGATGGAATATTCATCATAAAAGTTGGAATATTCTTCATTATTGTATCACGCTTTTGGTTTTAAAATTTTCTTTATAAAACTTCATGGGTTTGAGACGCTTGTATTCGTTGTTGACATACAAGCCTAACTGTGAAGTAAAGTGTGCAGAGCCTTCATTAGATGAAGACCCATAAGGATGACAACTCCTAATATCCTTATTCTTTAGATCGATAAGCATCCGAAAAGCACTTCCTTCTTCTGCTATCAGTTTACTATGTTCAAAATAAGAACGCGTAGTGTTAATAGAATCGGGAATTCCTCCTATTGGATATGATTCGGACCCATGCTGAATTATTTGAATATCACCAAGAGTCTGTCCTTTTTTATAAAGTTTATTTACCCATTTTAGACAGGATATTATTTCAGATTCTGTTGCAATTTTTATTGCATCGGGATCTTTATGATATGTATAGTAGTGATCTTTATAGCGGTAAAATAGGAGCGCGAACACAGCAGCCCCTTCGGAATCTATGCTGGCATCTCCATCCCAAGATTGTAAGATAGAAACAAGATTTCCAGTTGAGTGGCTATCATTTATTTTATTTATGATTGAAAAATCAATACCTCTTATCACTGGAAAGTAAACTTTAGTATCTCTGAAAATTGATATTAAATCCTCAAGATTGATTTTCTTTAACTTCCTGATGGATTTAAAAAGTTCTTTAATTCGAATAGATCTTGAGTTCTCATTTGTGTAATGAAGTCCATGGCCTATATAACTCCGCATGGCGCTATCTATCCGCAATGGCGATTGGTTCGCACAGCAAATATAGCCAGAAGCAGGGTTCATTATATACAGTAATGAATCCTCAAATTGAGATGGAATTTGAGTTAGGCTCTTTAATGGAATGGTATCTAAACGATACTCTGTTTCTGTATGTCTAATAGGTTCATATGTGTTATGAACGAAAAGTAGATTATCATTAGTATCTATTGCCACAACATCAAGATAAGGATACCTGTATTTTTGTAATATATGGAGCATTTCTTCAACATAGGTAGCCGAAGAAATTCTAAAATTAATCTCAGTGCCCATAAACCTCCCTACAAGGGGTATGTCAATTAAGTAAAAGTGGTTCTTTATTTTAACTATGGGCTTACCATCTTTAGTGCGATAATATTTTTTAATAACCGGCAATGGTATCTTCTCATATAAGGAGACATAATTTTTGTAAATATGGGATTTTATAGGAATAACCCCTTCTTCTACTGATAAATTTTTGTTTAGAATTCCCGTTACCTTAACATCAAATATGGAATACATATCAGGATAACTTGCGGTAGATCCCCAAGCTATATTAAAATTTGTTCCCATGAATATGGTGAAAGTAACAGGTAAAATGAAACCATATAATTCCTTTTGAGTTTTGCGGTAGTATATATGAATTTCATAGAAAGAGTAAATACCTTCGAGGGGTTGATGAGGAGAGATGGCCAATAAACTATTTCCGTTTTCCGTGAGTTGTCCAGATACAGCAAGGATATTGGACCCTTCTTTAGTAGGAAAGACTTCTTGAGTTCCTTTCTTTGGCCCGGTTAAAAAGGAATAAGGCTTATCCAATTGTATACCTATTACTTCTAAAAGATGTTGAGCTTCAAGAACCTTATCCGTGGTTATAGGAAATATGTTCTTATCCAAAATCTGTTCTTTATGAGAATTTGCAAATTCGTTAATCCCACTGCAGTAAGCATCTACAGCTAATAAATATTCCTTTGATAATCTTGATTTTAATTTAATGACAGCATCCTCAATATTGAGAAAACTATATAGAAAGTCTAAATAAACTCCATCCCAGTCATCGAAATGCCCTGCCTTTCCATTTACAGCAAGTAACCAGAGCTGGATGGAAAAGAAGTCATCTTCGCAATGGCATATAGCAGTGGCCTTCGCACCTTCCTCATACGTGTCACATTCCACATGAGGAACGCCAAAATTATCTCTGTATATCTCTATCATTTTTTATAGCAATATCTACAGGGAGTAAACCCTTTTTTATAGGCCACCTCTTTGGAACACTTCCTTAATTCTCCCGAGCAATGCTTCAATCCTTTGCATTTATTGGTTTTGTGAAATTTTTTTGATTTCGGGCCAGTGCAGTAGTAAACAATATTTTCTTGAGTATTAGCATATGCATATTCTTGGGTTGGCAAAGCAACCCATATAGTCAGAAGACACATTATTAAGAAGCCTCTCCTTATAGCCATACTTTATTTATTCTTTCAAGTGGTTCTTTCTATATTTGTATTCTATCTCACTGAAAATAAGATTATAAAATTATAAAAAATTCGGGAGGTACACAACTGATTCCAGAACTATTACACTTATTAGAGAGAATTTTGGTCTGTTGAGATACCCGTGTGACGATATTGTGAGTGGAGATTGCTAAAATGCGAGTGGAAAGAATGGAGAGAAGGTGCATGAATTACTACTATCTCTGTCTATTTTGGACTATTGAAGATGGGAAAATGTGGGATTCTGTGAGAAAAGATGAGAATTGTGTCCAATGAGAGTGATTTAGCAATGGATTTGTGCGAACTTTGTTGTTGCACATTTCTTTTTCATGGTCTTGTGCGTGGTAATTTTGCTACCTAAACAATTTTGAATATGAATAATACACTAAATAATACTGCCTCTAATATGAGCAAGGAGGATTTGAAGGCTTGGATGGAAAGCCATCCGCAGGAGTATGGGGAAATGGCTATGGGAATGGGTGAGGCTGATTTGTTGGAGACGTTTATCATCGTCCGTCATCTTGACAAGGATTATCCACACTGCCACCTTGTGTTCAGCCGCGTCGATAATCACGGCGAAACAATCTCGGACAAGAACGATTTTAACCGCAACAGGAAGGTTTGTCTTGATTTGACCAAAGAGTATGGGCTCCATATTTCCGAGGGCAAAGCGCAGACAAAAGTCAACAAACTCCGAGGCAATGAAAAGACACGGTATGAGATTTTCAACGCCGTCAACGATGCATGGAACGACAAGGGCATTACATTCGGGCAGTTTGAGAATCGTTTGAAAGCGGCAGGAGTTGGCGTTGAATTTAAGTATCGACGTGGCACGAATCAGGTTCAAGGACTTTGGTTCACAAGAAAAGGGAAGAAGTTTCCGGCATCGAAGATAGACCGCAAATTCAGTTTTGCCAATCTATCAAAGCATCTTTCCAAACACACACCTGCATCCGAAATCGGAATTCATGTTCATAGACGGTACAATACGACCGATAAATAAACTTCTTGGAGTCAGATTGACCGCTCAACAAGTGAATGACTACGTTTCGGGCAAAACAATCCGTCTTGACGGTTGCACAGGTAATCACCCGACAGTATATGTCAAGTTCGACAGAACTGCAATGAGGCCGTGCTCCTATCTGAGCAATCCGGACAACCCAAAGCAAGCTGCGCCCTCTAATTCAGTTTCAGCAGGACATTCCGTGCAACCATCTTCTCCGCAAGAAGAACAAGGTTTCGCAGGTTGCGGTGGCTTAACATGGCCCGAATACCGAGCCGCACACATGGATTTACCCGTACAAGAAGCCCTGCGCAGATTCAGAGCCATTAAACGAGGTCAGAATCCAAACACCATGACAGGTGGAATGCACATATAATAATCATGCTTAAACCTATCGTTTGTCAACACTTGACAAATTCTTTTTTAATGCCACCGGGAAAGACAACATTTGTCATTGTCGGTGGCATCATATATTAAATCCCTATGAGGACGATATGTTACGTAGCATAATCCTTTGTTATGTCGCAGAAATTCAGTAATTTTGTACTTTAATGTTGGAATTGTGACAAAAAAATTTGTATTAATTATAACTTTGGGACTCAATGCCATATATGCATTGGGGCAATCAGTGTATATGCATGAAGCGCAGCAAGATGCAGAAGAGAGTGGTGCGACTGGAATATCGGGAATATTTACTCTAATAGTCTTCTTTGGAATAGTTTATGTTATAAGTGCTTTATGGTCTTCCAAAAAGGATAAAAAGAGCAGTTCTTCACAACTACAAGATGAGTTCGACGAAGGATTATATTGGGAAGAAAAAGAGCAAGAACGAGCAGAATTGAAGATGATGGAGTCGCAAATCGAAGAAGAATTAGATATTCCTATTGCATTTAATAATGCTGACCTATCACCTATACATATTACAGAGAATGAGTTTAAGCAACAAAAAAAAGAGCATGAAGATTTTGTAAATAGTTTTGTTAAGGAACAAGAAGAAAAATTTTTTCCAATTGGCTCTATAGAAGATGCGCTAAAGAATGTATCGTCTAACCCCATAGTTGATTTAGGACTTTCGGTAAAATGGAGTAATAAGAATATAGGGGCTACTGATATTTTTGACATAGGGTATAAGTTTAGGTGGGGAACATTCGACTATATCGAAAATTATGATAGGGAAAAGTTGGCAGAGTACTATGCAATACCATTTGATGATGCAATAGGCAGTTGCGAAGAAGATATTTCAGGCAATGAAATATTCGATGCAGCCACAAAATTTTCAAAAGGAGAGTTACGAACACCAACTAAAAAGGAATGTGAGGAGTTAATCGATAGGTGCAAATGGGAATATGTTGAAGTAGATAAGTATAAAGGCTTTATAGTAACTGGCCCATCTGGAGCTTCTATTTATTTGCCATTATCCTTTTCATCTTTCGTGAACTGCATGTACATAGTTATGATGTCTGTAGATGAAGCATATATGACGAGTACCCCTGTTATAAAACAAAAATCTCAAACAGATGAGATGTTAGATATTGAAGGATGGTCTTATCGAATGAGCATTGTAAATAATAACCATAAGACAGAAAGTTTTACTAAACGCATTGATAGTTTTAGTAAAAAACATAGATTTAGTCCGATAAGAGGTGTGTGTCAATAATTTGTAAAATGTGACTAAACACAAAAAGAGCCCTCCCTTGCGGAAAAGCCCTTGATGCGGAAGTGGATTGGGGAACAGAGGGATCTGAGCTCGTTATAGTACCTGCTTATTTGATAATCGCACATAAACCGTTTACGGCAGAGCGTTAGAGGTCGAAGTGGTCAGCGAGATTGCTCACAGATTTTTAAAGTCGCAGCGTTCATTGACGATGTGACGGATGAAGTCTTCATCGTAATTCAACTCGCCGCAGTAGGCTTCCTTAAAGTTGTTGAGTTAGTCGTGGAACTCCACGTAGTCGCCGCCCCCCCCGGCACCATGCTTGTTGCATATCTCCATGTATTCTTGACGTGGTGAAGTTTCTGCAACTGATGAAGTCCTCGTTGTATCACTTGAGGGAGAAACACCATGCTTGAAATTCACAGTCGGATTCATCCGAACAGATTGCAAGGCAGAAGTCTATGAACTCATCGTAGTCATCGAAACTGGATAGGTCGATTCACAATCCGCAGAACGATATGTAGTGGGACTTTCCATAAGTACCATTATAGACAGAGGAATCATCTATATACAGAGGAATCATCTATATACAGAGAATGTATATGAGGAGTGCTACAACATTGAGAAAACTACATGCAGTATCACTAACTACTTCGATCATGGGGCCTCTGGTAGCGAGCAGTTCATATCTGATTGTAATATTGGCTCAAATAGTCATGTATTTCGTTGCATCTGACCTCTGACTCTCTACTCCCAACAGGGCAATTCCGAAAGTATAGGTTCTTTTGCAATTAATCCCATGAATAGGAACTCCAATATTGATAGGTAAATCTTTTATGTGGATCACATGTGCCAGCGTTGCTTGGAATTATTTTGCTTATCTCTTGTCGATATGCATGTATGGCATCTGTGAACCATTCCCTATAATAATTGAATTCATCTTCCCATTCAAAATAAACGACACCATAAATTCCATTAGTTAAATTACCATTGATTGAGATAATTCCATACATACCTCTAATTTTAGGCGAAGATTTTATTTTCTCTAAAATTTCTTTTTTTGATGAAAAGACCTCATTTACAACTCTCATCTTGAAAATCCTGATACCATTTCCTTCATATCGTGCACTTAATTTAAAATTATTAGGAAATGGAATATCGTCACACTCTTGTTTGATATTATCGGGTAGTTCAGTAGAATCGATGAATTTTAATGCTCCTCGCTCAAATTTATTTACTCCGATAATTTCTATTTTTCGTTTTTCAATTATATTTCTTACCGAATCATCTAAATTATTAGGATTATCCACAATTACAATAGCAGATAGAATATTGTATTCTTCAATTATTTGACAAAACACATTAAAATAATGTTTGTTTGGTACATTTATAAATGAAATAGCAACTATCTCGTTGTTCCGAGTGCATCTATAAACGTGATGATAGGGATTGATTAATTCAATAATTTCTGCACCAATAATGTCGAGATTCTTAAAAATGCGCGAGAGATATAATGATGTGCATCTCATAGATCTCATACGAACAATTTTTAGCATCTCGTCAATTTTAGTTCTTAATCTACTAACACATAATTCATTATACTTAATTATATCGTAATCAACTTCATCAGAACCTGCATATCTCATTCTGATTAAATTAAGAGCATCCTCATACCGTTTTTTTGCTTCCAAATACCTATCGGCACGCTTGTATGAATCATCACGTGGTTTTCGTGATGGCTCAATTTCTTTACCTACCGATTCAAATAAATTGCTTAAAATGAAGCCAAAAGGAATCATTGCCATTCCTCCAAAAACAACGGCACAAAATATGAGTCCTAATCCTTCGACATTAGGATTAACATTGTGGATTATTATTGCGGCTATAACACAGCAACCAATAAACCCAAGCCACATAGAGATACTCTGATTCTTGGATTTATAACTTTGATGTTCTGAGCTATTGTGTTCATTAATGGCCTTAGCTCTTTCTATTGAAACGTCTGAAACTACAAAATCTTCTTTTTTAGGTTTTTGAGGAAGTGTAATGTCGAATTTTATCATGCAACAAAGGTACGAATTTTTTTGAGTTTTTAACAGTTTTGCGTGGTGACCCGGCTGATTTTCGGTTGAGGTCACCACATTTATATCGTGTGATTATAGTTAAACTCTGTTAAAGTTCTGGTTTGCAAGGCCGTTGAGTGGGTTTGAATGATGGTGAATGACTATGAATTATGTGCTAATTTGTACTGATAATCAACATTTTACATATCTACTGAAATAGATATGCGCACACCGCGACACATATAACCATCAACATTTCAACGACTTACGGTGGGTGTGGTGACTTTTGTGGTGACTCGGGGGGGGGTACGGGTGAAAGAAAGACCGCTAACTCATTGAGAATTAGCGGTCTTCTGTGGTGCCACCAGGAATCGAACCGGGGACACAAGGATTTTCAGTCCTTTGCTCTACCAACTGAGCTATGGCACCTTCCGTGTTGTTGGCTCTCGATGCTCTCGTGAGCCGTTTGCGAGTGCAAAGTTATAAAGAATTTTCTATTCTGCAAAATTTTTCTTTATATTTTTATTACATTTCCTGTAAAAACTATAGTTCTCGACCGCCTACATCTCCACATAACGCTATTTATCAATGCCTTATCTCAAAACATACAAATATACTGATTCAAGAGTTCAACACACGAAATTGCACTAATTCCCAATTTACATTATCGGCATAATTGCAAAGCAATCATAATAAATGTGTTAAACTTTAATTTGCCATATTAGTCTCGTCATCCAATAGACATTATCAGATAAAATCGATATAACGCATCATCAGAGATACATTCCCTCTTGTATCACAAGACAAATATATCACAAGAAGGGTGCAATTCAAAATTTGACATCCTCATAATTTTCACTCTATATCCGTTTCATCCGATTCTTTTAATTCTGTCTGTATGGGGAAAGGAGATTTGCTCAATGACACTATGTCTTCGAGCAACAGGATGGTCCTTATGAAGCACCGCCTCGCCTCTTCCCGATACACCTCCGCATGCACTCCTTTATTGGCAAGAGCGTTAAGTTTATCCCATTGTGCAGTCAGATGATCAAGCGAAGCGAGTATCATATCTATATCTGCATCTGATTTCCTGCAACGCATGGCATACTCATATAGACGGTTACGATACTTGTTCTTTTTTATCGAATGTCCCGACTCGGTAAGCTCATCAGATTCCGGCGCAACTCTATCTACAACATATTCGAATATCCTGCGGCAAGATGTCATGACCTGCGCATATTGCTCATTTGTTTCCGCCCCTTCAAAACCGGTCAACGCAGCCCACAGTTTATCGGAAATATCCGGTGCGATATCCGAAATACGCGAAACTACATCGTCAGCCACAAACGCAAGCATCGATCCGCAATTCTCTTTCCATTCAGCCACTCGCCGCGCATGGCTATAATCGTGATATTTATCAAAAATCGTATATCGAAGATTAAGTTTTTCCTCGGTCACCTTGTCAAAAATTCCCACCCACGATGAATCCAACATAAATGGCGTCTGCCATTCGTCATAAAAGACATTTAAAGATCTGTTCACTATCCTTCCGAAAGGCACAAGCGACATACCGTATAGAATCCATTGTAGCTGATCATCTTCCATGATCTTGGCAGCCCCGAGATAAGGAGTGAAATCTTTGAGCGCATTGTCAAGATACAAAGCTGTTTTCTTATCGATGCTCTCAAAACATACTGTGTAGATATTATGTTCACGCAGTCCTATGAGTCTATGCATATCAAACGTGTTCCAACCCTTGGACACCGACATGACCCATTGCTCGAACATTCGCTTATATCCGTCATCATTCATTCTATACGAGAGTTTCACACTCCCATATTCATCGTCTTCTTCAGCTATACATTCAGATGAATACACCCCGAAAAGCAGATCACCGATAAAAATTTTGGAAGAGATGATCAGATTTCTATTTTGCAACAAATCTGTGAATATTCGTTCATGCACAACATCTCCGTAACAGCATCCGAGCAGTTCGGAATCAGCGTCAAAATGAAATGCTATCTTCATAAGCTAATTTATTGTACAACTACTTAGGCGGCAGCATTCAGTATAAGCCATACCATATATCCGATATATACCGATGCAAGCAAACCTCCCTCGAGCCTTGTGATTGTCTTGTTCTTGTACACATATCCGAATAGCCAGAACAGCATACAACTGCCCGTAAGGACAAGTAGGTCAACATTCCCCACGCTGCCGAACGGGAGCGGATTTACCGTAGCCGCACACCCGAGCACAAGGAAAATATTGAAAATATTGCTGCCTATAACATTGCCGAGCGCAATTCCGGGATTACCCTTCAACGCCGCTGTCACCGACGTGGCGAGTTCCGGAAGCGACGTACCCGCCGCCACTATAGTCAAGCCTATCACCGCATCGCTCACACCCAGCCCCGAAGCTATCCCCGAAGCCCCGGCTACAAAACGGTCGCCTCCATAGATAAGCCCCGCTAACCCAGCTACAACCCATAAGACAGACTTCCACAACGGCATCTTATTCTTCGCTTCCGCATCCTTTGCTGCCGGATCATCCACCGAACCAGATTTTGCTGAAGAAAATGTATGATGCATAAACACAAGGAACAGAAGCAACAATATAATGCCATCAACCCTTGTCAGCATATTCTCCCCTGCCCCATCAAGCAGTTTGGAATTACCCATGGCCAGAAACACAAGTGCCGACAGAATCATAAACGGAATATCGGCCGTCATTATCCCTCGCGTGACTTTTATAGGTCTTACCATAGCTGTGATACCGGCTATGGCACACACATTAAAGATGTTGCTTCCAACAACATTTCCTATAGCCAGCCCTGCATTGCCCTCCGCTGCCGACATCACACTTATCACCAGCTCCGGAGCAGACGTCCCGAAAGCCACTACCGTCAGTCCAACCACAAGATCGGACATACCCCATCGTTTGGCAAGCGAAGAGGCACCGTCAGTAAGGGCATTGGCGCCTACAAGAATCAGCACCAGACCAACTATAAGAAACACAACATCCAGCAGCATGATTTTTCAAATAATATTTAAGTTGCTTATTTAACGTAAAAATCTATCAGAGAGTTGAGCGCATCGACACATACCGGGCAAAACGATGGCCACTCATTGTCGCGCATACGGCACCGGTCCGCCGGACTATATATCCCCTTGAAGGAATATCCTCCCCCTTCAAACACGCCCACCGGATAGCGCGATGCCTCCGCGCGTGGCGTAGGAACAGGAGTATTCTCCGGAAGCATTTTCTTCCACTTTGAAGAGAAATCCACAAGAGTGGTTATATTGGGCTCCCAAGGCTCCACATCGAACGGATAACTATCCTCCATCACATCCCCTTCATAGAAATATTCATCAGCTAAACCTCCGAAACTATGTCCGAACTCGTGCACCACCACCGGTTCGAAATGATCATGACCGGTAGTGGTAAGAGTATAAGCATTATATATTCCGCCACCTCCATATACCTGACAGTTGGCAAGGATTATTATATGTTCATAAGGCACATGCGCTATGGCATCATGAATATCAAACACATTTCCCGTTGTAAGATACCGGTCGGAATAGAACGTGTCAAAATTAGAACCGAAAACCGTCTTACGCCAATCGTTCATCCTGGGCACACTCACCCCGGAATCAGCAGAGGGTGTCGCGACAGCCACAAAATTGAAATCATCCGCGCGGCTTTTAAATGGCTCGTGCGTCAATAGAGCATTCACTGTTCGTTCCGCGTCCCGATAAAACGCATCCATTTCTCGCTCTGTATACCCTTCTGCGAGTATAGCCACATCGATGGCCCGACGCGGATCTCCTCCTTGGCGGATATAGCGATACGGAGCCTTGCCAGCTGTATCCTGACGCGCTATCAATATATCCCCCGGAGTATAGAGATGTGTATTTCTTGCCACCGCATCGTGCCGATGATCAAGCATCTCCACTGTGATCCTCGCGCTACGCTTCGGCATCGGCACAAGAAACGTATTCTGAAAAGACTTTGATGTAGAGTAAGCCTCAGGCGTTGTCTGCCATTCGCGGAAAAGCGTGGAAAAGCTATGCCTGTAGATTGTGTCACCACTCAGCGAATCAGTCACAGTCACAATGCCATTCCCCACATAAGGAACCCTGTCGAGATTCGACCTTCTCCCCGCCCATCCCGGCATCTTATGCATCCGGTCTAAAAAGATATGGCTATCCTTGGAATTTCCTGCTGCAATGTAATCAATCCTCAAGGTTGAATCGCAGAAATTCTTATTGAAATCAACATCGGCACGCAAAGAGGCCATGCTGTAAATCGCGCAAACAGCGGCGAGAAGCAATCTATAATTCATAGGTCGTTCAAAGTTCGTAAGACAATCAAAAATGCAAATATAAATAAAATCCGTCAGAACCAGCGAATCTTGCGCAGAAACACATACAGTATGCACGACAACAGCATCGAGCACCCTATGATCATCCAGAATACATACGGATGGTTCCCATAAGATATCTGCACGTTCATACCGTAGAAACTTGCTATCAACGTCGGCACCATCAGTACAATCGACACCGCTGTCATCTTCTTCATTATCGCATTTACATTATTTGAAATGATTGAAGAGAATGAATCCATCGTGCTTTCAAGGATATCGCTATAGATCCTCACCGTATTGTCAGCCTGCCGGAGCTCGATTTCCACATCCTCCAGCAAATCGGGATCATAACGGTCGCCATACACGCGTCTTATCCTGCCTATCAGAGTCTCATTTCCTTGGATGGAAGTATTGAAAAACACCAGTGTCCGCTGTATCCCGAGCATATAGAGCAGATCCTCGTTTTTAATGCTCTTCTCCAGTCGTTTCTCATCCACCGTCACATGATTGTTTATATCCTTGAGGTAACGAAGATACCAATATGCGGAAGAATAAAGTATCCTCAATATGAAATCAGGCTCAGTATCTACTGCAATTCCCTTACATCGCGTATGATCTATGAAATCATTCACCATCTCGGTGAAGCGGTAGCACACCGTCAACAACACCTCATTATTTGTTATTATACCGATCGGCACCGTGCCATACGGCATCTCATCCCCCTCCAGACGTAGCGGTATTCTCAATATTGTCAGACGCCATTCCCCCTCATGCTCGATTCTGGGACGCTCATCGGCATCAGACACGCTCTCAAGAAAACTCTCAGGCACATGAAGGTCATCCAGCATGAAGCGTACATCCTCTTGATCCGGACATTCCACATTCACCCAGCAATGAGGCGACCATTCATCGCGCTCCACAAATCCGTTGTCGTTGACAAAAAAAGCCTTCATTATGTTTTATTAACACAATGAAGACTATTTTAGTTGCGGTCAACAATAAAGAATCCAGACAAATCGCTCCTACCTAAATTGGCATATGGATCATTCGCCGTCAGAATCCATTCTGAAACCAATACGAGGACGCTGTTTTCTACCCGGGTTAGCCTGAAGTTCAGCAAGTGTCGTATTGATTGCCTCCAATTGGGCGCGGGTATCCTCATTGATATCATTATAATCCATGAAAATCTCCTCCAAATCCTGCTTCAGCTCCGCAAAATTCTTTTCAAGCACAGATAGACGCACAGCCATGGGATTGGCGGTTATCATTTGACGCACAGCAACAAATGCCCGCATGATTCCTCGGTTAACTTCAATAGCGGTCTCGCTCCTCAATACGCTTGACAGCATCGCCACCCCGAGTTCAGTAAATGCAAATGGCAGATATTTAATATTGCTTCCTCGCCCCCCGTTCAAGGTGCCAATTTGGCATCTTGAAACTTCATCCTTCGTAAGTTCAAACATGAAGTCCTCTCCCTCAAACCGTTTTTCGTTACGTCTTACCGCCCTTTTAAGTTGCGCGGTCTCCACTCCGTACATTTGGGCTAAATCGAAATCGAGCATTACCTTCTGCCCTCGGATTTCATATATTTTATTTTGGATGGCCAGCAATTCTTTCATATTTATTCCTTATTTTTAATCCTTATCAAAATTAAAAACATAAATTATTGACATCTACAAATTTCATATACAATAGTGAAATCCTAAGAATCCAAACGTCTATTCTCCGCTTGGGTTGGTATTGAAACCAATACGAGGACGCGATTTTTCCTTTGGTTTCGCCTGAAGTTCGGCAAGTGTCGTGTTGATTGCCTCCAATTGTGCGCGGGTATCCTCATTGATATCATTATAATCCGTGAAAATCTCTTCCAAATCCTGCTTCAGCTCCTCAAAATTCTTTTCAAGCACAGATAGACGCACAGCCATTGGATTGGCTGATATCATTTGACGCACAGCAACAAAAGCCCGCATTATTCCGATGTTCACCTGTATTGCAATAGGAGATTTCAGGACGCTTGACAGCATAGCAACGCCAAGTTCTGTGAAAGCATAAGGATTTCGTCTTACTCCCATCTTTATTGAATTGGACATCACAATTTGTGATTTCCAAATATCAACCTCCTCATTGGTTAGCTGAAACATGAAGTCCGAGGGGAATCTATCCGCATTGCGCTTGACAGCTTGATTCAATGCTCTTGTTTCCACTCCATAAAGCTCTGCCAGATCTCGGTCAAGCATTACCTTTTGCCCTCGAATTTCATATATCTTATTTTGGATGGCCTGCAACTCGTTCATATTTTATTCTGGTTTAGATTGTAAGGCTGCGCATAAAGAGCATCTCCTGATACAAGTCAAGGGTCTGTTTCAGAAACAGACCCTTGACTTGTATCCCCGTAGGGAGTCGAACCCTAATCGTCGGAACCGGAATCCGATATTCTATCCATTGAACTACGGAGACATTTCTGGAGGGAGCTAAATCACACACTCTCCATTTCATATGCAAAGTTATATTTTTTTTCTGAATAATTCAACCCTTATTTCCAATTCTGAAGAATTGTTGTTAATTTTACACTATGAACGTAAGAATAGAGAAAGGCTGGAAGGATGCACTCGGTGCGGAATTCGATAAACAATATTTCGCGACCCTTTCAAACATGGTACGCCGCGAATATGCCGACCCAACTCACCGCACATATCCTCCTGCCGCAAAAATTTTCGCGGCTTTTGACTCAACACCCTTCGAAAATGTCAAAGTCGTCATAATAGGTCAAGATCCTTACCACGGTCCCGGACAGGCAAACGGTTTGTGCTTCTCTGTCAATCCAGACATAGACATACCACCTTCGCTGCGCAATATATTTCAGGAGATACATTCCGACACAGGAGCTCCGGTTCCTGCCTCCGGCGACTTGTCGCGATGGGCTGCGCAGGGAGTGCTGTTGCTGAACGCGTCTCTAACAGTCCGCGAGCACCAGCCAAAATCCCATTCGGGAATAGGATGGGAAACATTCACCGACGCTGCCGTGCATGCCGTAGCTGAAAAGCGCGACAATGTGGTGTTCCTCCTTTGGGGATCAGATGCCATACGTAAAGGTGCGTTCATCGACCGCTCCCGCCATCTTGTGCTCACCGCCCCGCACCCATCTCCCCTTTCGGCATACCGCGGATTTTTCGGATGCCGCCACTTCTCCAAAGCCAATGAGTATCTCACCGCCCACGGCAAAACACCCATACAATGGTAAACCCGAGAAACTGCCTGATAAGTGTCGTGCTCTTGTTGGGTTTGATACCTGCGCTTAGTCCGATTCTGTCAGCTGCAGATACCGCCACACGTATCTTCAGCCCACAGTTCAGAACACTTAAGGTAAGTAATCCCGACAATTTCATGTCGCCCCCCGTGATACGTCTGAACTCCAACGACAAACTTATATTCTCGTTCGACGAGATTGCCGAAGACAATTCATGGCTGCAATACCGACTGCTACATTGCAATGCCGACTGGCAACCTTCGCGCCTTGTGGAATCGGAATATCTCGATGGATTCAATATTGACGATATCGAGGATTTCGCCTTCTCTGAAAACACATTCGTGCACTTCGTGAACTACCGCATCGAATTCCCTAACGCGTCAATGCGCCCCCTTGTATCAGGCAACTACCTTCTGCAGGTATTCGACCGCGAAACTCCCGAGAAGGTCATGCTTCAGGCCAGATTCATGGTTACGGAAGATATGGCGAACATCGCAGGAACAGCTTCCGGGCGCACCGACCGGGGACATAACACGGAATGGCAGCAGCTCGACATGTCAGTCTCGCTCAATGGTCTGCAAAATGTCAATCCTTATCAGGACGTGGAAGTTGCCATCCTGCAGAACGGCAACGACAACACCCTTCGCTCTCTCAAACGCCCCCAGCGCACGGAAGGCTCCACTCTCCATTACAGTCATCTTCCGGAGCTTATATTCCCTGCCGGCAACGAATACCGCCGCTTTGAAAGCATCAGCAACGGATTTCCAGGCATGGGCGTTGATTCCCTGCGCTTCGGAGGCACAAACTATCACGTATGGCTGAAGAAAGACCAGGGACGCGCCCTGCGCAGCTATGAATTTGACAGCACGCAGCGCGGACGCTTCCTCGTGCGTGAATACAATGCCACCGACTCCGACCTTGGCGCGGATTACATCACGGTGCACTACATGCTCGACATGCCCCTCGTGCGCGATGCCGACATATACGTTGACGGAGAGATGACCCACGGACAGTTCGATGCCACCAACCGGATGGTCTATGATTCTGAATCCCGTCTTTACCGCCTCAAGATGCCGATGAAACAGGGAGCCTACAACTACCGCTATGTGACCATACCACGAGATGGTAATTCCACTCCCTCCACAGCAATCACAGAAGGCAACAAATTCGAGACACGTAATGAATATTGGGTCGGAATATATTATCATCCGCCCGGTTCTCGCGCTGATCGTCTTGTCGGCTTCGCTGTTATACTGAGTCAATAACTTTTCATAAAACAGAACATCATCGTGCTACAGATAAAAGACACCCTCGTATCTCTCGACCTCATAGAACGCTATTTCATCTGCGACCTCGACAGCTGCCTTGGCGCATGTTGCATCGAGGGAGATGCCGGAGCCCCTCTCACCGACGAAGAATATGAACGTCTCTGCGAGCTAATGCCGGAAATCTACCCGTTGCTGAGTCCCGCCGCGCAGCGTGTGGTGGAGGAACAAGGGCCCGCATATTATGATGAAGACGGCGACCTTGTCACATCTCTTGTCGAAGGTCGCGACTGCGTTTTCACCACATACGCTCCGGGAGGCAAATGTCTGTGTGCCCTTGAGAAAGCCCATCGCGAAGGCAAGATACCATTCTTCAAGCCATCATCGTGCCATCTTTATCCGGTGAGGCTCAAGGAATATGGAGATTTCACAGCAGTCAACCTCCACCGATGGAAGATATGCAAGTGCGCCGAAACCCTCGGGCGCGCCAAAGGTGTAAGGGCATACGAATTCCTTCGTCAGCCGCTCATCGCCCGCTTTGGCGAGGAATGGTATGAGGAACTATGCGTCACAGCACGCGAATGGCTCAGGCAAAATCCGCATTAACATGTTTTAACATAATAATCTTAGGTTATTTTTATGTTTTTCGACATATTTTTGTAATTTTGCATACAAATACTATGATCCTAACATGTAAGAATTTATTTAGTTAAGCCAAAGGCGAGGTGATTGCGAAGTCCCCTCGTCTAATTTTTTTATAATCCGTTGAACTCATTTAACTTTTTATTCATTAATATTTGCAGGGATATTTTGAGGCGATTTTGTCACACGAAGAGGGGGGGCAAAAGCGACCAAAATATCCCGCAAAGGTTGATGAAAGAATATCTGGTAAACCCATTTTTAACATTCGGTAAAAAGTTTAAATGAGTTCATTTCCTTTTTACACCAATTTTCATTAATTTAGTGGCTGATTCAAGCCGCGTCCCTGCATGGGGAAAGCCGGCATAAATCCATCTCTATAGTATGGCATCGGTGAACTATTGGATAGTATTTATTTTCAATGTGGTTTATGCTGTGACCATCATAAGCTGCATTGTTGTGGTTCTCAAGGAGAACCGCAACCCTATCCGTTCGCTTGCGTGGGTGATTGCCCTGATATTCCTTCCTATCGTAGGGTTGGTGTTCTATCTCTTCTTCGGACGCAGTCTGAAGGGGGAGCATATGATATCGCGTCATAACAAACGCCGCATGATCAGCCGCATGGCTCCCCGCCATGTCAACATCAACACCCTTGACATCCCTGCAGCCGACAAGAATCTCATAAAGCTTGCCAGATCGCTGTCCTCATCATTTTATACGGTAAACAACCGCATCGAGATCTTCACCACCGGAGCCGAGAAATTCGAGGCTTTGAAACGCGACCTGCGTGCAGCCCGCAAATCAATATATCTCCAATACTATATATTTTCCGACGACTCGACCGGTCAGGAAATCTCCGACATCCTCATCGCCAAAGCTCGCGAAGGTCTTGAAGTGAAAGTGATCTACGACCACGTCGGCAGCTTCTCAGCCCGTAGCCGATTCTTCAAGCGTATGAGCGAGAACGGAGTTGAGACCCATCCCTTCTTCCGCGTGACATTCCCGCAACTCGCCAACCGAATCAACTGGCGCAACCACCGTAAGATCGTGGTTATCGACGGCGAGATCGGTTATCTCGGAGGTATGAACATCGCCGACCGCTACCAATATGGTGTATCAGAAGGCAAAGCCTGGCGCGACACCCATTTCCGTCTGCATGGAGACATCGTTGAATCCCTTCTCTATTCATTCATTGTAGACTGGAATTTCAAGAATAATCCGGAATCGATAGAATATCCGAAAGTCGCCCCCATAACACTGCGCAACAATATCGGGATGCAGCTGGTTACATCCGGTCCCCTCGACTCCTGGGACAACCAGTCGCTCTGCTTCCTCAAAGCGATATCCACCGCCACAAAGTCAATCTACATACAGACACCCTATTTCCTTCCCACCGACGCACTGCAGCATGCCCTGGAGGCAGCAGCGATGTCGAAGATCGACGTGAGGATCATGATTCCAGGCAAAAGTGATTCGAGGATGCTCCAGTATGCCGGATATTCTTTTGTGACGCAGTGCCTCAGAGCCGGGATAAAGGTATATCTCTATAACCCCGGAATGTTGCATGCCAAAGGAATCATCATAGACGAGAACATCGTGATAGCAGGCTCCACAAATTTTGACTACCGCAGCTTCGAAAACAATTTCGAATGCAGCCTGATTATCTATGACAGAGACGTAAACAGGCAGATGCGCGACATCTTTTTCAGCGACATCAGCCAATGCACCAAACTTACATTCAGCGCATGGAAAGGGCGACCGCTCCTGCAGCGCGGACTTGAATCTGTGGTGCGCCTTGTCTCACCAATACTCTGAATATGGCTGACAATTACCTTGAGAGAAAAATGGAGGAGCTGCGAAACGCTCCGCGCACAAACAGGTCCGCAAGACCCGCATCATCTGCAGCCGGCACCATGCCTCGCGCTGGAAGGATAACATTCCCCATGCCTCGCAAGCGTGTGCTGATAGCCGGAATTAACGGCGGTCTGCTTTCTGAGCTTATCAGTGCCTTCAGCAAGACGGATTGCCGTGTCGCGCTCTTCAGCAGCGACAGAGCCACAGGCGAGACTATGGCATACGACAGCGGCATACGCTTCCATCATACCGACACGGAAAACCATCAGGACATAACTGCGGAATTCCGGTCACTACTCAAAGCCTGGAGAGGTGTCGATATGGTTATATGCGGATCAGAGCTCGATAGCACTCTCGCAAGAGAATGGCGCGTCCATCTCGACAGCTTCCCTTTTCCAGACAGCTATGGATCGCGGATGATCACTCTGTCTGACGATGAGACACTCCCCGGGAAAGGAGCTGCCGGAGATATCGCCCGCACCATACTGTTCCTGACCTCTCCAGCCAACTGTTTCCCGGATGGTGCGGAAATCATCGCGGACGGTTGCTCCATTCTCCGCTTTCGTCATATTTGAATACAAATTCGGAATCTATTATTTTCCCATCCCTGCCGATAAGCACTTTTCGGGGAATCTCAGTCACCTCAAACATTGCCGTCAGTCTCAGATGGTCATTCCGGTTAAGCAAGTATGTCTCATCCCCTTCCAGATACTTATCCACAATCCTTTCATATTCTTCACGAGGGGTTGTATCCTCCCCCGTCACATAAACTATAACCCAATCGGGATTACCCCTTTCCGACACTCGAGCCTCCCGTGTATTACGCATTTCCGCCAGACACGGATGGCACTTGTAACCCCAGAAATCCAATACTACATTTTTACCGGCATACCTTGCGATAATATCTTTGAGAATTTTACCCTCAGGAGTGTCACGCACCTCCCGATCCTCATCATGAAAAATTTGCCGTGCATACTCCCTGACGCTCTCCGACACCACAGGCGAAGGCATATACCCAGAAGCCACTGTGTCAACAACCGCCAACGCATCTTCAAGATTTCCGGCGCGTTCGAGCAATCCTCCCGTGCATAAAGTCCGCGCCACAGCCATCTGGGCAAGCTTGGGCATTCCGGTCAGACCGAGAAAACGCACCAGCTCGTCATAACGCTCCATATATCTCATCACAGCCTCCTTATACGAATGAGTCTTAGGCCTGTCATCCGCTTTGGCAAGCCGCCGTAGCAGATCGCTTCCTGCCAACAGTTTCACGAGTGCGCCCGGCCACTTTCCCGCCATTATATAAGGATCGTCAGCCGCCATAGCCACCCTCAGAGCGTCATAATCCTGCGGAGATGATAGTTCAAGTTCCTTCTCATGCCCCATCAGCCATGAAGCCTTTGTGAATGCCGGCACATTATAAAGAATATGTCTACCCACCTCTGTGCGCTGCATGTCAGCACAATACTTTCCAAGTTTCTCTTTCCATATCCTTTCCGCCTTATCATAAGCATCCAGCACATCTTCCCTGTCCGTCATCATTCCAGAGGCCATCATGCGTGAAAGAGAATCAGACATCGTAAAGACCGGGGCATCCCGCAGATCATTGTTGACTCCGGCAAGATCTCCACTGAAAACTGTAGTCCCGTGCGAATCTCCGAGCTCTACACCCAGCCTCTTGCCGCCCTGCAGATACACCTGAACATCAGGAAGCCCATTTCTTTTCAGCGTCACGATCCTCGGGCTTGGCATCATCACCCAGTCATGGAATCTTACGGAATCAGCATCAACAGAGAACACTCGCGATTTACTCTGCCCTGTTATGATGTCATCATAATAAACAAACACAAACCTCGTAGCCCCGCTCTGCCGGCGCGCCTTATCCTGCCCCGTCCCTTTATAACCACCGTAAACCTCCGCCAGACCAGACTCGAAAAATTCCACATTATTCAGAAGCGGCACCTCATCAGCAACAGCCACAACACTTTTTTTCGCAGAGCATCCGCCAAACAGAACTGAAATTGACACAAAGCAAGCTATCAAAACACTCAACCGACAAGCCGAAATACCTACATTTTTCATAATTTGTCAAAATTAGAGACAGGAACCAAACAAACGCCCCCTTCCTGATGTTACTACTATGCAGGAGCACTAATTGCGTCCGTGCCATACATTTTCATCAAAGATAAATAAAATAACTGAGATATGAAAAAAATATTTGTAGGCATAGCCTTGATTTCATTAGCACTTACAGCATGCGACAACAACCGCGGCCGCAACCACGGCAGTCTCGGCGACAAGGAAGAACTGTATGCCGGCATAATGCCTGCAGCCGATGCAGAGGGTATACTGTACACCCTCAAGCTCGACTATGACGATGACCACAACTACACAGACGGAGATTTCCAGCTCGTGGAAACAGCACTGTTAAGCGACACTGTCAGCGCGATGAACCTCCGCACCGGCGTCACCTCCCTCACCGAAGGCGATTTCCGCATAGAGACCTCCACAGCAGAAGGTGAGACCACCAGCTACATGCGACTCGTGCCCGATGCAAAAGAATCCTTAGGAGCAGCCTCAACCGCCACATTATACTTCATCATCAATCCCGACAAGAGTCTGACGATGGTCAACTCCGACCTCACCAAAGCCGCCAACGACTCCCTCAACTACACTCTGACCTTAAAGAACTGAAAAACCTCAGAGCCATAAAACACAAATACAGAAAAACACACATACCAAGAGGCGGATCCACCAGGACCCGCCTCTTTTCATTAAGTCCCATCTTAATGAGTTTCATTATATATTCACAACCATTGATTTCTCTATCATTCTTGATAAATCTATCATAGGAAGCAAAAGGCGTACACGTGTCGGCTCAAGCTTTGCAATCACAGCTCCTCGAAGTGCCCCATAAGTTGTATTCCCAAAATACGAAAGTAGTTCACGGGGAATCACAACCGTCCCTTCATCTGCATTTGTCAAATCATTCACCGTAGCATCACTCAGCTCGAATTTAAAAGACATAGAGGCACGCACGATTGGCCGATCTTCAACCACTCCGGTAGCCGTGCTTTCACAACATACAACATGATCCGCGGCCAGGTATTCAAACTTAACCTGCGACTTCACATTGATTTCACAATTATCTTTATAATTCTCTTCGAAAACAGCAAACTGATTTATTGCAGACCCGACAAAACGGAATTTTGCCGACTTAAGTTTTTCATTAGCCATAACACAACTCATTTGTTAGTTCACTTACTGAAGATGGAGACTCTGCCCAATCTGATTCACTTGAAGTATATTCTATCTCAAGAATCACAGGCACTCTATCTTTGACAGGAATAACATTCCGGTTTATTATCTCAATATCGAGCGTTCGCTCCAGCTCCACAAGCGTGCGCAACTCGAAATTTGTACTCCCATTAAGATAACGGGTGATATTTGCAGGTGTCACATCAAGCTTCTCAGCCAATTGGATACGTGTCATACCGCGTTTTTTCAACTGACGGAGCACTTTGGCAGCGATAATAGCCGATGCTGCTTTCCAATATCGGTCACTACGGCGCCGCTCCATTCTGTCACGAACCTTTGCATCAAGCGGCTGAGCCAACTTACCAAGTTTTTCTTTATCTAACCACATCATAGAACCTCTTATAAAAGAAAGATTAATAACTCATTGAGCGAGCTTTCTCACACCATCGACAGTCTCGACATTCTCACTCTTTAGATAATTCACCAATCTCCACGCCCTTTTTATAACATTATCCCTAAGAATCGGGCATTTACTTAACGCCCCTCCTATCTTTATTCCGCTGTAGAAGATTATAAGACATTTGTCCTCAACCTCCACAGCATATACACGCAACATCGAAGGTCTTTTAAGGCCATAGCTCTTCATAGCAGGATTCTTCTCCTTTTCAAATCCTTCCAATGTAATAAAATGACTATGCAGATCCGGTGTCAATCCATCTTCCGTATTATCTATCAGAGTTTCAAAATACTCCTCAAGCTGCAAAGCTTCCTCAACCACTCTTGCCGCATAAGCCTCTGTCTCATTCCGGCCCCATCCCAATATATTTACATAATATTGGTCTATATGCAACCAATTAGCCTTGAAGAAATCCAACACATACGGCAGACTTCCGTGATCTTCAAAAATCCGGTTATATTCATCGAATTCTTCTTCATCATAATGCACGGCATAAAGGCAACCGTCCTGTATCGTTACAATCTTCATTGAGGTGAGGCTGAACAAATTTTATGTAAATATAAAATTATCTTATTATAATAACAAATATTACATCAAAATATTTTACGTATATATAAATTTTATCAAATCTAACGAATAATTCTCAGAAAACAAAAAGATTCCGCAGCCGGCGGAATCTTTCGTAATGGGTTTGTCTTAAAATCTGACCTTAAATGGCTACAACATCCTAAGACTGTTTTTCGCGAAGGAACCCTGAAAGGGTGGACCGATTGTAACACCGTATCGAGATGGATGAGGAACGAAATCAATCGAAGATGTGATGTCACCATCGATATTAAGATAAGTGTGTCCAGCACATTATCTCCATGAAGATATAGAATGCCACACTTGAGATCAACGCCAGCCAAAGGATAATTTCAGATGAATGCAGTATTATGTATTCCCTTCTGCTACGGCAATAAAACACGACATAATGCCTGAATCTTAGAAGGCTAAAGCATTTTTCAGTCTGATCATAGAAATATCTGTCTATACTATCCTGCTTTTCAGTCGCAGTCTTGCCAGATGTCAAGACTGCTATTATTTCAGAATCGGTTATCTTATTGAAATTTTCTTTGGAAGGAAGTGTTTTCCACATGGTGTAATTCTGGAATTCAGTTTCAACACCATCTACCTTATGCGAAAGTGCCTTAAACACAATCTTCTCCCAATAGTACCTGATCATTCCAAAAACGGGAACACAAAGAAGAGCTGAAAGTAGAATTACAGCCATAATTTGCTCTGTAATCTGTTCGTAAAACATTTCCGCATCATCTGATACCAGTGGTAAAGAAAACACAATGAACATAACGATCGCCGGAATAATAAACGACCACATCCGAAATGCCCATTCCACATTTCTGTAGAACATTATGAACGCTGCATAAACGACAAAGCCGATTGTAGTTATCAGAACTTGTTGGCATGCGAACCTATAACCATCCAAAGCTGACAGAAACAATATGACAACACAGAAGCAGAACGACAGCTTTCCCAGATGAATGATGCAGTTCTTATAATTATTGAGCGAACTGTCGATAAGCTTGGAGAAATCCCGATGCTGCTTATCCGACATCAGACCATGTAGACGTTGCTTGAAATCAGTAAGTCGTGTCTGGGTCTTCACCCTGCTCTCCCCTGCCACAAGTTTATCCAGAAACTTGTCATAGAAACACAAGACGCAGACTCCCGCCCAAAGCTGAAACAGAGTTGCAAATCTGGCTACATCAGATATCACTACCTCGCAAGCAAGCACCATCACCTATCAGGCAGCATTGAAACATTCATCAAAAAGCTTAGCCATAGATTCTCCCGCATCCGGACCATTGAAAGATCCATATGCTTTGTACCCGACAACATCATATTCAAAACGGAACATATCATGGTCAAATACAGAGAAATTACAAGAATCTGTGCAGAAATGGTTATTTATTTTATTAAGATTTTCCTCAGTAATAATCTTGACTTTTACGCGCTCATTAAGCTCTTTAGGCAACCATTCGAAATCCGGATTATTATTTTGCCTCACAAGAATCTGGACCTGGAAATCAGCCTTACGCAAAGCATTGACAAGTGCCGTTCTAAAAATTGGATTCTGCCATATTTCAGACTCCGCACACTCACAAAAGAATCTTGCTGAAAGATTTGCATGGTTCAACAGTACAGAATAAAGCACAACGGCATGATCCTTCCCCCCGTTGGAAAACATCTGGTCAGACTTGGTAGCAGCCAAATTCTCCAGATACTCTTTATATTCTCTTGCTTCTTGTTCTGTCAAACACATAACGGCTCTAATTCCCCTTGAAAACGTAAATTTCCTGCACAAGGTTTCTTAAAATACGCGTAAAATTACAAAAAATGCTCTAAAGCAGGAAATAAACATGTTGTAAAATATAAAAATTCTAACGAATAATTCTCAGAAAACAAAAAGATTCCGCAGCCGGCGGAATCTTTTGTAATGGGTCTGTCTTAAAATCTGACCTTAAATGGCTACAACATCCCAAGACTGGTTATCGCGAAGGAACCCTGAAAGGGTGGATCGATTGTAACACCGTATCGAGATGGATGAGGAACGAAATCCATCGATGGTGCGGTGTCCCCGCAGCCCCGACCAACGGCTTCGAAGAAGTCGCACAATTAAGATTTCTCTATCAATTGATTTATCCTTTCAAATATATCCGGAGAGATTTTCTGCGTCTTCAAAAACTCCTCACAGCCATAATCTATTATATCAGCAAATGGATTGAAAGTATCATCACCCTCTATCAGTGCCGCTATGTTATCAAGATTATATTTTTTGTTGACAGAATAATACCTGTATATTTCAGCCAAAACTTTGTCAATCTCCGTCTTGTTCTCATTCCGAAGCTCCTTTTCCTCCTCTGCTGGTCTCACGGCAAGCTGCTCCTTCTTCATATCGAGCATTTTTCTGACAAACCGTGTATTATTCTCAGGATTCACCAGCTTCACAAGCAGATCAAGAAACGACTGACCGTTATAATAGAAACCCTCGGCATGGCGTATTACATCATAATTCACCGACTCCGGATCAAGTTCGAGCGTTGCGAGCGATAGCCTGTCAGCCATCATCGATGGTGAATACACATACCAGTTCCCCTTGATTCTTGAAAGTTCTCTTTTCTCGGAATATTTTTCCAGACATTTTGCAAAAGTGTTATCCCATGTCACAAGAAACGGGGCATCAGTCACAATCTTATCACCCACTACTCTGTTCTGAACATCTTCCGAATCAAGCATAAGCATCATATTGAGATCAGTGCGCTTGGAATGCTTGGTTTTACTTTCCGCCTTAAGAAAATACAGAACCTTCTCATAACGAGACATCTCATTTTGAAACACCTGATGCGCAAACATCAAAGGTGCCTTCAATTCTATACCGACACCATCCAGATTCTCATAGATTTTCCTGTTGGCGAACGAGATGAACTCCTTATCCCGCATATCGTTGCTGTAACCGGTTCCCAACAGTTCCTCCAGGAACTCATCAAAACTATCATATCCGAAACCAGGAGCGTAATCACGCAGATAAATAAAGAAATTTACAAAAACATTCCGTGAACCGCCCATCAACCCGAAATCATCCCCATCGATAAACAGGCGTAGCCTTCTTGCATCAGCAAGATGATTGGCCACCTCATCAAGATAATCTGTAGTGCTACATACACGAAGACGATTCTTCATCCTACCCTTCTGTCTCCAGAGTTCCCGCAACGCATTATATGAGAAATCCCTATATTCCAAATCGGGAGCGAACGTCACGCACACAAGTTGAAGCAACACCTGCGTATCAAGAAACACCGTTTTATTGAAAACATCCAGATAACTGTCAATAGCTCCTTTTGACAACAAAGTGTGAAACAGATGGGAACGACCCAACTTATTGAAATAATGATTCTTTGTCAGGAATTCACATATATTGTCGGTCAAAGAATTCGCCACCCTGTCATCGTGCGTCAGTGATAACAGAAAAGTCTTTAACCTATTCTCCACAGACTTTCCTATATTGCCATGACTCCCCCGCTCCATCCTGTCAATTTCACGGACGTATTGGCTCCGGAACCAATCTCCGAGCAGACCGAACAATCTGTCAGTCTCCGTTTCAAGTCCGGCATCTTTCAATATCTCTTCCAATCCATCCCTTGCCTCCTTCTCCTCAATGCAAGACTGGTTACGCACGTTCTCAAATTCCACACGCGCCCTGTCAGTGAGATCATATTTCCCAGCTTCAACAGTCAATGAAGGTTCTTCTCCACAAGCGCAATCGCGCAACGCCCTCTTGAGTTGCAATTCCGACACCTCCTCATGGTACTTTGAATCCACATATTCCTTTATATCCTTAATCGTGGAACCGGGATTGTCAAAAAGATAAACCATCGAGAAAGACTTCAGGAATCCCAATTTAATATCATTGGCATCCCTGCCAAGAGCAAGGATATCATACAGATTCTTATCCCTTATATATTCATCGAGCGAAGGTTTCGTCTTCTCACCGGTATACACCTCCCTAAGAAAATCAGACATTGACTGACTACGCAAGCTCGCCTCGGCCAATGCCTTTGCATCATATACCGTCAACTCTATATTCTTCGCATCAGCCTGTGAATCCCATTCATTCTGCTTCCCCTGCGACACCGGCTGACTTATGAAGAAATAGAAACCTGTCATAAAACCCTTGTCGCGCACATTCTTCTCAGCCTTGTCGAGATCTTCCAGGAACTTGGCATCAATATCCTTTTTCTGCACAGTAGCCTGGATTGTCTTCTTCAGCAGTCTGCCTCCGCGATATATTGTCAGATCACATCCACCGTCCCATGGACCATCAGTGATACGCACATCGTCGGTACGTTCCTTCTCCATCAGCAACATGCGTGCCAGTTCCCTGAACTGGGCTTCATCAAGCGTCTGTATAATATTGCAATAATTCTGAGCATTCATAATTACATCCTAATACCTTATTTCAATCTACTTTGTATATGGCATCTCCCGCAATTACACCTTGTGATTTCATACCGCAAATCTAACGAATAATTCTCATAAAACAAAAAGATTCCGCTTCCAGCGGAATCTTTTGAATAAAATATCAAGTTTTGATTAAACCAGTCTTAGGGGTGGAGCTTCTATGATTTCAGATTAGGTTGTTTATATATCCCTCTGTGGCATTCTCCTTTCCTTTTATCTGACATGGATTGCCGAAAACCACAGAATGCGAAGGCACATCACAATTTACATATGAATTCGGAGCGATCAGCACATCATCGCCTATTGTAATTTTACCGACGATTGTCGAGTTTACACCTATCCATACACAATCTCCAATTACGGGTGCTCCCTTTCTTCTCCCTCTGTTCTCTTGTCCGATTGTGCCCCCCTTATAAATATTGCAATTCTTTCCTAAGGAAGATTTTGGATTGATTGTTATCCCATATGGATGACCAATGTAAAGTCCTGGTCCGATCTTTGTAGTTGGAGAAATCTCCACATTATAAAAAAACGATACGAACTTACAACAGGCTTTGTTGATAAATTTTAATAGGCCCAAAGATCCGGGAGACTGATACCATCTAATAAAATATTGATATAGTGGCATGTGTCCTTTTCTAAGTTTATCTGATTTTAAAAGTGTCATTTCTTATCTTAGGAATTTAGTATAAATAGCTTTTCTGACTACATTTGGTGCCAAGGACACGACTCCTCGGATAATAAAATTGTAAAGGAAAGTGCCTATTGGTAAAAACTTTATCTTATAGAGAAAAACCTGAAGCTTAGACATTGCTATAAAATAATTCCAGCCTCCTCTTCTTTTATATACATCGTTAGACGAACGAAAGAACAATAACGGTTCTTGAAGATTATGAAATTTATAACCTTTCATAATCATTTTTGCCCAAAGATAATAATCCTCTGGGAAAGGGCCATATCCACCACATTCTATCACACTATGTTTTCTAAACACAGCAGAGGGATGATTCACCGGACATCTTTTTCTGGAATAACACAGAATTTCATTGTGCGTTTCCGGTAATTTTTTTACAGCAGTAATATTTTCTACGGTATCAATAAATTCAAGAATTCCGGAACTCAACACATGCACATCCGGATGTGATTCCATAAATCCTATTTGTTTCTCAAATCTATCAGGCTTACAGATGTCGTCTGTATCCATTCTTGCCACAATATTACATGTGCAATATTTTATTCCCTCATTCAGGGCATTACCAAGTCCTGAATTGACCGGGATCTTAACAAGCTTCAAAGCAGGATACTTTTCTTGGAATTCACGTACCATTGAGTCTAATTCAGGAGTCAACGGACCGTCTTCCACCAAGACCACTTCATCTGGAACAAGAGTTTGTGAAAACACCGAGTTCAAACTTTCGTACAGATACGACGGATGCTCTCTCCAATAGAGAGACATCAAAACTGAGAATCGCATGTTATTGGGAATTATATGAAAACTCTAAAAGATCTAATAGCGATATTGTATTTGTAGTCAGATTAAGTAGTGAAGACATAACAGTTTTATCTTCATAAAACTGTTCATCACATCAATATTATTTATCCTCTACCCAATTCTCTATTTATTTGTTAGTGAATAGAACATTCCTTTTACAGTCGAAATAAAACCATTGGGCATGAGCTTGATAATATTTTTAATCAAGCGCTTTATTTTAAGTTTAGAGGATTGCATCTTGTGATAGGCTTTCACGCACTCCTTGATTGTCACCTTTTCATCCGACAAAAGAGACAGTAATTTGATCCTGTTTTCCGAATCTACACTATAGTTCTTCCCGTAACTCTGATATGGAAGAAAGTTGCTGAATGACTGAGCTTCTAAAGTTATCTGTCCCCTAATTTTGTTGAATAAAAGGCTCCCAATTTTTGAAGAAACAGTAACCCCAGATACTCCTCTATGATTGGAAACATATGATTTACCCCAAAAATCGCCTAATCTAATATCTGAATATTCAAGAGAACTTCTCAATTTACAATCATAGCATGAATCATTAAGCACGAGATCTGAGAAAAACAGTTCATAAAATGAATCATTGATACGAGGTGACACATATTGATAAGTAGAATCTCTTCTTTCTACCAATAATTTTACATTATAAAAATTACCCCAGCCTCTAACCTTACTTCGGAAATTCGCGTATGAAATCTTACCGCCTATTTTTTTAAGCGCAGAATCAATATATTTATTCCATACGTTAAGAGAGGGACACCCGTGACAGTATAGATCAATCAATACATGTCTATCTCTATCACCTCTTAATTTTAAATACCTATCTATTGCATAGATTTGGCAAGGCAAACCAAACACCGCAAATTTTTCGTGCTTATGACTACGCACTAATGTCTTAAATGATTCTACAGATAACGACTGAATATATTTTGATCCACGAAATTTGAGAGCCTCTTCCTTAGTTGACGCAATATCTCCAACCGCACAATTCCTATCACTATCATATATTACTCCAATGCATTTATATCCATCCTGTATCAATTGGCGAACCAATATGTCTGCTATTCCACCCGATGTCGTTTCCCCTAATATTTCAGGATCGTTAGCCCACGCTGCATAAAGTTTTTTAGATGATAATTCTGATTGCGCTATGCTGTCATCGAATTTATAACAACTTTTTACACATAGACCACAATTTATACATACATCACCATTTATCACAGGTCGATAGAATCCATATTCATCAAGTTTAATACTGATAGCTCCTACCGGACATACGGCTCCACACAACTGACAGGATGTGCATTTCCTTATCTGGGAAGAATCGTTGATATTCATTTCAAACAAATATTTAGCATTCGTTCTAAATGCGCCATTGATTGATTTCTACGTTTTGCAACCTCAACATTGACTCTGCCATAATCAATATCTGGCCGTATTACATTTTCCAATTGCGACCATTCGGTAAAGATTCTATTCTCAAGACCGTACTCTGCTAATAAATTTTTCAGTTTAAAGGAATTGCTTTCTCTTGTCTTAACTGAAAATTTAGCTCCCGTTATAATTGACATTACACTTCCATGAAATGTATCTGTAACAACTTCCGTAGCATGTTTAAAATATGTCAGAAGCGTTATTGGATCAACATCCACATTTATATCACACCAGTCGTGATAAAATCCCGGAGATAATATCTTCAAACCTTTTGTCTTTGCATAATTCTTAATCGCAGTAACTTCTTCATCTGTATTCATGCGGTTATCATATGCATAAACAAGAAGATAATCTTTCTCCTTAGGTGAAGAAAGATTTTTTATTTCTTCTTCATAACCATAGAGTAGAACCGGATCCACTACAATAGGAGGCTCACTGCCCGTAAGGTTAGCCACTACCTCAGCACTATTCTTGTCACGAACTGTAATAGCCTTCATTGAATCCAAACCACCTTTCACAAACGCAACAGAATGTAGCCTTTCTATATCCGCAACAGTTGTTGGACCAAATGAGCCAGCATACGATATTACATTATCAGAAGGGAGACAATGACCAAAGAAAACGGGTGTTGGTCCTGTGTGTAAAGCAAAAACCTCGTCACTACCAACTATTATTGCATCAAGTTCCGGTGATTCGGAATAATAATCACCTATTATATCAAGATTTGATTTGTAATTATTTAATGTTTTACGCTTCCTATAATTGTATAATGTGCATCCAAGACCCTTATCTTTTAGAAATTTTAAATATAATCCCACAGATCTTATCGAAATATCATATTTCGCCTTTAGATCATGTCCTAAGAAATCATAGTTTTTATCAAAACGAAGAGCCTTCGCTACATATCCTATCTTCTCTAAGACCCTGATCAACGCAGTCAATTGAAGTAACGCGCCATGATTGTGAACATCATAATGCGTTATTATACCTATATTCAAACCCTTACTCATATCAATATTTATTATCAGCTAAATACTTATATACAGCCTGGTAATTAAGAGTCATTGCATGATCGGAGAAATATTTGATTGCAATTTCCCTGATATTATGTACACACTCCTTTATGTCCATTATCCTATACAATTTTTCAATAAAGTCATTTGGATTATTAATGTCAAAAAGCCATAAATCCTCATTAAGACCAATCTTTTTTAAAATTTCCCTATGAGGTGGTATATCTGAAAGAAAACACGGTAGTCCGGCAACAAGCCCTTCTAACACACCCAACGGAAGACCCTCGGATCTCGAACTACTTACAAAAAAATCTGATTTTTCTAAAGTCTCTTTCATATCCTTTATTCTTCCTAAGAAATTAATTCTGTTATCTCCTGCGCTTAACTTCTTACATCTCTCATAATTCATCCCGTCTCCTGCAAAGTTTATCTGAAATCCATTTCTTTCGGAGGTCTTAATAGCCCTTATGATAAATTCTTGATTTTTCCTTTTATTGAACGAGGCTGGATATATGAAGTGTTTTATTCCATTATTGAATACCGTCTTTTTATCTGTCACATCACACCGAACGCCATTATATATTGTGAGAATCTTAGATAAATCTAATTTAGAATATTGATTTTTCATATAATCACTCAGGACCACAACTCTCTCATATTTCCTCAGTGCTCTTTTGTAAGAAACGCACATATATTTACCCAATATATTACCGTATAGCGATATATAATCATCTTCTACAATATTATGAACGGTGGTTATTTTTTTTCGAGTTGCTATGTGTGCTCCAATCACAGTTGGGAAATAACAATGCATATGATATATGGCATTCGGATCAGCTATTGTTCTTTCGATTTCTTTTGCAATCTTCCTCTGATTTAACAATAATTCCTTCTTGCTAAAATTGTATTGATAAATCTCAATTCCCAGATCTTTGAACTTGGCTGAACATTCACGAGGTCCTGAAGCCTTCGAAAGACTTATCAAAATAGGCTCATATTTAGTTCGATCAATATTGCGTATAAGACTCTCGACAACATTTATCGGGCCACTCGCCAATATAGGAGGAACTATTTGAACTATTTTAATCTTATTCATATACCTATCTAAAATATTTCATTACAACTTTTTCAATAAAGTGTTCCCACTTGGCATAAACCTTTTGGGGACACAATTCATTAGCTATTTTCGCTGCTTCTCGTCCAAGATTCTCTCTATTTTGGTCATTACTAAGCAAATAATCTATTGCTTTCCGCATCTCACATTCATCATTTACAGGAACCAACATTCCATTCTCTTCACTACGAATTAAAAATTTTGGACCGCCCACCGGGCAATCCGTTGAAATACAAGGTAGTCCAAGAGCCATTGCTTCCATTAAAGTATTGGGCATTCCCTCAAAATCAGAACTCATCACATATAATGATGCTCTTTCTATGTCATTCGCAATGTTAGAGGAAAAGCCTTTTATTTCTATCCTGTCATCCATTCCCAATTCAGTTATAAGCTTATTCAATTCACCTCTTAAGGGACCTTCACCATAAATGTAAAGCTTATAATCATTGAATTTAATTCCTAATTTTGAGAAAGCTTTTATCAGCAACTTGTGATTTTTTTGGGGTGTCAATCTACCGACTGCAACAACTATCTTATCCCGCTCCCCCTTGTACCTCAGTCTAATAAACTCCGGAGAAATTGCATTCGGAATAACTATTGAGTTTTTGACGTCAATTCCGTTCTTCATGTAATAATCTTTGGCTTGCTCCGTTTGGAAAACATAACCTTGCCCTATTGAATGACTCTTAACAAAGACTTCTTTACTTATGCCAGACTCCTTACAATATTTTTCAGGATCATTACGCTCACATACAATGATGGGGCATTTTACAAATTTTCGTTGCTTTGAAAAAAGATAAGTCAATCTTGGCAAGAATGTCAGGTATACGTCTGGTCGTTCCTTTCTGATATATTTATGGAATCTATATAATCTTAGTAAATTGATAATTGGCTTTGGCAATCTGGATCCTATTTCATTATACATACAGACATGTCGAACCTTCTCCGAAATTTCATAAGTATGTTTCCCAGAAACTGTCAGAAGCGTCACCAGATGTCCTCTCTCCGCAAGGAAGTTAGCAAGATTACAAACTTGTCTCTCGGCACCGCCTCCAGACAAGCAGCTAATCAATAGTGTAATTTTCATAAATTTGATTGGTTTGATTTTCTTACTTTCAGATTTTGCTTCGAATGGTACATTTAAATTTATAACTATTTGAATTTTAAATGCTAATCATCAGATCGTTGATAATGACCCGAAGAAATACCTATTTTGTGTATAGTCGCCCTATGTTTGGTTGGGATATTATCAAAAACCGAGGTGTATGGATAAAAAAGATCATATCGATATAAATTATAACCATATGGACGAAAGTATTGATTGGTAAAAAATATAACTAAGATGCAGCCTATTATAATAGATAATATATGTTTAATCTCATCTTTCTTCATATCCGTTACAATATTTATAAATACGACTATAGCAAAAATTGAAAAATAAGAAAACAAACGATTAAACGATATACACGCAGCAATAATTGGGGCTGCTATAAAATACCTATTTATCATTGGATTTAAAATCACAATTTTTTGCCTAGCCGCAGTGTGTTTTGATAGAGCATACACTATATATGGGAAAATAACATAAATAAATTGGAAAAAAATAAAAGCATTTAAATTTCCCCCGGCAGAAAAATACGTTGAATAACTTTTCATCGCTCCATCTGAACCAGACAAGACTTCACTAACAGATATAAGAAATCCATTGATTGTATAATATGCAAAACATGCGATTATAAACATCAATAACATAGTTGCATGCTTTATCTTCACATTTGGTATAACAGGTAATATAGCAATAAGAATTGCCGAATAGTGAAAGCCAATCGCTAAGGCCGCCAATAAGTAGTATTTAAACCATTTCCCTTTAATAAAAGAAGGATAAGCAAGTAAAAAGAGCGCAATAGATATTGTCTCTCTCAAAGTTTCACAATTTAATATAAAAAAATTTGCAATAAAATATAATAGAAGACATCTAAATTTATAGGTACTATATTTCTTAAAAAACCAAAAAATTACTCCATTTACAAAAATTGCATGAATGAAAAGAAGTAAATTAATACTATGAGGCGATATCGTTTTGCATAATATATTTAATAAAATCCACAATGGAGCATAACGTTGAAGCGATTGTAACTCATAATATATTTTTATTGTCTGAAAATTATCAAAGAACGAAGCACAGTACTTATAGTCCTCTATATAGCCCATTTTATCGCCACCAAGATCACGACTAAATCCCAACAGGCATACTACTGCTAAATACGTCAATAAATATGCCGCACTAAAAGAGTGGCTACTTTTTTTTCCATCTGTAAATAATGATGATGCAGTTACGAATATAATAATTATAATATATAACGCCATTACTTATTTCCTAAACATTTGAGGATAATACTCTTGAATGTATATTGATAGACAATTTTATTATAATCGCTCTTCAATAAACTTTAAGAATTTTATAGGGCTAAACATACTTTTCTTCTGGAAATCAACACATATGACATCCGAAATATGATCTATAAAATCTTCATCAACATTGAGATTTCCCTCTTCAATAGAAAATGTTGAGATGTATTTTTCATCAAAAAAAGGTAATTTCTCAATCATCTGATTATTTGTTAAAAGTTTGCGTCCTAAACATACAGCCTCATTAGCTCTCAAGGTATATCCAGAAGCTCCTTTTTGCATGACTTCTAATATACATTTGGTATTTAAAACACGACGCAAATTATCTTGATAACTCATACTTGTATTGTAATGAATTTCATCAGCATAAATTTTTTCATCTTCTGAAACCCCCGTTATGTAAAAATCTAATTTTAAATTTTTACTCCTCAAGTATTCGAATATCGTTATTATATCGTTTAGTCTATCTTTTGCTCTACCTAAAAAAAACACATCAGAATTGGGCAGCTGATCATCAGGTTCACTGAATGAAGAAAAAGGGAGAGCATGATAAACAAGCCCATATTTTTTACAATCTCCGTGATCATAAGAAATAATTAAATCAAAAATTTTTTTTGCTTCATCCATATCTGGAAATATGTTTTTGTTATATTCCTTAGGATATAGAGGTTTTTGCTTACTGATTATATCAGCTATAAGCCACACAACTTTTGCAGATGGATATTCTTTTCGGATTGTTTCTATAAAGCCCTGTTCTAAAGCAAAGTTTGCCCAAATAGAACTCAACACAAAACATATTGGCTTTGTTTTGTCTTTAAATAGATTTGTTTTTTTGAGATATGTTTTATTCCAAATATTTTTAAATGGGATTCTAACATATTTATTAAAATCTCTCCCTGTTTGAATTCTCCATGGAATATAAAGATTCCCCAATAATTCATGAGTAGAATTAACTATAACCACATCATCCCGATGGGATAAATCAGAAAAAATCTGTTTATAATAGTCAGTTATTCCGGTTAATATATAATAGTTATATTTCATTATTTTTATACTTGACAAAATTTAAATAATAAAAATACATAAGGCAAGTATATATTACATCACTTATCACTACCGTGGTTAATGCCCCATTTATATCCCATAACCACACGAGGAATGAGAAACCAAAAATTTTGAAAATGCCACATGCGATGCTGGCGTTTCTAATCTGTTTCCCTTGTCCATGAGATCCTAAATATCGATTCATCATATCTCCAAAGCCATGTATTGAAAAACCGATTGCAAGCCAACTGGCATAAGCTCCTACGGGAGCATAATGCATAGAATATAAAAAGCTGACTAAGGGCTTTATCAACAAGATAAATAACAGACAGCTTATAACTGTCAGCACAATCGTGAACTTTAGAACTTTTTTAGGTATTTGGGACTCATTTGCGAATTTTTTGAAATAAGTAGTACCTACTATTGCCGGCAGCATTGCCAAGGGTGCTGTCACCGTCATAGCCAAAGTATAAAATCCAACATTTGTATTGTCCTTATTGAAAATTCCGAGGAAGATTCCGGCAAGATATCCAGATGCCACCATGAATAACGAACCCCAATAAAGCTGCAAACCATATGTTTTATTTTCTTCGTTTAATTCCTTAAAAATTGGTTTTAAATCTTTGAAAATAGGTTTTGTTGAAACAATAACAGCCAGATATATTAATGTATATATTCCCCATTGATAAATGATTAATCGCGAGGAAGTTGCACCATAGTGAGAAAACACATAGTAACCAATTGGTACATAGATAAAAACAGGCAAGAGCCTGGCAATTGACAATCTACCTATATGATTATCCCCCTGAGCGGTAGTGTTGATATAATTCAGAAACAACGGTTGAAAGCAGACCGGCAAAGATACGATAAACAACCATCCAACTTCTGGCCTATTGTATTTGAAAAAGGCAGATACGGCTGTTATTACCAATAGTATTATTGACGCGATTCCTAATATTACCACCATCGCACCACGGATTCTACTACTTCTATGCTTATTTTTTGAAAGAGCGAGAAGCCTGCTTCCAGATAGGAAATAACCAAATAAAAGTAGTGATGCAGCAAAGTTTATTATATTCTGAACATATCTAACATCTCCATAATCAGCAGGATTAAGAAACCGCGTATTTACAATTGAGGCCAGAACACCCAACACTGTCCCTACAAGTGTAGAGACATATAGTATTGCTACTTGCTTTTTCTGCTTTGACAATTGTTTCATTTCTACGTTGCAATCAGAGCTTATTCAGAATACCTTATTAAGAATTTTGCATATAAAACTTATTATACCATTCTGCAAATTTTCTCAAACCGGTTCTAAGAGAAGTAGATGGTTTGAATCCGAAGTCATTCTCCAATGGCGTGGTATCGGCATATGTGACGGGGACATCTCCAGGCTGCATAGCAACCAATTCTTTATGAGACTCAAAGTCATAATCTTCCGGCAAAACTTTTGCTCTCACTAATTCTTCCTGGAGGATCTGAACGAAATCAAGCAAGTTTTCCGGTTGATTATTTCCTATGTTATAGACTTTATATGGAGGGATTGGTAAGCCATCTTCACCGCTCTTCTTTTCTGGTGCTTTTGATATTACCCGGATTATTCCTTCTACAATATCGTCGATAAAGGTAAAATCCCTCTTACAATTGCCGTAATTAAATATCCTTATGGTTTCTCCTTTGATTAATTTATTCGTAAATCCAAAATATGCCATATCTGGACGACCAGCAGGACCATATACCGTAAAGAATCTCAATCCGGTGGAAGGAATATTATAAAGTTTTGAATATGCATGCGCCATTAACTCATTGCTTTTTTTAGTTGCAGCATATAAACTCACAGGATTATCTACTTTATCATCCGTTGAATATGGTGTCTTCTTATTTGATCCATACACACTTGAAGAACTGGCATAAATCAAGTGTTTAACACCCGAATCTCCATTATCATAAGAATGACGACATGCCTCAAGTATGTTGTAAAAGCCTATCAAATTACTTTGGATATAAGAATCCGGATTGGTAATGCTATAGCGTACTCCTGCCTGTGCCGCTAAATTAACCACTATATCTGGTTTATATCCAGCGAACACATTATCTATTAAAACCTTATCTGATATATCTCCTCTTATGAAAATAAAATTGTTTTGTTTACACAATGACTCAAGACGCCATTCTTTAATCCTGACATCATAATAGTCATTCATATTATCTATACCTATTACTATAGTCTCCTGACTATCTTTTAATAATCTTTTGCAAAGATTGCTACCGATAAACCCAGCAGCTCCAGTAACCAATACTTTCATAATATGTATCGAGTTTTAAACAGTTGTGTTTTTATCTGATAAAACTTGTGATTGATAGTGTGTGGACTATTCAACAGTCCATAATCTTACCTCAGATATTTATCTATTATCATTTGCTTTTCGGCGTCGGTGCCTTCGAAGCATGCTTTGCAGAAGGTTTTTGCCGCCTGCAATGAGCCGAAGGTGCAGCCAATGTAGTCGTCATATGCCATCTCATCGAAGTCGTAACCGTCTTCTCCATCGGAGTATTCGTAGGAGGATCTGAAATCAGACAGGGTGGTCTTTAGATCCTTTCCCTTCGGTCGCTGCTCAAGCAGTGTATACACGTAAGACCACAGCAGAGGATTGTAATAAGTGCGGTAATCATCGTCTTCACGATAGGCTACTGAAGTCATCTGCAATACCTTATGCAAAAGGCTCTTACTATCGAATACATCTTCGGGCGTAATAGGCTTCGTCTCCTCGATCTGGCTGATAACACCCCTCATTATCTCAATGATATCAACTGAATCAAGCACATGGTTAATGTACCAACGTCCATTTTGCTCTTCGTATGCTGGGAGCAATTTATTGACGATACGAATCTTAAGCTCTATATCTTGTATAGGAAGCGAGATGTCTGCAATCGATTGCCTCAAAACATCTTGCAATCCGTTATATGGCCAGAAATTATGCCGTCGGCTGTTCATCTGTTTTTCGAATATCTCCGGAGCTTTTGGCGAGCGGGTTATCTCTGTCCACAGGCACAGTGCCTTCACGTAATTATACAATATCTCAGGCTGGACTTCATTCAAGTTGAAGTCGCTGAAATGAAAATGTAACGATTCTGACAACGATGGTTTCTGTTGTAACCACAGCTCCAATGTCTCCTTCATCGAGGACGAATCTTCAAGCAGTTTTCCGAATTCGTAAGAGGATATGTGATTCTGAAAAGTGCGCAACGCAAAGTAATGTCCGAAGTTATGGCATTTAGCAATGCTGTTGTGCTCCGGATTCGGGTGGAAAAGCTGGTTCAGCAGGAACTTCAATCTCTTGTCAAGCTCTTCTGTTTTCTTCAATAACTCATAGTGGCTTCCTTTCTCCTCTAAATATTCCTGTCGGTGAGAATAAAGAATATTATACTCATCGGGATAGGCACAACGCAACACCTCAAGCCAGAAAAGTTCCCTGAAATCCAGGTCTTTCAATCTCCCTGTATCTCCAAGAAAACCCACATGATGCCCCATCACATTCGCAAAACGCAGTGCGCTGCGGTAATTACCGATAAAGCGGGTAATATAATACTCTCCTCCATTAGTGTGCCAAAGTAGCTGATTGAGAAGAATCTGACGCTGTTCGGGATAATCTTTCAATACATTACGCAATGAATACCAGATGAGTCTTGGGATAGCATAACCCTCCACCTCCGGAAGCGTGATCTCCAGATGAAATATCTTCTCTATGAAATCATTGGCTCGTCCGATGCCGTTCCTGTCAATTATTTCGGTTACATATTCGCGGTCGAAAGCCACTATATATGTGATTTTGGAGAAATTGGCGGTGTTACGGATAAGCTTGAGCACTTCCATTACCTCGCTGCGGTCAAGGCGGTCCATGTCGTCGATAAACACGTAGACTCTTCCGGGCAGCTCTTCAAGCATGTCATTGATGCTCTCTTTCATCTCTTCAAGTGAAGAACCCAAAGGAAACAATGAGCTTAAAATTTCCCCGAATCCGCTGCTTACGTTATCCGTCAGCGAGGAGGCATATCTGTGCAATTCGCGCTTTACGCGGTTGTTGAGCGGTGAAATCTTCTCGCTCAACAGATTGAAGAAATCCGTAATGACACTGTCGGCTGAATTGCTGTTCCAAGGATAGAACCAGATCTTTATATCCTCTTTGTTTTCTATGCTTTTATCCACATATTGCAGAAAACTTGTCTTACCGGATCCCCACGAACCGGAGATTCCCACAGCAAACGATTCTTTTCCAGCTGTCTCCCGTATTCTCCCGGCCAAGCTCTCCGCAAATCTCATCCTGCCGTCATCAAAATATTCCGGAGAGGTGAAATGGAATGCTTTTGTTTTGTCTATTACCTTGTCTACGCGGAAAAGCTTCAAAAGCTCTATAATTATCAGCATTATGCATCCGGCCACCAATATCACCGCATAGTCCAGCTCTCCGCATATCGGAATTCTGGCTATAGGTTGCTGACAAGAATATGTCAACACAAGGATTCCCCATAATACAAGGCTTATGGAGAATATCTGTGATTTATGGCATCTGTATAGAAAGCCGGCTATCGCGCAGGTCAATGCTATGGCGGTAATTGCATTAGCCAAAGGATAGTCCAGAGCCCATCGTGAAACGGTGTTCCATATGGATTTGAACTCTTCCGAACCCCATGCTATCAACTTTGGCGAAAGCACGATTGCCATCAAAAGCAGATAGACGCCTGCCCAGAATCGCCACGTTGCGTATTTTTCTTTGATGCAATCCAAATTTCTTCTTACTATGCAGTCTGGTCGACTGAGACGCCGACAGGTAGAAGCCGCAGGAAGGAGGCTTTTGTCATGAACCGATGATATTCCATCTCATCTTCGTTAGAAAGGAATAATACATATTCATCATTGGGATCAATGAGATTTGCGGCAACCCAGCGGCTTTTGCACTCTTTTTCGTCATTGGGGAAGTAGGCGCTCAGATTGTCGGAGACAAGCTGGGTTAGGCGCCGGTAATTCTCGGCATATGTCATGCCGTTTTCTCTGCTGCTTGCATCTACATTAATCATGAAGCTGTCATGATGACGGAGCCATTGGCACCAGCTTTCGCGCAACCTGTAGTAGACGCTGAAATGCCGCGGATTTAGTTGAGGGTTGTGTGCCCGCACCTGTGGTGCGACGATTGCGTAGAGGTCTGCTTCGGAGATTCCGGAATCCCCTTTCTCCCATTCCTCAAATATCCTGGCAATAATATCTTCACGAAATTTTCGCGGCGGCGCCTCATGAAATCCCACCCGATAAAGCATATCATGATATGAAAGAAGCGGATATAGATATTTCGGCTTGCAATCTCCGATGAGCTCCCTCAATTTTTTCACGAAAACGCGGATCTCGATCTGCAATGCCCGCTCTTCGCGCGATGGGATATGACCGTCGATATTCAGACACCCCGCGAGCTGGGCGCGGGTCATCAGCTGATGCGCGTAGGCTATCGCATCTTCTGTGTCTTCAAATCCTTTGCACATCTCCATTGCTGATCTTAAGCCGTGCGCAGCCGAATATCTCAATTCTCACCACTAATTCGCTGCCGCCTTCCGCCTCTATTATCTCCCCTTCGAGTCCGCGGAGTCCACCGCGAGCCACACGCACTTTATCGCCCTTGCGATAGTCGGAAGTGACGGTGACTGGGCTGTCGGCATTGCCGAGCATAAAGCGGAGGGTCTGTATCTGCGAATCCGGAATCGTGGCAAGAGGGTTACCGATACCGTTTGTTTTCACTCCCGCCTTGTTGGTCATGAAGCGATTGATATATGGCAACTTCACCACTTCGCGGCGCACACGTTCCGTGCATCGTATAAAAATCACTGCCGGGATAACGACGCGTTCTATCTTGCGGCGGCGGCCGTCACGCCAGAGGCGCGTTTCTTCCTGCACAGGAAGGTAGCATTCATAACCGGCCTCGAGGAGTTTGCCCCATACGGTTTTCTCGGTGTTGTTTCTGACAACAGCGACAAACCATCTGGCTTCGGGCACGCCTACGGCGTCGCCAACGCCCGAGGGCACTGCCGCAACCGACTCTACTTTGTTCTCTGCAAACATCCGCGATTTGGTACCATTAATTATCTCTCATCAAGACACTTGCAAGTCAAAAATTCAGCTCCTGAAAGATGCTTGCCATCACAATCTCTTGGCAAGAGATACTCCCCAGGCATTCGAGGTCAAACGATACATGTTTCAATCAAACCATTAAAACTATTAAAAACCATCTCAGCTCGCGGTTTATTTCCTCTAACCAGCGAAACCATTAAAACCATTCATAAGCTCCGCTTTTAAATGGTTATAATGGTTTCCAAAATTTGGTTTAAGATACAGAAATTAAAATGGTTCCCTTTGGTTATAATGGTTAGAGTAAAAATTTGGTTTTAATTGGTTTTAATGGTTTGAGCTATAATTTTATAGATGGTTTTGCGTGTGTTGGAGAGAGAGACGTTTGTGTATATCGCAGAGAATTGTTAACTTTGCAGTTGATTTTAGTATCTCTTGCCAAGAGATACTTATTTTTTATATGTTGGATTAGTGTGTGGTAGGTTGTGGGGTGAGGAGCGGGAGGATCTCGGTTTCGAAGATTTTGCGCGACATGATACGGTAATGGAAGCGGCTGGCTTTGTTGAATGCATCGCTATGGTGCATCACAAAGTCACCTGATTGCAGTTTATCATTTATCTCTTCCCTATCCTGCTCTTCATTCTCTAATGTTATTCCAAGATCTTCATAGGCTTCCTCTATAAGTTTCCATTCGTTTTTCCAATTTTCTATAGCTGGCGGTCTTATACCTTTTACACTCCTCACGAAAGCATCAAAATATTTATCTTCTGGCACAATACCATCCTTTATCAACGACAAGTTAACACGATAGAAGTTTCCCTTATACCCGGTCTTTTCATACAATGGTCCGCCATATTCTGTTGTCTCAGCGAGTTCTGAGTCGAGATATGCCCGCGCTGCTTTTGTATCTTTCAAGATATGTCCCGGTCCGTAATTATCCTGCATGAAATTCTTATAAATGTCTCTCAGTTGCGACTCCGGGCATTTACTCAGCTGATACATTATCACCCACTGAATGGTATCCATCCTTGACTGCGCATTAGCTTTCTGTGCGACAGACATCATCGCAACCAAAACCAGCGCCATCGCTCCCAACGCCCTGGCAACACCATCAAATCTCCTCATCTGTGTATTTTTCATATCAAACTCATTTAGATTGCAAATATAATTAAAATTATTGTTGTCCGGTAAAATTTAATCACGCAGAGTCGCATAAGCGCAAAAGATTTATACCGCTCAATCCGACGCGGAGGTCGTTACCACTCCTGCAAAAGCGCTGAGTCTGACGCACGTTACTAGCGTCCATGCTATGGATGTCGCGCCAAGCAAAAAAGCGAAGCTTTTGAATGGTTTTAATGGTTACGTTGGTTAGAGGAAATAAAAGTTTCGCTTTTGGTTTGACACGAAAGGTTTGGACCAAAGTCCCAAAGGACCATAGCATCGAGGGTGAAACCTGAGTATCTAATTATGATTAAACGCAGAGTTTCAGAGAAAAAGAGAACCGACGCGATTCCAGCGTCTTTTTACTTACCGCATAGATTCTCCCAACTCTGTATCTCTGCGTTTAAATTTGTTTCAGTATTTTTGCCTCTATGCTATGGATCTTTGGGACTATGGTCCAAACCTTTCGCGTCTAAACAAAAGCGGAGCTTTTGAATGGTTTTAATGGTTTCAAGATTTAATTATAAATTAATTGAATCAAATATGGTTTTTAATGGTTAAAATAGTTTGATTAAAATTTGAGTCAATATTTGTTTCCCTTGGTTATAATGGTTTGAGGAAAGAATGGAGAGAGGAGAGTTTTAGTCTCTGCGTGATGATTACAAAAAAACGGCTGCGGAATGCAGCCGTTTTCTTATTGTCATTGCAATTTGAGTCTGAATTACTCAGCTTTGGGTTCCTCAGCAGCGGGAGCTTCCTCTGCCTTGGGAGCCTCGGCAGCCGGAGCCTCAGCGGGAGCTGCAGCCTTTTTGGAGCGTGAGCGGCGAGTTGTCTTAGCCTTCTTGGGAGCAGCCTCAAGCATGTTCTCATTGAAGTCTACGAGCTCGATCATGCACATCTCAGCGTTGTCACCAAGACGATGACCGGTCTTGAGAATGCGGAGGTAACCGCCGGGACGGTCAGCCACTTTCTCTGCGATAACTCCGAAGAGCTCCTTCACGGCTTCCTTATTCTGAAGATAGCTGAACACGAGACGGCGATTTGCCATATCGTCTTTCTTCGACCGTGTGATCAGAGGCTCGGCATACATGCGGAGAGCCTTGGCCTTGGCCACAGTCGTGAAGATTCTCTTATGCTGGATAAGAGCGATCGCAAGGTTAGAAAGAAGGGCCTCGCGGTGTCCTTTCTTGCGACTGAGGTGGTTGAATTTTTTATTATGTCTCATGGGGAATTAGTCTTTATCTAATTTATATTTCGAAATATCCATTCCAAAGGAAAGGTGAAGCTTCTCAAGAAGCTCGTCGAGTTCGCTGAGCGATTTCTTTCCGAAGTTACGGAACTTAAGCAGATCGTTCTTGTTGAAACCAACGAGTTCGCCAAGTGTCTCCACTTCGGCGCTCTTCAGGCAGTTGAGGGCACGAACCGAGAGATCCATGTCCACAAGCTTGCTCTTAAGGAGCTGTCGCATGTGGAGCACTTCCTCATCAAATTCTTCAGGAGCATCCTCCTGGGGAGCCTCAAGAGTGATTTTCTCGTCGCTGAACATCATGAAATGCTGGATCAGGATCTTCGCAGCCTCCTTCAATGCCTCCTTAGGCATGATAGAGCCGTCTGTTGTAACCTCCATGATCAGTTTCTCATAGTCAGTCTTCTGCTCAACGCGGTAGTTTTCCACTGCATATCTCACATTCTTTATAGGAGTGTAGATGGAGTCGATGGCAATCTCATTGAGATCGCTGCCCGAGAGAAGCTCACGGTTTTCATCGGCTGGAACCCATCCGCGTCCTTTATTGATTGTGAAATCCATCTGGAAACTTGCCGCAGAATCGAGGTGACAGATCACCAGGTCGGGATTCAGAACCTCGAAACCGGAAAGAACCTTACCCAAATCGCCTGCAGTGAACACATCCGTGCCCGATACGCTTACCGAACCTTTCTCAGTATCATGGTCCTCGGTGAGCTGCTTGAAGCGAATCTGCTTGAGGTTAAGAATGATGTTTGTCACATCCTCCTTTACTCCGGGAATCGTGTCGAGTTCGTGAGCCACTCCCTCGATACGGATCGAACAGATGGCGAAACCACCAAGCGACGAAAGAAGAATACGACGCAGGGCGTTGCCGATGGTCTGTCCATAACCCGGCTCGAGCGGACGGAATTCGAATTTTCCGAAGGAGTTGCTCGATTCAAGCATGATCACCTTATCGGGTTTTTGAAATGCTAAAATTGGCATGGGTATCTACTGTTTATTATTTAGAATATAACTCGACGATCAACTGCTCCTTGATAGTCTCGGGGATGTCCTCACGCTGCGGGAGGTGGAGGAACTTACCGCCCTTCACACTCTCATCCCATTCGATCCAGGGATATTTGCTGTGGTTGAAACCTGCGAGCGCATCGGCGATAACCTCAAGCGATTTTGATTTCTCGCGAACAGCCACAACATCGCCGGGATTCACCTTGTAGGAAGGAATATTGACCGGTTTGCCGTTTACTGTGATGTGTTTGTGGAGCACGAGCTGACGAGCTGCGGGACGTGTGGGAGCCATTCCCAGACGATAAACCACATTGTCAAGACGGCTCTCAAGAAGCTGGAGAAGCACCTCACCTGTAATACCCTTTGTGCGCGCTGCCTTCTCAAAGAGGTTGCGGAACTGACGTTCGAGCACACCATAGGTGTATTTAGCTTTCTGCTTCTCGCGGAGCTGAAGACCATACTCAGAGGTCTTGCGGCGGCGGTTGGCGCCATGCTGTCCCGGCGGATAGTTTTTCTTTGCCAGAACTTTGTCATCGCCGAAGATGGGCTCGCCAAACTTACGTGCGATCTTGGTTTTTGGTCCTGTGTATCTTGCCATTTCTTTTTTATCTTTTTAATTAAAGCGGGCCCTTGAGCTCCTGATCCCTTAGCGCAGCCGCGACCGTCGAGAGAAAGTGTTGTTGACGGTCTATTCGCATTCAGGATCCGGCTGTCGGACTCTATTTGATATTAATCCTTTTTATCGCGATTATTATCTGCCGAATCAGACTCTTCTCCTTTTGGGAGGACGGCATCCGTTGTGGGGAAGCGGAGTAACGTCAACGATCTCTGTCACTTCAATACCTGCGCCGTGAACGGTGCGGATTGCTGACTCACGACCGTTACCCGGACCCTTCACATATGCCTTCACCTTGCGCAGACCGAGGTCATAAGCGACCTTAGCGCAATCCTGCGCTGCCATCTGGGCTGCATAAGGTGTGTTCTTCTTGGAGCCTCGGAAGCCCATCTTGCCAGCCGATGACCAGGAAATAACCTGACCCTCGCCGTTGGCCAGACACACAATGATGTTGTTGAAAGAGCTATGCACGTGGAGCTGGCCCTGGCCATCAACCTTGACATTCCTCTTTTTTGCTGCGACTGTCTTTTTTGCCATACTTTAATTATTTTACTTAGTAGCTTTCTTCTTGTTGGCGACTGTTTTCTTGCGGCCTTTGCGGGTGCGGGCATTATTCTTTGTGCTCTGTCCGCGAAGGGGAAGACCGAGACGGTGACGGATGCCGCGGTAGCAGCCGATATCCATCAGTCGCTTGATGTTCAACTGGATTTCTGTGCGAAGGTCACCCTCCACCTTGTAGTCACGCTGGATAACCTCGCGCACTGCTGCTGCCTGTGCGTCTGTCCAGTCTTTAACCTTTATGTCGCGGTCAACGCCTGCCTTTGTGAGGATAGTGTTGGCTGCGCTCCGGCCGATGCCGAAGATGTAAGTCAAGGCAATCTCGCCTCTTTTATTCTGCGGCAAATCTACGCCGACGATTCTTACTGCCATATCTGGTATTACAAATTTTTTGCAAAGTTAATAATCATGACGCCAAAATTAAAATTTTATCGCATAATTTTGACGTGACACCCCTTTTATTCACCTTTTTAACCCATTTTCACAAGTTTTCCAAGCGTTTTACGGGGATGTCGGCGTATTATCCTTGACGAGTTTTAAATTTAGGATTCTTTTTGTTGATTACGTAAAGACGACCTTTGCGACGCACGATCTTGCTGTCGGCGGTGCGTTTCTTCACTGATGCTCTGACTTTCATATCTATTCTATGTTTTTAGCTGAAAGAGTCTGGGTTATTTGTATCTGAATGAAATTCTTCCTTTGCTAAGGTCGTAGGGAGACATCTCCACCTTCACCTTGTCGCCGGGAAGTATCTTGATATAGTGCATTCTCATCTTACCTGAGATATGGGCTGTGATTTCATGCCCGTTCTCAAGCTCAACTTTGAACATTGCGTTCGACAATGCCTCGAGAATCACTCCGTCTTGTTCGATTGCAGCTTGTTTTGCCATATTGATTTTGGTTTGATTGACTTATCTTATGCTTCGGTTATTCCGAGTGCCTCTTCAACATATCTGAATGTTGTCAGGATCTCCGGACCATTCTCATGGATAGCTATCGTATGCTCGTAATGAGCGGAAGGCTTGCGGTCTTTGGTGCGGCATTGCCACCCGTCGCCGCCTATCACGATATTTTTGCTTCCGAGATTGATCATCGGCTCGATTGCGATCACCATACCCGGCTTGAGGAGCGGTCCGATGCCGCAGCGTCCGTAATTGGGCACCTCGGGATCCTCGTGCATGCTCTTGCCGATGCCGTGTCCGCACATCTCTCTGACCACACTGTATCCCTGACGCTCGCAGAATGTCTGCACAGCGTTTGAGATATCGCCTATTCTCTTGCCAGCCTTGGCAGCCTCTATGCCTTTATAAAGGCTCTCCTTGGTGACTTTGAGCAGACGGGCTGTAGCCTCGGAAATCTCACCGACAGCAAACGTATAGCAGCTGTCGCCATGATATCCGTTGAGTTCCACAACGCAGTCGAGACCCACGATGTCGCCCTCCTGCAGAACGTATGCGGAGGGGAAACCATGAACCACAGTCTCATTGACCTCCACACACAGCGTGCCGGGAAATCCCTGATAACCCAAGCATGAGGGCTTACCCCCGTTATCGAGGATAAACTCTCTTGCTATGGTATCCAGTTTCAGGGTAGTCACACCGGGAGCGACCCAACGGGCCACTTCTCCCAAAGTGCGGCTCACGAGATCGCAAGCTCCCTTCATTATTTCAATTTCCTCTGCTGTCTTGAGATAAATCATATCAATTTGCCAACGAGTTACAATTCTTAAAAGGCTCCGTTACCTGTAGTGCGACCCTTGATGCGTCCATCTTTCATCAGACCGTCGTAATGACGCATCAGAAGATGGCCCTCGATGATGCGGAGGGTGTCAAGAACCACGCCTACAAGAATCAGCAGAGATGTTCCGCCGAAGAATGACGCGAAGTTTCTGTTGAGGCCACAAATATGGGCGATCGCAGGCAGGATTGCCACGATACCCAGGAAGATGGAGCCCGGAAGCGTGATGCGCGACATAATGGAATCCAGATAATCCACCGTGGGTTTGCCGGGCTTGATACCGGGGATGAAGCCGTTGTTGCGCTTCATGTCCTCAGCCATTTGAGCGGGACGAACCGTGATCGCCGTGTAGAAATATGTGAACGCGACAATCATGATGAAATAAATGAAGTTATACCAGAAACCATACATGTCGGTCAGCGCGCCGAAGAAACCGGTGTGATTCGTGCTGAAGCCAACCAGAGTTACAGGGATAAACATAATCGCCTGGGCAAAGATGATAGGCATTACACCGGCAGCATTCACCTTCAAGGGAATGTACTGGCGCGCGCCGCCATACTGCTTGTTGCCCACAACCCGCTTTGCATACTGCACAGGCACCTTGCGTGTGCCCTGCACAAGAAGCACGGCTCCGGCAATTACAGCGAGCAGAATGATGATCTCAACCAGGAAGAGAACGAGTCCGCCACCCTGCGAGTTCATCAGACGTCCGGTGAATTCCTGTATGAAAGCCTCCGGCAGACGGGCGATGATACCGATAAGGATGATGAACGAGATGCCGTTGCCGACACCCTTCTGGTCGATGCGCTCGCCAAGCCACATGATGAACATTGAGCCGGCGGCAAGAACGATGGTCATGAACGCCACAGTCCAGAAGCCCATCTCCACATGGCCACCGGCAGCCTGAACCTGATATTTGAGGTTCATCAGATAAGCCGGACCCTGGAGCAGAAGAATGATCACTGTGAGATAACGGGTATACTGGTTGAGCTTCATACGTCCGCTCTCACCCTCCCGCTGCATCTTCTGGAATGCGGGGAGCACCATGCCGAGAAGCTGGATCACGATCGAAGCCGTGATGTAGGGCATGATACCCAGCGCGAAGATCGACGCCTGAGAGAACGCACCACCCGAGAACATATCGAGCAGCTGCATCAGACCGTCGGCAGTGAAATTCTTAAGCGCCAGCAGCTCGTCGGGATTGATTCCCGGCAAGACCACGTAGCATCCGAAACGATAGATGATCACAAGCAACAGCGTTATGCCGATGCGCTTGCGCAGATCCTCTACGCTCCAGATATTTTTTATTGTTTTAGTAAATCCCATTGTAATTGTTGTTATTTTTTGATTACGGTTCCACCGGCAGCCGTAATGGCTTCCTCTGCCGACTTCGAGAAGGCGTTGGCCTCAATTTCGAGAGCCTTTGTCACAGCGCCGTTACCGAGCACCTTGACAAGAGCGTTTTTCGAAACAAGACCAGCCTGACGAAGGTCGTCGACCGTGATCTTGGTCAGGTTCGAGGCAGCAGCCAGAGCCTCGAGAGCGTCAAGGTTGATAGCCTTGTATTCAACGCGGTTGATGTTCTTGAAACCGAATTTCGGAACACGGCGCTGAAGTGGCATCTGACCACCCTCGAAACCTACCTTGTGTGAATAACCCGAACGGGATTTGGCACCCTTGTGACCGCGGGTCGATGTGCCACCGAAACCCGAGCCCGGACCGCGTCCCACGCGTTTGTTCTTCTTATTGCTGCCGGGAGCCGGCTTTAAATTATGTAGTTCCATTGCGTTCTTCTTTTTAGAGTTTTGTCACTTCAACTAAATGATGAACCTTCTTCACCATTCCCATGATTGAGGGTATATCCTCCTTGATCACGGAATGATTCATTTTGCGAAGTCCGAGAGCGTCGAGAGTGAGCTTCTGAGTCTTCGGGCAGTTGATGCGGCTCTTGATCTGAGTGATTTTTATCTGTGCCATGTCTGCTTCTTATTTGCCGTTAAACACTTTTTCTACTGACACGCCACGGTTCTGTGCAACCTGCGCCGGGCTGCGGAGCTCGTCGAGAGCTGCTATCGTGGCCTTCACGAGGTTGTGAGGGTTGGATGAGCCTTTCGACTTAGCCAGCACGTCGGTAACACCTACACTCTCAAGCACCGCACGCATAGCGCCACCGGCCTTTACTCCGGTACCCTCGGATGCGGGTTTGAGGAATATGCGGGAACCACCGAATTTGGCGCTTACCTCATGAGGAATTGTGCCTTTGTGAACCGGAATCTTGATAAGGTTCTTCTTAGCTGTCTCAACGCCTTTGGCGATAGCAGCTGTAACCTCATTGGCTTTGCCGAGACCCCAGCCGATCACGCCGTCCTCATTTCCCACAACCACGATGGCTGCGAAACTGAAGGCGCGACCACCCTTGGTCACCTTGGTAACACGGTTGATGGCCACCAGACGGTCTTTCAATTCCAAATCATTTGTGGACTTAACTCTGTTATTTCTTTTTGCCATGATTCTAATTTAAAATTTAAGACCTCCCTTGCGGGCTGCATCGGCCAATGATTTAACTCTACCATGGAAAAGATAACCGTTACGGTCGAAAACAACCGTCTCGATGCCCTTCTCCTGGGCTTTCTTTGCTATCTCCTCACCGACCTTGGCGGCAACCTCAGTCTTTGTGCCTCCCTCGAGACCCTTTGATGAGGCTGCGCAAAGAGTGGAGCCTGCGAGGTCATCGATCAACTGCACGTAAATTCCCTTGTTGCTGCGGAACACGCTCATGCGGGGACGCGCTGCAGTGCCGGAAATTTTGCCGCGGATGCGGTTCTTTATCTTATTTCTTCTTGCTGTCTTGGATATCATAGTTCCTCAATTTTTATTTGGCGTTAGCCGATTTTCCACTCTTGCGGCGGATGATCTCACCGACAAACTTAATACCTTTGCCCTTGTAAGGTTCAGGCTTACGAAGCGAACGGATCTTGGCGCAGACCTGACCCAGAAGCTGCTTGTCGCTGCTCTCCAGGATGATGAGCGGGTTTTTGTTACGCTCTGTCTTTGCCTCTACCTTGATCTCTTTGGGAAGCTTGATATAGATAGCATGTGAGAAGCCTAAGGCGAGTTCGAGAACCTGACCTGTGGCAGCGGCACGATAACCGACACCGACAAGCTCCATCTCTTTCTTATAGCCCTCCGATACGCCTACAACCATGTTGTGGACAAGCGCGCGGTAGAGACCGTGCATAGCGCGGTGCTCTTTGTCATCGCTCGGACGGGTAAGAACGACGTGTCCGTCCTCAACCTTAACTGTGATATCGGGGTTAACCTCCTGTGAGAGCTCCCCTTTAGGACCTTTTACAGTCACTACATTGTCTTTAACCTGTACGGTTACGCCGGCAGGTATCTCAATGGGTGCTTTACCAATTCTTGACATAATACCTCCTTTTTAATAAACGTAACACAATACTTCGCCGCCGATCTTACGCTCTTTAGCCTCCTTGTTGGTCATCACTCCCTGTGATGTGGAGAGGATGGCGATACCAAGGCCGTTCAACACGCGCGGCATCTCTTTATAGCCTGTATACTGGCGAAGACCCGGACGTGACACACGGTGAAGGTTCTTGATTGCGTTCACCTTGTCGACCGGATCATACTTCAAGGCTATCTTGATGGTACCCTGCGGGGTGTTGCCCTCCTCAAACTTGTAGTTGAGGATATAGCCCTGTTCGAAAAGGATCTTTGTGATCTCCTTTTTCATTTTGGAAGACGGAACCTCCACCACGCGGTGACCTGCGTGGATGGCGTTTCTCAATCTTGTCAAATAATCTGCTATTGGATCAGTCATTGTTTAGATTGTTAAATTGATTCAGATATACTGAACAATATTTAATACTCTCTTGTCTGTTTTAATGTTTGTCCCCCTTGGCTCGCGTTTCCGGCGCCAGATGGCACCGACGGAGCCGGAGGCCGCCGGTAATCTGATTACCAGCTTGCCTTCTTAACTCCGGGGATGAGGCCTGCGCTTGCCATCTCACGGAACTGGATTCTGGAGATGCCGAACTGACGCATGTATCCTTTGGGACGGCCCGTGATCTCGCAACGGTTGTGCAGACGCACCTTGGAAGCGTTCTTGGGAAGCTTCTGAAGCTTTGTCAGCGCCTCGTAGTCGATGTTGCCTTCAGCATCGGCGAGAGCTGCTTTCTTAAGAGCGGCTTTCTTCTCGGCGTATTTTGCCACCATGCGCTGACGCTTTACCTCGCGGGCTTTCATTGATTCTTTTGCCATGTCGAATTATTTTTTGAAGGGGAGTCCGAATTTCTTAAGAAGCGCGAAGCCTTCCTCGTCAGTCTTTGCTGATGTAACGAAGGTGATGTTCATACCCTGAAGCTTCGGAACATTGTCGATGTTGATCTCGGGGAAAATGATCTGCTCTGTGATACCGAGTGTGTAGTTGCCACGGCCGTCGAGCTTGGAGTTGATACCCTTGAAGTCGCGGATACGGGGCAGAGCCACACGCACCAGACGCTCCAGGAATTCATACATCTTGTCGCGACGGAGTGTCACCATCACACCGATAGGCATTTTCTTACGGAGCTTGAAGTTTGAGATATCCTTCTTTGAAAGTGTGGGAACAGCTTTCTGACCTGTGATGGCGGTTATCTCATTGATTGCAGTCTCGATCAATTTCTTGTCCTGGGTAGCGGCGCCGAGTCCCTGGTTGATCACGATCTTCTCCAGGCGGGGAACCTGCATCACGGTGGTGTATTTGAATTCCTCCGTGAGCTCCGGAACTATTCTTTCCTTATAGTCTTTACTAAGAGTTGTGCTCATTACTTAATCTCCTCTCCTGATTTTTTGGAATAACGTACCAACTTGCCGGCATCGTTAAGACGACGGCCGATGCGTGTCGGCTTGCCGGATTTGGGATCTAATACATTCAAATTCGAAATATGCACGGGAGCCTCGATCTTCACGATGCCGCCCTGCGGATATTTGGCGCTGGGTTTGGTGCTCTTCGACACGATGTTGACACCCTCCACAACGGCGCGGTTCTTGTCAACCAGCACGCGGAGCACGCGTCCTGTCTTGCCTTTGTCATCGCCGGCGTTGACATAGACTGTGTCACCCTTCTTTATATGCAATTTTGCCATTTTTTCTTACTGTTTAAGACGGTTAAAGAACTTCAGGTGCCAAAGACACGATTTTCATGTTTGTGGCACGCAACTCACGGGCAACGGGACCGAAGATACGGGTACCGCGGATCTCACCGGCGTTGTTAAGAAGCACACAGGCATTGTCGTCGAAACGGATATAGCTTCCGTCCGGACGGCGGATTTCCTTCTTTGTGCGAACCACAACAGCCTTTGATACGGTGCCTTTCTTCACATCCGATGAAGGGATGGTGCTTTTTACGGTCACTACGATGATGTCGCCTACGCTGGCATAACGGCGGCCGGTGCCACCGAGCACATGGATACAGAGAGCCTCTTTGGCGCCACTGTTGTCCGCTACTGTCAAACGGGATTCTGTCTGGATCATGATTACTTAACTTTTTCGATGATTTCTACCAGTCTCCATCTCTTTGTTTTGCTCAACGGGCGGGTCTCCATCAGACGGACTGTGTCGCCTATAGAGCACTCGTTGTTCTCATCGTGAGCATGATACTTCTTTGTCTTGTTGACAAACTTGCCGTAGATCGGGTGTTTCTCTTTCCACTTGATTTCAACTGTGATTGTCTTGTCACATTTGTTGCTCGAAACAACCCCGATTCTCTCTTTTCTCAAATTTCTTTTCTCTTCCATTTGTAAAATACTTTACGGGGATTACTTTACTGCAGAAGCAGCCTCCTTGGCGGTGGCGATTTCCTTCTGGCGCAACACTGTCTTCAAGCGGGCAATCTCACGGCGATCCTTGGTGATCTTCGCGGGATTGTCTACGGGAGATATCGCGTGCGCTACTTTCAATTCACGATAAGCCTTCTCTGCAGCCTC
>CAJTPK010000002.1 GCA_910578075.1 uncultured Muribaculaceae bacterium | reverse complement strand
AGAGCGCGACACTGGCAGTGTCGAGGTGAGCGGTTCGAGTCCGCTATACTCCACAATCCAAGCTGAAAAATCAGCTTCTTAAAGACCAAACGCCCAATTTCACACCAAATCGGTTGAAATTGGGTATTTATATATATCATTAACGCCAATCAGAGCGGAATACCACCTATTTCTGATTTTGCGTGATTATTTGTGATTTGGGCCTGCATGAAACGAAAAAAGCCCTGCCGAAGCAGAGCCTTTATAGGTTTATATCAGTGTAACGACGAAATAGAGTTACTACTACCTAATTTTAGATAGGATGTCATCAGGATTCTGATGCATTTGGCTGAAGGCGACTATTTTCTTGCCAAGGTCTTTGATTGAGCCTCCGATGAAATAGATAATATCGTCTATAATAAGAAAACGGTCGTGTACGTTTGAGCAATGATGAACGGTGATTGCCGGATACTGGGCATTATGCCTACGCAAATCATTCTCAATATGGGAATGTCTTGGGTCAGTATAAATTATTGCAGTTACGCTCTCGGCTCTCTTATCAAGAACTTTTAGAATCCGATCATCTACATAATTGTCAATAAGTATGATTCTTGTCTTGGCTTTGCGTACCAAATCAGATATTAGCGTATATGCATCAAAAATCTGACCGTCAAAGAAAAATCCCTCAATTGGTTCTGCATCTTTGTTGTCAAGGCGAGTCAGCACCTCGTCAATCTTCTTGTCCGTTTCAGATATGTGACGGTGCAAAATAAGATGATTGTGCTCTAATGTTTCCAACCGTTGAAATACATGCGCATTTGCCTGCAAAAAGCTCCGCATGGCAATAAATGCCCTCATAATGCGAATATTGATCTCGATAGCTTGCTCAGACCTTAATACGCTGCTAAGCATGGCAACTCCTTGCTCGGTAAAAGCATACGGTTTGTAACGGGTACCACCGTGCCCGTTGCCGGAACTTGAGGTGCAATTTTTGCACCTCAAGTTCTCAAGTTCCTCAAGAGAAAGTTCCATCATAAAATCTGCGGGAAACCGAGATATATTGGATTTTACGGCTCTTTTGAGATATTTGGTCTCAACTCCATACAGGTGAGCTAAGTCGCTATCGAGCATTACCTGTTGTCCTCTGATGACGTATATCAAATTTTCAATTGGCATTAAAGCCGAACCTACATTTACATTTCTGTCTGAGGACTTCATTATATCATTGTTTGATTGGTCTTCCATCTGTCAGTGTTATTGTAATTGCAAAATTACGAAAAATAATCGGTATTTCAGCCGATTACGCTGCAATACCGATTGTCATGTCATTATGAGGATTCCCTCAAATCTTCAAACGGTTCTTTCAAGTCATCAAGTTTTTACAAGAACTTTTCATCCTTCTTGGATGGACGGCATACTCCACTCATCACATTCTAAACCTCTGAAAAATCAAGGAAGGTTTAATAATACGGACTAAAAACGGAACTAAATTAGATTTAGTTCCGTTTTTTATTTGAAGGCTATAAATTATGGAAAAGTATAAAATACTTATTGTTGACGATGAGGAGGCTCTGCGATCAGAACTACAGGCATATCTTGACCTTGAGGGATATGTGGTGTCTGCGGTAAGTAGCGCCGAAGAAGCTCTCACTTTTGATTTGAAGAAATTCGATCTAATCCTTCTTGATATTATGATGGATGGGATAAGTGGGATCGAAATGGCTCAAATTCTAAAGAATCAACCGGACACTTCTGACATCCCAATCATCTTTCTTACAGCCAAGGATTCCGATGATGATATGGTGTCGGGACTGAATCTCGGAGCTGACGACTATATAGCAAAACCATATTCAATAAAGAATGTGCTCGCACTCGATCGAGACGACCCGAAATTAAACGCACATTTTGTCAAGACATTAGCCCGACTGTTTCTGACCAACAAGGAATTTGACAAAGGCTGCAAGGAACTCGACCGCCTCACCTCCTCTTTCCCTGCTGTCATGGAGGATCTTTAACAGCCACAACGCAGAGGTATGAGAAGATGAAAATCCCCGTAACCTCATACGCGACCTTACCGACACCGTCATCAATGCCTTAACTCGCAACATTTCCCGTCGCTTCGTCACATAAAAATGCTCCACGAATGGAGCATTTCAAACTCTATCTTGAAGTTCCTATTTTTCTTTATAGAGTACAAAGCATGTTAGCTCCTAATGCGATAGAACCAATTCCGGCACCATAACCAGAGATAATCAAAAAGTATACAATTGAAAATTTATTCTCTACCTTATTTGCTCTCCGATAAGTCCAAATCATAATGGCTAAACCTAAAAAGATTAGAGCCATACCAAAGCAAATCTCCATTCTATGTTATTGTTTATCTTTATATTTTTAGCCTTTAATTACTTGCCATACGCAAAGTTAACTGAATTTTCTCAACCACGGCGGATTTAGGCAGATTCCTACGCCGATAATCTATGACGCGACCTTGCAAACTGAATTTTTTATTGCTTTATTTTTTCCAAATCTATATCCGGCAGATATTGTTTAATCATATCGCCGGGGATAGTCACCGAGCAATTACCTGATGTAATCTCGTTATTTACCTGCGGAGCGTTCATTAGCTGACTGTTGACAAATACGGCCAATCTGCTACCTATATTTTCACGGGTAATTGTAGCCCACTTGTCAGCATCCGCAAACTTGAATGCGACCTGAATATTGCCGCTATAGGACGGCATAGTGTTTGCTTCGGCTACAGCTACCTTTTCAGATAAAATCGGCCCATTTTCGTATGCAACAAGCCAAATCGAGCCGTCAGCACTTGGTATAGTCCATTCGAGAGTCAAATTTTCAGGCTTAATGCCAAGAAGCTGTTGGTTTATAGATGCAGTGTCTGCAAGAGTATATTTATTTTCAGTACTAACACCAGTCTGGGTGTCATAGAATTGTACCGCTTTTCTAACGGTAACATTCCATTCCACACCTTCTATCTTATCGGTTTTGGTGGTGCTTGTATTGCCACACGCAGTTGTTACAACTGCAAGGGCGATGCTTACAAGCAAAGCAGGGAGAGTGAGTCTTTTTGGCATACGAATCGGTTATTGGTTCAGGTGCAAAGATAATCTAAATAATTGGTAAAAACACATTATCAACTATTTTACAAAATTCGGTACGTTTTTTATCAGTTCCATTTCTTACCACCTTTTCGCCAAAGACCGATAAATAACATCGCTTTTGTACTCTTATTGTACCACACGACTGTAACAACCTCATTTCATGGTTTGAAAATACTTGGAATCCAATTACGGGCAAAGTAAATGACCAAATCAATTGCTTGGCAATAAGATTAATTTATGGTTCATGAAGTCAATAATAAATGGCGATTGAAAAAATTTCAATCCAATCAAACCTGCAAATTTATCAAAGGATTTTAGTTTGGTGGTTACTCCAACGGAAACATCACTGAATGTATAATCTCCGATGGTTAACTCATCAGCATATAATCCCTCTGCAACTACTTTTCCCTCTTTGTTTGTTGCAACAGATAATGACAATTTGCTATTTTCCAACATTTCACTTATGACTTTATTATTTTTCATCAAAAACAATAATGATGCATTCCCAAAGTCAATAATGAAATCTGACTCAATAGTAGCAGAGATAGTATCAGTCTTAATATTTAAGTTTGTCTGAATAACTGGCAAATCATCAACAATGTGGTACTTAAACTTTTGTACCTTTGACTCATTCCGGTCTATATAATCAGTGAATTTCAATTCTCCGGACTGTAAGTTGATATAAATAAATGGATTATTATTATCATTCGAAGTGTAGTTCTGCAAGGGTAATGCAATCCCATTATAATCTTTTAATATGAATATTTTTCCGGTATACGTCCCATTTCCGATAACTATATCTTTGTCAAAATATAATCAATCGAATATATATTTTGATGAAGGGCTATTTTTGCCTTTTCCATCTTACGTGCTGTACTATAGTCAAACTCAGGAAATAGGTAATTAAAAATTGAATCCCCAATCAATAGCCCAGGAATCGCGGATTCTAACATTACCTCTTGATTGGCATGATTATTTATTTCAGATATAAGATAATAATGCCCTTCATGCTTTCTAAGATTTGTGTCATTGTCAGCACTTGCAATAAATGCCAAACAAATACACAAAAAAACGATATTATAGATCTCATATTCATCGCCAAGGTATTCAATCGTGCCATTGAGACTGAGCCAACGGAATATTATATCCTCGTTTGAAACTGTCGTGCTGTTCCTGCTGACGGCGCATACTTTCACGTAGATTGCCGATTTCACGGCTGCTCGTTTCTCTTTGAGAAGACATCTGCAATTTCAAGTTCTCAATGGTGCGGTCGCGGTCGGCGATTTCGGATTCAAGACGCTTGGGTTTTCCAATATGACCGTGGCATACGTTTACCTCAACCTTCTGCAGGAGAGTCAGGAACTGGTCACTTCTCTGCGTAAAATGTTACGCGCCATAGGAAAGTTGAATCTCGAACCGTCGCACTACCGCAGTTTCTCTTCCACACATTCCTCGGCAACATTTCATAAAGCCTCAGCAACATTACACCCGCAGTAATTGTTATGTAATGTAAAATTATGTGATATAAGTATAATATATGGATGACATACTCATTATTTGCGGATTGATTTTACTGAACGGCATTTTTTCAATGTCGGAGGTTGCACTTATTTCTGCCCGTAAATCCAGATTGTCGACAGATGCCAAAAGAGGTAACAAAAGTGCGGCTGTTGCGCTCGCACTATCCGAAGAACCGGAGCGCTTCCTTTCCACTGTGCAGATTGGGATAACTCTCATCGGAATTCTGACAGGACTTTTTTCCGGAGCAACCATCGCAAATGATTTCGGAATGATACTCATAGCATGGGGAGTCAAGCCCTCCATTGCCATAGGTGTGTCAAAAATAGTGATTGTCACTATCGTAACCTATCTGTCAATAGTAGTCGGCGAACTTGTTCCTAAGAAAATCGGCATGAATATGGCTGACACAATAGCACGTCTTGTTGCGCCGGGAATGAAATTATTGTCTATAATCACCTACCCTTTAGTCTGGATTCTATCAGTATCTACATCTGCCATATCCAAAGTTTTAGGAATTGACAAAAAACATTGTGCTGTCACAGAGGAGGAAATAAAGTCTCTAATTAAAGAAGGCACAGAAGGTGGAGAAGTGAAGGAAGTCGAGCAAGACATTATGGAACGTGCCCTTGTGCTCGGAGACCTAAGAGTTGAATCAATAATGACAGTTCGTGGAGATGTGGTGACTCTGTCGGTAAATATGACTTCCGATGATGTCATGCACCGGATTTCACAGGAACTCCATTCATCATATCCGGTATATGACACTTCGAAGTCTGAGATTATTGGAGTTGTTTCATTGAAACAACTTATCTTGTCGCTCAATAATGAGAATTTCAATCTTTCGGACAGCGTAACTCCGGGTATTTATGTTCCGGAAAATATGAGTGTGTATGATGCTCTCGACATGTTCAAGGCAAAGAAAGCGCATTCCGCCCTTGTCTGTGATGAGTATGGCGCGTTCTGCGGTGTGGTGACTCTGCGTGATATCCTTGATGGGCTTGTAGGTAATTGTCCGGATGAAGTTGAAGAACCCATGATCGTGAAACGCGACTCCAAAGATGAATGGCTGATCGACGGCAAATGCACCGTATATGATTTCCTGTCGCATTTTGACAAAGAGGACCTGTATATGCCACAATCGTATACTACTATAGGAGGCATGATAATGAATCATCTTCATAGAATTGCCGTTACCGGTGACATCGTAGTATGGAATGGCTTCCGCATTGAGGTGATTGACATGGACAATACGAGAGTGGACAAAGTTGCTGTATCCATGGAAACGATATAGAATTATATATACTGTATTTGTTGGACAGTGATTGTCAATGGAGAATACTGCCAAAGGATTTTCTATCAATATTTCCATCATCCATGAAAGATGGGAAATCGGTCAGCGTATAGTTGAGGAAGATCAAAAAGGAGAAGGCGGATGGATATGTACGTCAGGATGTACGTTGAACTCAAACGCACCGAAGGTGACAATCCAACAATCGTTATACTCCTTTGCGTAGAAACCAGGAAGGACTTCGACAAATACTCCATACCCAATGGTATCAAACAACTTTTCGTCTCCAAATACCTTATTTCATCGCCCGTCTCTTAGCTCTACAATCACGCTTCAACAATATGGAATAATCTCCCAAACGAACATAATAAGCAAGAGAATGGGTACAAGGATATAGACCAACGTGCAAAGTTGCAGATGATTACCAATCATCTATAGATCGCAGTCGTATTCAAGATCGGTTCCAATCACCAAATTTTTCTTGTGTAATTATATCAGAATTTATTGCCGCCTATCAATATCTTTGCAGGTTGAGTTTTGGTGACTTCGGGCTATTTCGATTGAACGGGTCAGTTTGTCAGCGAACCATTTCTTTTCGGGAAGTTCGGTTAGATACTGAGCGACCTTAATATTGTCCTCGCCGAGCATCATCAGTTCGATATGTTCGGTATTGCCCTCAGAGCAAAGAAGTAAACCGATGGGCGTATTTTCGTGAGGTTGTTTTTCGTATCGCTCAAGATATTTGAGATAAAGCTCCATTTGACCTTTATATTCGGGTTTGAATTTTCCGAGTTTAAGGTCAATTGCGATGAGCCTATTGAGTTTGCGATGATAAAACAGCAGGTCTAGATAGTAATCTGTGCCGTCTATGCTTATTCGCTTTTGACGTTCTAAAAATGCGAAACCGTTACCGAGTTCAAGAATAAACTGTTCTAATTGAGCAACTATCGCTGTTTCGAGGTCTTTTTCTGAATATAGCCCTCGTAGACCGAGAAAGTCCACAATGTATGAACTTTTGAGCATGACATCTGGGTTAGCTGTCGGATTGGGAGCTGTGAGAGCTGCAATGATGTCATCTTCAGGTTTTGCCGCCACAAGGCTACGCTCATAGTCCATAGAATCTTCGCGTCGACGGAGTTCACGCAGACTCCAATGGTTGTGTGCCGACATTTGCTGATAATATAAACGCTTGGTGGCATCTTCGATGGTAGCTAATTCGATGAAATGACTCCATGACAATGTTTGTGACAGTGTCGCAAACATTTCAGAATTGAAAGTGTTTGCGACCTTAACCATACGTGTTAGAGCCGAATAGGTATAGCCTCGGCCATACTCAGCAGTTAATATTTGCGACACTCTTGCGCATGGGATTGCCGAGATAGACGGCTTCCACGCGCCAACCGCGACGCTCAAATTCGTGGATTACCCACCAACGGAAGTCTTGGTCGTTGACGGCATAGTTAGAGCCGAGGGCGGTTGCATCGAAGTAATGTATTTCAATCTGTTGTCAAGAATATGCTCAAATCTCAAAGAGCGCAGAGATATTGTGGCAATTGCCAAGGCATTCGGTTTGCCTCCCACAGAATTTTTATCGTGGTTGCACACGATGAATTATGTTCGTAATATATGCGCTCATCACGCGCGATTATGGAATCGGGATTTGAAAGTTACACCTGCCGCTTTGAAATTCTCAAAAACGAAAACGTGGATTAGCAATCCCGAAACAGTTCAGCGCAGTAAGGTGTATTATTTTCTGTGTATGGTTAACTATCTACTTCAAACAGTTAACCCTAACGCTTCTTTCACAGAACGGTTGAAAGAGTTGATAAAAGAATATCATCATAAATTGAGTGCTATGGGTTTCCCGGGAAATTGGGAAAAAGAAAAAATTTGGGAATAATTGCGTAAAAGTCTGGTGGTAATGAAAATTATCCCTAACTTTACAAAACCAAAACGACAACACTACGTTATTAAGATAATAAGCCTCTTAGGCGCGCCTTTGGCAGCATACTTGAGGGGCGTTCTTTATTTTTAGCCCTTTGGATTTTTCCGCTGGGCTAAATTTATATCGCGTACGGTTGTATTTCTATTCCGAAGCCGGAAACAAGTATATCAAAAAGGGCTATCAATAACGAAAGGATGCCTATTGCAAGACTTATGTATTTGCGTGGTTTCTTAGCTCCCTTGACTTCGCACAAGGAAACTACACCGAAAATAATAAAAATTACAGTATGGAATATTTCAAGACCTGTCATACATCTCTTGAATTAAGTGGACTCTTCTTATTCCTGAGTCGCTTTACTGAAACGCAGAAGCGTCGGAAGATTGCAGCCTATGAAATTGCCTGCCACCGACAGCAACCACGCTACCCATGGTATATCCCTCGCAACGCAGTAATATGCGATGTCCGCAACACAGTGTGGGAAACCGCACATCACAAATGTCGGTATGCCGAGCACCAGTGGAAGCCACTGCCCTTCACGAGCACATTTAACACTTACCGTCATAATCAATCCTGTCAGGATTGATGGCATGATGATCATCAGCCCCGCTGCCTTCCGCAAATCCACGATTCTTGTTGCATTCCCCTCCAGAACACCTATGGAATTCGAAAGCAATACCGCCAACGCCACTCCTATGGCGTTGTAGAAAAGAATTACCAGCAGATCGGCGAACTCCCTTGGGTTACCGGCAAATCCTGCCTTTCCTGTAAACAGAATCCATTTGCAGCATACTATAGCTGACAAAGCAAATGCAAACAAGGCCGCTCCTATTATACCTCCGGATGTAAGATTGCAAAGGGCAGCTATTCCAATGGCCATTCCGGCCAGCACAGAGAAATAAAACTTTTTCATTAAACTCATTTAATTTAACGCAAAATTAACCATTTTCATCCGAGTTTCCCAAATCTTGCTTATCTTTGCAATAAAAATTTCCTTTATCATGAAAAAACATTTATTCACAGTATCCACCGCTTTATGTCTGGCATGTATCATGTCATCTCCACTCGGAGCTGCGGAAAAAGCGGGCAAAGGTGGGATTTCTTCCGATATGCTTTCCCGCATATCAAGCTCTTACACAAAAGATGCTTCAGCAAAGGCAATACGTAATGCTCTCGGCAACTCTGACATCGACAAGATTGCTCTGAATGCTGAGGCTGGTAATGGGTTCGATTCGAATTTCTCACATCGCGTGAAAAGTAAAGGGATCACCGACCAGAAGTCATCAGGCCGCTGCTGGCTGTTCACGGGTCTTAATGTTCTCCGCGCACAGATGATGGCGCAACATGACCTGCCGAAACTTGAGTTATCGCAAAACTACAATTTCTTCTACGATCAGCTTGAGAAAGCCAATCTCTTCCTGCAAGGAATGATTGATTACGCAGACCGCCCGATGGACGACAAGATGGTTGACTGGATGTTTGCCAATCCTCTCAGCGATGGAGGGCAATACACCGGACTTTCTGACAATATCATGAAATATGGCGTTGTGCCTGCCGAGGTTATGCGTGAGACATTCACAAGCAACAATACCTCGAAAATGCGACGTCTTATCTCACTTAAGCTTCGTGAAGACGGTCTTGAACTTCGCAAGATGAAAGCAGACAAAGCTAAACCTGCCGCGCTGGAAGCCCGCAAAGAGCAGATGCTCGGTGAGATCTACCGCATGCTCGCCCTCACACTCGGCACTCCCCCTGCCGAGTTTACCTGGACACGCAAGGACAGCAAGGGCAATATCGTGAGCACAAAGAAATACACGCCTCTTGAATTTTATAAAGAATTCGCAGGTAATGATCTCAAGAACAGCTATGTGATGCTCATGAATGATCCTACCCGCGAATATTATAAACTGTATGAGATCGATTATGACCGTCACGCCTATGATGGCGAGAACTGGACTTACATCAATCTCCCTGTGGAAGACATAAAAAAGATGGCCATAGAATCCATCAAAGACAGCGCCATGATGTATTTCTCATGTGATGTAGGCAAATTCCTTGACCGCGACCGTGGTGTGCTTGACCCAGAGAATTTCGATTACGAATCCCTGATGGGAGTAAGCTTCGGTATGAATAAGGCCGACCGCATCCGCACTCACGCAAGTGCATCCTCTCATGCCATGACTCTTGTTGCTGTCGACCTCGATGCCAACGGAAAACCACAGAAATGGATGGTGGAGAACAGTTGGGGTAACGGACCTAACGACGGTCATCTCATCCTGTCAGACAAATGGTTTGACGAATACATGTTCCGCCTTGTCGTAAACAAGAAATATGTGCCCGCCGACATCCTCGCCATTCTCAAGCAGAAGCCGATAATGCTGCCGGCATGGGATCCGATGTTTCTACCCGACGAATAAACACCCCGGCAGCTTCCGCATATTATATTCGGAAGCCATGCTCTCACCATATGCTCCCGCCGAGCGCAACGCGATCATATCCCCGCGGCGCACGGTGGGAATTTTTTCATCCTTCCCGAAGACATCCGACGACTCACACACTGGTCCGACAACATCATAAACATCCATACTTCCAGCATCTTCCGGCGATACAACCTCTATCTTATGATGCGCTCCATATAATGCCGGACGCAACAAGTCATTCATTCCTGCATCAAGAATGAGAAACTTACGTCCCACACCCTCCTTGACATAAAGCACTTTCGAGATGAGTGAACCGCATTGCGCAACTACAGCACGCCCGAGTTCGCAATGAATCTCCTGTCCTTCTGTCAACTTAAGCCCGGACAAAAGGGTATTAAAATACCCTTTGAAGTCAGGAATAGGATTTGCTTCCGGATCATTGTAATCGATTCCGAGACCGCCGCCGACATTCAATATCTTGAATTCTATCCCTTTCTCCCTGAAATGCGCGGTCAGATCGTTGATTCGCGCACACAGAATAGCAAAAGGTTCATTGATTGTGATCTGCGAACCGATATGGAAGTGTAGTCCGACAAGATCAATATTCGGTGATTTCACAGCCTTATCAACAGCATCATCGAGTCGGCGCAGATCAATTCCAAATTTATTCTCTTCAAGTCCGGTGGTTATATACTCATGGGTATGGGCATCAATATTGGGATTGACACGAAGAGCAACCGGCACTTTCTTACCCATCTCCGCACCTATTGAAGATATCACCTCAAGTTCCTCCACAGATTCCACATTGAAGCAACCTATCCCAGCCTCTATTCCAAGCTTTATCTCTTCATCAGTCTTACCGACACCGGCATAAAACACCGAAGTGGCAGGAAAACCAGCTTCCAAGGCAGCAGATATCTCTCCCCCGCTAACACAGTCAGCGCCAAGTCCTGCCTCATGCACGGCCTTGAGAATACCAGGATTGCCATTAGCTTTAATCGCATAATGCACATGAACCGGAGTTCCTGCGATGCAATCGTTTATCTCCGCAAGTGTAGAGCGCAGAAGCTCCATATCATAATAATAGAAAGGGGTATCCACCCCTTTCATGCAAGCTATATCAAAGGTCATTGAGTATATTAAATTATTTCACTTGAGTATATTTTATCCTAAAATCAAGAGAAGATTTCTGACGAAAGAGCACGTAAGGCACGTGTCTTGTCCTCAGCTCTGATCAGGAAAGATATATTATAATTACTTCCGCCATACGATATCATTCTCACCGGAATATCACGCAACGCATCAAGAGCCTTGGCCTCAAACCCTCGGTTCTGCCATTCAAGATCACCGACCACACATATGATGGTCATATTCCTGTCGATAGTCACTGTTCCAAAACGGTGAAGTTCCTCCACAATTCGGTCAAGGTTCCGCTCATTGTCAACAGTCACTGACACTCCAACCTCCGATGTTGTGATCATATCTATCGGTGTCTCATATTTCTCAAAAATTTCAAATACTTTCTTGAGAAAACCGTAGGCAAGAAGCATTCTGCCCGATTTTATCTTTATGGCGGTTATATTGTCTTTTGCCGCTACGGCTTTGATGCAAGCCTGCTCCAGATTGTTGTCAATCAGAGTGCCGGGTGCCTCGGGCTCCATAGTATTTAGAAGACGCACAGGGATATTGTTCAGCTTAGCCGGAAGAATACACGTCGGATGCAATATCTTAGCCCCGAAATATGCCAGCTCGGCCGCTTCCTCAAAATGCAGATTGCGCACAGGTTTTGTACCCTCCACAAATCGGGGATCGTTATTGTGCATTCCATCTATGTCAGTCCATATCTCTATTTCATCAGCCATCACTGCGGCTCCGATAAGAGATGCTGAGTAATCGCTGCCGCCACGTTCGAGGTTATTGATGTTTCCCTCATGATCAAGGCATATGAATCCTTGCGTTATATAAAGATCCGCGTCAGGATTCTGTTCAAGCAGTGATTTTAGATGCTTGGCGATATATGCGGCATCAGGCTCCCCATGTTCATCAGTTCTCATAAACTCAAGAGCAGGAAGAAGCACTGAATTAACCCCCTGTTCATGCATATAAGCATGCATCAGATTTGTTGAAATCAGTTCACCACGCGATACAATCTCCTTCTCAAGCAGCGGAGAATCGGGATTGGATAACGTGTGGCGTATGTCATTGAAGAAATTACCTGTGATTTCACGTGCATTCTCACGTGATGATTCATCCGACAGCAATTCATCAATCACACCGTTGTATCTCTCCTCAAGTGAGGATATGAGGCGACACGCCAGCTGCGGATCATTACGCTTCACAGCATCCGAGATCTCAATCAATGAGTTTGTGGTTCCGCTCATGGCCGAAAGCACTACAATATTGCGTCCGCGAGGGCTCACCAGCGACGCCACATCCTTTATTCTCTGCGGAGAACCAACGGAGGTTCCCCCGAATTTCATAACCTTCATAATGTTTCCTGTAGAAAATAATTGCAAAATTAACATCTATTCCTCATTCACACAACATCCAGCACCGTTTCCTGCATCCGATTCTGAATTATTTGAATAAAAATAGGAAATTTTCACACATATTCCCACTTTATCACGTCTTGAATGTTATAAGATGTATAAGATTAAAAATTATGAACAACACATCCATCAATAATAATTCATCTAAGCAAGAGTCATCATCTGTAACTGTCTATCCAAACGGCAGGAGGTATTATATATTCCTTGTGGCATATCTTGTCGGATTGAGCGCTTTCGGCTCTTTTGTAAACGACATGTATCTTCCCTCGCTTCCGGAAATGACACGCTATTTCGGATGTTCCGTATCAACTGTGCAGCTTGGTCTGACAATGGGAATGATAGGTCTCGGACTTGGACAGCTGATCCTCGGTCCGGTCAGCGATAAATATGGACGTAAGCCGGTGCTTATCGGTGCCATGATAGTTTTCATGATAGGTGCTGTGGCTAGCGTATTCTCCCCCACAATACATTTCTTTCTCGGATGCCGCCTTGTGCAGGGACTCGGTGCTTCAGGAGGATATTTTCTTGCACGCACAATCCCCGCTGACATCTATCAGGGACGACCATTGGCAAAAATGATGGCACTCATCGGAGCGATAAATGGATTTGCACCTGCATCCGCACCTGTTCTCGGTGGTCTTGTATCGCAGGACCATGGCTGGAAAGCCGTGTTCTGGATTCTTGCCGGTCTCGCTGCTTTCCTGTTATGCGTTGCCATACCGTTGAAAGAGTCACTCAAACCCGACCGCCGTTTCAAAGGGAAACTCCTTGATGCATTCGGTGAATACCCGGCTCTGCTCAAGAACAAGAGATTCATGATTCATGTCACCTTGAAAGGCACGGCGTTAGGACTCTTGTTCGCCTATTGCTCCTCTGCTCCCTTTATAATGCAGACACATTTCGGATGGTCGCAGCTCCATTTCGGACTGTTCATGGGCTTCAATGCATTATTCATCGCAATAGGAGCAATGATAGCTGTAAAATTCAAAATATTAAAACAGGCGGCATCATTAGGTGGGATATTGTTGTTCATTGCCACGGCTGTGCAGGTGGCGGTGCTTTTCCTTATCGATGACTTCTGGGCATACGAGCTCATGATGCTCCCCATCCTGTTCTCACTTGGCATGATATTCACTGTCGGCAACACGCTTGCGATGAATGAAGGGCGAGACAATGCGGGGGGAGCCTCTGCCGTGCTCGGACTTGCAGGATATGTTTTCGGAGCCACTGTTGCTCCACTTGTCGGCTTAGGCAATATCATGCATTCCACAGCAATAGTCTTCGCAGTGATGGCGACATTGATTCTGCTAAGCTCATACGCATCCTCGCGTCTCTCACCAGACCCCAACATGCTTAAGAAATAATTGGACGCTCAACAGTTCGATTGACATGATTTTCCGTTTGTCTAATTGGTTCCGGACTCAGGGTCCGGAACCAATTTTTGTTAACTCATACGTTAACGACAAACCAGCATTGCCAAGTATGGATTAATAGATAATTAGTGATACGTTTTTTCGGAGAATTTGACTCCGTATTTCTTGTCGTTTCATTGTCCTTATTGCGTGCACGTGCACATTAACACTGCAAATTTATGTTAAGTTTTTCTTTTTTCCAAAAAAATTTAATAATTTTGTGAAAAATTTTTCTGACCACCAACGATTACATCTATTTTTAATGCCATATGGCTAAGATGAATAAGATAAATAATGCGACAACGCAGGCAACAATATTCGATGTAGCGCGATTATGCAATGTGTCACGCGGCACTGTAGACCGCGTTATTCACAATCGCGGGCGCGTGTCACAAGACACCGTCGACAAGGTAAAAAGAGCCATAGAGATTCTCGGCTACAGCCCCAATCTCAATGCATCCATACTCGCATCCAAACGCACCTACACATTCGCTGTGCTTATTCCGGAATTCGACCATGGAGAATATTGGGAAAAGATTCACGAAGGTTTCATAGCCGGTGCCAACTCCCTATACAATTATAACATAGAAGTTGAATTCCGTCTTTATGACCAGACAAGCACTGAATCTTTCAGGAAATGCTGCGATGAGATAATGGAGTCAGAACCACAGGGTGTCATAATGAACACTGTCTTCCGCGACGAGACAGCTATTTTCGCTGAAAGACTTGACAAAGCTAAGATTCCCTTTGCATTTGTCGATAATAAATTCGACGGATTAAATTATAAGGTTTATTACGGCGTAGATCCTTATAAAGCCGGCAGACTCGGTGCTTTTCTCCTTACCAACCACTGCAATCCGGGGCAATTGCTGCTCGTGCGCCTTATCCGCGACAAAAGCCATAAGGCCGACCCTAATGCCCTAAGACGAAAGGGGTTCCTTGACTACATCACCCGCAAGTTTCCCGACTGTCAGCTCCACACCATATTCATAAACCCGTCAGACCCACAGCATATACATACCACTCTCCATGAGTTTTTCTCAAAACATCCGGAAGTGAAGCATCTGATTATGACAAACTCCCGAATATATCTCATCGATGAATTCCTTAGAGATAACCCTGATTCGGAGCGTGTCGTCGTGGGGTTCGATGACATAGAGCCCAATCTTGCGAGTTTGCGGTCCGGCCAAATTGAATTTCTGGTCACCCGTCACATCTCAAGTCAGTCGCATCTCGCATTGACCACATTCGCTGAATATGTGATCCGAGGAGTCAAACCACAGAAGCGAGACAATTACCTTCATATGGATATCCTGCATCGACTCAACATGGACGATTATTAGCCACAATAAGATGAATGAACGCATATGTCATAAGGGGTAAACATGTGTTAACAAACTTACTAAATTAAGTTAAAGCCGTTTTTAAAGTTAAACTCATCGCTTTTTCATCTGTCTTAATATTGAAATCCAATTGGAATGGAATAATTACAGTCGCTGAAAATTTAATCCGCGACCACAATGTAAAACCGATAAAACAAAATTCATACAGATATGAAAAAAGCAATTTTAGGACTGGCTTTCCTTACAATAGCCACTTTCTCTTTCTCAGCGGCAGCTCAGACTCAGACTGACAAACAATGTAAATCCAAGACAGAATGCGTCTCTAAAGATAAGAAATGTTGTAAAGATGGCAAAAACGCCAAGGGTGACAGGAGAGTTCGCGGACAGAAACGTGTAAAGCCGAATCTTTTCGAAGGTATTGAACTCACAACAGAACAGAAAGGACGTATCGAGGCTCTTGACAATGCGGCAAAGGTTTCCCGTCAGGAACTTAAAGCAAAGGCAAAAACCGCACGCGAGAACAAGGATACCACATACAACATGCGCAAGGCAAATCGTGAGCTTCGCAGCAAATATGTGAACGACCTTGGTGAGATTCTGACATCCGACCAGATGGTAGTGTTCCTCAAGAACTACTATGTCAACTCCCCCTCACACCATGGCGGCAAAAAAGCAATAGCCATGAAACATGGAAAAGGACACAAATTCGATAAAGGTCAACGCCAGGGCAAAGGTCCCCGCAGCGCGGAAAGGCAGATGAAAGCCCAGGCAACCAAATAAAGATATAACAGGTAAAGGTATTATAGGTAAAGATAGAAAAGGTAGTAAACTGGTAAATTAATTTCAATCATACGGGGCGGCATTGAATGTCGCCCCGTATGCTATATTATAATAGTCCTAAATGAGAAAGCGGCTTGTAAGCCCACCGTAGTTCTCGATGCGACGGTCGCGGAAGAAGGGCCACCAACGTCTCACATCCTCGGAGCGGCTTAGATCCACCTCAACCATTGCTTCGGCAGGAGCATTTTCCGGTGCGGAATATAAGAATTCACCCTGTGGACCTGCCACGAAACTTGAACCCCAGAAATCTATGCCCGATGTCTGACCGGAAGGATCCTCCTCAAAACCGCATCTGTTTACGCTTATCACCGGCAGACCGTTGGCCACCGCATGCCCGCGTTGCACTGTTATCCACGCCTCACGCTGTCTATCCTTCTCATCCTGACTATCATCAGGATTCCAGCCTATGGCAGTGGGATATATAAGCATATCCGCACCCTTCATGGCCATAAGACGTGCAGCCTCGGGATACCATTGATCCCAGCAGACAAGTACTCCGAGACGACCAACAGACGTGTCAATTGGCTCAAAGCCGAGATCTCCGGGAGTGAAATAGAACTTCTCGTAGAATCCGGGATCATCCGGTATATGCATTTTCCTGTAAGTGCCGGCAACAGACCCGTCTGCCTCAAAAACCACTGCGGTGTTATGATATAACCCGGGAGCCCTTCGTTCAAATGTGCTTGTGACGATAACTACATTATTTGCAGCAGCCGCCGAACCGTAAAACTCAGTGAAATCTCCCGGCAAGGTCTGCGCAAGGTCAAAATTATCAACATTCTCCGTCTGACAGAAGTATAGGGAGTCATGAAGCTCGGAAAGCACAATCAGCTTCGCCCCCTCTGCAGCAAGATTCTCGATCGCGGTCAGATTTCTCGCTCTGTTGAAATCGAGATCTTCAATAAAGGAATGCTGCACTATTCCCACTTGCAATTTACTGCTCATATACTGTTTGATTAAATAAATTATCTGGAATCTGCATCGTGGCGCAATGAAGCGAGCCATGCTGCTTTATAAGTGTGGAACATTCCACCGGCACCACCTCATGGTCTGGAAACGCAACCTTTACCGTATGACATGCCAGCATATCATTTTCCGGCTGCGAATATGTCGGCATGAATATTTTATCAGGAGTGACAAGATAATTTGCATAAGAAGCTGGGAGTCTGTCGCCATTTTCATCATATATCGGTGAAGGCAACGGCAATTCAACAAGATTGTAGGGTTCTCCTTCGGGGGTGCGGAACATTGTGAGTTGCGCACGCATTTTCAACAGCTCCTCAAAATGCGGATCATCCATGTCCCGGCATCCCGTAAACAATATTGTGTTATCAGGAGCCATACGGCACAATGTGTCGATATGCGAATCGGTATCATCACCTGCCAGGGCTCCATAGTCGAGCCACAACACATGATCTACTCCGAGCCTATCTTTGAGAATATCATTCAATGCAGGCTTACTTCTCCCTCCGTTTCTATTTTCGGAACAAAGACAGAGAGAAGTAGTGAGCAATGTGCCGTGCCCGTCAGTTTCTATCGATCCCCCTTCAAGTGTGAAATCGCGCTCGTTTCTATAAGTCTCCGGCATGATGACATAACGCTCCTTGAGACGAAGATTGACAAGATTGTCATTATCTGAAGCAAACTTCAATCCCCAGCCGTTGAAACCGAAATCGAGTGCACGCAACCGGTCTCCTCGCTCAACAGATATCGGACCGTAATCGCGAGTCCAGGTGTCGTTATAATCCATCTCGATCAATGTCAACAATGATTGATCGCATTCAGCAAGCAATGTCTCCGCCGAAACCTTGTCGGCCGTCAGAACAACACAATGCAATCCGTTTGATGTCAACGCGAGAATAATACGGCGATACTGGTCGCGCGCTTCTTCGAGAATATAATTCCAGTCTGTATGTGATTCAGGAAGAGCCAGCAAAACAGAGCGGCATCCTTCCCATTCGGCAATTAGTCTTGTTTCCATGTCTCAAAAATAACAACTATTCGGGAATAATTGAAGCTTTTCTTGTTTTTTTTTATTATTTTCGCAATTAAAAATCAATATCCAATGGATACCCACAATACATCAGAAGAGTTTGCAGCTATCAAAGCCGTGTGTCGTGACATATTCGAAAAGAAACTAAAAGACTACGGCACATCATGGCGCATAATGCGTCCGTCAAGTTTGACAGACCAGATTTTCATAAAGGCACGTAGGATCCGTTCGCTCGAAGAGAAAGGGATCGAGGCAGCTGCCGTGAATGAAGGCATAGAGCCGGAGTTCATCGGAATCGTGAATTATTGTGCGATCGCACTCATTCAGCTCGCCCTTGGCGCCGGAGATCCTATCCCCGCCGACAAGGCTCTTAAACTCTACAACGATAAAATCGAAGCCGCCACCGCGCTTATGATGAATAAGAACCATGATTATGACGAGGCTTGGCGCGAAATGAGGGTCAGCTCCTTCACCGACATAATCCTCCAGAAGCTCATGCGCACAAAAGAGATTGAAGACCATAACGGTAAGACAATCATAAGCGAAGGAATCGATGCCAACTACATGGATATGATAAATTATGCAATATTCGCACTTATCAAGATACGTTTCTCCTGATCCTCACAACCGCTGGATAAAATGGGCAACCTGGCTGATACGCGAGGTGACTGCATTTGTATTCATTTTTTCCGGCTTTGTAAAGGCCATCGATCCCTGGGGAACACTTTACAAAACTGAGGATTATCTTGCCGCAATGGGTTTGTCCATATGGCCGAACCTTGTGACAGTAGGTGTATTTATTCTTTGTGGATTTGAGTTTTTCATAGGCGTATGTCTTGCCACAGGGTGTTTTCGCAAGGGAAGCTCCATATTGAGTTTCATATTGATGTGCTTCATGCTGCCCCTGACTCTATGGATAGCGGTTTTCGATCCGGTGCCGGATTGCGGCTGCTTCGGCGATGCATATGTAATCTCCAACTGGGCTACTTTCTGGAAAAATGTGGTTTTATTTGCATTTACTCTATGGCTTGCAAGATACAACCGCTACTGCGCCTGCCTAATCACTCCGGCTTTACAATGGATCGCGTTCATAGCTACAGCTCTATTCATTTTTGGAATTGAGCTGGCCGGATATATCTATCAACCTCTTATTGATTTCAGACCATATCATGTTGGATCTCCTCTCACGGAGCAGTCTGACCTTCAGGAGCCGGAATATATGTTCATATACGCCCGCAATGGAGAAACCAAGGAATTCGCAATAGACAATCTGCCGGACGAGAGCGAAGGATGGGAGTTCGTAGACCGTAAGGAAATAGGAGCAGGCGCCGAATCATCCGAAGATTCTAACAGTGGCTTCCACATATGGGACGAGAATGAGGATGTGACTGCAGAAATCCTCACCTCGGACAAAGACCGTATACTGCTTCTTATGCCCGACATGGGAGACGTGTCGATATCCACAACTTGGAAAATAAACTCCCTATATGACTGGGCTATGAAACATGATATCGACATGATAGCCGCAGTAGCGGGTTCACCGGCTGAGATTGCTAATTGGAAGGACCTCTCTATGCCGGAATATCCTATATACACTGCCGATGACACAGCCATAAAGGAACTGGCGCGTGGAAATCCTGCCGTCATATTTACCGAAAAGGGAATCGTAAGATGGAAAAGCTCTTTGAGAGCGATAAACACTGCCGATTTCATGGCTCATGACGCTGCCGCGGAGCCCATGAGCTTTGCCCGCGACAACCACCGCCTGCTGCTGAATTTCTCCTATCTGTATCTGTCAGTGCTCGCATTGCTGATAATGGCATCGTTCATACCTCAGCTAAAAAAACTATTCAGATTATGGAGATAGAACTGCTTACGGTCGGAAAGACAACCATACGGTTTGTCATCGACGGAATTGAGGAATACACCCGCCGGTTGAAGCATTATATACCCTACTCGATCCGCACTATTCCAGACATCAAGAATACCTCGAAGATGGATCAGGCAAAACAAAAGGAAGAGGAGGGTAAGAAAATACTTGAAGCGGTATCAAATTCAGATTATGTTGTCCTGCTTGACGAACACGGGAAACAATATGGCTCCATGGAGTTCTCTGCTTTCATTGAAAAGCAGATGGTGGCAGGCAGACGTAAGGTTATATTCGTAGTCGGTGGACCATATGGTTTCTCAAAGGCTGTTTATGACCGGGCAGACTCTCTTCTGTCACTGTCGAAAATGACATTCAACCATGAAATGGTGAGACTCTTCTTCACCGAGCAGGTATACCGGGCAATGACAATAATGCGAGGAGAGCCTTATCATCATGAATGATTTAAGCAATATAATTACGGAAAATAATAATTACAGAATATGAAAACAAAAGACGAACTTATTGAAGATCTTCTTGATCTTGCATTTGCCGAGGATCTCGGTGATGGCGACCACACCACATTATCCACGATTCCTGCTGATGCCATGGGGCGCTCCCGCCTCATCATCAAGGAGGATGGTATACTTGCCGGTGTGGAAGTGGCAGAAAAAGTGCTCAACAAAGTTGATCCCTCCATAAAAATGACAGTGATGATCAAAGATGGTGCGGAAGTTAAGAAAGGCGACATAGCATTCACTGCGGAAGGACCGGTACGCTCTCTGCTCATCGCCGAACGCACCATGCTAAACATAATGCAGCGTATGAGTGGTGTGGCAACAATGACACGCCGCTATCAGGATGAGCTCAAAGGTCTCCACACCCGTGTTCTCGACACCCGCAAGACAACACCCGGAATGCGCATGCTTGAGAAAGATGCCGTAAGAATCGGAGGAGGCACAAACCACCGTATCGGTCTGTTTGACATGATTCTCATCAAAGACAATCATATCGATTTCGCCGGTGGCATAGAGAAAGCTATTCAGAGAGCAGATGACTACTGTGCCCGGAATGGTAAGGATCTCAAGATTGAAGTAGAGGTGCGTAGTCTTGATGACATACGTCGTGTTCTCGCCCATGGAGGCGTAGACCGAATAATGTTCGATAACTTCACCCCCGAACTCACCAAAGAGGCTGTTGCTTTGGTGGATGGTAAAATAGAGACCGAGTCATCCGGTGGTATCACTCTTGAAAACCTTCGTGCTTATGGCGAGGCAGGTGTTGACTTCATCTCTGTCGGAGCTCTCACCCATTCCGTCAAAGGACTCGACATGTCGTTCAAGGCATTCTGATGGACAAGAGAGAGCAAGGGAAAGCTAACCGCGAATGGGGGAAACAGGCGGAACAGATAGCCGCTGATTACCTTCTGACCAACGGATACGTTATCCGTGAGCGCAACTGGCGTGTCGGCAACCGCATCGAAATCGATATAATCGCGGAAATTGACGGCATGATAGTTTTTGTTGAGGTCAAGGCGCGAAAAGGTGATTACCAATCGCCCGATGATGCTGTCGACACACCAAAGAGAATGAAGATGGTGCGTGGCGGCGACATGTATCTACGCTCCCTACCCCACATGTTCCCTTACCGCCTTGATATCATAACCGTCACAGGCACACCTGAAAGCTATGAGATAAATCATATGCCGGATGCTTTCCTGCCGCCACTGAGATAACAATGTCAGTGGATCGCCAAAACAAAGCGAAAAACGCATAAAAGAGGCTGCCTAACAATCTTAGTTAGGCAGTCTCTTGCCCATCATCGGGATCTGAACTGCGAAAGGGTGACTGCCGTGGCAATCGCCACATTAAGGGATTCCGAATGATTTGAGTTATCATACGGTGGGATAAGCAATGGGGAGGTTATGCGTTTTCTCAACGATTCGGAAATACCCTTCCCCTCATTCCCCATGATAATGAATCCATGCTCCCCGAGCGTGGCTTTATAAATATTCTTACCGTCAAGAAGCGTTCCGTACACAGGCATATCAGGATTCTTATCCATCAATTCCCCGAGATCACAATAGACAATCTCCACACGCCCGAGCGACCCCATTGTCGACTGGACTGTCTTCGGATTGAATATATCCACAGTATCCCGCGAAGCATATATACGATCTATTCCAAACCAATGCGCCGTACGCATTATGGTGCCGAGATTACCGGGATCCTGAATGCCATCAAGAAGAAGATACAATTTATCCTCACATGGATCAGGCACATTGTCATAAAACCCTTCCGGAATCCTATAGACCGCGATGACATCAGGAGCCGTGGAAAGCGATGAGATCTTCTCAATCACCGGTCGCGACACCTCATGCAGAATATGGGAACATCCCCATGATTCCGGCACAAGATTACAATCAATAGTTATGACTGCCTCGGCCTTAAAAACACTGATCGTATCCTCTACGCTTTTTCTTCCCTCCACAACAAAGAGATTGTGACGGTCGCGCATTTTGCGTTTCGAGAGCTGGGAATATATGTTTTGTCTTGCTTTTGAGAGTTCCATAGTGCGAATTTAACTAAAATCTTCAACAATAACGGTCAATCGGGGCAAGCAAGTGAAAAAATTTATTTAACTTTGTAGAACGCTTAACTAAAAGAACTTTTCAAATGAAATATATAGGCGCACATGTCAGTGTGAGCGGCGGAGTATCCAAAGCTCCGCTCGAAGCAAAAAGGATCGGTGCGAAAGCTTTCGCGCTTTTCACAGGCTCAAGCAACCGCTGGGCTTCCAAACCCATTTCCGATGAGGAAGCTGAAAAATTCAAGAAATATTGCGAGGATGGGGATTTCACACCTTCGCAGATTCTTCCCCACGATAATTTCCTCATAAATCTCGGCAGCCCGGACGCGCAGAAGCTTGAAATGTCAAGACAATCGTTTCTCGATGAAATGAGACGATGTGAACAACTGGGGCTCACCATGCTCAACTTCCATCCCGGAAGCCATCTGAAGCAAATATCCCCTGAGGCCTGTCTTGACCTCATTGCAGAAAGCATCAACATCACTCTTGAGCAGACCGCAGGTGTTACAGCCGTTATCGAATCCACAGCCGGACAAGGCTCAAACCTCGGATATGAATTCGAACAGATTGCACATATCATTGATAAAGTAGAAGATAAAACCCGGGTCGGAGTTTGTGTCGACACTTGCCATACATTCTCGGCCGGATATGACCTCCGCTCTGAAGATGGTTACCGAAAGACATGGGAAACTTTCGATAATACCATAGGCGCTTCATATCTGAGGGCTCTGCACCTAAATGATGACAAACGCGAGCTTGGCTCGCGAATAGACCGCCATGAGGAAATCGGGAAGGGAACCCTTGGCGAAGATTTCTTCATCCGTCTGGTCAACGATCCGCGCTTCGATAATATGCCCCTGATCCTCGAAACTCCCAACATGGATCTCTGGCCGCAGGAAATAGCCTGGCTATACTCCAAGATTGAATGACATTCACATATAAATCCTTTGCACTATAAGGTCACTGACTAAATTGATTATATTTAACTAAATAGATTCTTCCATGAAAACAAAACCCGACTTAAGCTTCTGGAAGCTGTGGAACCTTTCATTCGGGTTCTTCGGCGTCCAGATCGCCTATGCTTTGCAAAGCGCCAATGTGTCGAGAATTTTCACCACAATCGGTGCTGACCCACATGATCTCAGTTATTTCTGGATCCTGCCACCCCTGATGGGACTCGTGGTGCAACCGATTGTAGGAATGATGTCCGACAGGACATGGAACAGATTCGGACGCCGCCTCCCCTACCTGATTTTCGGAGCACTCATAGCCGTTATCGTGATGTGTATGCTTCCGAATGCAGGAAGTTTCCAATTTACTGTTTCGAGTGCGATTCTCTTTGGCCTTGTCGCCCTGATGCTTCTCGACACATCTATCAACATGGCTATGCAGCCTTTCAAGATGCTGGTAGGCGATATGGTGAATGAAAAACAGAAAGGTCTCGCCTACTCCATCCAGAGTTTCCTATGTAATGCCGGATCAATCGTAGGATATATATTCCCATTCCTTTTGATGTGGTTCGGAATGAAAAACGTTGCTCCCGCCGGAGTGGTTCCGGATACCGTCATATGGTCATTCTATCTCGGAGCTGCCATTTTGCTGATCTGCGTGGTCTATTCACTGGTAAAAGTAAAAGAATGGCCTCCGAAATTATACAACGAATACAATGGCGTGTCAGAGACAAAAGAGAAAGGATCCGGCAATGTGATAACTTTGTTGCGTAAAGCACCATCAACTTTCTGGACAGTCGGCACAGTGCAATTCTTCTGCTGGTTCGCGTTCCTGTTCCTCTGGACATACGCCACAAACACGGTGGCTCACAACGCATTCTCCACACCCACAGTGGAAACCATCACCGGAATCAGCTGCAACGGGAAGGAATATCAAGCCAACTATTTAATAGCCAATGATTCGGTGATAATCCTTGACCATGGCAAAAAGACTAATGATTTTCTTTCCACTGCTGACGGAGCATTTATCCTGACAACAGCCGATATCGTAGCTGTCAATCCCGATGGTTCACTCGACATGAACGATGCTTCCTCCCACCATATAGAAAATGCTTCGGAATGCTCATACATCTCAAAAACAGTACTTGATGCCGCATCCTCACAATATAATGACGCAGGAAACTGGCTTGGCCTTCTCTTTGCCGTGCAGGCGGTGGGATCTGTGCTCTGGGCTGTGATATTACCTCGCTTCAGAAGCCGTAAATTCTCATATATCCTATCCCTTCTTCTTGGCGCAGCAGGCTTTATTATGACAGCCTTCATCACCAGCCAATGGATGCTGTTTGTAGCATTCCTGCTTATAGGTTGCGCATGGGCGGCTATGCTGGCATGGCCATTCACAATCCTCACAAACTCTCTCAAAGGTGGAAATATCGGGGCATACCTCGGCCTGTTCAACTGCACCATATGCATACCCCAGATTGTAGCAGCGCTTGTAGGTGGTTGGATCCTGTCGCTCCTCAGCACACCGGGACAACTTGCTCCCGAATATCTGATGATGATGATAGCTGGTATATCACTCATTATCGGATCTGCTTGTGTTTTCCTGATTCGTGAAAACCCATCTTCGGAAACCAAACCGCAGGAAACACCGGCAATCAGCGAGAATATCTGATTCTCCAGAAATACCTATAGAAACAACCCGTCAGGAATTCGTGCCTGGCGGGTTGTTTTCATAGTTTATGATTGCGGTTTACCGCCACATAGCACAACGTATAGATTCCTAAAATAACCAATGTAAGTGAGACAGTGCTCCACAAGACAAGCGAGAATGCCGCTCCGTCGGCATTAGAGATACCAAACAACGACAACGCAAACATCACTGCAAGATTCCATGGTCCAAGACCACCGTTGCTCGGAATCGCTATACTCATGGAGCTGAACACAAATGAAATCAATCCGGGAAGTAATCCCGCGGCAAGACCGGGTTGTTCCATAAGTTGTCGGGTGAACGGGAAAGCCATAAAACCTATGTATGTCTCAAGATAATAACATACCCAGATTCCCAGCGTGAGCCAGAGGTATGCCCAACGCCCTTTCATAGTGAATAGAACCGCGAAACCGGTCCATACTCTCTTGACAGACATCCAAAATTTACCAATCGCGGCAGTGTTTCGGAATATATATATTCCAGCTGCCATCAGTAAGATTGCAACGGCAATACCAATCCACAGCCATGGGTCAGACAAGACATCCAATAGTTTTTTACCCACAGCATAATGATCGAGGAATGATATGATATATCCGTGTCCTACAACCAAGGCAAGCACAAACAGCACCACGACAACAATAGCGTCAGAGATGCGGTCACCAAGATCTGTGCCCAGCACAGTTGACACAGGCACTTTCTGACGATGGGCTATATAGACTATACGCCATGCCTCTCCCATGTACGGTACAAGAAGATTCAACGAATATGCACCGAAGATAGAGCAACATAAGGACATGTCAGGGATATTCCCCACTCCTGCCGCACGCAACTGATACCCCCACCTTATTCCACGGATGCAATGTGAGAGGGTAACTATAATCATCACAACAAGAAGCCACCAATAATTGACCTCACCCTTTATGATTCCCATAACCTGATGGAAATCTACTTTTTTGAAAAGCCACCATATCAGAAGTGCCGATAAACATATCGGCACGACAAAACGCAATATTTTTTTCAATGCATTTTTCATCTGTGGACTTTTGTCTTTGAAGCAGGCAAAAATTCATGAAAAGCATTCCTCCTTGATATCACCTCCTCGCTGCTGTCGACCTCCCGGCGTAACTTATCGACATCATCCGCTGTTGTTCCGAAACGTCCGGAACCGAGATGACCGATACCGAGAAGTACAACCACCATCGCCACAAGAAGCATTATCACAAGTATAAGCTTTAGTATTACCATTTTCGCCTGAATCTATATTATATTGTTTGAAATGAAGTTGTTTAAACTAATTTTTTATTAACATTTGCGAGATATTTTTGAGTCGATTTTGACACTCGAAGAGGCAGCAACCTAATGGTTGGTGCCGATGAGAGAGGCAAAAGCGGCCAAAAAGATCCGCAAAGGTTAATAAAAGAAAAAAATTTACACTTCATTTTAAGTTTCGTAAATTAGTTTAAACAACTTCAATACGTTTTAACCAATCTCTACATCTAATAACAAACGAAACTGCCATTTTGCTTACAAAGTATCATATCATGGCTGTAAAACCTTTATGTGTATACGATTGTTTTGATTTTAGAAAGGAGATTCCACTATGGCAGATGTAAACGTTATTTCCGTAAATCCGGGCAAGAAAACATTAGGTGCCCTCAACATAGATCTTATAGGTAAGGTGGCCCGCAGTTGTCGCCCTGTAAGCCGCGCGATACGCACCCCACGATTCAAGACAGTATGCAATGTGATGTTTGGCATAAACAAATCTGTCACACCTTCATGGTCATCAAAGTTATGGCTATCGCGTAGCGTTGTCTCCGCTTATTTCCTTATAACTGGAATAATCGGGATATCGGCATCCACAGGGAATGCCCTTCATGCTCTTTCCATTTTCAATATAGTTGCGGCATGCATGATTTTTCTGGGATTCCTTTCAAGAATCGCAGCCGCGTCCGGTTTTATGCTATATGCCGCAATTGCAGTGAGCGCTGCGTTCGGATATTCATGGCATCTTTCATCAGCGACAACTCCGGTATTTGAATCGATGGCTGTGATGCAGGCAATAATTTATCTTCTTATTGCTGTTACCGGACCGGGACGTTACAGCATCGACCAGCTGTTAAGACGTTACATATTCCGCAAGGCTAAACGCCGCGCCATCTTGCGTGCACGCCATGCCGCGGAAAACCGTATGAGCTACAAAGCGTGGCGAGAGGCTGAAGCATAGCTTTTGCAATACTCTTTCAAGCTGCAGTCCAGACATTCCGGACGCCGCGCCTTGCATACATAACGTCCATGCAATATAAGCCAGTGATGCGCGGTTGAAAGTAAATCCTCTGGTATATATTTCACCAAAGTACGCTCTGTCTCAAGAGGAGTCTTAGAATTATTGGTCAATCCCAGACGGTTGCTCACCCTGAATACATGAGTGTCCACCGCCATTGCCGCTTTATTCCATACCACGGCAAGCATGACATTTGCTGTCTTACGCCCAACTCCGGGCAATTTCATCAGGTTATCGATATCTGTAGGCATCTCGCCTCCAAATTCCTCTGTAAGCACACGTGCGGCGCGTATGAGATGCTTTGACTTGTTATTGGGAAAAGTCACGCTCTTTATATATTCGAAAACCTCCTCTTCTGTAGAAGCTGCCAACGATGCCGGATCCGGGTAACGCTCAAACAGAGCCGGTGTAACCATATTTATCCGCTTATCAGTGCACTGTGCAGATAATATCACCGCCAATAAAAGATGAAACGGAGTGTCATAATGCAACTCCGTTTTAGGTTCAGGCATAATCTCCTTGAAAATGGAGATTATGCCTTCATATCGTTGTTTCTGCGTCATCTTGCCGACTCAAATTCGCTTAGGAAACGGACATCATTTTCGCTGAACATACGCAGGTCTTTCACCTTATATTTAAGGTTGGTGATTCTCTCGATACCCATTCCGAAAGCATATCCGGAATATACAGATGAATCAATCCCGCAAGCCTCAAGCACATTGGGATCCACCATGCCGCAACCGAGGATCTCCACCCATCCTGTTCCCTTGCAGAAAGCGCAACCTTTGCCTCCGCAGATATCGCATGATATATCCATCTCTGCCGAAGGTTCGGTGAACGGGAAATATGAGGGACGCAGGCGGATCTTTGTCTCCGGACCGAACATCTGTCGCGCAAAACCCAACAACACTTGCTTCAGATCCGCGAAAGACACATTCTTGTCAATATAAAGACCCTCTACCTGATGGAAGAAACAATGAGCACGCGCAGAAATCGCCTCATTTCGGTATACACGTCCGGGACACACGATGCGGATAGGCGGCTGCGTTTTCTCCATCACTCTTGTCTGCACGGAAGATGTGTGCGTACGGAGCAGAATATCTGCCGGATTCCTGGAGATGAAGAAAGTGTCCTGCATATCGCGTGCGGGATGATCAGGAGCGAAGTTGAGCGATTCAAACACATGCCAGTCATCTTCGATTTCCGGACCTTCTGCAATCGTGAAGCCCATTCCCGCAAATATACGGAGCATCTCGTTCTTGACCACAGAAAGCGGATGACGTGTGCCAAGTTCATATGGAGTTGCGGTGCGTGTAAGGTCAAGTGTCTCAGCCTCTGAATCTCCGGCAGTTGCAAAACTCTCCTTAAGAGAGGATATCTTATCTGTAGCGAAATTCTTCAACTCGTTGATTTTCTGTCCGAGTTCCCGTTTCATTTCAGCAGGAACCGTACGGAAATCCACCATCAGCTGGGATATACTACCCTTCTTGCTCAAATATTTTATACGCAACTCTTCCACCTCCTGAAGATTGGAGGCGACAGCGGCGCTTATCTCATCTTTTAACGCGTTGATTTTATCAAGCATCTCTATTAAAATTAGAAGCTGTTTAACTTTGAGTCACAAAATTACAAAAAAAATGTGGAATAACCGAAAAACAACACTCCTGTTTACATACTGTTTTTAACATCGGCTCGGTTTAATAAAAATGAAGCCTCCTATTTTGCTCGCTTTGGTTTGAAATTTAGAGGTTATTAAAAAACAACTTCTTAGTTTCCAAGCACACGAAGTAGATCCATCATACAACTTTTCCTAAAATAGAAAAATCCGTCACTCCCCATTTGGTTTTGTCGCAAAAATATTGTATATTTGCGACAAAATTATTCCAAAAATAAAATGCAATCTCTTGAAAGCAGAATAATTACAAGTATATCAAAACGCGGCAGGGGTACAATAGTATCACCTCTCGATTATGCGGGATATGGAGATTCAAAGGCAGTACAAAAAGCCTTTGAACGTCTGACCGCAACCGGAAAGCTGATAAAAGTGGCACGGGGCCTATATTGTTATCCAAAGATTGATAAGGTTTTAGGTTTGGGGACTCTTTATCCTACCATAGAGGATATTGCTGCCGCTATAGCAAGGCGTGACAAGGCTAAGATTGTTCCGACTGGAGCATACGCGCTTAATAAGCTCGGACTATCAACTCAACTGCCGATGAATGTGGTTTATCTGACAGATGGTTCACCTCGTAAAGTAAAGTTAGAAGGAAACAAGGGGATACAATTCAAACATACCGCTAAAAAAAATATGGCTTTTCAAAATGGAATTGCAATGCTTCTTACATTTGCTTTACGTGAAATAGGAGAAAATAATATTACCGACACACAGCTTACCCGTGTCCACAATCTGGTCAAAACTATACCATTTGAAACAATAAAAAAGGATTTTGCCCTGATTCCGGCATGGATCCGTAAAATTATACTCAATTCCTATGAATAAATTCCTGACATTTACCGAGGCTCAGAGGAGAACCGTATTTGAGCAGACCGCCGCAAAGATAAAACTTCCTGTAGCTGCTATTGAGAAAGATTTTTGGGTAACAGAGATACTCAATATTCTTTTCTTACAGCCTTACGCAGACAAGATGGTGTTCAAGGGTGGAACATCACTCAGTAAAGTGTGGAGTGTTATTCAAAGATTCTCGGAAGATATTGACATTGCGATAGATCGCAGTATATTCGGAATAGAGGGTGATGTGACCAAGAAGCAATTAAAAAAGCTGCGTAAGGCATCGTCGGTATTTGTCCGGGATACTCTTACCAATGACCTGACATTGGCGGTAGAACAAGCAGGGTTAAGTGAATTTGTGACGATAACGGCAGACCCGGATGGAGAAGGAGACTCGACATACCCAGAGCCTCGGCAGATTCATATAATCTATAAATCGGTATTACCCTCTGGAGTTAATCCATATCTCCGTGATGAGGTACTGTTGGAAGTTGGAGCCCGTTCTCTGTTTGAACCGACTGCCAAAGCAAAAGTTGAATCCTTTGTAACAGGAGTGTTCCCGCATCTTACATCAAATGACAGCGAAATTCAGATTGTCGCTGCTGTTGCAGAAAAGACATTCCTCGAAAAGGCTTTCCTGCTTCATGAGTTATTCTCAACCGATGGTAGCCGTAATGCTAATCGTAAATCACGGCACTTGTATGACCTGTGCAAGATGTATGAGGCAGGAATTGCCGATAAGGCAATTCCTGATAATGAACTTTGGGAAACCATTCGCCATCATAGGGAAGTATTCACTTCAATACGTGATGTTGACTATACGCCGGACATTCGCAAACGAATTACCCTCACTCCCCCTGAAAGCGTTATAGAGGAGTGGAAAAACGACTATGATACGATGGTTACAAATATGATATACGGAGATAATGTTCCCTCATTTGAGGACATACTCAATGTTGTGGCAAAAATAGAAAATATGTTTAAGGTTTAATGTTCATTTATACTATAATAAACTATGGAAACTAAGCCTCCTATTTTGCTCGCTTTGGTTTGAAATCAAACTTGTAATGCAGAGTGAGCATCAGATAGCGTGGCAACACTGTGCTCAAAGTCTGTGTACGCCCCTGGGCATTTACGTTATACACTATTCCCTTGTTCTGGTTGAGGATGTCATTTGCATCGAGTGTGATACGGAACATACCTTTCTTTACCGTCCACCCAAGCGATGCATTCCATATGAAATCAACACTGTTCATTGAATCCTCAACATACCCGAAACGACGCAACGCCCTGAAATCAGTATGGAGTGTGAGATTCAACGGCAATTTAACATGACCGTTTGCCCCGGCAAACCATACCCCGCTGTTGAGTTTAGTGAAATAATCACCTTCGCTGTGAGTGTTGTTCCATCTGACGCCGCCCATAAGCGAAATCCCGCCTTTTTCCTCATATCGATATGACAGATAAACGTCTTCTTCCATACCATATGTACGGACTTTCTGCTTTACCGGTTCTGAGTCGTTTCCAATCATATTGGCATAATTTGAGATTGACCCTCCTATTGAATTATTGATTGAGAAGCGTTCCATATTTCCAAACCGCCACGTGAAATTATAACCCACATTCAAATTATAGTTTCCATTGACATTATATGTCTTCATAGTTCTGACTCCGGTACGGGTATCATATCGGTATCCATTCACAAAATCATTAACTTTCAGTCTTCCCTCCAGATATACCGCATGACGTATTATCTTTGACGGATTTCCATAAATAGATGCCACTATACTATGATCTGTGGAGTTTTTAAGATCCGGATTTCCAAGCCATATATTCATCGGATCTGTAGTATTCTTTATATCGACAAGATTGACAAGATTAACACTGTTCTGATGCATTCTATACATCATCCAATACCTCCATTTATCATCTTTTGTACTCCATGAGAAACGACAGTCCGGTATACTGAATTTGACATACGTTCTGCTTGGATCCGCATTAGTCTCTCCTCTGTGATAGAAAAGATGTTGGTTTTCTATAAATATATTGGGCTGAAACGCGACATCAAGTTTTCCATTGGAAAATTCTTTCTTGTAATACCACATTATTTTTATCCGGTGCTCATTCTTATAAAGCTTGCTCGTATAGCTGTTGGCAAAATCCGGCACTGGCAGCTGACCGGGGTAAAACTCCGCCATATCATTGTCTGCCTGTGCCTCAAGAAGAGCGACATCGGAGTTCTTTCGCGTCTGAGTATGCACGAACTCGTAGCTTGCATGCAGATTACCGAAAGGTATGTTGAAATAATAGCGCAACAGACCCTGAACATTGAAATTATATTGCGGGCGATCGGAAGAGAAGCGGTTTTGCAACATAGACAAAGCCGGCTCCCCTCCGTAACAAATATCCTGCATGGTGTTGCCAAACAGACTGCTGCGCGAGTATTTAGTCTGGAATTTGATTGCCATAGCGTCCGGACTACCGGGAACCTTCACCCTTGCCTCCGCATTGAGCTGTGAATCCCAGCCATGTCCATTGGATTCATACTCCTTTAGATTCCGGTTGATCAACGCAGTGCGAAGCGCACGGTTATCTCCTGAATATATGGATTTGATAATCTCACTATTCAAATTTTGTATCTCTTCGGAGAACGTGGCAGCCACGGTCTCATCGTTATTCCGGTTTTTATTATACGAGAATTTGGGTTTTAAAGTGAAATTCCATTTATCCTTTTTGAGTTTGAAATTATGATATGTGGAAAGCGAAAGATTCCGCATTCTGCTGTTCATATTGGAAAAATCATATGTATCGGCGGTCTGTAGGAAGTTGACAGCATTGGTTGTCACCTGATTCTTCCTGTCATTATAGGATGCATCAAAATTACCATCGATCTCCCATGTGTGTTTCCCGTTGTCGGCACGATAATCGATTCCTCCGTTCAACACGCGGTTTATTCCGGGAGTAGGACTCTCGTAGAGTTCCCAGTCGCTTTCCGAAAGACGGTTGCTCTTATTGATATTATTTGTATTGCCATATACCGACAGGCGAGTGTTGTTGGTATACGTCAAAGCGAACAGACGTCCTACATAACGAGATCCGGTTCCACCACCGGCTTCTGCATTTATCATATATCCGGTCATGTAATCCTTTTTCAATCGCACATCCATCACATATTCCTTGCTGACATCATCCCTGTCTCCGAGCACCTCTGCCATATCGTCTTTCTTCTCATATACAGCTACATCCTTGACAGCATAAGCCCCGATATTTTCAAGCATCACATTTTTATTATCCTTGAAAAAATCTTTGCCGTTGAGCAGAAGCGACTCCACAAAACGCCCGTTCACATATATCTTATCCCCTTTTATCTCCACACCAGGCAGCTGGGCAACAAGCGCATCAAGCATCGAACCTTCCGGCAAAGCGAATGCGTCGGCATTATACACGATCGTGTCGCCTTTATTGTAAAACATGATTTTACTTGCCTTCACTGTAAACTCATCAAGCGTCGTAACCTTTTGCCGGCTCAGATACACAGATGGCATCTCGCGCTCAATTTCCCTTTTCTTTATATTGGCAAGTGTATAATTCAGCATTTGAGGTTCATAACCATCCTTGGAAACCCTGATTACATAATCTCCTTCTACACGAGGTGCGTTCACTCTATATTGGGAAGTGGAATCATTTTTGAGAACGCCACGCTGAGAGTCATACCCTATCCAGCTCTTTCCACCCTTCACAACTGAAAGCACCGCACTATCAGCACCTAATACCTCCACTTTCGTACCCACGATATCACGGGAAGTCAACCTATCATAGACCTTGCCGAAAAAGCATATGCTGTCAACCTTCTGTTTCCCTGATTTAGAGGCAGCCGCTGAATAGGAATCAGGGCTGCAAAACAGCAGCGATATCACAATTAAAAGCAAGCTGAATACATCAGCAAAAGAGAGAGACCTAAACATGAGAACTTTTTTCATGATGTTTGATGAAAATTAACAATCTACCATTAAGAGTCTGCTCAGGCAGATTTGTCACAAAGTATTCTTAGAAATTGTTTAAAATTAATAAAAAAAACAATTATAGGGAATAGTCCGCCACATAATTATTCACACCATATCATCACATTATTCGCACCAAATATGTAAATTATTGATTATAAGAAACTAACATTTTAAGACATGTCCACTTCCGGACATATCTTTAAAATACGGACATCATTTTATTCAGATTCACCACCTTACATAGATCCATGGTTCTCTATCCATTTTCAAATGATGTTCCCCTTACCAAACTAACCATAGGTAACAATTCATACACAATATCCTTCTAACCATGGAAACCATTAAAACATTTGAAAAGCTTCGCTTTTTTTTGTTTGAGGTCAAAGGGTATAGACCACAGATCCATAGAAGCCATAGCAAGGATTCTATCGTACTCTCGTCAATATTAATTAGCGTCAATGCTATGGTCTATGGTCAACACCCTTGTCGCACCACGCACCTGCGGTGCGCGCACCCAACAAGCTTCGCCTGAAACTTAGAGTCAAGCTTCTCGCGTCAAGCCAAAAGCGGAGCTTTTGAATGGTTTTAATGGTTTCCAAAATTTGGTTTAAAATGCTGAATTAAAATGGTTACAAATGGTTATAATGGTTTGAGGAAAAATCTAAGTCAATATTGGTTAACATTGGTTATGATGGTTAGAAGGGATATCGCTTGAATTTAGTTGATGAAATCTGGATTTAATGAGAATTGAGGAGGAAGCGATAAAAAAACATAAGAAAATTAAACCAAATTTAACTACAGATGTTATAATGATAAAATCAGCGGTAAAACAATGATTGGAATGAAAAACACAAACGGTCCACGTCAGTTATACCATAAGCAGATTTTAAACTATGAAAAATAAAAAAGGTTACAATTAAACATTTAGCGTTATGAAAAGAACAGTATTATTCATGGCAGCCCTGATGACCCTCTCTTGCGGTTGGGCTCAAAAAATCAGTAAGAATGAAGCAAAAGCGCTTCAGACTTTCCTTTCCCAGGATGCAGCTAAAGGCGGCAACAACGCAGAGGCTCTCCGCATGGTTGGCAGCAACGTGGCTGCTTGCCCGGGTGTTAAAGTAGAAAACGGTCACGTAACAGAAATAGACTTCAAGGGCAAGGATCTTTCCGGCTCCCTCGACCTCTCAGGCTTCACTGCTTTGCAGAAAATCGATGTTTCAAACAATAAGATTTCAAGCCTCACACTCTCAAACAATCCTGCCCTTGTGGAAGTGAATGCAGGTAAGAACCGCATCCACACCATGACAATCACCGGTTGCCCGCAGGTACAGGTGATCAGGGTTAATAAAAACCGGATTGCAGAATTTGATCTCGGTGCAGTGCCATTGCTTAAGAAATTCAATATCTCAGGCAATATGCTCGAAGCCCTTGATGTTTCAAATGCAGTAAATCTTGAATACCTCAATGTGATGAGCAATCAGCTGCAAGGTCTGAACGTAACAGGATGCCAGAGTCTTAAATCGCTTTACGCAGCCTACAATGACCTGACAGACATCACTCTCGCAGGACTCGTAAAACTTGAGAATCTTAACGTCAACTCAAATAAGATTGCCAAGCTTTATATCCAGGATCTTCCCGCAATCGAAACTCTTCTCTGCTCCGACAACCACATGGCTGGTCTGACAGTGAAAGGTTGCTCAACTATCAATGAAATCTGGGCTCCCTACAACGATCTCACATCTTTCTCAGTTGAGAACGCTGACAACCTCGCTTTCGTGAATGTTGAATGGAATGACCTCACTTACCTCTCACTTGCAGGTATGAACTTCCTCCAGAGAGTAAATGCAGCAAACAACCAGCTTATCACCCTCGACGTATCGTTCGACCCGATGCTCCGCTTCGTGAACGTCACCAACAACGATATGCTCACCGACCTCCGTACAGATGCTGACCCGCAGCTCCGCCACGTAGTTGGATATGCTGATTATGAATATGGTTTCTGATATATCAATTCCCTATAGAAAAGCCACCGGAAATTCCGGTGGCTTTTTTTGTATATGTTCACATTTTGATCTAACTTTGTAGTTCATGAATACCACAAATTATATACTGATCGCCGACGGTGGCTCTACAAAAGTAGAATGGTGCTTGATCGACATCAATGGTAATGTGAAAGCGTCTTTCCAAACCGAGGGTTTAAATGCCCTTATGGTGTCGGAAGAAGATGCTGAAGCATACTTCATATCCGTAAGGAAACGCCTCGATCCGTCATTAATACCTGATAGAGTATACTATTATGGCGCCGGATGCGCAACTTTGCAGATTTGCACCCGTATTGCTGACGCGATCAGCAGAGTTTGGGATGCCGGCACAATAGGGGTTGAGAGCGATATGCTCGCCGCTTGCAGGGCTGTGCTTGGCAAAGCACCCGGAATTGCGTGCATCTTAGGCACCGGATCCAATTCCGCACTCTATGATGGCTCGGAAATTACGGACAATATTCCTCCGATGGGATTCATCCTCGGTGATGAAGGGAGCGGCACAGCCATTGGCAAGCGATTGGTCGGTGACATATTCAAACGTATAGCTCCGGTCGAGATTTGCGAGGCTTTTCTGGAATCTACAAAACTTACCAAGGGTGACATTCTTGAGAAAACCTACAGAGAGCCGGCTCCAAACAAATTTCTCGCATCCCTTGTTCCTTTCGTAAAAAACAATCTTTCGCATCCATACATCCAGCGACTTTTGGAGAAGACCTTCACCGAATTCTTTGAAAGAAATATTCTCCCATATGGAGACTTATCCGGAATTAAGGTAAGTTTCATCGGTTCTATAGCTGATGTTTTCTCCGATATTCTACAGAGAACCGGTGATAAATTCGGAATAGTAATCGATAAGATCACCCCTCGCCCGATGCCTGGATTGATAACGTTCCACATAACAAACCCCATATCATGAAATTCATCAGAAACTATATTGTTGCAATACTTGCATGTTTCGCAATCACGGCTGCCGCTGATAAATATTGGGAACAGAGAGTGTCATTGTTCGATCATCTACCCATAACCGAGAATGACATAGTATTTCTGGGAAACTCAATCACGGACGGTGGTAATTTTGAAGAACTTTTCAAACGTGAGGATGTCAAAAACCGCGGAATAAGATCCGATGCTATCCCCGGGGTCATGAAACGCCTCGACCAAGTGGTGAAAGGACACCCTAAAAAAATATTTCTGTTGATAGGAATCAACGATGTATCCCACGGTCTGAGCGTTGACAAACTTGCCGAAAGATATGAGAACCTCGTGGAAGAAATAAGGAAACGGTCTCCCGAGACACAATTGTATCTCCAGAGCTTAATGCCTATCAATAATGATTTCGGAATCTACAAAGGTTTGAAAGGGAAAGAGAAAACCGTTGTCGAATTCAACAAACGCATAAAAAAGATTGCTGAAAAAAACGGACTTGAATATATCGACCTATGGCCATTCCTTTCCGATGCAAAAGGTAAGCTAAACCGTAAATACACCAATGACGGACTTCATCTCACCGGTCCAGGATACAGAGCCTGGACAAATGGAATCCGGCATTATCTGGATGAATAATGGTCTTTTATACGGAATTATCAACTTATTCCGTTATTAAATAACATTGTATATTCGTTTCTTAATAATTATGATAAAGAAATCACTAAGGCGCATAGCCCTTGCTGCGGCATTTGCCTTTACTATTTTCTCACAAGCTCAGGCTGAAGTAATAGAGATAGACCCGCTTTTCGAATACCCAGTTGCTCCGGAAGAGATAATCTCCCTTTCAGACAAAAGCAACTGGCTTATCCAGCATTTTTGGGATAAGATGGATTTCAAAAAGAAAGATGCTGTAAATCAGTCCGCGCTTAACGATGCTTTCAGAGTCTACACTCTTCCCATGCAATGGGCTGACAAAGCAGAGGTAGATAAAGCCGTAGATTCAATGCTCGCCCAACTGCAGAAGAATCCTACGTTGTTGCTACAGTTCACCAAAGCTGCGGAAGAAAGCCTGTATGGACAGAGAGCCAAGATATGGATTGATGAGGTTTATATCAAATATCTTGAAGCATTCCTGAAGAACAAGAAAATCTCCGATGCCCGCAAGCAGCGCTATCGCCGGCAGCTTAATCAAATCCAGAATTCGATGACCGGAAGCATAGCGCCATCGTTTGAATTTACAACTCCCACAGGAAATCCCGGACGTTTCGACCCAATCGGTGTTTTCACAATCATTGAGTTCGGTGATCCTGACTGCGATGACTGCCGCCACGCCAAGCTAAAGATGGAGACAGACATGAAGTTCACATCGCTTGTTGACCGAGGATTGGTGAATGTGATGTTTATAATTCCGGATCCGGTTGACGGATGGCAGACAAAACTTGGCTCCTACCCTTCCAACTGGGTTGTAGGAGGATCCGACAACGTGTCTGATATCCTTGATATCCGTTCAACACCATCATTCTATGTCATCGGCAAGGATGGCAAGATAATCGCCAAAAATATTTCTGTCGAGCAGGCCAAGGCTCTCGCGTTTCAGCAGGAAACAGCCCAATAAAAGTTCACGATTATGATGAATTCCCTTAAGAAAATATATATCCGCACCACCGGATACTCTTATACCAACATGGGACGACTTTTCCTTCGTCTCTTCGTTGGCATAATGATGATGCAGTTCGGCATTCGCCAGATGTATAATTTCGACGCGGCGGAAGCAATGTTCCCTGCAATATTGGGCATACCGCCAAACATCACCTTGATAATCATGATTGCCATTGAAATAGGATGCTCTCTGTTTATAATGGCGGGATTTATGACAAGGATAATGACTGTTCCTCCATTTATCGCCATGATAATCGCGGAATATTATATTCTTCATGACCTCGTTAAAGAAGCTCCATATATGCTCAGTTGGTCGCAGCAGGGATATGTGCCGATAATGTTTCTCGGGATATATTTCTTCATCATGCTTGTCGGACCGGGCAAGATATCGGTAGACTATTTCCTTTCACTACATTTCATCCACACCAACGATCACAGCGAAGCGGAACTTGAGGAAGTATGAAGATTGCAGTATTGGTTTCAGGCGGTGTCGACAGCGCGGTAGTTGTCGACACTCTTTACAAGGAGGGGCATGAGCTTCACCTGTTTTATATACGTATAGGCATGGACAACGGAGAGGGAGACTGTTCTGCCGAAGAAGACATAGAGATGTGCACCCTCATCGCAAAAAAATACGGTTTACCATTAAAGGTGGTCTCTCTTCATGAGGAATATTGGGATCACGTAATGGCTTATACATTGCGCACTGTAAGGGAAGGATTGACTCCCCATCCTGACATGATGTGCAATAAGCTCATCAAATTCGGCTTCTTCGAACAGAGATGGGGTAAGGATTTTGACAAGACAGCCACAGGACATTACGCATCCATCAAGGAAGTTGACGGCAAATTATATCTTGCCACAGCCAATGATCCGGTCAAAGACCAGACAGACTTCCTTGCCCAGATTTCTTATGAACAACTCTCCCACCTGATGTTCCCACTCGGTGACCTTCCGAAGTCGGAAGTACGCAAACGCGCCGCAGAGGCTAAGCTTCCCAATGCATCCCGTAAGGATTCACAGGGAATATGTTTCCTCGGCAAAATTGATTACGCGGATTTCATAGAGCGACATCTGGGAACGCGCGAAGGACCTGTAATCGAAATTGAGACCGGAAAGAAAATCGGGACACACAAAGGCTTCTGGTTCTACACCATAGGACAGCGCAAGGGACTTGGCCTCAGTGGTGGTCCATGGTATGTGGTAAAGAAAAATGTCAGGGATAATGTTATATATGTATCCAACGGTTTTGACACCCGCAAGCAATATGGCAGGGAGATTCCGGTGGAGGAGATGCACTGGATCACTGAGTCCCCATTCACGGATAAGGATCCCATAATCCGCATCAACTTCAAGACACGCCATTCTCCGGAATTCTTCGATGGCTCTATCAAATTGAATCAAGACGGTTCATGTCTGATACAATCTGATTCGGATATCCAGGGAATCGCTCCCGGCCAATTCGCCATAATATACTCACCCGACCGGCAACTTTGCCTTGGTTCAGGTATGATTTCGGTAAAAGGAAAGACGAGAAAAAATAAGAAGTTGTAAAAAATCAACCCCAACTCCTATCCTGATTATTGATATGGAAAGATATAGATTGGAACTCGTAGGAATAACCTACAATCAGATAGAATCAGGCGTTTACGCCGTAATCCTGCGTCAGGCAGGTGGAAACCGCCGCATACCCATCATCATCGGCTATCCTGAAGCCCAGGCTATAGAATGTAAGCTTCAGGAGGTTGTTACACCCCGCCCGCTTACACACGATATGATGATGAATTTCATGGATGAATTCGGCATACGCCTGAAAGAAATTGAAATCCGTAGGCTTCCCTCTGGAGTATTCGCCGCTGACCTTATATTCACAGACGGCACATCAACCCATATCGTTGATTCCAGATCCTCCGATGCAATAGCGCTCGCAATCAGAGCGGATGCTCCGATCTATACTTCGGCGGAAGTTCTTGATGACGCAGGTTTTGATCCGGATGAGCAGGAAAATCAACCTTCGGACCCAGCTTCTATGATGCAGCAGGCGATAGGAAACAGCCGGAGTCATCACACTTCGGCAAAATCCATAGAATCCCTTAGGAAACAGATGCAGAAAGCGGCGGAGAGAGAGGATTATGAAGAGGCGGCTCGCCTGAAGGCAGAAATTGACGCACTCGAAAATGAGGAAATGAATAATCCGAATGAATAAAATTAATAATTTATTCAAATTTAATTTAATTATCTAAAAAAATATTGTAAATTTGCATAATTCATAAACACTATTTACAATAATCACATGAAAAATCGAAAACAGAGAGTGGAGCTGATGGTTGACCTTATCAAGAATAAGTGTATCGGCAGCCAGGAAGAACTTGCCCAGCTCCTCGAAGAAGCAGGATACTCTGTCACGCAAGCTACCCTTTCCCGCGACCTGAAGATGCTGAAGACTACGAAAATACCCACCGACCGCGGCGGATACATGTATATACTCCCTGACAGCAATTCCCTGAAGGATAAATTGCTTGCGAGAGGACAACTCCCTATAAATGCCAACTATCAGAGCGGATTCATCTCTCTAACGTTTTCGAAAAATGTAGCTGTGATCAAAACTCGTAACGGATATGCCGCCGGACTTGCATATGACATAGATATGAGCAACGCACCGGAAATTCTCGGCACAATCCCCGGGTCTGACACAATCATCGCTATCCTTCGCGAGGATGTGAGTCATGAGAAAGCACGCGCAATATTCTCGCGTCTGCTTCCGCTTGACCAGAAAGTTCCTTCTTACTGACAATAACATTGTTTAAAATAATATACAAAATCTCTCATAAATGATAAAAGTAGCCATAACCGGAGCGGATGCTCCCGAAGCCGGAGAATTAATCAGGATTCTGGTAAATCATCCGGAAGTGATAATCACGACGCTCTCTGCCCCCGGGCATGAGGGAATATCCGTAAGCTCCGTGCATCATGGCCTGATCGGCGAACTGAGAATGAATTTCTCTGGTCCACTCTCAATGACACCGGACTGCTCGGTGGTGTTTGTATGCGGCAATTCCATGACAGCCGCTGAATTCTCAGCCCTGCAGCTCGCACGTCCCGACATAAAGACCGTAATTGTCGACACTATTCCCAATCTCGACATCGAAAGACTTGGTGTGGTGTATGGTCTACCTGAAATAAACAGAAAACCTCTTGTGAGAGGCGCAGTGTCGGCAATCGTACCCTCTCCCCTATCTTCGTTGGTCCTGACAGCTCTATACCCGCTTGCCTTGAATATGCTCCTCAATGATTCAATGCAGATAAAAGTGTCTGCACCATCCGACATCATATCCCGTGACAAGAAGGAGGCCATAGAAGAGATTACAAGCAATCTTTCCCAGACACAACTCAGTCTTGGCAAAAACATCAATCTCGAATTCAATGATTCGGAAACCGATAGAAGGATGAAGGCGGTAATCACGCTGTCTTGTCCTGTCACCATAGAGCAGATTCATGAGATATTCGAGATATATGACGATCACAATTTCGCATTCCCCATCGCTTCGCCTGTTGACGAGGAGGAAGTGATAGGTACCAACAAATGCGTTATATCTCTTCATAAGCCGACAGATTCCGAACTCAGACTTGAAGTGGTGGCAGACCCGCGTATGCGTGGCGGCGCCGGAGAGGCTGTGCACATTATGAATCTGCTTTTCGGTCTTCACGAAAAAACCGGTCTTGCTCTCAAAGCTTCTGAATTCTGAAAACTAAAACCGAGAAACATGTCTGTCAATAAAGTAATTCTCCTTGGCTACGTTGGCTCAGATCCGGAAATCAGATATCCGGAGAAAGACCGCCCTATCGCATTCTTGTCGCTTGCAACAAACGACCGTTATGCCAATTCCACAACGGAAGTCACGGAATGGCATTCCCTTGTGATGGGGGGTAAAAATGCGGAGATAGCCGAGAAATATATCCGTAAGGGAACCAGACTCTATGTCGAAGGGAAATTACGCACACGGGAATATGATGACAGAATGAAGATCCGGAGAAGAAAAACGGAAATCATTGTCGAACGTTTCGAGCTTCTCGGCAGAAAGAATGAACAGGCATGACGTTGCCTGGGAGCATACCCAAAATATAAAAAGATATAATTCCACTATGAATTCAAGATACACTCTTGAACAAAGGTTGTTATTTAATTATACTAATTAAGATATAGTAATGAGAAAATGGCGCATCGAAGACTCAGCTGAAATCTACAACGTTCCCGGCTGGGGTCTCAAATATTTCTCCATAAATGAGAATGGACATGCACAGGTCACACCCAAAGAGGGAGGACCATCGATCGACCTCAAGGAGGTGATGGATACCCTGCAGCTTCGGGATATTGACGCTCCGCTCCTTCTCCGTTTTCCTGACATTCTTGACGACAGGATCCGCAAGATATCCAATTGCTTCCACAAAGCCGCTGAAGAATACCAGTATACGGGTAAGAACTACATTGTCTATCCGATCAAGGTCAACCAGATGCGCCCTGTGGTAGAGGAAATTGTAAGCCATGGGAATAAATATGACATTGGTCTGGAGGCTGGTTCGAAGCCGGAGTTGCATGCTGTGCTTGCTGTAAATACCCACGAGAATTCCATCATCGTCTGCAATGGATATAAAGATGAGAACTATATAGAGCTGGCTCTGCTGGCCCAGAAGATGGGTCGCCGCATATTCCTCGTTGTCGAAAAACTTAACGAGCTTAAGCTGATAGCGGATGTTTCAAAGCGCCTGAATATAACCCCGACTATAGGAATCAGAATCAAACTTACGTCCTCAGGTTCCGGAAAATGGGAGGAATCTGGAGGAGATGTGAGCAAATTCGGTCTCAACTCATCAGAACTCCTTGACGCTCTCTCATTCCTTGAGAAAAACAAAATGATGGAATGTCTGAAACTGATTCATTTCCATATCGGAAGCCAGATCACCAAAATCCGCCGCATCAAGAATGCGCTGCGTGAGGCTATGCAGTTCTATGTCCAGCTGTCGCAGATGGGATTCAACATAGATTTTGTTGATATTGGCGGAGGTCTGGGCGTAGACTATGATGGCACCCGCTCCTCTTCGGGAGAGAATTCAATGAACTATTCCATTCAGGAATATGTCAACGACTCTGTCTCCGCCCTTGTTGACGTATGCGTAAAGAACAACTTGCCGCAACCTAATATCATCACGGAAAGCGGCCGTTCTTTGACAGCTCATCACTCAGTGCTTATAATTCAGGTGCTCGAGACCGCACGTCTCCCGATATGGACCGACAATGATGTTCTGGATGAGAATGCGCACGAACTCGCTGTTGAGCTTTATAATATATGGGATAAGATAGACCCCCAGAGTGTGTTTGAAGATTGGCATGATGCATTGCAGATCCGCGAGGAGGCGTTGGAACGCTTTAGTCTCGGTCTGCTGTCTCTGCGCTCGAGAGCACAGATTGAGAAACTCTTCTGGTCTGTAGCAAGGGATGTACGAGACATGACCCGTTCCATGAAACATCCGCCGGAAGAACTGCGTAAGGTGGCAAGAATGCTTCCGGAAAAATATTTCTGTAATTTCTCGCTGTTCCAGTCGCTCCCTGACTCATGGGCGATAGACCAGATGTTCCCCATAATGCCAATCACCCGCCTTGACGAGAAACCCACGCGCGACTGCACAATCCAGGATGTGACTTGCGACTCAGACGGAAAGATCGCGCACTTTGTCTCTCCACAAGGAACAGCATATTCACTCCCCGTTCATGAATTGAAAGGTTCAGAACCATATTACTTAGGAGTGTTCCTCGTAGGGGCATATCAGGAGATTCTCGGTGACCTTCACAACCTGTTTGGCGACACAAATGCTGTGCATATATCCCTGACCAAAGACGGATATGAGATTGCGCAGATCATCGATGGCGAGGCAGTTGCCGATGTGCTCGACTATGTGGAATACAATCCAAAGAAGCTTGTGCGCAACCTGGAAGCCTGGGTTACAGCTTCCATGAAGAAAGGAGTCATCACCCCCGAGGAGGGACGACAGTTCCTCAACAACTACCGCTCCGGTCTGTACGGCATAACATATCTTGAACGGGACTGATGCGATATTTTCTCAAACTGGCATATAACGGAGCCTCTTTCCACGGATGGCAATCTCAGCCAAATGCGGTGAGCGTTCAGTCAACTGTCGAGGAGGCTCTGTCTACAATACTACGTGACCGCGTGGCTGTGACCGGAGCCGGGCGCACAGACACAGGCGTCAATGCCCGTGTCATGTATGCCCATTTTGACTCCGGCATTATCGCAGACAAAGGGAAGTTTATTCTATCGATGAACCGTCTCTGCGGACGCGATATTTCTGTGCAGGAGGTAATTAATGTGCACAAAGATGCACATGCCCGGTTTGATGCCACTGAGAGGGAATATAAATATTTCGTCACATTTGAGAAATCACCGTTCCTCGCTCCCGTATCATGGCATTCACCATCTTCTCTCGATGTGTCTGCCATGAATGATGCGGCTGCTCTTCTCACCCAAACAAAAGATTTCACATCTTTTGCCAAGCTACATTCAGACGCTAAGACAAATATCTGCGACCTGAGGGAAGCGAGATGGGAGAAATGGGAAAATATCTATGGTGTTGACGGAATTGTATTCACCATACGTGCCGACAGATTCCTAAGAAACATGGTAAGGGCAGTTGTCGGGACACTGGTGGATGTGGGACGCGGAAAATTGACCATAGATGGTTTCAGGGACGTTATAGAAGCTCATGACAGATGCTCGGCAGGAACCTCAATGCCACCGCAGGCACTGTTCCTGTGGGACATAAAATACCCTTATATATGATATTATGAACCCGGAAGATAGAATCAGACAACTCCGTGAGGAAATAAACAGACATAATCACAACTATTATGTTCTGAATTCCCCTCAGATATCCGACAAGGATTTCGACATGCTGCTCAAAGAGCTGGAGACCTTGGAGAAAGAGCATCCTGAGCTTACTGACCCCGATTCTCCTACCCAACGTGTCGGGTCTGACCTTACAAAAGGATTTGAGCATGTGGTTCATGCCCGACCGATGATGTCGCTTTCAAACACATATTCCATTGAAGAGGTTGACGATTGGTTCAACCGCATGGATAAAGCTCTTGAAGGTGAAGATTTCAACATCGTCGGTGAAATGAAATTTGATGGAACTTCGATATCCCTCACATACCGTAACGGCAGACTGGTGCAGGCTGTGACACGAGGTGACGGAACGCAAGGCGATGACGTCACTGCCAACGTGCGGACTATCCGGAGTATCCCTCTGCAACTTCTTCCAGGCGACTGGCCCGAGGAATTTGAAATCCGTGGAGAGATACTGATGCCTTGGGAGGTATTTGAGAAATTGAATGCGGAGCGTGCATATAATGAAGAACCATTGTTCGCGAATCCGCGTAACGCTGCTTCGGGAACATTGAAGATGCAAGACCCGAAGGAGGTGGCGCGACGCCATCTTGATGCAAGATTCTATTATCTGCTCGGTGACAATCTACCCGCTGACAACCATTATGACAATATGCTGGCGGCTGAACACTGGGGATTCAAGATATCAAAGGCAATGGCGAGACTCCATACCTTAAAGGATGTGGATGATTATATCGCATACTGGGATGAGCACCGCAAGGAGCTGCCCGTAGCCACTGACGGCCTTGTCTTCAAAGTTAATTCAATGAGACAACAGTTGAATCTTGGATACACCGCGAAATCACCGAGATGGGCGGTGGCTTTCAAATTCAACCCGGAAAGAGCTTGCACCCCATTGCGGTTCGTTTCTTTCGAAACCGGACGCATGGGCATAGTCACCCCTGTGGCAAACCTGGAACCGGTGCTTCTTTCCGGTACCATTGTAAAACGAGCCTCTTTGCACAACGATGACATAATGCAGGAACTCGACATCCATGAGGGCGATCATCTTTATGTGGAAAAAGCGGGAGAGATAATTCCTCAGATCACCGGTGTCGACAAAGATAAACGTAAGGAAGGTGCCCCTAAGATAGAATTTGTAAGGGTTTGTCAGGAATGCGGCACTCCGCTGCAACGTATATTCGGAGAGGCAGCATGGTGCTGTCCTAATAAATACGGTTGCCGACCGCAGATAACCGGACGCATCGAGCATTTCTGCGCCCGACGCATGATGGATATTGACGGAATCGGTGAGGAAACTGCCGAACTGCTATATTCCTGCGGACTGGTGAAGAATATCAGTGACATATACAATCTTAATGAAGAGAAGCTGACAGGACTCGCCCGGATCGGAGAAAAGACTGCCCGAAGAATCATCAAGGGAATCGAGGATTCAAAATCCGTACCGTTCGAGAGAGTCATCTACGCGCTGTCAATCCCAAACGTTGGAGAAACCACGGCTAAACGATTGGCACGGTCGGTTGTCAGCATGGAAAACATGTTGCAGATGGATGAGTTGCAGCTTGCTTCTATTCCTGACATAGGACCGATCATTGCAAAAAATATCTACGATTTCCTGCGTGAGCCCGTTAACGTCGACAATATTTCCCGACTCACACAGGCAGGAGTCCGGATGCAGATTGATGAAGACAAAATGAAACCTGCTGGAAACGCTCTCGAAGGTAAAACCATAGTTATATCTGGAACATTCGCTCGGCATAGCAGGGATGAATATAAAGATATAATCGTAAGCCAGGGAGGAAAAAACGCCGGAAGCATATCAAAGAAAACAACATTTGTCCTCGCAGGAGACAACATGGGACCCTCCAAACGAGAGAAATGCACACAGCTTGGAATTCCGCTTGTCAGCGAAGAGGAATTCCTCGCGATGCTAACACCCAATACCTGATCACTAATACCTAACACCTAATACTTAAAACAATGCTCGTTTCCCCGTCAATGCTCGCCGCAGACTTCACAAATCTCGGCAAAGACATAGAGATGATCAACAATTCCGATGCCGACATGCTTCATCTTGATGTCATGGATGGTGTCTTTGTGCCTAATATATCGTTCGGTTTTCCGGTACTTAAGCAGGTATCGGAAATCTGCCGTAAGCCGCTTGATGTGCATCTCATGATTGTAGAACCGGAGAAATGGATCTCACAGGTGCGCGACATAGGAGCGGACATGATGAACATTCATCAGGAAGCTTGCTTACACCTCTACAGCACCATCTCGCATATCCATGAGGCAGGGATGAAAGCGGGTGTTACTCTATGCCCCGCCACACCGGTCAGCACGCTGACAGACATCATCTCCGATCTGGATATGGTACTGCTGATGTCGGTTGAACCTGGCTTCGGAGGACAGAAATTCATACCTCACACCCCTGAAAAAGTGCGTCAGCTCCGCAAACTGATATCAGAGTCCGGCTCCCGCGCGCTTATCGAGATTGACGGAGGTGTTAATGCAAAGACCGCTCCCAACCTCGCAGAAGCAGGTGCTGACATCCTCGTCGCCGGCAGCTATGTATTCGGCTCCGACAACCCTCAACAAGCCATTTCCTCGTTAAAGGCACTCTGACTGTCATGAAAAAATTTGCCTCCCTGCTCTTGCAGATTTGCCTGTCGTTCTCTCTCCTTGCAGCAGATATCGACATAGATATTGAACGCGCCAATAAGCTCATAGAGACTGATCCGGCACATGCCGTGTTACTGTGTGACTCGCTGAAAATACGCAATCCGAATCTTAAGCAACAGGGAATACTCGCCCACACCCTCGGCAATGCGTATTTCGCACAGGGGGAAACAGAAGCGGCCATATCAGAATTCGGGAACTCTGCGAAACTGGCCCGGGAGGCTAAAGATTCGTTGACATGGGCAAGCGCATTATCCGACATGGGGGTATGCTACAGAATCTCAGGAGATACTAAGCAAGCCCTGACCCTTTACAATCAGGCTCTCACAATATTGTCACAGCTTGACGCACCTTCCGAAAAATCATACCTGCTGACTTCAATCGCCGTTCTTTATGCAAACAACGGTCTCCTCCCTGAATCAATCAAGTATGCCCGCCAAGCCTTCGATTCAGCTAAAAAGAGCGGAGACATTGAAGCAATAATGTACGCCGGGCAGACACTGGGAATTGTACTGTCTCTCAATGGTGACAATGCTGATGGTCTCGCAATCGAAAGGGAAATGGTAGCCATAGCTGAGAAGCATCGTTTGCCACGCTATATCCTTAAGACATACGCATCCATCATTGACATGCATCATAAGGAAGGCCGCAAGGATTCTGTGGATTATTACATCAAGAAGGGAAAAGAGATTTTACCGCAGGTGCCGGAGGGTTCGGTCGAGGCACTTGGATTTCTCGAGGAGAGTTATGTAGTGTTGACTGAGGATAAAAGATATAAAGAAAGCCTTGACATACAAAACAAAATCCTTTCCATGAAAGGAGCCGGCACCTATATGCCGTTTGACAAGCTGTACCAGAGAATGGCAAGAAACTACAAGGGACTCGGAGAAATTGATAAAATGGAGGAGGCATACGAACGTTCCATCGCTATCTCCGACAGCCTTCATGGTGCGGATATCGACAGACAGCTCAGCGAGTTCGACGTAAAATATGACACAGCGACACGCGAATTAAAGATCTCCCGCCTTGAAGCTGATAAAAACCGTCAGAGACTTTGGATTGTAATCATCTCAGGACTGGCATTCTTTATTATTGGCGGTATCATCGCATTCATGATAATCCGGCATAACAAGATAAAGCGAGATCTACAGATCAAAGCTATGCGCGACCAGCTCAATGCCATTGACAATGAACGGGCCAGAGTAGCGGCAGAGCTTCACGATGGCATATGCAGCGATCTGACAGGCATAGGACTGTTGCTTCAATCCAAATCCGCGGACAAAACGGAGATCACATCGTTGATTGAAAATGTACGCACAGACATAAGGACAATTTCCCATACATTGATGCCCCCCAGAATGGAGGGATTGACATTGAGACAGCTGCTCGATAGCTACGCATCCGGAAGTAACGGAGTTGTCGCCATAAATGGCAATGGTGATGTCACCGACAATCCGGAGGCTGCATTCCAAATATACAGAATCGTACAGGAATGGGTGCAGAACATTTTAAGGCATTCGACAGCAGATACCATCGAAATCAAACTCGACAGCGACATGCTGGAAATAACAGATAACGGAGAAGAATACACCTCCGGTTCTTCAACAGGCATAGGACTGCAGACAATACATAAAAGGGCGGCTTCTATTAAAGCTGAGATAATGTTTGAAAGAAAAAATGAAAAAAATATATTAAAAATAACAGTAAAATAGCGATTATAGCACTATATATCACGAAAAACCATGAGAGAATAATCTTCGGAATTAATTTAATTTGCAAAATAATTGCCGAGATAACTGTCCGTCTCATAAAATTCCGCTTTAGGGGTCGGATATTAAAATTATTCCGCTGATGTGCAAGAAAACTCTTAGGATTCTTATTGTTGATGATCATGATGTGGTGGTCAGAGGTCTCGCCATGATTGTAAAGGATGCTTTGACAGATTACGACATTGTCATTGATACTGCCACACGAGGATGCGTGGCTTTGGAAATGATGGGACGTAATCCTTACGACTTATGTATTCTCGATATCGAAATGCCCGATATCAACGGGCTGGGAATGCTGAAGATTATCAGGGCAGAGCATCCTGAGGTCAGAATTATAGTTAATACTATCCATGAAGAACTTTGGTATGTACGCGATTACATCAAAGCAGAAGTAGAGGGAATTCTCTTCAAATCTGTAAATGCCGATGAAATAAAGGCTGCTGTGAGAGGAGTGATTGACAACGGAATGTACTATTGTCGAAAAGCGCGTGCCATTGTCAGAATAATCGAAGGCTATAATCCACCCACTCCCAAGGAAATGGAAGTATTGAAACTTCTCGCCGCCGGAAAATCGACAGAGGATATAGCACGCTTCTTAGGCATAAGCGTCAACACCGTTGACTCCCATCGTCGTCATCTTCTCTCAAAACTTGAGGCCCGCAATGTGGCAGAGCTTATAATGAACGCTGTCAGTGAAGGGCTGCTTACGGCAAATCGATGACAACATAGCCGTACTCCACCAAGAGCCGTCATAAAATAACATCAAACAACGATACTCTATGCAAAAATTACCTGCCATTGCCCTCCTGTCGGCGTGTGTTGCCTTGTCAATACCGTCCTATGCAGAAAATTCATTAAAAGACCGGGCACAAGATTTTCTCAGCAGCCGCTGGAACTCTTCAGCAAAAAGAAAAGCCATTTCTTCAGAATTGAAAAAGGCTTCCCGTATTAACGCCCGAACACTCTCAGGGGGAATAACTGCCATCAATATGATTACCGGTAATCACGCCGGATTTGTGCTGTATGCCGGTTCATCGGATGATTCGCCGATGGTCGGCTACAGCATCTCCGACACGATCGATGTGGCGTCTCTGCCACCTGCTGCGGCTGAATTTATAGCCAGGTATAAGGAGGCGGCATCAGGTGGAAAGGCGACAAGAGCAATCCGACCTACAGGACAAGACTCTCCAACCTACCCTATACCTACAATCAATCCTGTCGAACCATTCATCAGGACCAAATGGGGACAGGGAGAACCTTTCAACAGCAAATGCCCGCTGTACCAGGGATACCGCTCGGTTACCGGGTGCGACGCAGTGGCTTTAGGACAAGTGCTACACTATTACATGGCTGACAATTTCAATGATTTCACAATTGAATACGCTGACGAGCGATCGCAGGAGGAAGTCAGTGTGAATTTCAGCAAATGTAAATTTGATTACGCCAATATGCTCAATGTCTACGCTGAGGGTAAGTACTCTCAATCCCAGGCAAATGCTGTTGCCGAAATGATGTATTATACTGGAGCGGCATGTATGACAAAATGGAGCGTTGATAAATCTTCCGGTCAATGGCCGGTAGTGGCTCTTGACAAATTTTTCAATATTAATGCCAATTACCTGTACCGCGATGGCCTCCCGACAGGGTATTGGATGCGGAAGATTCAGGAGAATCTATCTGCCGGTAAACCGATACTTTACACCGGAACCGGAGTAAGTAATTCCACATATTCAGCCCACATTTTTGTTCTCGATGGAATCGACTCCGAAAATTACGTTCACGTCAACTGGGGATGGGACGGACAGGCTGACGGTTATTATGACATCACTTTCTGCCATCCCGAAATTTTCGCAGACAACGATGATGGTTATTATCAAAAACAATTGATGATATGCGACATCGAACCTCGCAGAAACGGTGAGAAATATCAGGAGAAATATATCGCAACAGCATCAACAAACCTAATTGCTTACAATAGCAATACAGCTATCGAAGGAGCCGTACGTGCAGTTACTACCAATAGTTATGACGAATCAAAATACGGCAGAAGACTAATTCTTCGCAAGATCGGCACGCCTTCTCAAGATTATATTTTGGGATCCGCCGCTATAGGGGCATGCTTCCCCTCATGGACAGATATGAGATGGAACATGAGGCTCGATACCACCTATGATCTGGAGGATGGCGAATATGAGATGATGGTACAGACTGTCGACATGGATACCGATTCAGAAGTAACAGCCACACAGGTACCAATGCGGCCGTATTTCACAATATCTGCCGGATCAATCACGGGATATGGATATAAGGATTATCCTGAAGGGAAAGGCTGTGGAAATGACGAGACGGCATATCTGTCGTTCAATTCTTTCACACCGCTGACTGATGTCATCGCCAAGGCACCCTTCTTCGCACACGTAAATACAACCTCCCTTCTGTCTTCGATAGGAACAAGTGACATAAGTTCAGCCGATCTGTGTTTCACCAATATTGAGACCGGTAAAAAATATAACACACAAAACAGGATAACTCTCTATAACCATAACTATTCAGGTCTTGACTATGAATGTGTGGTAGAGATTCTTCCCCCGCTAAATACTGAGAATAACTTCACTATGCCGGCGGGACGGTATCGGATTGACGTGCTTGCATCCAATTCATTGAACACTGATCCGCGTGTGATATTTCCCGAACCGATATATATAGAAGTCGCTACGGCTGTGGATTATCCGATTTTACAATATGACATGACAGGAACGCTCATGCTCTCAAACTGGCATTATGGACAGGACTATCATAAGACCTGGAAAGACAATATAGCAGTGAGAATTAACGCGAACTATAAGGGTTTTGCTCCGTCAAACAACAACTATAATCCGGTAAACATGATGCTATTCGCGAAAGAGGCAGATAATCCTGACGCTGAGGAGATCATGATTTCCTCGTTTGCATTTGACCCGACAAAATATTTCTCGGCATATTCAACAAATCTTCCGGGGAATCTATATCCTCTCGAAGGGGAATATATTTTCTATCTGAGATACCTGACACCGGATGGTGAACGCGACATACTTCCAAAATCCTGGGATTATATTGACAAGGCAACAGGTCTACCTGGCACCCCTACACCTCATTTTATCAATGCTGACCGCAATGCCGGATTGCCAATGATAGAGGTTTGCAACCTGACACAAAATGGGAACAAGCTTACGTTGGATGTGAAAAATATCGCATCCGGTGGATTTAACGGTCAGATTTATTTGCAGATATACGATATGAAGAACGGCAATATAAATTCAGTCACTTCCGATAAATTGACTCTTGCATCAGGAGAATCGCGTCAACTGATTATTAATGCAGAGATGCTGACCGAAACGGAATATGATTTATACGTAAGATCTATTGCCTCCGCTTCTACGAGAGGAGCTATAGACGATCCTACACTTGCCACGAAACCTGATGGAACAATCGCACATTATCAATTCACAGGAGGTTCCGATTCTGGTGTAGAGAATATAGCATCTGATACTAACAAGATCAAAATTACCTCCGAAGCCGGTAAAATAATCATCAGAAACGCTCCCGCCGGATCGACCACCCGCGTCTACACACTCGACGGCACTCTTGTTCAAGAGACAACCCAATCCGAAATTTCAGGCATCACCCCTGGTCTATACATAATCCAGACCCTCGACACCACCGTCAAACTCATCCACCGATAACACTACGCTGCCCAAGCAACACATAAAGTATATGAAGAAATGGTATGTTTTTTATACTGAAAAACTCCAACGAACCATTGGAGAAACCAACTGTCAAGAATGCCTCCGGCTTTCTTAACGGTGCGGAACGTAGGCGGAACGACCCGGCTAATTGAGTCAATTGAAAGCAGGGATTATACTCTTAAGCCTATCGTTCCGCCTGCGTTCAGCGTCACAAATCAGGACTTCAGTCCTGATTTGTCCGCTTTGTTTCTTCCCGACACTTGCCTAAATATCATAGTTCCGCGTGAGTTCCGCGTTCATAAAGTGAAACAAAGAAGTTCAGCGTTCAAATTATTAAGGTTCAATACAGGACGACAACATAAATTGCAAATATTTTGTAATTCAAAACGCCTAACTACTATTATTTTGTTTAAATAATGTCTGAAAGCAGTATGACTGACGATAATATAACCAATTGCAAAGGAGTTGAATCTTCAGTTTGATACCTAAGATTCAACTCCTTGCAATTAGTTATATAAACTTCCTGTTATATAAACCTTATTTATTATTCATGGATATAAACTCCATGAATGATGCCTGAGCCATTACTCGGCGTAGAGGTAGTTTTCGATCTGCTCTGGGCGGAAGTTGGCGATGAAATCAGCGTGCTTCGCAACCTCTGCCTGACCGTATTTCACGAATACATTGAGAGATTTGCGTACAGAAGCATCGCGCTGTGTGTCATCAAGAAGAAGATAACCCATCACGATATAGCCAGCCATCTCAACAAGACGACGCGCCATGAAATCATGATACTTGGTGTCATCTACACCCATCACTGCCTGAACAGCATCAGCATACTGCTGAGTCATGAACTGAAGGGTTGCCTTTACAGACTCATCCTCCGCAACAACCTGCTTAGCCTCCTCGTTCTTGATCCAGTCAAGATATGTGCCGGTGGTGACGTGGCGGATAGCTGCCACAACCTGAAGCTGTGTTGTTCCCTCGTAGATTGATGTGATGCGCGCGTCACGGTAGATTTGCTCGCAAGCATAATCTTTCATGAAACCGGAACCGCCATGAATCTGGATGCAGTCGTATGCGTTCTGGTTACAGAACTCAGATGTCATTCCCTTTGCAAGCGGAGTGAAGGCATCGGCAAGACGGCTGTAGAATTTAGCCTCTTTCTTCTCCTCAACCTCAAGCTTGCGCTCCTTGGCGATATCATCATATATCTTATACATGTCAACGAAACGTGAGCATGCATAAAGAAGTGTGCGGCTTGCATCGAGTTTACCTTTCATCACTGAAAGAATCTCAGAAACAGCGGGGAACTCAATGATGGCTTTGCCGAACTGCTTGCGCTCCTTGGCATATTGCAGAGCCTCGCGGTAAGCATGCTCGCTGATACCGACACTCTGTGCGGCGATACCGAGACGTGCACCGTTCATAAGAGCCATCACATACTTGATCAGACCAAGTTTGCGGCTACCTACCAATTCAGCGGGAGCATCCTTGTAAACAAGCTCGCATGTTGGGCTACCTTTGATACCCATCTTGTTTTCGATACGACGGACATTCACACCACCGTTGCGCTTGTCATAGATAAACATCGAAAGACCGCGGCCATCCTTTGTACCCTCCTCTGAACGGGCGAGCACCAGATGGATATCACTGTCTCCGTTTGTGATGAATCGTTTCACACCATTCAGCACCCATGAGCCATCCTCCTTCTGAGTGGCCTTAAGCATGACTGACTGAAGGTCGGAACCAGCATCCGGCTCGGTAAGGTCCATAGACATTGTCTCACCTGCACATACACGGGGAATGTATTTCTCCTTCTGTGCGTCGTCGGCAAACTCATAGATAGTCTCCGCGCAGTCCTGAAGACCCCAGAGGTTCTCGAATCCGGCATCAGCACGGCTCACCATATCGGCAGCCATGATGTAGGGAGTGATCGGGAAGTTAAGACCACCCAGACGGCGGGGCATCGACATACCCATCAGACCGGCTTTGCGGCAGGCGTCAAGATTCTTCTTGGTGCCGTCTGCATAAATCACGCGGCTGTTCTCAACGCGCGGACCGTTGTGATCAACGTCCTCAGCATTCTCGGCGATGATGTCACCGCAGAGCTCACCCACGATCTCGAGCACACGGTCATAGCTGTCCATGGCATCCTCGAAATTCTGGGGAGCGTAATCGAATTTATCAGCGTCGGCGAAGTTTCTCTCTTTGAGCTCCACGATCTTCTTCATCATGGGATGATTCAGGTGGAGTTTCAGCGACTCGTTGTCTGTATAGAAATTAGCCATCTTGTTTACTTGGAATTCTTTTTGTAATACTTGATTAATTTGGGAACCACATCCTCCATCTTGCCTGTGATCACATAGTCTGCGATTGTGTTGATCGGAGCCTCGGGATCAGAGTTGATGGAGATGATGATGGAGCTGTCCTGCATACCTGCGATATGCTGGATCTGACCGGAAATACCGCAAGCGATGTAAAGCTTCGGGCGAACTGTAACACCGGTCTGACCTATCTGACGGTCATGGTCAACCCATCCTGCGTCAACAGCCGCGCGGCTTGCACCCACTTCACCACCGAGAACATCGGCAAGTTTGGTAAGCAGGTCGAAATTCTCCTTGCTTCCTACTCCGTAACCACCGGCTACAACTACGGGAGATCCTTTGAGATTCACCTTGGATTTCTCAATGTGGCGGTCGATAACCTCTACCACATAATCCTCCGGTGAGGTGTATTTGTTGACATCAAGGTCAACAACCTCCCCTACATAGTTGGAATCGCGAACCTCCTTCTTCATCACACCCTCACGCACGGTCGCCATCTGCGGACGGCAGTCGGGATTGACGATTGTTGCAACGATGTTACCACCGAAAGCAGGACGGATCTGATATAGAAGATCTTTATATTCTGTGCCGGTCTTGGGATCTTTGTGATCACCGATTTCCAGAGCGGTGCAGTCTGCAGTAAGACCACTGTGAAGAGCTGAAGAAACGCGGGGACCGAGGTCACGGCCAATCGCTGTAGCGCCCATGAAAGCGATACGCGGCTCAATCTCCTTGAAAAGATTGATGAGGATAGAGCTGTGGGGAAGAGATGTGTAAGGATAAAGACGTGAATCCTCCACCTTATATACACGGTCAACACCGTAGGGGAACACCTGCTTCTCAATATCCTTGAGGTTGTCGCCAGCCACCACAGCCTCAAGCTTGATACCGAGTTTGTCGGCAAGTGTGCGGCCCTTGGTGAGAAGTTCAAGGCTGACATCGGCAATCTTGCCATCCTCATATTCGCAATATACGATCAAATTGTTTTTGTCTGTTGCCATTGTTTTAGCCTATAGTGTGGTTAGCGATTAATTCTTTGATAAGGTTCTCGAGTTCCTCCTCATTGTTCTCTACGCGGCGGGCATCCTTAGCTGTGAAAACCACATTCTCGATGCTCTTAACTTTTGTAGGCGAGCCTGCGAGACCACACTGTGAAAGGTCAGCCTCGACAGTCTGGGTGTTCCATTCACCGATCTCAAGATACGGACGCGCTGCGATGAATGCTTTCTTTGCCTCATCGTTGGCAACCTCTGAAGGAACTGCCGCATATTTATATTTCTGAACGTTCTTGGCATTGCGGGGACGGCATTCGTCTGCAGAACCGTTTACTGTTATCACGAGCGGAAGAGGAGCCTTCACAGTCTCAACACCACCTTCCAGACGGCGTTTCACTGTTACTTTTCCATCTTTCACCTCTACGATCTCCTCTGCATATGTAACCTGGGGGAGTTTCAGCTTCTCTGCGATCTGGGGACCTACCTGCGCAGTATCACCGTCGATTGCCTGGCGACCACCGATGATAAGATCATAATCACCGATCTTACGCACAGCGGCATTCAGGGCATAGGAAGTGGCGAGTGTGTCAGCACCGGCGAATGCACGGTCAGAAAGCACGATACCACGGTCGGCACCGCGGTAAAGACCTTCACGCACAATTTCAGCAGCGCGTGCCGGACCCATGGTGAGCATGGTCACTGTGGTGCCGGGATACATCTCTTTCAACTTAAGGGCCTGCTCAAGAGCGTTGAGATCCTCAGGGTTGAAGATCGCGGGAAGCACGGCGCGGTTGATTGTGCCGTCCTCCTTCATCGCATCCTTGCCGACATTGCGGGTGTCGGGCACCTGCTTGGCCAATACAATGATGTTCAAACTCATAATTTGATATATCTTTAGTTTGTTGATTATTCTAAAATACACAATTCCCTGCAAAGTTAATAAAATTTTCTTAAAAATGCTCACTTTCACGAAACTTGTGTATTCCATCACCCGCAAATCCGTGTATGCCCACTTCATATTTACACCTCATAAAAATAGTATCCTTGTTGGCAATATCACATAATTTGATTAATTTTGCTATGCACATGACGCCTCACGGGGCGCATAAATGCATCTCATAATAAACACATATATCCTTCATGAGATATTCCAGACTTATATTAGCCTCAATCATATGTGCCACAGGCGTGAATTACGCAGGTGCGCAGACTGTTGATGAAATGCTTGCCGAGGGGCGGGCATCTTTCCTCAATTATGATTTCGAGAACGCTGCGAAACAGTATGCGGCAGCGCGCAAAAAAGCTAAAAAAAATATCCCGCCTCAGCTTGAGGAACAGGAACGCGAGTTGATGAATGCCGAGAATTTCCTGGAACGTGTGGAGCAGCTTGTCATCCTGGACAGCATCTCTGTGCCCAAAACGGATTTTTTCAAGGCGTATCGCCTTCCATTCTCAGCAGGAAACCTTGGTACGGCAGCAGACATCCCGTTTGAAACTCCGGATGCAGACTATGTCTTCACAAACGAGGGGAATGATTTCAAGATGTGGGCGCAACCGGACTCCACCGGAATATACCGCATAGTGGAGTCAATAAGACTCACTGACGGGACATGGCATGAACCGACAGAGACTCCGGATATACTTAACAACGGAGGTAATGCCATTTACCCATTCATGATGTCGGACGGCGTGACATTATATTTCGCATCCGACAACGAGGAATCTCTCGGTGGATATGACATCTTTGTCGCCACGCGTGACGCCGCTGACGGGGAATACCTCCAGCCGCAGAATATCGGCATGCCGTACAACTCCCCTTACGATGACTATCTGCTTGCAATCGATGAGTTGAACGGTGTCGGCTGGTGGGCTACCGACCGCAACCAGCTCGGGGATAATCTCACTGTATATCTTTTTAAGGTAAATGATCTCCGTAAAAACTACAGCGCGGAAGATACCGACAACATTCCTGATCTCGCTTTCATTCGCGATTACAAATCGACTTGGGGTGAAAATGATTATACCGACTTACTTGAAGAGATACATTCCATCACTCCGGCTCCTGCAAAAAAACAGGTGGATTTCATTTTTCCGATGAAAGGAGGAGTGAATTATACCACACTTGACGATTTCCAGACTTCATCCGGACGCGCGATGATGAAAAAATATATCGCGGCACGCAAGGCATTCCTGCAAAAAGAGGAGAAGTTATCGGAAATGCGTCGTAAATTCGCAATAAACAAAGGCTCTTCACTTCGCCCCCAGATCCGCTCTCTCGAGACTGAAGTGGAAAAAGACCGGGAAGCTCTGAGACGTCTGCGCAGCGAAGTCTACCGCGCCGAGACAGGACATTGATTTTATTGAACACCTAACCTTAAACATTTCCTATCGTGTTTTCCTTCACACTCGCACTCATCATCCTGATTGCAGGATACTTTACTTACGGAGCGTTTGTATCCAAAGTTTTCGGACAGGATCCTTCGCGCCCGACCCCGGTGAAACAGCATGCCGACGGTGTTGATTTTGTAGAGCTACCTACCTGGAAAGTTTTTCTCATCCAGTTTCTCAACATAGCCGGACTCGGGCCGATCTTCGGAGCTATAATGGGCGTGATGTTCGGACCGGCAGCTTTTCTATGGATAGTTTTCGGAACAATTTTCGCAGGGGCTGTCCACGATTATCTTTCAGGAATGTTGTCGTTGCGCAGCAACGGAGCCTCTCTGCCCGAGATTGTGGGCAACCAGCTTGGCAATGGCATAAAAAACACGATGCGCGTGTTCTCCCTGCTTCTGATGATTTTAGTTGGAGCGGTGTTTGTCTATAACCCAGCCGACCTGCTTGCAATGCTGACTCCCGAAAGTTTCGACCGTCTGTTCTGGATTGTGGTCATATTCGCATATTACATGCTCGCCACTCTCCTGCCTATCGACAAACTGATCGGCAAATTATACCCGGTCTTCGGATTTGCGCTGCTTTTCATGGCGGTGGGAATTCTTGTGGCATTACATGCACACTCCTCCGCAATGCCCGAGATATGGGATAATTTTTATAACCACAAGGCGGATCCGGAGGCGAGTCCGATTTTTCCGATGATGTTCGTATCGATAGCATGCGGAGCAATCTCCGGTTTCCATGCCACCCAATCCCCCATGATGGCACGCTGTCTGAAAAACGAGCGTCATGCGCGGCCGGTGTTCTACGGAGCGATGGTGACTGAAGGTATTGTGGCTCTGATATGGGCAGCAGCGGCAATTGCTTTCACCGGAGGTTACGACGGATTACAGAGTTTTCTGGGCAATGGCAGCCCGGCAATCCTCGTTAATGATGTTTCGAAAACATGGCTTGGCACAGCCGGTGGCATCCTCGCTGTTCTTGGCGTAATAGCCGCCCCTATCACATCAGGAGATACAGCCCTTCGCTCTGCCCGGCTCATTGCAGCAGACTTTATGGGCGTGAAGCAACGTAAGATTGTGAAGCGATTACTGATATCACTCCCGATATTCGCGATATGTTTCATCATCATGCTTCTTCCTTACGAGGCACTGTGGCGATACTTCGCATGGTGCAACCAGGTGCTCGCGGTGTTCACACTATGGGCGCTAACCGTCTACCTTGCCAAAGAGAGAAAGTTATATGTCATAACGCTCATTCCCGCTCTGTTTATGACAGCGGTAACCGTGACATATATATTCTTCGCTCCTGAAGGATTCGGAGCATTGACCGATAAACTATGGGGTATCAGCATAGCATATGAATGGGCTTTGGCTATCGGAATAGGCACATCCGCCCTGCTGCTCGCATTGTTTGCCCGCTTCCTCAGGCTTACTTATTCCACAGATACTATTGCATCAAATCAATTATCCTGACATGAATACTTTTGATATTCTAAATCTCATTAAAAATACAGACAGATACAATTTCCATTCACATTCGCAATTCTGTGATGGCCGGGCACCGATTGATGTTATGGCGAATGCCGCTCATGAGGCAGGTTTTGAAATCTGGGGCATATCACCCCATTCTCCGCTCAATCAACCGGAACCCTGCAATATGATAAAGGAGGATATGGACGAATATCTTGCGGAAGCTTCCAAACTAAAAGAGCTATACGATGGCAAGATGGCGGTTCTAACCTCCCTGGAAATCGATTATATGAGTCCCGATTTCGGTCCACACATTGATTATTTCCAGAATTTACCTCTCGACTATCGCCTTGCATCAGTGCATTTCGTCCCTAACCAAGATGGTGTATGGCTTGACTGTGACGGAAAGTTCGAACGTTTTGCCAGATTCCTCAAAGACGGATATAACGGTGATCTCCGTTATGTCGCAGAAAAATATTTCGAACAAGTACTCATGATGCTTGAGCATGGAGGTTTCGAGATATTGGGTCACTTCGATAAGATTGCTGGTAATGCGGCGATTGCCGATCCTGAAATCGAAAATCAGCCATGGTATGAAGCCTATATTGATGACATAATCTCCCATGCGAAATCAGCAGGTGTGATCGTTGAGGTAAATACTAAATCACTTGCTGACAAGAACCGCTTCTTCCCTGCTCTGAAATGGTGGCAGAAACTTCACGATGCTGATGTTCCCATCGTTGTAAACTCCGATGCACATCATCCTGATCTTGTCAATGCCGGTCGCGATGAGGCACTGGAAATCCTCAAATCATGTATTAAGTAATAGTGACGAGTTATTAGGTTTTAATACTCCACATATAGGGAATGAAAAGGGTAATTGTAATATGCGATGGTATGGCTGACGAGCCTGTATCCTCATTAGGTGGCAAGACTCCGCTCGAATATGCGCATACTCCGGCATTGGATAAGCTTGCCCGAATAGGGAGATGCGGTTCTTTGCAGACCGTGCCTGACGGGTTCTATCCCGGCAGCGAAGTCGCGATTCTCACCATTCTCGGATACGAACCCTCCTCACTTCCGGCAGGCAGAGGGCCGCTGGAGGCATCTGGTCTTGGCATACCTATTCCGGAAGGATACACGGCAATGCGCTATCTGACCGATGCGGGAGATTTTAACATTAAGGAATTAAGATCCCGATTCAAGGATTGCACATTCATCCCTATTGCCGCCACAAAAGGGATATGTATTGCTCCATCTAATGATGTCGCAACTTTAGCTAAACTATCGGATATTGCTTTTTGGAGCGGGGATTCCTACCGCACATATCCGCCTCTCACCTCCATTCATCATACAGAGGACGGCACTCCGCTGAAAACTGTTATAATCGGAGCTGTTCCACTTCTGCATGGTATTGCAATTGAGATTGGTGCGGATTGGATCAAACCCGAACATGCCACTGGCACAATCCATACTGATTTCAAAGGGAAAGGGGAAGCGGCAGTCCGTGCGCTTGATGACTACGATCTGGTCATTGTCCATGTAGAAGCTTGCGATTTCGCCTCGCATGCGCGGGACGTGAACGGGAAAATCAACTCAATCGAAAGTATTGACAAACATATCATCTCTCCTCTTTTGGAAATTGTCACTACAACGGAATCAGACTTAGCCATAGCCGTGATGTCAGATCATCCGTCGCTATGCGAGAGTGGATGTCACTCTTCCGGCAACTCCCCCTTCGTATATTTCCGTCAAGGGATCGATGGTGATAATCTAAAGCGTTTTTCCGAGAAAAGTGTCAGGAATGGTTCCCTGGCATCCATTTCAGATATATACAAACTATGAGCGATAAAAATATCATATTGGTGACCGGAGGACAACGGTCAGGCAAAAGCGAGTTTTCGGAATCACTCGCGCTCAAACATTCCGCCACACCGGTATACCTTGCCACCGCGCACGTGATGGATGATGAATTCCGCGAAAGGGTACGCATACATCAGAATCGCCGCGGACCGGACTGGACCACAGTCGAGGAGGAGATCGAACTCGGACGGCACGACATGACAGGAAAGACTGTATTGATAGACTGCGTCACAATGTGGGTGACCAATGTCTTCTTCAAATATAATGAGGATGTGCAGTCCTCCCTTGCAAAACTAAAGGAGGAGTTCACAAAATTCACATCCCATGACGCCACCTACATCTTTGTGTCGAATGAAATCGGTTCCGGAGGTGTGTCGCCAAACGCCATGACACGACGTTTCACTGATATTCAAGGTTGGTTCAACCAGTTTATAGCCTCTCTCGCTGATGAAGTATATCTGACTGTTGCCGGCATTCCGGTAAAAATAAAATAACGAACAAACATTATAAGTCATGAGACATTTCAACATAATCTCCCCATCAAAAGAAATTGAGAAAGACCTTCTTGAGAAAATCGATTTTCTTACAAAACCCAAAGGCTCTTTAGGAAAGCTTGAGACTCTCGCAACGCGTGTCGGTCTCATCCAGCAGACTCTGACTCCGCAGTTGTCCAAGCCTCACAATATCCTCTTCGCTGCCGACCATGGCATAATAGAAGAAGGTGTGACGGTTTCTCCGAAGGAAGTAACTTGGCAACAGCTCTCCCATTTCTCACATGGCGGAGCCGGCATCAATTTCCTCTGCGACCAGCATGGTTTCAAACTTGTTCTTGTCGATGCGGGAGTGGACTATGACATTCCCACAGGAAGAGGTATCATCGATTGCAAGATCCGCAAATCCACACGCAATTTCCTTCATGGACCGGCTATGACCCGCGAGGAGATGGAAACGGCAATCGAGCGAGGTTCAAGAGTTGTTGACAAGGTATTTTGCGATGGTTGCAATGTGGTTAGCTTCGGTGAGATGGGTAGCGGCAACACCTCTTCATCATCAATGTGGATGCACGCGTTCACCGGAATACCGCTCGCTGACTGCATCGGTGCGGGTGCCGGTCTCGACAAACCTGGGGTCAGCCATAAACTCGACGTGCTTACACGCGCCTGGGAGAACTACAACGGTGACGGTTCTCCGGAAAGCTATATTGAATGGTTCGGAGGTTACGAGATGGTCATGGCGGTAGGTGGTATGCTCCGCGCAGCCGAACTCGGCATGATTATCCTTGTAGACGGCTTTATCATGACCGCCTGCATACTTGCTGCCTCGAAGCTGTATCCTGAAGTGCTCGATTATGCTATCTTCGGTCATCAGGGAGATGAATCCGGTCACAAACTCATGCTTCAGGCAATGAACGCTGACCCAATACTGCATCTCGATCTCCGTCTCGGAGAAGGCAGCGGCGCGGTATGTGCCTACCCTATCCTCGACTCCGCTGTGCGCATGATCAACGAAATGGATAATTTCCAGTCAGTCGGCGTCACCAAATATTTCTAAGAAACTGTATGAAAAAATTTTTTGCGGCAGTAGGGTTCTTCACGCGCATTCCGGTATGGAAGATATGTGAGATACCGGCCGACAAATATAAACGTGTGGTTGATCTATGGCCTTTGGCAGGATGGATCACCGGTGGCGTTACGGCATTAGCATTATGGGGAGCTCTGCACGTGTTCCCCCCTGTCACTGCCGTGATGGCTGCATTCGCTGTCAGGCTGATCCTTACCGGTGGACTGCATGAAGATGGCCTTGCCGATTTCATCGATGGCTTCGGAGGGGGAACTGACCGTAACCGCATCTTGGAGATAATGAAGGATTCCCGCATCGGATCATATGGAGTGATTGGACTTATCGTTTATTTCATCCTCATGATAACGTCTGTTGCATCCCTTCCGTCGCATCTTTCCCCATTGGTAGTGCTTGCGGCAGATCCATGGAGCAAATTCTGCGGATCTTTCCTTATAAATACTCTCCCCTATGCCCGCAAACAGGAGGAAGCAAAAAACAAACTCATATATGACCGCATGACTCCCGCAGCATTTCTGATGTGTGTGGCAGCCGGATTCCTGCCGATGTTACTTTTACCGTTCACATATTGGGCATGCATGTGCTTGCCGATGCTGATAGCTGTCGGTATGATTCTTTATCTCAGATATAAGATCGGAGGCTACACTGGCGACTGTTGCGGGGCAACAGCGCTGTTGTGCGAACTCGCTTTCTATCTTACATCCGCAGCAATATTCAAACTTTCATGAAATTTATTTCTGTCCCGTAAAATTTTAATCACGCAGAGACGCGGAGACGCAAAGAATTCATGCCGCTCAATTTGGCGCAGAAGTCGTTACCACTCCTATCGAGACACAGAGTCCGAGGCACTTGCTCCGCGACTTTGCAAAAATCGCCACGCGATTCTCCGTGATCTTTATCATCGGACTTGTCAACTCCAGGCTTTGCGCCTTTGCGGCTCTGCGTGATGTTTTGACCATACAATGGGGATTGTCAAGGCCAAATTTCTTTCTTCATTATGATTGCACATATTTAACAAACATCTATATATGAAAATAACTTTTGTTCGCCACACCTCGGTTGATGTGGAGCCGGGAATATGCTACGGCAGAACCGATGTCGCCCTGAAACCCTCATTCCCGGAAGAAGCCGCGCTCGTGAAATCTTCAATTGAGGAGGCTATAATAAAAAATGGCAAAGCGTTTGATGCCATATACCGTAGCCCTTTGAGCCGTTGCCGCCTGCTTGCTGAGGCATGTGGATACCCGGATGCCTTATCGGATTCTCGCCTGCTTGAAATGGATTTCGGAGAGTGGGAGATGAAACGCTACGATGACATCCGCGACCCGAGGCTACAGCAATGGTATGACGACTGGCTACATATCACACCTACAGGCGGTGAATCATTTCTCGATCAGAACAAACGTGTAAGATCCTTTCTTGAGGAGATGTCGGCTTCCGGCCAGGACAACGTACTCGTTTTCACACATGCAGGAGTGATAATGAACGCCATGTTCGTGACCGGTCGTGCCACTGTCGAAAACTTATTCTCTTTTCAACCTCCTTATGGAGGTCTTGTTGAAATAACCTTGCCTTAAGAGTCCGTCCCATAAAATGAAAAAGACTTCATCTTCAAATAGCATTGCCGCCATACCGGGATGGCTGTCATTGTCACCCGCCGTTGTCTTCCTTCTGATGTATGTCGCTGTGTCGCTTATCATCGGAGACTTCTACATAATGCCCATTACCGTAGCACTTCTGGCGGCATCGGTATGGGCTGTAGCCATCTGCCGCAACAAATCGTTGCAGGATAGAATCGAAATCTTCTCTAAAGCAGCGGGACATTCCAACATACTTTACATGGTATGGATTTTTGTGCTTGCCGGCGGCTTTGCATCGCTGGCTAAAGGCATAGGAGCCATAGACGCCACAGTTGCCTTGACCCTCAATGCTTTCCCTCCGTCATTTCTGTTGCCGGCAATATTTGCAGCGGCTTGTTTCATATCCATATCAATCGGCACTTCCGTCGGCACTGTCGTGGCGTTGGTGCCACTGATAGTGGAATTGGCCGAGCAAGGGGGAGGGAATCTTTCGCTATATGTTGCAACAGCTTTAGGTGGAGCATTCTTCGGTGACAACCTCTCGTTTATATCCGACACTACCATCGCCGCCACACGCACACAGGGATGTTCCATGGCAGATAAATTCAAGGCAAATATAAGAACCGTACTCCCAGCTGCCCTTATCACCCTGATAATGTATATGTTTATAGGGCACGACAGTCAGCTTATGGCTCCGCAACAGAATGAACCATGGTGGCTTGTGACCCCATATATGGTGATTATAGTCTTGTCCCTTACAGGAATGAATGTAACTATCGTGCTTCTATTGGGTATCTTGACTTCACTTGCATTCGGCGCAATCCGAGGAGTTTCATTAATCGAGGCATGCAGGATGATGGGAAACGGCATCGACTCCATGGGACAGCTCATCATAATAACCCTGCTTGCAGCAGGAATGCTGGGAATGATAAAAACCACGGGAGGAATCGACTGGATGCTAACAAAACTCACGTCAAGAGTGAAAGGCTCCAGAGGAGCTCAGGCATGCATCACATTGCTTGTCGGAGTAGTAAATCTATGCACCGCAAACAATACCGTTGCAATCATCACAGTCGGATCGCTAAGTCAAAACATAGCACAGAAATACGGGATATCACCACAGAAAACCGCCTCCCTTCTCGACACAGGCAGCTGCATAGTTCAATGCCTCATCCCCTACGGTGCGCAGACACTCCTCGCCACAGGTTTGGCCGGCATATCCCCCGCTGCCCCCTGGCCCTATCTGTATTACCCCTGGACCCTCGCACTGATGACCATCATCTCCATACTGATCAAACGCAAAACCGCATAATAAGGAGGGTCAGGAGGAGCATCAGCAGTTCGGAGCGGAAACAGATGCGGAGGGAGATGTGGAGGTCGGAGGACGTAAGAGTTTTCGGAGTTTCACCGATGTAAGGTTTGTAGACAGACTGACCGAAGTAGTCGTGGGTGCCACCGAAGCGACAGCCGAGAATGCCGGCGAGAGCCGCCTCCGGATATCCCGAATTAGGACTGGCATGACATCGCCCGTATCGTCTCACAAATTTAAGCAACCGCAGTTTTCCACTCGATAGAATCATCAGAAATGATGTCAGCCGCGCAGGAAGATAGTTCGCCACATCATCCATACGGGCTGCAAAGCATCCGAAATCTTTATATCGCTCGTTCTTGTAACCTATCATCGAATCGAGCGTATTGACCATCTTATACGCCATCATCCCCGGTAAACCTAAAACCAGATACCAAAAAAGAGGCGCAATCACCCCATCACTGAGATTCTCGGCAAGAGTCTCCAACGCTGCAGTCTTTATCTCCTGTTCGTCAAGCGAACCTGTGTCACGACCGACAATACGCGCTATCTGTCTACGTGCTGCCTCTATCCCTCTTCCACATGCGTCAAATACCATCCTAACTTCCCGCGACAACGTTGTTCCCGCGAGACAATAGAACACACCAATGGCTGTCACTACAATCTTCAATACCGAATATGGAGACAACAACAAAAGTATAAGCCAGACTATGATGAAAACCGACAGCACAAGCAAAAATGACATTATCCCTCCCTTCATCTTGCGTCCGATACCCTGATTCAACTGATGTTCAAAAAAGGATATGATTTTTCCATATAACACTACCGGATGCGGCAACCATGCAGGATCTCCCATGATTCGGTCAAGCAGCCATCCTGCCAGCAAAGGAATCGCCACAATCATATACCCTTGCCAATTGATCATATTCTCATCCATTTCCCAATAGCTTTAATGAGTAAGTCATTCTGTTCTGCAGTCTGCGCTGCAACTCTGAAATACGATTCATCCAAGCCTTCAAAATTGGATGCATCGCGTATAAGAATCTCATGATTCTCCACAAGATATTTTTTAAGATCTGACGCTTTTCTTCCGGACAATCTGCACAATATGAAATTGCAATCGGTCGGTTCGCAGTTGATACCTGATTTCCTGAATTCCTCAGCTATACGCAATGCCTCAGCATGAAGAGTTTCCGCATCAATATGATAATCCGCTTCATGACCCAGCAGATATTTACCTGCCTCTATGGCAAGCGAATTCACAGCCCACGGCATACCGGCAGACCTGATTTCAGCCGCAATCTCCCGAGGAGCTACCAGATAACCTATCCGCAATCCCGGAATGGCAAATCTCTTGGTCAACGAACTGAGTAAAATCACATTACCGGATTCCACAGCCTCCGCAGGCGTAATTACAGGAAGCTGAGTATAGTCTGCGTATGCCTGATCCACGATTAGCCAAGTGGAGTCTCTATTATTACTCAAATGCAATATTTCACACTTATCAAGAACCTCTCCCGTGGGATTGTTCGGATTGCATAACCATACGCTGTCTGCAACCGGAACATTATCTATATCATTAAAAAAGGCAATCTCATGACCATATGCCACGCATGCATCCTGATATTCCCTGAATGTAGGTATCCGGATAGCTGCGCGTTTGCCAGATTTGATATGCGCGATACGATACATCGCATCTGTCGCACCATTAGTAACCACCACATTCTCCGGTTCCACATCAATTTTCTTCGCTATCATTTTCTCCAATGAGAACGGTGCAGGCTCCGGATAGCTTCCTATCGAAGACATTACAGTGGATAGATATCCGGTGAGTTTCCGATGATCCATATCGGAAACAATATTTGTGCTGAAATTATATTTTACCTTACCACCGTAGCGATACAGGTCATCTCCATGTCCTTCTATCATTCCCGCATGATTTTATATAACAAATCTATATCAAGACAGTCACGCAATCTTTGTGCCAACGCGTCATATTGCCTCTCTTTATATTCTCTGTAAGGCTCCACATTACCCGACTCGGGCAATCCCTTCCTCAACGCATGAGGTTTAAGCAACATATCTATCACACCGGTATTATCTAAAATACCATGAATATAGCTGCCGCATACCATTTCACTTACACGACAACCATCTACTGAGCCATCCTCCTTGATCACCATCGGAGAAGCGCCATTCTCAAGAGTTGAGATTCCCATATGTATCTCATATCCGGAGTTCAGATCTGTGCATCCGTCCATTGTAAATCTCACACGTCTGACAGTCTTGCTTCCTTTCAGCACCGTGTTAACAGGCAAAAGACCCAAGCCAGCCATCGAATCCGGCTCACCTTCCACTCCATCCGGATCGTCGACACTCTCCCCCATCATCTGATATCCTCCGCAAATTCCCATCACAGTGCGACCCAGCGCGGAAGCCTTTATTATTGCATCCGCACAGCCGTTTGTCTGAATAGCCTTAAGGTCTGAGAGTGTGTTCTTGCTTCCGGGGAGGATTATGACATCTGCATTCAGCAGTTCCGCAGGTTCAGACGTAAAATAAAGATGCACCCTCGGATCCCTCGATATTGTATCAAAGTCCGTAAAATTAGATATATGTGGAGTTGCTACAACTGCAACATTTATCAAGTTCTCCTCCGTATGAGCGTTGGATTTTTTTGCGAGCGACACAGAATCCTCCTCTTCGATATGGATATCATCCAGATAAGGCACAACCCCTATCACCGGGACACCGCATATCTTCTCCATCATCTTCCGTCCCTGTTCGAAAAGCTTCTCATCTCCACGGAATTTATTTACAATGATCCCCTTTATCCTTTTACGATCCTCCTCTTTCTGCAACATTATAGAACCATAAGCCGAAGCAAAAACCCCGCCCTTGTCAATGTCTGCCACAAGAATCACCGCGGCATCCGCATATGCGGCCATCGACATATTGACAATGTCGGAATCCCGAAGATTTAACTCAGCGATACTGCCTGCCCCCTCCATCACTATAGGATTATATCTTGCGCTAAGACGATCGAAAGCGGCATGCACCTCCCTGCGGAGCGGTTCCTTATTCTCCTTTCTGAAATAGTCGTATGCATCCTTGTTTCCGACCGGAAGACCATTCAGAACAACCTGCGAGGTCATCTTTCCGGAGGGCTTAAGAAGCACCGGATTCATCTCCGCCATACACTCCACTCCGGCAGCCTCCGCCTGCACTGCCTGTGCACGCCCAATCTCAAGACCATCTGGCGTGACATAGGAATTCAATGCCATGTTCTGAGCCTTGAAAGGTGCCGGAGTATAACCGTCTTGCAAAAATATACGGCACAATCCGGCGGCAAGCACACTCTTGCCGACATCACTGCCTGTTCCGCCAAGCATTATGGGTTTCAATCTCTCCATATTTAGAGTCCGTCTCATATTCTTTACTTTGACCTTACGCCTTTTCCTGAACCAAATCGCTCCCAATCTACATCCGTTCCACCCGACAATGATGTCTCCCTCCTCGCCATCGCAAAAAGGAGATCTGAAAGCCTATTGACATACGACATCACCATCTGCTCTACCGGATCCTGCTCATCAAGCCTCCAAAGCTCCCTTTCCGCCCTACGGCAAACAGAACGAGCCTGATGCAGAAACGCACCTGCCGGATTACCTCCGGGCAATATGAAATCCTGCGTAACATATCCGGCAGATGTGATATCATCCAATACCACCTCCATCTTAGTCACGGCATTCTCCGGTAAGATACGTGGATTGTCAGCGCGGTTTTCAGAGCGCGTTGCAACGCGACTCATGATTATCATGAGATTTGTCTGTATCTCCGCAACTACCTCCTGAGTCATCTTATCACAGGAAATCGCCCTAACAATGCCAAGTATGCTGTTAAGTTCGTCAATGGTACCGTTAGCCTCGATACGTTGGTCAGTTTTAGAAACCCTCTCACCACCTCGTATACCGGTGGTTCCCCGGTCTCCGGTTTTTGTATATATCTTCATTCCCAAAGTTTTGAAAAGTCACTCTCCGCCCAATAGAGATGGGTGTATCCAGCGATTGTGTTTTTATATCTGTATACAGGAGTGGCTACCGCCTCTCCTCTCACATCTGTCTGCGAAGCGACAGATCTCAACGGTTCATTCTCCCTCACAGATGAATAATGAAATTCATGACCGCGCATCTCGCATCCCTGAAAACGGACGGTTCTGTATCCGAGTTTCAACCGTGCACCCGCCATCGTTCCGCTCAAGGGCAATATCCCACACATCTCAATTCCATCGATATCATCACCAAGATACAGCATTCCGCCACACTCGGCAATCGTGTATCCCCCATTCTCTATAAATTCTCTGATAGATTTCCTCATCCCCTTGTTAGCAGACAACCTCTCCCTGTATAATTCAGGATACCCTCCCGGGAGATATAGCAGATCCGCTTCGGGCATCTCCTCATCACGCAACGGAGAGAAACGGACTATCTCACCGTATCCCATACCAAGCACGTCATTAGATTCCAGTGCATGCAGATTCGCAGGATAAATAAAGTTGAATGCTTCATCGTGGGCAACAGCTATCCGGCATTTCTTTTTATCGGAAGAGCAAAAAGGCAAAGGTTTTACACTACGGGATATGTGCTCCGATGATTTAATTCCAGTCACTTCCAATATCCTGGCGACATCTACATTCTCAGATACAGCCTCAGCGGCATTTGCAACAAATCTATCAATTACATCATCTTCATCAAGAGTCAGTCCCAGATGTCGGGACGGAACTATCAATGATGAATCACGTTTAACATACCCTAAAAACTCCACACCCGAATCACGGGCAGCATAGCGCAGAAGCCTCAGATGGTTATCTGAAGCAACATTATTGAAGATCACACCAGCGATATTGACAGAAGGATTGAAATTCCTAAAACCCGACAATACCGCTGCCAATGAATATGCTGATGACGCTGCATTGATAAGCAGTATCACTGGTAATCCCAAAATCTCCGCGATATGCGCCGCGCTACCTTTTCTGCAATCGTAACCATCAAACAGCCCCATCACACCTTCCACAACACAGACATCACATCCACGTGAATAATCAGCAAACAACCCCTTCACGTGATCCTCCCCGCCCATAAAGACATCAAGATTTATCGAATCACGACCGGAAGCGACCTTATGGAAATGTGTGTCAATATAATCGGGTCCGACCTTGAATGGAGCCGCTTTGAGTCCCATTGACCGAAAAGAGCGCAGCAAACCGTTGGTGACGGTTGTTTTCCCGCTACCGGACGATACTGCGCCTATGACAAATCCCGCTTTACCTGTAAAACACTTCATCACTAATAGCTAATACCTCACCACTTTAAATAATCCCTCCTCACGGTCAAAACGTATGCCCGGACGAACGAAATACCGTTCAAGATCCCCGGAATCCGTAAGTTCCCGATGAGTTCCGGTGCGCACACCCAATTTCTTATCCATCAGCCATATCTTATCTGAGAGCTGAAGCGCCATATCAAGATCGTGCGTCGACATGAAGATTGTCTTACCCATCTTATGCGCGAGAGAATATAGAAGAAGCATTATCTCAACCTTACTCGGATAATCAAGGAATGCCGTGGGTTCATCGAGAAAAATAACAGGAGTCTCCTGCGCGAATGCCTTTGCAATCATGGTTTTCTGTCGTTCACCATCACTGAGGCTCTGCACCATCCTGTGCCTTAATGAATCAATACCCATCAACGATATCGCACGCTCCACCGCTTCTGTATCCTCCGGTGAGAATCGCCCCCAGAATCCTGTGTATGGAGCGCGCCCCAATCCAACGAGAGTCTCAACGTCCATATTCTCCAGAAGTGGTTTCTCAGTCAGCACAACGCTTATTGTTCGGGCAAGGTCACGTCCGGAATAATCGCTAAGCTTTTTCCCCTCAACCTTGACATACCCTGCAAGAGGCTTCTGAAAACCGGCAAGCGTACGCAGCAAAGTTGATTTACCCGCTCCATTTGGTCCAAGCAGGCATGTCAGCTCACCTGATTCAAGGGTGGCATCGAGAGGTCCGGTAATGGATATGTCACCTTTCGAATTGCGGTAACCGGTGGTCAGCCCGCAAACTTTTATCGTCTCGGCACTCATCGTTTCTTAAACCTCTCTTTAAAGATTACATACATTATTACCGGCACACCTATCAAGGGCGTGACTCCATTCAGAGGGAGCACAATATTTTCCGGCAATATACACAAAAAGTTGCAGACAAGCCCTACGACTCCTCCGGCAAGAATACAACCGGGGATAATCACGCGATGATCTGATGTACGGAAAATCATTCTCACCACATGCGGCACCGCCAATCCGATAAACGAGATCGGTCCGCAGAATGCAGTCACCACAGATGTAAGTATTCCAGTTGTCACCAGCAACATATTACGCACCCATTGCATCCTTATTCCCAGATTGAGAGCATAATTTTCACCGAGCAATATAATGTTCAGTGGCTTTACCATCAATATCGACATTACCAACCCTATCCCTATGGCTATTGAGAAAAGAGGGATCTGACCAAGTGCCACACCGTTGAAATTTCCCATTCCCCACATTGCATATCCATGCACCCCTTCGGCTGTGGATAAATAATTCAACAGGGTTATGACTGAGGATGTGAGGTATCCTACCATGATTCCTGAAATCAGTAGCATAAGGTCATTTTTCAGCCACATTGAGAACAGCAGCAACAAACCCATGATGGCGATGCTGCCGGCAAACGAGCCTATCAATATCGCCATATAACCGCCAAATGAGTATCCCGCCGCGGACACAGAGCCGCCAAACAGCAGGATTACCAACGCGACACCGAGGCTGGAGCCGGAAGTGATACCGAGAATTGAAGGACCCGCAAGAGGATTCCGGAATGCAGTCTGAAGCATCAGACCCGACACTGTCAATGCCGCCCCTGCCAGCACAGCAGTTATCGCCTGAGGCAAACGGCTCCCGACAACTATAAAACGCAACGGGCCGTCAACATCCGCGTTGCTGAAAAGGATGTCAACCACCTGTGCGGGGGGTATTGCCACCGAGCCAACGAACAGGTTCAGAAAAAACAACACCACAAGCGATATTGACAGAATTATGAATCTCATATTATTTTGCATAATGCGGACGCACCATCAGTGCGTCCCTAATAAGTTATTGAAGTTGTTCAAACTAATTATTTATTACTGTTGTCGGTAAAATTTTAATCACGCAGAGGCACGGAGGCGCAAAGATTTCATGCCACTCTTTTCGGCGCAGATGTCGTTACCACTCTTGCCGAGACACAGAGGCGGTCTCACCAGCACTGCGCCTTTGCAAAAATCGCCACGCGATTCTCAGCGCTCTTTATCATCTTATCATCTAACTTGCCAACTCCTGGCTTTGCGCCTCTGCGCCTCTGCGTGATGTTTGGCACAACTTCTACATCTGATACGAAAACGGACTCGGATTTATTGCATTCTGTGGTAATAATGACGCACAACTGTATCTGTTAGCAGTCCGGGATGCATGGCAGAGATCATTTCTCCAAGAATACGGTCAGGATGAAACGGTGTCTCCTCATAAAAATCCACATAACGGGTATTGCAACCATACACATTACCATCCTTGAATGCCTTGAACTGAGAATTGACCGGAGCATCGGAGGCAAGCTCTTTCATGGATTTTTCCTTCTCCTGATTGTACCTCACAAACCATATGTCGGCATCATGAGCCTCAGCCAGCACTTTCTCCGGAGCCAAAGGTACACTCCCGCTCTGACGATACGACGCAAACGGATTAACACCTCCCGCATCCTCAATCAGCCTACCCATTGTGGAAACGCCACCGGGCACGTTCCACACCTGTCCGTAACGTTGGTCTATTATAACCTTCGGTTTATCGGGAGCATCAGCCGCGGCAGCCTTCATGCGCAGATAATTCGATTCCGTATCTGCAAACATGCTGTCAGCTTTCTCGCTTTTTCCAAACAGCATTCCATAGAATCTCACCCACTCAGCGCGTCCCAACGCCGAAGTCTCCATATAGTCGGCACACTCGATGATCGGTATTCCCAACTCCCCTACCTTGGCATATTTATCATTATTCTCAAAGGGTGAGAGCATTATCACCTGCGGATTGAGTTTGATGATCTTCTCCAAGTCAGGACTCATGCTGACTCCGCAGTCAACGATGTCTCCGGAAGCAAGACGCCGCTTCAGCTCTTTATCATTAACATACTTGGAGTTACAGATACCACCGATTGCATCCGCGCTACCCAATTCTGAAATAAGGCTGTTATGCACGGTAGAATAAACCAAAGCGTTTGTGACAGGAACTCTGACCACCGTTCCGGCAGGCAGATTTGCGGGCATCGCGCTGTCGCGGCGAACAAGGATATATTTCTGAAGAGTCTTTGTCGTGTCCCAAGGATTACGGACTGTGGCAGCCACATATCCGGGAAACTCCTCAAGCGTGAGATTCTCCGCATATTTCAGTTCCATTTCACTCCCTTCTGTTTTATCAGAAGAAGAAGCGTGGCTTCCCTTGCATCCCGCAAGGAAAGCCACGACCAAAATGAGGGTCATCAGAGACCACAGTCTCTTTATACCTACCAATCTATAAGTCATAATCATTTAGCTTTGTGAACAAATGTCACGTAGCGGGCGCCTACACCGCATTCAACACGCTTTTGGAATGTACCGTTACCATCATATATATTAGCATATGTCGGCTGACGATATTGCGCGGTTCCATTTGCATCAACTATGTATGATAGCATTACTATGTTTCCACTTGCCGGATCTACAAATACACCATTCGGATATGAAATCTTAGCATCCTCCGAAGAAGACTGATTGGCTATCTGACCAATCTCCTGAAGTGTGTCGACATTATATTTCTTATATGTAATCTCACTTGCGGGTTTGCCACTCTGAGCATAGATAACATACAAAGTCTTGCCGTTAATTGCCATATTTGTACCATAACAGAATTTTTGCACATCCTTCACATCGGTACCATTCAGCTTAACCACATATGAACGTATCAGTGTGTTATCATCTTTATCATAATTACCTTTACAATTCACAAAAACATCGGTTCCGTTTGAAACAACATCGGTTGGATTATAAATCACATCTAAATCACTGATTTTTGTTTCTGTGAATGTAGCCAAATCTACGATAGAAACGCAACAATTGCCATATTTCACGCCATTTGTAGCATTTCCGCTTGAATTCTGGCCATCGGAACATGCAACAACAAGCTTGTTTCCCCATACAGCGAGCTGATCCGGATTCGGACCCACCTTAACACTACGTGTAATCTTCATCGCAGAAGGGTCAATCTCGCTTACATAACCGGTATACATTGTGCAATACAATTTACCATCTTTCTGAGCGAATGCACGGGGAAGTGTCGCATCTCCGTCCGGCTTTATTGAGCTTATAATCTTCAAAGTTTCCGGTTCAACCACCCATATTAGATTTGAACCATACATGGCGATAAACATCTTATCTCCACAAATTATGGCCTGCTGACCATTATCACCAAATCCAATGCCATTGGCTGCCTCAAAGGCATTTAGAGTAGAGACTCCTGTCTCGAAATTATAGGCGGTCATTTCAGCCGGAATCTTTCCACTTTTATTACCACCATCAATAGTGTAGAAACCGCTTAAGGTCTCGGTTGCTTCTGAACCGTTTCCATTCTCATCATCGCAAGCAGTAAATCCGGCTGCGAGACATACGGACAGAAGGAAATAAGCTATTTTTTTCATTACTTTCGTTTTTTTGAATTTCTATATTTTGTATTACAACGTTGTCAATTAATTTTATACGTCACTGTGAATTTCCAAGCACGACCGGGCATCGGGTAGTCAGCGACTATCTCATACTGCGTGTCGAAAATATTGGTCAGGTCAAAGCGCAGATCGATTGCATTACGCTTGAATTTGAATGAACGCATAAGTGTAGCTCCGCAATCTACGTACCCTTTTATACGGGTGATCGGAAGATTGGTGCTGGTTCCGTAACGGTCGCTGACTCCGGTGCCGTGAAGCACAACATCAACCCAAGGATTCTCCCAACTTAGCGACAATGCTCCGGAATGTATCGGAGTGTAGGCGAGCTGTTTGTTATAATCGGGATTAAGTTTTGATGTGCGCGGCTGAACACGCTGCCAACTGTAGTTGCCGGCAAATACGAGATTCTGACGGCGGCCAAGACGGAATGTGGCGTTTGCCGTTACGTCTGCACCATAGGCGCGGACTTTGTCGATATTATTCATCTGCCAGATAAACATGTTTGTCGGCACCGCTTCAATCTTGTCTTTGACATGATTGTAATATACATCGCCTGTCAGCACCAGAGAATTCATCCAACCGGTAGTATTATATTGCCATGTCAACCCGACATTCAACTGATTTGTATCTTCCGGCCGCAACGACGTGCTTCCCATGCGGAAGTAATAGCTCTCGTTGAATGTTGGCATCCTGAAGATATTCTTGTAGGAAGCCCGGATGAAAAACATTCGGCTTTGCCATGGTTGCACACTCACGCTAACCGATGGCGAGAGTTTGGTGCGATCCTGCGCCGCCTCTCCCTCTTTTGCTCCGTTCTCATAGACAGAGAGTAAGAGACGCGCAGTCGCCACAAGCCATGAGTTTTTGAATTTTCCCGTAAGCGATTGCAGCACGGAATGACGCCATGGCCCCACAACCTCCATCTGGTTAGTGGTCATACCGTTGTAGATGTAATCTGCCGAGTAGTTGAAAGAGAGCCTATCTGTTGGCAGATACATAGCCGAGCCGGAGAGATACACCTCCCTCTGCCAGTAATCCTCATCAAGCACACCTCCCGGGTATTTACCGTTCTCATCATGATAGAGGGAGGCATCCCAGTTGAATTTTGCAAGTCCTTGAAATGAAAATTTCGATAGCGACAGATTCTTATAAGTCAGCTGGCCGAAGAAATTGCGGTCGCGCAATTCTTCGCGACATATAGGATTGTATAAGATAACTGCTCCGGGGAGTTCCCGGTTGTTGTCGTAATAATAAATTTTGGCATCCAATGTGGAGGATGACGTTGGCCTCCAGCGTGTGTTTATCTCTCCATGCCAGGAATTCATCATGCTGTTGTTGCGTCTTTCGCGAGTAACGAGCTTTCCGTTAGTGAGCGTGAATGGATAATTATTACGGGCATGAGTGTACTCCCCTATCACTGAGAAGGAGAATTTCGGATTTAAAGTTTTACCGACCTTGAAATAGGGATTGTATGTGCCGAATGAGGCGAAACGCATCTGCCCGGTTACATGCCACAGAGAATCATTCGCTGTTGGCACAGACTCTGTGGTTATGATTATGGAAGCTGCCGATGCAGAAGCTTTAGCCGGGACAAAAATATCGTTATTGTCACCGATTATAAGCGACAGGCTTCCCACATTGTCGAGAGAATACCTTGCCAAATCGATTTTGCCGCTCTGACAGTCGCTCAATACGATCCCATCATAGATCACTCCGGTGTGCGTTGTGCCGAATCCGCGTACCGACACGGTCTTCATACCTCCAGCGCCGCCGTAATCACGGATATTAACCCCCGGCAGACGATGAAGCGCATCCGAGATGTCGGTCACGCCCATAGTCTTCATCCTCTCGTTGGTGAGATTGAAAAGAGGCGCTGTACTGGTCACTTCCTTGCGCACACGTTCGGAGACCACCTCGAATTCCTGAAGATTCCGGGCGGTAGTGTCGTTTGCGGCATTGACCGAAAACATAGATATGACTGCTGTTAAAGCTGTAGATGTTATTCTGCCTGATCTCATATGTTCTCTTTTCCTCGAAAGAGTGTTCAACATACCGGAAAGAGCACCTTTGGAACTACTTCCCCGAAAACGGCAGGTCTTCGGACTTGTCTCGACATCCGGCATGCCTTCCCGACCATTGTCAGTGGCTTAAAGAGATGTTTGCCGAAGTCTTACAGAGACTTACCGCAGCGGGACTGTCCGGGATTCACACCCGGTTCCCTTTTAATGGCCAACGGCCAACCGCTTTCATCGGCAAAGTTACAAATTCTATTTCTATTTTGCAAATCCATCTTCCACCTCATCCAACACCTCAACCAACAAACCCAAGTTTCTATTACCTGTTTTAAACACTCAAACAATACACCTCCAACCACAAGGCTGAAACTCCCCTCCTCCGCTCCTCTGCGTTAAAATTTTAATCACGCAGAGACGCTGAGTCGCAAAGTTTTATGCCGCTCAATCCGGCGCGGAGGTCGTTACCACTCCTGCGAAGGCGCAGAGCCGTTGCGAATAGTCCGAGACGAAAGCATACTCGGCAATGCTTTGGTTCCTATGGATCTTTGGTCTATAAAAACCGCGACAAATTTTAGCGACGTCTCCGCGCCTCGGCAAGAATCGCCACGCGATTCCAGCGTCGCTAAAACGTCGAGGCTAAAACTCTCCTCCTCCGCTCCTCTGCGTTAAAAATTTAATCACGCAGAGACGCTGAGCCGCAAAGGTTTTATGCCGCTCAATTCGGCGCGGAGGTCGTTACCACTCCTGCGAAGGCGCAGAGCCGTTGCGAATAGTCTGAGACGAAAGCATACTCGGCAATGCTTTGGTTCCTATGGATCTTTGGTCTATAAAAACCGCGACAAATTTTAGCGACGTCTCCGCGCCTCGGCAAGAATCGCCACGCGATTCCAGCGTCGCTAAAACATCAAGGCTGAAACTCCCCTCCTCCGCTCCTCTGCGTTAAAATTTTAATCACGCAGAGACGCTGAGTCTACACCCTTTAGCATCAAATAAAAAGTAAAAAGCAAAGTTATTCTCTTAGAGTCCGTACACTAAAGCTAAATTTTTCATGAAACGGACTTTTATTTGTTTTATCATGACAGATTTCGAAATCAGGGAAATATTGGTTTCCAAATATAAATATATGAATCTTTTGCTTATCGGTGATGAGCAAGAGGATATGATTGACCGGTATCTTGACTATGGACGACTTTTCATTGGATTTATAAACGAAACACCGGTTTCCTGCTGTGCCATAACTGAAGAAGACTACACTACGATTGAGATAAAAAATCTCGCTGTCATTTCTGAATACAGACGGCAGGGCATCGGAAGAAGAATGCTCGATCATGTTGAGTCTATATACCAGGGCAAAACTTTGCAACTCGGCACCGGTGAAACCCCATCGACATTGCGCTTTTACAAGAACTGCGGTTATGTTTTCTCCCACACAATACCGGGATTTTTCACCAACAATTATGATCACCCGATAATTGAAGAAGGCGTGACATTAAATGACATGATATATCTAAAAAAGAAGATTTTAAAGAATTGAAATTGTCTAAACTTATCTTAAAATCAATCTTTATACAATTTCTGCATCGGCAATACACCATAAGTCAATAGCCACTAATGCGGCAAGTAGATAAAATAGCCATTTTATAATTAAGTGTACCTTACCCATAGCATTGAATCACTCTGAAAAATAGGTTAAGCAAATGAATATTCCAATAACAGCGACTATCGATGCCAGCAGCACTATCTTAGACACATAACTTTTTGTTTCTTGTGAAGCCTCATAATCGAAACGAGACGGCCCTGCATATTTTTCAATCGCCTTACGAACACTTTTGCTTCGGCAATACAGATCGGATAGGCAAATATCGTGGAACTCAAACTGTTCACCATTTACTGAAGTTTTGATTCTTAGCCATCTTTCCACGAAACGAGCAAAATAAGATACGTTCCAATTGGTATAGACGCTCACTATATCCCACCACCAATTATATGTTTTGGTCTTGCCCCAGTCCTTTATTGTTATTCCCTCGCTGTAAATTATTAGCGTGGTTCTACCATAGCGGATATATTTATAGGCATATACAGCCACACCCAAACCGAAAAAGACCGCACCAAATATGCACCAAAATTTAGGTGCATAGATAGAAGCATATAAAGACACGCCAAACATCACCGTTACCAACAGTGGAAACGTCAGCGATTCTTTTGCTATATATTGGTTATTATGCGTAATCATTCTTTAGGGATTAGGGTAATAGACTCTAACTTGACAATGTGAGGGTAAAGTGGTTTGAGCGTTAACTTCACATTATAGCGATCCATCAAATCATCGTTGCTTGAATAGTCTTTCAAACTGCAATGACGACTAAATGGCTCACCATCATACTTGAACAAAACTTCCTCAAATCTCCCCATTGTAAATCCATTCAACTCTACGATGTCAATTTCACCAGTTATCTTCTGAGCCTTTATATTCCAATACGTAAAGACTGATATGGCCACTAAAAGACTTGCTATCGACATACCTCTAATCAGTTTGTAGATTTTCGTTGACCTCTCTAAAAGATATGCCAAGATAACGAGGACAGTTATACATATTTCGAGATAACCATAACTCCTAATAGAAACTAAAAAACTACGGCTCATGAAAATCACAATTCCAAACAGCACGATTATCGCAAGAATACACCGGTCAACAGACTTTTGCCTGATTGACCGAAACACCTCCTTGCCTATCATAAAGGCTATGGCTATTATTACAATATACCGGAATATGCTTTCCATTATCTGACTCCGAATTTATTCAGTAACATTGCAAGGGCTATTCCTATCAATAACGGAAATATGTAGTATTTCCACAATGATCTATTTCGTATCTTTCTGTTCTCGTTATATTTTGCCCTGTTTAACAAACATTTTCCATCGCTACATTCCTCAATAGCACTTATATACTCATATTTTTTCCGGTTAAGTCGTTTAATCGTATAAAAGCTGCCTTATCATGTTCATGTTCAAGAACAAGATAACGATGTGACATAACACCACGCGCCATCATCCATTCGAAATAGAACCCTTGAATTTTCTCCCATGAATAAAGCTTATAATTATCAATCCAAAACGATGAATTGTTTGACAATGTAACTCTACGGCAATAATAATGTATTCCATCGTTGCCAATTATCAGTCGATTCGGATGTTTAACAATGCCCCATATAGAGAAGGTCAAAATCATAATGAAAGCCATTATGAAAATAAATAATCCGACAGCTCCTTTGTCTCCAAATGGGAATGTGTCAAGACTGACCCATAGACATATAAAAGGGCACAATAATATGCCATATAAAATATATTCCAGCCAACTATCTTTGAAAATATATCCGTCAGTTTTCATCGCTTACCTCCTTTTCAAATCGTTCAAGAACCGATGTACTTCAGTCGGAGACATCCACGGCACAGATTCTTTCGGGATCTTTATTTGTCTCTCCGTTTCAACTCTCTCCACCAATAATGTATCTGAGTCAGTTATCGATAATATGTCATTTTTTGATACAGAAAGGGTTATCAATACTGAATCCAAAAGATTTCCTTTTCCGAATGAACGATACTCTATTTCTGCTAACTGAATATAGTCGGATCTGTGATATTCAATACTGGAGCTGTCTCGGTATTCGATTGTTGAAAAATCTTTCGGCATAACAAATTCCATTTTGTCATAACCGATTATGTTTGCATGAAATATGCTATCAATCTGTGTGTCAATAACATTATTATGTTGGTGATAAGCTGAACTGTCAATCGGAAACACATGGATACTTTTATAAGTATCGTAAGTAGTTTTTAGGCTGCTATAACCATAATCTTCATTAACAAACCAATCTTCAGCATTTATATCAAATGCCACAGCATCTGAATTATATAATTCTTTGATAAATAACCCATATGATTTTCCTAACCTAAGTGTCGGCTTTGCCATTCCTCCACCTGTTGTAAATAGAATATACTTACCTCTTTCAGATACAAAATTAGCCTTTGACGCCATGAACGTGAAATAGAAAGGTATAAAAAGTAGTATTGAGGCTACAAAATCAATCCGCAACCACCATTTTAAGAGTTTAGGTTTGTCAAGACCACGACTTAATGGCAAAGCGATGAAGCCAATCAGATAGCCTGTAAAGATAGCCCAAGACAAAAGATTCCATCGCCAGATATAAGGTGTACCATCGACCACCCACATCATAAGATATACAGTAGGTATGAGTGCGAGTTGCACCCACACTATCCATAGGCATACTTTATAACGGAGAGATTCTTTCATCTTATCGTAGTGCTATCTTTTTCTTGTTTATTTTTTCTCCACTGAGCCAACAGTCGTTTGGCGTTTGCTGCTATTACCGGCTTGTCGCAGTTATCCACAAGGGTTTGAGCCATAGCTTCAGCAAGTTCAGGAATGACATCGTGGAAAAAGCGGGCAGCCCAATATTCTGTTTCATCATGTGGATTTGACAGCAATTCTTTAATATAATCAACTTCATCGTATCGGATTAACCATAAAGCCGCCTTCTCTATGTCTTCCCGACTGTATTTTTGCTCCTTTTTATCTCCATTTTCAATCGCAGCAAAATAGGCGGTTGAAGATACATCAAAATCGGTATATGCTTGATCTTTATTATCAAATTCTGTACGCTTACGCCATCGACTGAAAAACTCTTTTTCAGCTATGAGTGTGTATTCACCGTTAGTCCAGTCCGGATAGTATTCAATAAATAGATACGCATCTTCCGATAAATAGATACGCATCTTCCGATTGAAAACCACTGTCGGGATAAATATAATATTCCTCACGCGGTTTTACCCTTACAGCACGGATAATTTCGACTGCTGTTGATTGAAATAATATTGTTCCGTATTCTCCAACATATTTCCCAAAGTAATCGCCTTGATAATTACTGTCTTTAAGGTAGATAAACGCATTGCGTAAGAGTGTCTGTTTTTCAACATTCATTCGTCGGCAATCTACTGTTACCGACACGTCCGCATAAATACAACCATCGGTGTAATCTACGTTGAGTGTGTTCTCGATGCCACTTTCCCGAAGCATATTGTCAAATCTCCTTAACCGTTCATTCATGGAATCATCGAGAGTATCAGGTGATATGAATATGCGAGTGGTTCCTATAAATACGCCTTCTTTCGGACGGAGGCAGTATCTGACACCGCTATTGCAATCATATTCTTCATAACTGTCAGCTCCAAACTTCAAGTCAAGGGCGCTCATCTGATCTTTCCGAAGAAATGTTCTCAGGAATTTAATCCACCACCTGCGCCAACGTGTCAAGTAATACGACACGCCAAATATTCCTCCCGCCAAGGCTATGACGATCAAGCCAACATAGTCGTCTCCTCCTATAGCTTTATATCCGACAAAACATATCAAACAGACAATATATAAAATGGCTGCGATAATGATAACCCACTTGAAAATGGCTTTAACTATCTCCTTGACTCGATAATTGATTTTTATATAACCTTGTTCATATAGCCAAATCAGCACACCAATCGCTGCGATAATGCCAACTGCAACTAACACATCTGAGATAGAGTTTGCCATTCTTGCTATTGCAGAGATTAGAAAACAGGCAAGACCAATTATGTACCATATCGGTTTCATCTTGCAACCCTCCTTCCCTGAAAATAATAGTTCGGATTCAGGCAGTAAAGGTCGCGGAGCGGACATCCGTGGAAAGCGACAAGCGTGGTCACACCATCGCCGTCGGTGGAGAGGCGATGACGGGAGATGCCAATTATTTTTGCTCGGTCGGGAGGCATTTCTGTCGGATTGTCATAAGAGCCTATCGCAAAGTTAATAAGAATATTTGACATTAGGGTGGGTTGCACGTATAAAAATCGCCGTTATATCCTGACAGATGCCGATTTATGAATATCACACCCCAATAATCCGCTATCAACAGAGCCATTTTTTCTTACTGACATTTCACAGATAGACTTTTGTCCCAAAATGCGGATAATGCAGAAAATGCAGGTAATTTATAGAAATTGTGTCATGTATGCCGGGAGGTAAGTTATATTGCCATCTTTGCGTAAATCCTTTGTATATATAAGGTAACGTTGGTTCACTCGTGAAGAGAATTTTTCACAGAACGTTACCCATAATACTCCGAATCCCCAAATTTGATTTAATAAATCTGCACCAAATCCCCTAATTGATATAGGTATTTCTGCACCGAATCCCCAAATCTTAACTATTTTGTTTGGAGGTTAAGTCAAAAATTACAAACTTTGCACTCAGTAAAGATGGGCGCTTGAGAGAGCCGAAACCGTTAAATTTGAAGATGCAGACAGCACTGTTAACCGTTTTGTATACATAAAGCGCAACCTACTCATTATTAGATATACGCTATAATTGCATCGGAAATAAACTGTAAGACATTAGGGCATAACAGATAGAACCACCATGTAAGTCCTGCGCCACCCTCGCTTTTGAACAACAGCCCGTAACACAGCAACGCATTATATCCCAACCAAAATAGAATATTGCATAATGCAGTATGGTTTCTGAACTTATGGATAATGGCTATGGAAATCAGCGACAGGGCAAACGCCGCAGCAAGGAGCAATGTATCTTCACTCCATGATGAGCATAAGCAGACTGACAAAGTCATAACCGCCCCTATTAACCATAATAACCAAAATTGGGTATTGTAGTGTGCCATATAACATTTCATTAAGACATATAATTCACGATTGCCGACTTATTCTTTGCAAAATACTTTCTTGAATTAATATTCAATGCTCCAAGAGCACGCGTTCCTTTTTCACATATATAAAAGAAAGGGAAATTTACTGTTACCACAAACTGCTTTCCTGAATAATCCAGCATTATCTTGTATTGCTTGTTTACATTGTCATACTTTGTATCCAAAATAACACAACTATCTGGTAGAAGTCTCTTTGTCTTTCGCATAACGTAACATTGCTTAAGCCAATTATCATATAGAAACATACCGTTTGAAACAACAAATACAATGAGAATGAAGAGTAATCCGAATGTAATGACCTGACCGGATATTGTATCTCCATTATTCATTTGAATAAATAGGCAGATTGAAAATAACATTATACAAATTGCCAACACCCATGATATTGAGAACAGGAGGGCATCTTTTAATGCAAATATAAAAGAGGTATAATAGGTCGTTTTTGTACCGTACCAAAATCGTTTATCAGTCAGTTTCATTGATTGTCGGGTCTAAAATGTTTCGGATAATTCCTATTGTTTGTCGCCAGTCGGTCTCTTTCATATCGAATGACCGGGAACGACTACTGTCCCAATCAAAACCTCGTCCATCTTTACGCCTCTTGCCAACTTCTATTGACAATTTATCTCCAAGATATTCTTTACTGCTATATTCTACAAGGCACATGGTTGAGTTCAGATACAGTTGCCGCCAAGACTGTTGCTTCATCGCTTTTATCAATTCAGACGCTTTCATATCTTCATATCTGCTCTTAACACTTGTTTCAAGACAGTCAAACATAGTTTTCTCAAATTCTGAATCAGTACAATCGTGTGATAGAAAATAGATTGGTTTGCTTGCAATACTATAATAAACCGTCAGGAAGATGTAGTGCTTTGAAGTCCGGTATATTTGACATTTGGCATTTCTATCTTGTGGTATTTCAATCGTGTTATTGGTTTTTCCTACTTTTGACCAACGATATATGCCTAAAACGGCAGCCAAAAGAATTATGATAATAAGCCATTTATCGTCACTATGGTCATAGTAATCATAGACGGTCATATTATTGGCTGGATTATTCTTTTGATACATGACTCCAATAGTATCACCAACGGCCAACCCTTTTAATCGTCTTCCACTACCTTTATAACTAATCCCATCAATATTCAGATGGTAGGAGATCGACCATGAATTGCCAACACTTGAAATGTCTTCGATTATCACTCTTGTAGAAACCGGATTATTCGCCAAATTCTCCCGTTTATTATTATTGAAAAAGAATCCGAAAACCAAAAACGGTACAAGAACTATAAGGATAGCCACAGTTGGCAAACCTCTTGTTCCTCGCTCGCCAAGAAAGAATCGGTATAATTTGCTGTCAGACTTCATATTTATTGGCTTTCTATACGATGTAGAAGATGTGAGTAATTCTCCTTAATCAAATACGACATGAGTTCTCCCTTAAAATACAAGGTTATAGCTTGTATAAACGATAATCGAATCTCAGATTCATGAATTGCTCTCCAATATACTATTAAATTCAGAATAGGGATCATTGACAAGACGGAATATATCACATTTACACGATATTGCAACAATTCATACTGTGAGTATCTGAATCTCACGAAATATAGAGATAGAAGATAGGTGTTGTAATACCCAAATGTCAACCATATTATAAGCCTAATTCTTTTTGACCATACAACCGAGATAATATCTTCATATTCCGTTCTTCGATACATGATAATATACAAAGCTGCGTATGACCAAATTATCAGAGCAGGGAGAATGGCTGAAAATATCTTGACTAACAGGAAGCACTTTTCATTCATACCGACAAGAGTAAAAACTATTGATATGGCAATACACCATAAATCAATAACCACTAATGCGGCAAGTAGATAAAATAGCCATTTTATAATCAAGTGTACCTTATCCATAGCATATTCAGTTCCATTTAAGACAGCACAAGACATTTATTAGCCCTACAACAGCAATCACAATGGCGAGCAATATTTTAGGCGATGCAACACCGATAAACATAAAGGCAACAATAACATAGGATATAGTGTATAACACAAGGACAATCTTTGATAAAGTGCCATATAAACTGCGGTGAAATCTTAAATTTGCACAGACTACTAAAAGACTACACGCGCAAATCATACACCACAACGGGAATGGTCGATATGGTGCAAGAATAAACAGGGTTATGAATACCAATATTTGAATATTCCACCATGCTTGTATAATATTGTTTATCGTCTTATCCTTCATGCTATTCAAATCCGATAGTTAATGCCTTAACTGTATAATTCCAACCCCAGATATATGTCGCCCACATCAACATAAGTATGATTAGAAGGCAAACGATAAGTGCAATAGCGGCATCTTTCTGATTGACAACAAATGCCCGATAGCAATTCATTATCTGAAATACAATCATGACAAGATTTATAGCCAACGCAATCCTGTTTTGTATAGCCGTCCCTCCGGCAAATAATATTGCGAATGAAACAACCCACATTATTCCAGATAAGACAATTATAAGCCATTTGATTTTGTATAGCTGTTTCATCGCTTACCTACTTTCCGCCAAAGCAGCCAAAGTAAGCCGCCGCATATTAAAATGATTGAGCAGACCAATATCAGATTTGTAATCATATTTGGAGAGTCAAAGCAAAATATCGTCGTAAACATACCACAGAATACGATTATCACAGATGCCAGTTGCTTGCCAATGTTATCCATTGTCTAATCCATTTATGAGTTGTGTAACTTTTCCCTAAATTCTTCTTTTCCGACAAAGTGCTGTACTCCAAAGACACCACCACCAAATTCAAACACAGTTGAATCATTATAGACTATAAAGCACTCGTTATTATTGATGCTGTCTTGCTCATGGAGTGTTAAGGGCTTATCGTAGAAGCGGTAAGAATACATCCCCATTCCAATCCGCCGGAATCGGATAGTTGAATACCCTTTGCTGGAGTAGTTGTCAATATCTATACCTATGCAACCGCAATCTTTCAACTCTCTTTTCAACCTCTTTGTATCCTCTTCGCTTAAAACATAGGGGTAAGATTTTTCATAATCAATCTCATAACATAATCGAGTGCTGTCAGGGAGAATATTGTGATAACGGGTAGCAATATTCCTCATCCAAAACCCATTTTCACCTTCATAATATTCAGCCATTATATCAGCATCACATTTCTGATGTGGTTGGTTTGCAAGATATATAATTATTCCCAGCAGGAGCAGATCCACAATGTGGAACCCCAGAAGAATCTTATCCGTTTTTGTTCGACGTCTAAAGGCTTTGACAAATGAATATATCCAAAATCCAATAATAGGTAATGTTATGAAAGACAGGCTGGAAAAGATTAGAATAAAGGCAAACAGAGCTAAATCCAAATCGAATCCGTCCAATCCAATACTAAGTATAAATACACACAATAATGTCACTGAGACTAATGCCACAGCTACATATCGCATGAACCGCAGAAAAGCCGATTTCTTGTTCATGGACTGATTAAAACCATTGTCATTTACGGTTTTCATAGCTTACCATATTTCTTTTTGAGATACTTTCTCCTGTTTGGAGAATCTTTCCCTTGATATACTTTGTTTTTGTCAAACACGGTCCAGCTATCTCCGTCATGAAAATCAATCTTTTCAAAGCTCATAGGGTCAGCTCCGACAATAATTGAATCTTGATAAAAAACATATTTGTCATCCTTTCCAAAGTTGAAATCTCCTCCACTGAATGGGTCTTTTTTGCCAGATATAGATTTATATGATGAGACTTCAACAGGCATAAAGGTTTGAGGATTTGCTCCCGGCAGAGGCTTAGACATCCACCAAACCTTATTTTTGTCTTTATACCAATTATCCTCAATATGCTCGAATGTTGCGACATCAACATCCGGAAGTATTTTGAAATTAAGGTCATATATATTGGTTCCGTCATTGTACATAACAGGCCCAACCTTCTCTAATTTAGTATAGTCCTTTATTTGAGTAGGCTCCTTGCCTTTATAGGCCCGGTTCTTGTCTTGACCTATTGCAAAATCTACGACCTTGAATGTCGCCGGGTCAGCCATTGGCACAACTTCTCCATAATAGTAGACCTTATTTTTATCAGCGGCATAGCAACGGTCTTGCCATGATTCTACATCGACTGGATGAAATGTATGATAATCAATATCCGGTATAACAGTGCCATTCATGTAATATCCGTTATACTTATCCTTTGCATAACTGGATTCTTTACCCGATGAATATTTCAGGATTTCAAAAGTAACCTTGTCCCTGACATTGAGAGCGGTGGTATCATTGTAAAAATCATTCTTGTCTTCTCCTAAACGGTAGCGATGGACTTTGAATGAGGTGGCATCAGCTCCGTTAATCAAATTCCCCGAAATATAGACATGCTTATCATCGGATGCATACCAATTTCCTAATGTTTTGAATGAACTTCCATCGGCACCCTCAATGATATCTCCTTCATAAAAAGCATGTACTGCATCGCGTCCATAATCATCGTCAAGAGCCTCAAACGAGTTGGGATCTGCGGCAACTTTGCGTGAGTTATGCCCACTCCCTTCATTCCAAGTATGCCATGTCACTTCCTTGCCATCGTTTTTATAGCCAACTGTGCAGGATGATAGATTTAAAATCAAACACATCAACAGAGTTGCATAAAAAGATATGTATTTATTTAGCTTCATGGTTTTTATTCACTTTTGTGTTTGAACTTGATGGTTTTCTTTGTGTTGCGTTTGGGATATTTGACTTTTATTGTTTTGGGATTGTCGTAACCGTCAACCTCTATACGCAATATTGCTTCTTTCAGTGGCTTGCCATCTTCATCTTGAAAATCAGAATCCTCATTCCAATAAAAACGGAATACTTCCTTTTCCTCAATCCATACCGGGTCAAGAAAGTCAGAATCTTCCTCACCATCTTCATCAAGATATACACGTTCTATCGTGACAACTTCATATGGGATTGGCTTTTTATTTTCATCAAGAATATGCAAATCAAGCATATTCTCCCGGTCAACGGGGGCGGATATGGCACCAATTACTACTACATCTCCGGTAAGTCGCAATCCGTCACTATTTAATATTATTTCTAAAGGGGTATCATCCAAAACCATTACTCTTTGTTTATTATACCCTATATACGATATTTCCAAAGAGTCGCCTTTGCAAACCTCTATCTGAAAATTGCCATCAATATTTGAACAGGTACCAATTCCTGTTCGTGGATTTATAATTGGAGCACCTACCAGAGGCTCTCTTGATATAGTGCCGTCTTTTAAGGTATCGCCATCAAGGACAACTCCTTTGACCATGACAGTATCGGCCATTGCCTGAGTAGCAACATAACCCTTTGTCAAAGATGTGTCGGGAGTTTGGGATTGCACGGCAATAGGAGCAAGCATGGCTATTGCGCCTGCCGATAATCCAGCAAGCACAACGGCTTTACCCATGAGTTGACGGGAGCGGAGCTGTTGCTCCAAATATCGCACCTCGGCTTCGCATTTCGGACAGGTTCCGAGACAGTCACCTTTGTAACGACACTCCGACGTTACAAACTCTATGTCATTCGCCTCGGCTATCTGCCGACGAATCTCTTTCAATATCTTGCAGGTCTGCTTCCCTCGTGCCATATTTTATTCTGCTGGTAATTTGAAAACTATGGGTAACGTAAACCATACATTGACTTTCCTGCCGTTAAGTGTTCCAGGACTAAATTGAGGAAAAGATTTGACAAGACGGATAGCCTCTCTATCTAATGCAGAGTCCTTACCTCTTACAATCTTTGGCTCACAAACATTACCAAAGGTGTCAACATAGAATTTTATGACAACTCTTCCTTGAATACCTGCGTCCAACTGTTCTTTGGGATATTTCAAGTTTTTGGCAATAAAATTCAACATCGCAACATTACCTCCCGGAAATTCAGGCATTTGTTCAACACAGTTATAAATATCCCTGTCATCTGGATTTTTAGGTAATTCATCCGGCATTTCACCCTGCGTGACAATAACATCAGAAATATTGGCTACCTCTCCCTCTTTCATCATCACCGCTTCTCTAATTGAATCTATTACTTCTTGCACCGGCAATTCGCCTTCAACATTCCATTCATCATCACCCTCAAGCAACTCCGTAGGCTCACCTTGTAGGCTATAACTGTCGTTGGCCTGACTTGAGGAACTGCCGCAGCCTGATAATGCAATCATACCGGCCGATAATCCGGCAAGCACAACGGCTTTACCCATCAGTTGTCGCTTACAAAGTTGTTGCTCTAAATATCGCACCTCGGCTTCGCATTTCGGACACGTTCCGAGACAATCACCTTTGTAGGGACACTCCGACGTTACAAACTCTATGTCATTCGCTTCGGCTATCTGCCGACGAATCTCCTTCAATATCTTGCAAGTCTGCTTTCCTCGTGCCATAATCAGTGTTTACGGATTTGATAGGTGAATAGATCGAATTTGGAGTAGCCAAGTGCGGAGAGAGCCTTGCGGCTTACCTCGCGGGCGGTGTCGGTATTATAGTCCGGGATAAGAGGTAGCCGTATCATGCAGTCTTTCTGACGGTCAGCCTTAGCAATTAAGCGCAAATTGGACAGCACATGCGGATTATCCTTATCCGTGTATTGACGATAAATGTTCGCATCCATATCCTTGATGTCGATAATCCATGAATCTACCGCCGGGAGTAGAGCCTCAATATTTTCTTGCGGCACATTCAGCGATGTTTCTAATGTCAGTCTCCATGACGGGCCACACAACTCACGGAAACGGCGGATAAAATCAGGTCGTAATGCAGGTTCTCCACCGCCGAAAGTCACACCACCGTTGGTGGCGATGAAATAAAGTTCATCAATTCTGACTTCATCGTAAAGTGACTGCGGAGTGTATTCCTTGAAACGGTTACTGTCGCCGAGCGATTGTGGATTGAGGCAGTAACGGCAGCGGAGCGGACATCCGTGGAAAGCGACAAGCGTGGTGACACCATCGCCGTCGGTGGAGAGGCGATGACGGGAGATGCCAATTATTTTTGCTCGGTCGGGAGGCATTTCTGTCGGATTGTCATAAGAGCCTATCGCAAAGTTAATAAGAATATTTGACATTAGGGTGGGTTGCACGTATAAAAATCGCCGTTATATCCTGACAGATGCCGATTTATGAATATTATCGAAACTAAAACTGTTTCCGACTTACACAAAATGTTTAAGCAAAAAGTTGATGATACGCCAACGAGTGGTAACAATTTTAAGCCTTCTATTCTTGTTGATTGCTTTTACTATTTCCTTTACGACCCTATCCAAAGGCATTACCCAAAACAGCCCATCCCCCTTTGCCATTCGTGTCTTTACAAGTCCGGGGCGAATCTCAGTAACGACAAGAGATGTTCCCTTTGACTTCTGCTGGAGTGATTTGATATAGTTTATCTGAAAAGCTTTCGATGCGCTATAAGACGGAGCTATCGGCGTAGGTTGTAATCCTCCAACGGAAGTTATTGCAACAAGATGCCCTGATTTTTGATTCTCGAAGATTTTGTAAATTAAATCAGCCGCGTTAGTCCATCCATTCACATTTACTGAAATGGTTGCAAGTTCAGTTGATAATTCCAGTTCTGGATTGAGTTCTCCAACTCCGGCACAAATTATTGCCAAATCCAGATGCCCGAATTTTGACATTACGTTTTTCAGCATAAAATCAAACGAAGACAAGTCGGCAATATCACACTGAAAGGCAACAGTATTGTCCGGGTTGTCTTTAATCTGTTTTTGCAGGAGTTCATTCCGTCGTCCTGTAATGGCAACTGTATTACCAGTCGTGGTATAATGCTTCCACAACTCATATCCAATTCCAGAGGTCGCTCCTATAATAAGTATATTCATCTTTTGCTGATTTAATCAACAAATTTACAGTGAATAGAAATAAAAACTCTAAACAAATGTTTAGAGTCAACTTCTTAATCCTATTTTTCCATTTTCTTTCGGATGCGACTAAGATGAATTGGCGAGACGAGAAGATATGAGGCAATGTCGCGAAGCTTTACTTGCTTCAAGACATCGGGATATTTTTCAACAAGTTCATGATAACGCTCTGTCGGCGATTTTTGATAGAGATGAAGATAACGGCCATACGCTTCTTCCAAGACCACTGCCGACATGTGAGGTATGAGACCCGGATTATCCTTTGTGATGAAATCACGAAGTGTGCGTAATGGAACCTGCATGACCTCGGAGTCACAACCTGCGATTATTGTAATTTTTGATGGCTTATCGAAGATAAAAGACTGGGTGAAATCCATAATACATTCATCTGCAAACGAAAAACCCGTGACAGCATAATCGCCCTTTGATGTCAGTACGCAATATTTGAAGTAGCCCGATTTTACGAAGCCAACGTATCTCCCGACATGTCCTACTTCGGCAAAACAATCTCCCTTTGCATAGCGGACGGTCTTGCCGTTAGCCATGCAATACTCGCGCATCGCCTCAAAGTCAATATGCGAAAGGAAATCGTTGATCTGTGCCATCGTTCAAAATGCAGAAAATGCAAGTCTAATATTGGTTTCGTTCATCCTCTAATCTTTTTCGCCCAATGTCAGCAACTGTTACCTGTGTTTCATCGATAATGGCATCGCTCCCCAATTGATTGAGCAGTTGTACGCATTGATTTAGCAACTCCTGTCTAAATCTAAGATCCCCTGATACATCAATAGTCGGATACAATTGTTGCATCAATATCAATAGCCGGCATTCCGATTGCAGCCTGTCACGTTCTCCATTGAGATAAATGGCTTTTTGCAGAGTATTTGCTTTAGAGACTGTATCAGCCAATTTCCTTATAGGGCTTTCTTTATCATAAGAAAGTCTTATGCCTTTTATAAATTCAGAAAAATCATCCATATCTTCCTTTAACTATAACTTATTATCACAAGGTGCAAAAAGAGTTGTAAGATAATTTATAAGAAGCAAGTTCAAGATTATTCAATCACTTCCCAAGAGCCTCCTTTTGTCGGTCCGATATGTCTTAATCGCCCCTCTTTGACAAGCGCATCTAATCTTCGTTGGACACTACTTTTAGTTATCTTAAGTAAATCACTTAGAGCATCCATTGTAATAAGCGGATTATTTTTGATTGCCCCTAAAATAATGGTTCGCTCTTCAGATTTAGTTCGGTTCTGTATCGGTTTTGTATCGTTCTGTATCGATTCTGTATCGGTTTTGATCCAGTTTTGGTTCGATTTTATATCGGTTTGTATCGGGTGTTTATCACCTCTAATTGACATGAAAATCTCACGATAAATTACGGCTGTGACACCCCCCTGCTCAACTGTGAATTCCGGACGCATAAGATTAGCTTTATCAAAAGCCTTCATTATCTTTTCGTATCCGCGACCCCACGCCTCAATGAATCCGGCACGGTAGAAAACCTGAGCCATCTTTGGATTACGCGGTTTGGATGTGTGCTTACTCATTAGAGTTTCTACTGTATAATCTTCAGGCAATACACCTTCATTCCATAAACGAATATGGTCATCGTAGATACTCATCTGATTCCATGTGCCGAATTGGAGTTTGTGTACAATACTATTGAAGATAATTTCACGAAGAGCATCTTCAGGAATTTCCAATGGCTCTTTGCGTTGCAATCCCTCATAATGTATCGGACGGATAAGATACTTGCTGCTTAACACCTGCATTATCTTATCAGTCATTTGAATAAGATTCCCTTCAATTTGGTCTTGACTTAACAAGTCTGCATCATCCGCACCAAACCTGCCAATCTTAAAACTGGAGGTTACAAATCTGCGTTGAGGATATTTTCCGAATAGCAGAACTGCACCGTTTGTTGGAACTCCATCCTTAATAAGTCCTAAATTATATAGGACATCTTCTTTGGCAGATTTACGAGATTCGTTATCCATTCGACCCTCATCAATAGCGTGATCCAAAAAATAATTAATCGCACCGTCATCAATATCATCCAGCGTAAACCCATCACAAGGAATGTCTTCCCAATTCAATCCCATCTTTTTCAGAAGAAACTGATGAAGAGCAGCCCCACGAAACTCTTGTTTAGTCGCACCACTACGATAGTAATAAACGCCACGATAAGAAATCGGCATTCCACATGGTTCGATAACAATCTCAATAACGTCCTTGCCCTCCATCGTAAGATGATTGGTCTCTGGAAATACACCTGTATTGTTGATAATCTTGTTAGGAATATCCTCCAACTGCTTATGGAGATTCTCTACACCAACAATAGTTAAGTCATCGTCAATGCCAATATAAATCTTTCCACCCTGCGCGTTAGCAAAACCGGATACCCATTTCAGGTATTCGTCCTTCCAGATGCGCTTGTGCTCTATGTTCCGATTCTCATGATTCATATAGCAAAATTATCAAAAAATCCTGATGTACACAATGGTAACCCCAAAATCACACTCAGCTTTCAAGGATGGTCGTTTCGTTTTTTTGAGGCATTCCACTTCTGTTTTTTGAGATAAATATGAGTATCTTTGTCAATAATCCCCTATTCTTATATGGCTCAAATGACAACAATCCCCAAATGTCAGATGCTATTGTAAAATCCATCGAAAATGGCTATCTTCGCATTCAGTAAAGATGGGTGCTTAAAGGGAGCCCCAATAATAAAAAATGCTATAACTACACAGAAGTTTGTTTAAACTAATTTTTTATTAACATTTGCGAGATATTTTTGAGTCGATTTTGACACTCGAAGAGGCAGCAACCTAATGGTTGGCGCCGATGAGAGAGACCAAAGCGACCAAAAAGATCCGCAAAGGTTAATAAAAGAAATTGTTCATACTTCATTTTAAAGTTTCGTAAATTAGTTTAAACAACTTCCTAAATAAGTATAGACAACTTCATTAGTTATGAGACCATTTTTTACCATTTTCAGTAGCGTTCTTATGGCATTATCCACTTTTGCCAACGGTGCTGACGTCTATCCTGTTCCAACAGATTCGATACGCCTCAGCGACCCGTTTGTTCTTGCCGACAAGGCATCCGGAATATATTATATGACAGGCACCGGTGGACAACTATGGAAAAGCCCGGATCTTGCCAACTGGGCGGGTCCGTACAATGTGGTGGAAATAGACCCGAATTCATGGATGGGAGCAAATCCGATGATATGGGCCGCCGAAATCCACAAGCACAACGGTAAATACTATTATTTCGCCACATTCACCAACCGAGATGTCATCATCGACACAGTACAAGGTCGAAAAATTGAACGCAGGGCATGTCATATCCTTGAAAGCGATAATCCGGAGGGGCCATACAAACCGATTTCCAAGGCGAACTATCTACCGGAGGATAAGCCGACACTTGATGCCACTTTATGGATAGATGAAGACAGCAAGCCATACATGATTTATTGCCATGAATGGATACAGAACGATAATGGAACCGTTGAAAAAATTGAACTCACCCCTGATTTCGCATCAACAACAGGTTCGGGTAAAATACTCTTTAAAGCAAGTGACTCTCCCTGGAGCAGAGAGAAGCTAAACGGGGAAATATGTCCGAACAGAGTGACAGACGGTCCATACGTCTTCAAGACCGCAACAGGGAAATTAGGCATGATATGGACAAGCTGGATTTATAATGTCTACACCCAGGGCGTAGCTTACTCAAAGAGCGGAACACTTGACGGACCATGGATTCAGGAGGCTGAACCTATTACACCGCCCGATTTCGGGCATGGAATGATTTTCACCGATTTTAAAGGTCGTAAAATCATGGCTTGCCACAGTCATAAGGATATCAACGGATATTATCTACGTATCCCGCATTTTTTTGAAGTCGATACGTCAGGCGACAAACTTAAGATTGTAAAACCATATCACCCTTAAAAATACTCCCTGCGAAGCCGCTATCGTTCGCAGGGAGTATTTTTATATTAATTATATACAGGTGCCGGATCTTGATATCTTATTTTTCACTAAGAATTCTTTCAATATCTTCTGTTATCAGCGATGGGTTAAGACGGTTAGCTTCTGCAAGTGCACCATAATCATAACGGTCGGCAAACTCTTTACGCAGTCCATAACATTTCACCTTCATGGGGGTCAAACCATAGAATCCGGCAATCTTTTCACCAAACCCTCCATCGAGCACCCCATCTTCAAGCGTGACAACAAGTCTGTGATCTTTCTCCAGATCTCTGAGCAAATCCTCATCAACGCCACTGAGATAGCGGGGATTTATCAAAGTCGGCTCAAAACCTTTTTCCACGAGCATAGCCACCACTTTCTCACCAAGCCCGTAAAAAGCTCCGGCTCCTATTATAGCCATATCCTTACCCCTGCGGTCAATACTATATTTATTTAGATCAGAATAATCTGTAGGGAATGTCCTGCCGGTTTCAACTACAGCAGTGCCGGGAATGCGGATTGCCACAGGGTGCTCATTCTGAGCCATAGCCCAGTCAAGCATGGCGAGATACTCCTCCTTGCAAGTCGGGGCAAGATAAACAAATCCCGGAATATTACTGATAAGAGCTATATCAAACCATCCGAGATGCGTCACATCGTTCATGCCATACATAGTGGCATAAAACAATCCTATAACTACCGGTGTATTGTTGATTGCAACATCCTGCGAAAGCTGATCATATGCCCGTTGAACAAACGAACTCACGACTCCGAAGAAAGGTTTTGCACCACCCTTCGCCATACCTGATGCCAACGCCACAGCCTCCTGCTCGGCAATTCCTACATCTATAAACTGGTTGCCCGCCTGTTTGCGTCTTTCGGGATCAAAACCAAACACACCCGGTGTACCTGCCGTTATAGCCGCTACGGTTGAATCTTTGTGCATCATCTGAAGAAGATGCCGCGCCGTTACATCTCCATAGTCGGGTGTCTCGTCTATATGCGTCGGATGCCCGGTCGGGATGTCAAAGGGGCTTCCATAGTGGAATGTCTCCCTGTCTGCCTCAGCGGGAGCGTATCCTTTACCCTTCTGCGTATTGATATGCACAACGACAGGATGCTTGATATCCTTCACACCTTCAAATGCCTTAATAAGCTCATCCACATCATTACCATATGCCACATACTTATAATCAAATCCAAGCGACTTGAAATAATTGGGTTCTGACTGACCGTCTGTCTCACGCAGTTGACGCAGGCTTTCATACAAACCACCATGATTCTCCGCAATCGACATGTCATTATCGTTTACAACAACAATGAAATTAGAATCGAGTGTAGCACCGAAGTCAAGTCCTTCGAATGCCTCACCGCCACTGAGCGAACCGTCACCTACGAGAGCCACTACATTCTCGCTTCCGCCTCGCAAGTCTCTTGCCTTGGCAAGTCCTCCCGCGAGACTTACAGCCGTAGATGTGTGTCCTATGGTAAAGAGGTCATACTCGCTCTCACCGGGATTAGTATATCCCGTTACATCATCGTAATGGGCTTCGTCAAGGAAAGCATTTATTCTTCCGGTCAACATTTTATGGACATATGTCTGATGCGAGACATCAAACACGATCTTGTCTTTGGGTGTATCAAATACATAATGCAATGCCACCGCAGCCTCGACCATTCCAAGATTCGGACCTATATGACCACCATGAACACTCAGTTTATGAAGCAACGCTTCACGCAAATCATGACATAATAGTCTCAACTCCGATACAGACAGATTCCTGATATCGGCAGGACTCTTAATATCTTTTATATTCATATTTCTTTAAATAATTTACGATATTTATAATAACAAAATTACAAAACAATTTTTCCTCATCTTTACCAAAATCACCTAAAAAAATACCTTTATCAACGTTACCAGACATCCCCGACGCTAAATGTGTAGACCAGAGAGTCCCACAGCCATAGCATAGACGTTGGTTATTATAGACCTTAGATCCATATAACCATACACTGAATAACCATACACTGACGCTGCGTTTCTGCGACGAAAGCTCGAAGAGCTGGAATAATTGTAACCCCACATCGAGCCGGGCAAGGAACGCAGCCCCGCGAAGGTTTGGGGTACCCAGGAGGCGGCTGACGGCTTCGAAGAAGTCGACCAATTATCGTGTACACTGTTTTTGATCGACTTCTTCGAAGCCATGTTCCGTCGCGATAGCCAACCCCACACCATCGATGGATTTCGTTCCTCATCCATCTCGATGTGGGGTTACAATTATTCCAGCTCTTCGAGCTTTCGTCGCAGAAACATAGTGTCAATGTATGGCACTATGGAACTGTGACCAATGATAATAGGCATCTATGCTATGGTTCTTTGGATCTCTGGTCAATACCCTTTTGTCAAACAAAAAAGCGAAGCTTTTGAATGGTTTCAATTGGTTTTAATGGTTGAGAAATAACCAGTGATTGGTTATCAATGGTTAGTGGGATATGGTTGTAGAAACGATGATTTGTTGTAATTTTGCAACTGATTACAAATTATTGATTGATTATGGATATGTTCGAGAGAGAATGGGCGAAAATGCTCAATGGCGAAGTTTATGACGCAGTACATCCGGAATTTTTAAGGAGACTCGAGGCTACCCGCTCCAAACTATGGGAATTTAATAATATGGATCCGACCAATGTAGCACGACTGAAAGCATTATTCCGGGAAATAGTTGAGAATTGCGGTGACGAGTTCCATATCAACCAACCATTCAGATGCGACTACGGATGCAATATCTCCATCGGCAATAATTTCTTTGCCAATTACAATTTGACAATCTTAGATGAGGCGAAGGTGTCAATTGGTGATAATGTTTTCATCGGTCCCAATGTCAATATTTACACTGCATGCCATCCTATAGAAGCTGAACCGAGAAATACTCGTGTACAATGGGCAGAACCTGTTACCATTGGAAATAATGTATGGATTGGAGGAAACGCCACTATATTACCGGGCGTGACAATAGGTGACAACGCGGTTGTTGGCGCCGGCAGTGTCGTCACTAAGAACGTTGAAGCAGATACCGTCGTAGGTGGCAAAGGAATATGATAAGCACGATAGTGCCCAGCACCGGAATAAAGCCGATCAACCACCACCAGCCGCTTTTACCGGTATCATGCAGACGGCGCATCAATACCCCCAGACTTGGCAGAAACAGAATTGCCGACACTATGTAAGAAATCACCGGTAATCCGGAACCGGCAGATTCATGAACGGCGGTAATACCCGACGGAATACCGAAGAGACAACCGATGATGAACGTAAAAAGAAACCACCACCAGTATTCACTGCGCGATGCTCGACCTGTAAATGTGCAGTACTTTGAAAAGCACGTGCTTATAGATTGTCCAAATGTCATAATTATATAATTTTAATATACTGTTTATTATAGTAACCATCAATTATGACATTTGTTTACACAAATGCACATTTGTTTTCAGCCTAATAAACAATACTATTGCTCCACCATCGCTACGGCCGAATGGTATTTCGCCATATTTGATGCCTTACGAATAGCTTTCCAGGCTTTGCGACCGATTTCCGTCTCGGCATATTCCCAAAATGGTTTTATCTTTGAAAGTATCTGGGAATCTCCACAAAGTGAATTTTCGTAGTGGCATAGCAACTCCCTATGGAATCTCAGCATCTTTCCGATTCTCTCCTCTCTGCTCCATTCACGCCCCTCTTCATACTCTGCTACAAGTGAGGGACGGCCGAGCACACCGCGGGCTGTCATAACCCCTGCGATTTCCGGGTATCTTACCTGAATATCGGATATATCACCCGGAGTCTTTATCTCACCATTGAAAATAACAGGATGGCCGCATTCCTTAATAAAGTCAGAGAATCTGTCTAAATATAGGTCTCCGCCATATTGCTGTCGTGCCACACGGGGATGAAGAGTGACATGACACAACGGCATGTCTGCTATAGCATCCACAACCTGACGCCATTCGTCAGGATCTGCAAAGCCAAGACGCATTTTAAGCGAGAAAGAGACCTCCGGATATTCAGCAAGCAAAGCAGGGATTTTATGATACTCTTCTGAATTTGCTATAAATCCGGCACCACGGCCCTTGGCTGTCTGAAGAGGGAAAGGACAACCCGTATTCAAATCAATACGTTTTGCTCCCTGGGATACAAGACCATCTATAAGCGGCTTAAGCTCCGTCATATCCCGGAATATCACCTGCGGCACAACCGAATGGTTAGCATTCAGATCAGAAAGAAAATCCTTAAGATCATGTTTGCGGAACTCACCCTTCTCAAGACGTATAAAAGGGGTGTAATAGTCGTGCGCTCCTCCATATATCTCCTGATGGAAATGGCGCCATGCCGCATCTGTGTGCCCCTGCACAGGAGCTATGTCTATCTTAAAATCACTCATTTTTTATTTATTGGGTAAAAAGGCGAACACCACAGCTGCCACAAGGCATAGATATGATGCCGCATGATTCCATTGAAACTTCTGCCCCTGAAAACAAAGCATCGCGATTATCGTGAAAACCGTAAGTGTGATTACCTCCTGTATTATCTTCAGCTGGAATAACGTGAATGGTCCGCCATTATCCCGGAATCCCATTTTGTTTGCCGGAATCATGAAACAATATTCCAGCAAGGCAACACCCCATGAAAGAAGTATAACCACCACCAACGGCCAATTTTTCGATATTCCCGCATTGCTTAACCTGAGATGACCATACCATGCGAATGTCATGAATACATTGGAAATTACAAGAAGGAGAATAGTAATTAATGCTGTTTTCATTGTTATATAATCGAACAATTTCTGAACCCTTATAATACTTTCGGAGAATGAGTTCAATTTCATGTGCAAAATTACAAAGAAATTCATTAATTTTGCGTAATCATAGATAGAAATGAAGTTGTTTAAACTAATTTTTTATTAACATTTGCGAGATATTTTTGAGGCGGTTTTGACACTCGAAGAGGCAGCAACCTATCGGTTGGTGCTGATGAGTGGGGCAAAAACGGCCAAAAAGATCCGCAAAGGTTAATAAAAGAAATAGTTTCTGCTTCATTTTATGTTTCGTAAATTAGTTTAAACAACTTCAATGCATATTATGAACATTCAGGAAATCACGAAAGACATTTTCTATGTGGGTGTCAATGACAGGGTCAAACATAAGTTCGAGGCTCTGTGGCCTCTGCCCTATGGAGTAAGCTACAATTCATATATCGTAGCGGGAGCTGAGAAAGTGGCTCTAATTGACACTGTCTGCATAGAGGAAGTGCGCGAATATTTCAATAATATAGATGCAATCGCCGGAAACCGCCGGATCGATTACCTTGTCATCAACCATATGGAGCCCGACCATTCCGGCTCTATCCCGGAAATCGTAAGAGCTTACCCTGACATCCGGATTGTCGGCAATTCGAAAACCATAGACATGATCAAAGGATTCTATCACATAGATTCAGATGAAAGATTCCTTGAGATCAAGGATGGCGACACGCTCCCGCTCGGAGACATGACTCTCAGATTTTATCTTACTCCGATGGTGCATTGGCCTGAAACCATGATGACATACGTTGAAGAAAGGGAGGTATTGTTCTCAGGAGATGCTTTCGGAACATTCGGAGCATTGAACGGAGGCGTGACTGACAAGGATATGGAAACGGATGTATTCATTAACGAGATGTACCGTTATTACTCCAATATTGTAGGGAAATACGGCAGATTCGTTGAAAAAGCCCTTGAAAAACTTTCAGGATTGAAATTCTCATATATCTGCTCAACACATGGTCCGGTATGGTGCGATAAGATTCCTGAAGTTGTGGATATAGTGTCAAGGCTTGCATCCTACAAAAGCGAACGGGGCGTTGTGATTGTATACGGATCGATGTATGGCAACACGGCTGAAGTGGCAGAAATGATAGCGCGTGAAATCTCCGCCCTTGGCATAAAGCGTATCATCATCCACAATGCATCACACTCCAACATGAGCGACATCATAAATGACGCTTTCCGTTACGAAACTCTCATCGTTGGATCTGCTACATATTCCATGCGCCTGTTCCCGCCGGTCGAAACATTCATGAACGCAATGGAGACTCGCGAAATCAAAAACAAGGTATTCGCCACGTTCGGCAACTACACATGGGCTGCCGGAGCCGTGACAGCCAAACTCAAAGATTTTGCCGACCGCATGAAACTCCCGGTGACAGCATCCATGATCGTGAAGCAGTCTGCATCTGAATCAACCCGCGAGGAAGTGCGCGAATTCGCACGCACCGTGGTAAGCGCGATGGCCAATGATTGAGATAGAATCCCATCCCTGGCCCCCGTTTATTCCAGAAGGGGCAAGAGTGCTGATAATGGGCACTTTTCCTCCGCAAGCAAAACGCTGGAGCATGGATTTCTACTATCCCAACCGTACAAACGACTTTTGGAAAGTCTGCGGACTCCTTTTTCTCGGTGACAAAGACGCTTTGCTTTCTGACAATAAGAAAAGCTATGACCTCGACAAGATAAAGAGTCTGATGCGGGAAAAACACATAGCTCTCAACGATACGGTAAGAAAAGCGAGAAGACTTAAAGGTAATGCCAGCGACAAATTTCTTGAGGTTGTGGAACCAGTGCCTTTATTCGAGCTGTTATCAGAAATGCCTGACTGCAAATCTGTAGCTACCACGGGGGAAAAGGCCGCCGGCATCGTAGCGGAGCTAACAGATACAGATATTCCTAAAATGGGAGAAATGACTTCGACCATTCTCTCCGTTCCGGAATATCGCATTGACGGGGAGAAGCTTGAAATCTGGCGAATGCCATCCACAAGCCGTGCATACCCCCTCCCGGTGGAACAGAAAGCCGAATACTACGCCCGACTCTTCCGCCACCTCAACATTCTATAGTTAGGTCAGTGTATAAGAATAAGTTCTTAAAACCAAATTCATCTAATAAAAATGGATAGGAAACAAATTATACTTGCGATGAAGAAACTTGCTTCAACAATACTCCCTCAGGGGGCCAAACTAATTCTGTTTGGTTCCAGAGCTCGTGGAGTAACGAATGAAGTCTCGGATTGGGATATCTTGGTTCTTTCGAATAAATCCAAAAGGACACTACAAGATATTGATGATTACGGTTATCCTTTTAGAGAATTAGGCTGGGATCTTAACGTAGAAATTAACCCGATAATATCCACTTTTTCAGAAATGGATAGCAAACAACATTACATTAATCTTTACAATAATATTTCAAAAGAGGGTATCGTATTATGGGAATGACTGACAGCGACACCTTCGACTATGAACGGGATGAAATTGAGGAACTTTTGATCATAACTAAAGATTTATTACATAAACTGAACAGTCTTATTAAATAAAACTATGCTTGACTTGATACCTTTGGCTCTGTTTGATGCCAGTGAATTTTTCCAGTGGTTTGTGGCTCACGCAAGCTATCTTTTCGTATTTGTATTTATGGTGATCGAGAGCAGTTTCATACCCTTCCCCTCGGAAGTAATTGTTCCGCCCGCCGCTTACCTTGCATGCACAAACGCAGGAGCAGGCAGCGACATGAACATATACATGGTAGTGGTGGTTGCCACACTCGGTGCTCTTGTAGGCGCATTCATCAATTATTATCTCGCCCTATGGATCGGGCGCCCGGTTGTCTACCGCTTTGCCGACAGTCGTTTGGGACACGCATGCCTCATAGACAGGCAAAAAGTTGAGAAAGCGGAAACATATTTTGACCGTCATGGAGCGATATCCACGTTCATCGGTCGGCTTATTCCGGCTATACGACAACTAATCTCTATTCCGGCCGGCATATCAAAAATGAACGTGGCGCAATTCGCCTTGTTCACCTCATTAGGAGCACTTGTATGGAACGCTATCCTTGCATTCCTCGGGTATTGGCTCTCCCGTCATGTTAGCCCCGACATGCTGTTTGAGAAAGTGGAACAATACAATTCCTATCTCACATACGCCGGATATGCACTCGGACTCCTTTGCCTGGCATATATACTCTATAATGCTTTCCGAAAAAAGAAGCACTAAGAGTCCGCTTCATGGCAATGGCATAATATATCAGTGCTTTGCACTTAGCGCGTCCAAACCTTTACGGCTTGGACGCGTTTTATATTTATAAAACTAATATGCCATGCGTTACATAAATTCCGGTAACGGGCAGATGCCTCTTATCTCCCTGCTTGCGATCCTGTCAATATCATTGACAGTGAACCTTCCCGGTCTTGCCATCTCCCCTATAGAGGGTAAGCTTCATGATGTGTTTCCGCACGTGTCAGATCTTCAGATACAGCTTCTTGAAGTCCTGCCAAACGTAGTGGTGATACCATTCATACTTCTCGCAGGCAAGATTGCCACACGCAGCCGGCAGATCGGCGTGTTGGCAGCAGGACTGATAATATACGCCGCAGCGGGGATAGCGTATTTATTCGCCTCATCGATCAATCAACTTATCATCTTGGGATGTATCTTAGGTATTGGATGCGGTCTTGTCATCCCATTGGCGGCAAGTCTCATATCACAATATTTCGAAGGAGAATCAAGGGTCAGTGCACTCGGTAAGAAATCCGGACTAAGCAATTTCATGGTAATTATCGGCACTGTATTCGTTGGGTGGATGGCAGAGTTCGACTGGCATTATTCATTTCTGATTTATCTGACACCTGTCATACCGCTTGCTCTTGTGCCCTTCATGACCGACCGTTTCATCAGCCGCAACCGCAAGCTCGATCCTACAAAGACAGCCGTTGTAAATACAGCGGAGAAAAAAGCGTCGGGCATACTGACTCCCAAGCGTATATTCTGGCTGATGGCTGGATTGATTGGCATATATGTCGCCATGACATACGGGACGATGGTTGTAAGCTACTACATCCCATTCACAATGCAGCATTTCAATTTCAATTCCGGTCAGGTAGGAATTGCAACTGCCATGTATTATCTCGCTGCAGCCGTATCCGGATTCCTACTCCCCTACATTATTAAGGTAATGGGAAAACTCACCATTCAGGCAGCTATTCTGATAATCGCCATAGGTCTTTACTGTGTGGCCATTTTCCATACCGACATTTCCTACTGCATATCAATCTTCATATTCGGATTCGGATATGGCATAATCCAGCCCGTGGTATACGATAAAACCACGCGCGTGGCACCTTCGCCTGACGCATCTACGCGATATTTTTCTTATCTGTTATCCGGCAACTATGTAGGTATAGCCATCACTCCTTTTGTCATTGACGCAATGTCAAAAATATTTCATGCCGGATCTGATCCCGAATTCGCATACATCTTCAACGGCACATTCACCGTCGCCATCCTCATCTGGGCGATAATTTGCCGAAAAAGCTTCGTCTTCAACGCTGCTGACCATACACTCCCCGATTAAGGCCCAGTTTCAGAAAATTGTCGTCGACCCAATAAATACGTTTATATTCAGTTATAATATAAAATTAATGTGCATAAGCAGCTGTTCAAATTAAATCGCTACTTATAATGGTACTTTAATAAATATGGAGCAACTGAAAATATGACAGGGCGTATCAATTGAGACGGCATGAGGGAACAAGACCTTATAATACGTTTGAAAAACGATGACCGGCGTGCATTCGACATGATTTACGAATTGTATGCCCCGAGACTCATGTCCAGTTGTCTCTCTTATATCCATATCGTTGAGGATATGGAAGAGATAATACAGGATATTTTCATATCGCTTTGGAAAAACCGGCATACCCTTCAGAATACACAGACTCTGTCTCCTTTTCTTTATGGCGCACTGCGAAATAAGATTCTGTATTATTTCCGCAAGAAGCTTAACAGCCCCATATACGAGCAATTTCTTGATATACGTGATGAGATCCACCCCACTGACAACCATGCTCCGGTTGAATATGAGGAGTTCAGGAGAATCGTTCTTGATGAGATCAACAACCTTCCGCGGTCACAGAGAGAAGCAATATTACTTTCAAAATTCCACGGACTATCAAACAAGGAGATTGCAGAAAATATGAATCTCAATATCCAGACTGTCAAAAACGCGTTGTCTACAGGTCTTAAAACCTTAAGACAACGGCTTTCCAGATACCCAGACATATTCCCACTGATGCCTCTGCTATTGTGCTCAGCGCATATACATACCATTATAAACTAATCTAACCACCTATATTGACTTCTCACCATGGATGATTTATTCGAAAAACTTATAAATGACAAGCTCTCTCCCCGGGAACTCTTAGAGTTGCGGAAACGTTTCAACGCGGCTTCTGATGAGCAGCTTGAAGATCTCATCAGAAATCTTGATTTGGAGAACACTAATTCCGTTCAGGTTTCACAGGAAATGATCGACCGTACAAAAGAGAACATCGACGGAGAGTTATTCGGAGAAAATTTCCATCGTAAAGGATGGAGTTGGAAACGTACCCTTTGGATAGCAGCGTCAGTAATCCTGCCTATCTGCGTCATTGGCGCAGCATGGATATATTTTGACGGCAGACAACAGGCTCCGCAAGGAATCTGTAATGTTACAACCGCCACCGGCGAGACATCTTCACTGACATTATCCGACGGAACGTCCGTAAAAATCAATGGGAATTCATCATTTTCCTTCCCTTCCGGTTTCAAGAAAGATTGCCGTGAGGTATCTTTTGACGGCGAGGCATATTTTGAAGTCGCAAGCAATCCCGAAGCCCCTTTCATTATCACTACGCCATCCATGACTGTATCTGTGAAAGGCACAGCCTTCAATATCATGTCACGACCCAGGGCAAAATATTCGGAATTGACACTCGACAATGGTAATGTCACAGTAGAAGTAAACAATACCACTAAGACGGTAGACGTGAAACCCGGAACAAAGATTATCCTTGACAATGAATCAGGTGAAATAACTGTCAAACCCATAGACTATCATCAAGGGTCATCTTCATGGACAACAATGGAATTGCATTTCGAGAATGCCACACCGGAATTTCTCATCGACCGCATAGAACAAAACTACAACACCTCACTTAAACCGGAAATAAAGAACAGCATTGATGAAAATTTCACAGGCACACTCCCTGCCGATGATCTTGACAATGCCCTCCGCATCCTCTCCCGCATCTACGCCACCCGCTGACTCTCCAACCAATTTCATACAATACACATCTTACCATTATAAATTCAACTAATTTTCTCAAACCATTATAACCAAGGGTAACCATTTTTATTCCAGAAATTTAAACCATATTATAAGAAACCATTATAACCATTCAAAAGCTTCGCTTTTGATAGTTTTTAATGGTTATAATGGTTTGATTAATATTTATTTGAAGTATAATGGTTACCCTTGGTTATAATGGTTTGAGCCAACATGCTCAAGGAGGTATGCTGAAAAACATGTTTTGAGGATAGTACGAATCAGAAGATTAGGCAACAATAATAAAAAAACGTTAACTAATCTTCAAATTCATGAAACAGCGTGGTTTTTATAAACACACTTTGCTGCTTATTCTGATTACCCTGACGGTAAACTTCGCTGCAAGGGCAGCTGATTACCCTAAAGTTACTCTGAATGTCAGCGATGTTCCAGTGGAACAAGTTCTCAAGAAGATCGAGCAACAGACCGATTATCGTTTCTCCTTCAAGGAATCGGTGCTCGCCGGTCTTCCTCCAGTCTCAATTAATTGTCGCAACCAGTTGCTTGACAAGGTCCTTAAGAAACTTTTTGAAAAGACATCCTTGACTTATGAGATTGTCAGTGCAAAATCCATTGTTATAATTCCTAAAGCAAAAGCAAGCAAACCGGAACCAAAGAAAGCATCAACAAGGAATATTTCCGGTAAAATAACCGACAAATCCGGTGAACCGCTTATCGGAGTCACTGTCATGGCCAAAGGAACAACCACAGGAGCCATAACGGATATCGACGGGAATTTCACACTTCCGGATGTTACCCCTGGACAGGAGGTTACACTTTCATATGTCGGTTACACCCCCGCTTCATTCAAAGTCGGAACCAAGGATAATTACGATATCTCCATGACCGAAAGTTCCGAACTACTTGACGAAGTGGTTGTTGTCGGATATGGTGCACAAAAGAAAATAAACCTCACCGGAGCAGTGTCGACTGTATCTGCGGAAGATCTGAAAGACCGCCCCATCGATAATCTCGGTCGTCAGTTGCAGGGAATGGTACCTAACCTTAACGTTACATTACAGTCGGGACAGCCGGGAGCAGGAGCGACATTGAACGTGCGAGGCACCACCTCTCCCAACGGAGGCAGTCCGTTGGTGCTGATCGATGGTGTGGAAGGTGACATAAGTCGTATAAATTCAAATGACGTTGAGAGCATATCTGTCCTAAAAGATGCCGCCTCCGCAGCAATATATGGTGCAAGAGCGGCATTCGGTGTAATCCTAATCACGACAAAGAATGGTAAAACCGATCAGAAACCCACTGTAAGCTACAGCGGCAGTTATTCATTCTCCACCACTACAACATCCACAGATTTCGAGACACGTGGTTATTACTCCGCAAAGATAGCAGACCTCTTCCTTACAACCCAACAGAACACTCCATATACTTCTTATACGGATGAAGAATATCAGATGCTATGGGACCGTCGTAATGATGTCACAGAGAATCCTGAACGTCCATGGGTGATAACGCAGACAAAGAATGGCAGGAAAGAATACCTCTACCTTGCCAACTTTGACTGGTATAACTATATGTATGACAACACACGTCCCTCATGGGATCATAACATCAGTGTATCAGGTGGAACAAAATCCTTCAAATATCTCGTCTCCGGACGATATTATGAGCAGGAGGGTGTGAACCGTGTTCAGCCTGACAAATTCAAATCGTACAACACCCGCGTCAAACTGTCGGTTGATATTCTTCCCAATCTCACTCTCTCAAACAATACGAAATTTTTCTACTCAGAATACAACTACAAAGGATACGATTCCGACAACAATGGTGAATATTACAACTTCCGCCGCCCTACCCTTCACGCTCTGGCATCCATGGTGCCTGTGAATCCCGATGGCACGGCTGTGAGCCACACTTCCGCCACAAACTCCTCCGCCCATTATCTAATGGACGGATATAACGCGGTTCTGCAGAAAGGTAAGACCGGGGGTCACAACAGGACAAGAGAGTTGACAACTATGTTCGATCTCATGTACAAGATAACCCCAAATCTGAATGTAAGAGCTGATTTCAGCTATACATACACAAATCGCCGCGATGATTTCCGCAGCGTAGCCGTGGAGTATTCCCAATATCCCGGAGTGATCGCGCAGGAAGCTAAGAGCGGCGCCCATTCCGATGCATATAAAGAAGTGGTGAGGGAATCCAACTATTACGTGGCCGATGTTTACGCATCATACGACAACTGCTGGAAAGACGTGCATAACTTCTCTGCAATAGCCGGTTACAACTACGAAGCAAAGTATTATAAATATCTCACTTCCAAAAATACGGATCTTCTTTCCGAAGATCTCTCTGACTTCAATCTTGCAACGGGAACCAACAATTTCCTCATGACAGGAGGCAAGAACGAATATGCAATCATGGGTCTGTTCTACCGTCTGATGTATAACTACGACGGCAGATACCTTGTGGAGCTCAATGGTCGATATGACGGTACATCCCGCTTCCCACGAGGCAACCGTTTTGGATTCTTCCCGTCATTCTCAGCCGGATGGAGAATAAGCGAGGAAAAATTCTTTGAACCACTACGCAGTGCGGTCAGCAACGCGAAGATCAGGGCTTCATACGGTTCCCTCGGAAACCAGCAGATTGGATATTATGATTTTATCCAGACTATCTCGACACGAGGCAATATGTCGGGGTATTCATTCAACGGAACAAGTCTCGGGCAACACGCCACCGTATCAGATCCCGTCTCCGGTGACCAGACATGGGAGAAAGTCGAGACAATCAATGTAGGTCTCGATCTCGGTTTCCTAAACAACAGACTGTCGTTCACAGGAGAACTGTATGAGCGCAATGTCAAAGGTATTCTCGCCCAAGGCAAATCTCTACCCTCTCTTTATGGAGCATCTGAGCCTCAGGTAAATGCCAACAACATGCGTACACGTGGTTATGAAGCTACTTTGAGCTGGAACGACTCCTTCAACCTTGCCCATCGTCCCTTCAGCTATGGTGTTTCCGTAACATTCTCAGGATATGAATCGGAGTATACCAAATGCGACAACCCATCAGGTCTTCTGTCTGACCCTTACGTTGGAAAGAAAACAGGCGAGATATGGGGCTACCGCATAGACGGTCTTTTCAAAAATGATGAAGAAGCTGCCGCATATGCCGCAAATCTCGACCTCACTCATGTTATGAAAGGTTGTTATAACGCCACCGGAGCCTACGGTATCGGAGTACGCGGTGGTGATCCCAAATATCTTGACCTCAACGGTGACGGCTTCGTGAACGCAGGTAAAAGCACACTCGATGATCCGGGTGACCGCGTGATTATCGGTAATTCCGTGCCCCGTTTCCGATACGGCATAAACCTTGATGCAAGCTGGTATGGTGTTGACCTATCCCTGTTTTTCCAGGGTATCGGCAGAAAAGACTGGTATCCGGGAGGTGACAACCTGCGCTTCTGGGGACCATATTCCCGCCCTTACTCAACGTTCGTTCCCCGCAATTTCATGAGCGACGTATGGAGCGAGACAAACACAGACGCATACTTTCCGCGTCCGAGGGCATATGCAGCGCTATCAGCCACAAACACAACGATATATTATGCCAACGACCGTTATCTTCAGAACCTGGCATACTGCCGTCTGAAAAACCTGACCATCGGATACACTTTTCCTGAGAAATGGACAAAGAAAATATATCTCCAGAAAATACGCGTCTATTTCTCCGGTGAGAATCTTGTGACATGGACAGCTCTCAAAAGCAAATTCATAGATCCTGAAGAGGCAAGCGCCGCTTCCGACAATCGTTCCAATGTATACCCCTGGAGCAAGACATTTTCCTTCGGACTTAACGTGACCTTCTAACAACGCATATCATATGAAACTACGATTATATAAATTCACTTTGGCAGGAATCGGAATGCTGATGCTCGCAGGATGCGAAAGCGCCCTTGACCGTTACCCCAAGGATAAACTCACCCCCGACACATTCTTCCGCAATGCAACGGAATGTGAGCTTTTTACAAACGATTTCTACACCATGTTCCCTTCGGCATCCGACATCTACGGAGAGTCTGCCGACATCATATCCAAAACCAGTCTTATATCTGAAGTATTAGGTAATAAACAAGTGCCTTCTACCGCATCCTCGTGGAAATGGGATAAACTCCGGGATATCAATTTTTTCCTTGAATATTCCAAGAACTGCGAGATTACGGCAGACAGGCTTAAGTATGAAGGTGTGGCAAGATTCTTCCGCGCTTATTTCTACTATGAGAAAGTGAAAAGATACGGTGATGTGCCATGGCTTGATGTGGCTCTTTCTTCTGACGATGAGAGGCTATACATGGGACGGACACCACGGCAGGAGGTTGTGGAGCATATGATTGAAGACCTTGATTTTGCCATTGCCAACCTCGATGCATCACGCAGTCTCTACACCGTGACCAAATGGACCGCGCTCGCTCTCAAAAGCCGTGTGACTCTTTTCGAGGGCACATTCCGCAAATATCACGGAATCGAAGGATGGGAAAAATTGCTCCGCATATGCGCGGATGCATCAGAGGATTTCATTAAAAACTCAGGATATTCAATCTATAATGAAGGCAGTACTCCATACCTTTCGCTTTTCTCCTCGCTCAATGCGGTAGGCACGGAGATTGTACTCGCCCGTGCATACAATTCTTCAATCGGATTGGTACATGACCTTAACGGATATCTTACCTCCATGTCACAGGGAAGACCGGGAATATTGAAGGATATTGTCAACATGTATCTCCTGACCGACGGCACCCCTTTCACCTCCCGCCCTGCTTTCGAAACAATGACACTAACGCAGGAATCACAAAACCGCGACAAACGGTTCGCGCAGACACTGCGTTCACCGGGTTATAAACGGATTGGAGAATCTACCGAAAGCGCCCCTAACCTTGCGGCTTGTGAGACAGGGTATCAACCTGTGAAATACCTTCAGGCTGCGCAGTATGATGCCTACAACACATCTTTCGTAGACATGCCCCTTTTCCGTGCAGCTGAAGTATATCTCAATTATTCGGAGGCTAAAGCCGAGTTAGGCACGCTTACACAATCTGATATCGATATTTCCATCAAGCCGCTTCGCGACCGTGCAGGCGTGACAAATCTTTCGCTGAGTAACGCCAACGCGCATCCTGATCCTTATCTGCTCGATCCGGTGACAGGGTATCAGAATGTCACCGGAACCAACACCGGTGTTATCCTTGAAATACGCCGCGAACGCACCATCGAACTGATGATGGAAGGATTCAGATATTGGGATATAATGCGTTGGCATGAGGGCCAGCGGTTCACCCGCACTTTCTACGGAATGTATTTCGCAGGACCCGGCAATTATGATCTCAACGGTGACGGAACAACCGATCTATGTCTGTGGAGCGGTAACAAACCCGCCACATCAGCGCCAATTGTGTATGAAATAGGAAAAGACATATTCCTGTCAGAGGGTTCAAGCGGAAATATAATCCTGCATACGGATTTTCCCCGCACGTTCCGTCAGGACAGAGACTACCTTTACCCGATCCCAACAGACGACCGTATCCTTACTCAAGGTAATATCACACAGAATCCCGGATGGGATGATGGTCTGAATTTCTAAAACCCAATGCAAAATAACAATGATTTTTATGAATATACTGTCAATATTGAATAAGATTCTGCTCACTGCAGTCGTGCTTGCTTCCGTTTCATGCGACAAGCTGGAGGGTGATAATTCAGACTATGAATTCAACCAAGAGCAAGCAAAGACCGACCCGTCGCGTCTTCCCGACAGCTACCGTCTCGCCACTTACAATACACACCGCTGCTCTCCGGTAAACAATGTGGCGAATTATGACAACACAGCCAAAGTCATCTCTCTCATCGATGCTGATGTGATAGCACTTCAGGAACTCGACAAAAACACCAACCGTTATTCTGAAGATCAACTGCAGGAACTGGCGAACCGCACAGGGCTGTATCCGGTGTTCCTACCCACCGTCACCTACACAAAGGGGCAATACGGGATAGGAATCCTTTGCAAGGAGAAACCTCTGAGCACATATACCCGCGAACTGCCGGGGAAAGAGATACGAGGAATGCTCCTTGCGGAATTCGAGAACTTTATCTTTATCTGCACACATCTTTGCGTGTCAAGCGCTGACAACAGGGCGTGGTCTTATGATATCATAAACCAATATATCAGTGACAACCTGAGCCATTACAAAAAGCCCATATACCTTGCCGGAGACTTGAACGCGACCTCTCTCCCATCCGAGGCAACCTCACACTGGCAGACTATCAGCACCTCCAATGTAACATTCCCCGGTTCCAGCAGACGGATCGATTATGTGCTCCAATACAAGGATAACAACGCGTCTTATAAAGTGCTTCGCACGATGGTTCCGTCATTCGACCAGATTCGTCTGACAGATGTTTCCGACCATTTCCCGGTAATTGTTGATCTCTCTAAAAACTGACACTTATGAAATTCATATTGAATAGAACATATCTTATAAACAGGATGATCCCCCTTGGCATGATGGCAGCGATGATATTTGCCACCACATCATGCAAAGATGAAGTGGACCTTCCCGCACCTATTATTAAACTTGACACAGAGGCAATCCTTGCCCCGTCGCTTCTGTCTTCATTCAATGTCGCAGTGGAATCAAACTGCGACTGGACAGCCTCAGCCGAAGGCGAGGATACAGGCTGGCTGACAATAACCGAAGGCAAGAATGTCGGGAACGGAGACCTCAAACTTACCCTCCGCCCCAACGAAACATCTGCGCAACGCGAAATTACAATCACGGTGCGTAATGAGTTCAACACAGCTATGGCGCGTCTTTCTGTAACTCAGAATCCTTCATCTGGAGATGGATTGGTGTCAGTGTCGGAACTCCGGTCACTCAGCGGCACATCGCATCTTACTCTGGGCGAGGATGCCTTGATGCGCGGTGTTGTTGTCTCAAACATGCAGCATGGCAATTTCCCCGATCGCCTAATTGCTGTGGAAGGGAAAGCTGAAGAGAATAATGGCATAGCTGTACGCACGACTGATGAATATCTTGTCAGCTCAGGTCAGGAGATTGAAATCAAACTTAAGGATGCTCAACTCTCAACCGATCCGACAACGGGACTTCTTGTGCTCACTCCGGCAAGCGATGCGGCAATATCGAGAACCGAAGCCACATCCATAATCCCCACTCCGCTGGATGTCAGCATCCCGGAGCTCCTTACAGGAAAATATGAATCGATGTATGTTAAGGTATCAGGACAGATCTCAAGCTCTGACATTAACAAGGAATACCTTTATGAAGCCGGTTCTTTCGTGGATGAGGATAACAATGCAATAGCACTTACCGTGTTTCCGGATTGCAGTTTCTCCGAGTCTGTGATTCCGACTGGAAGCGGACATATATGCGGAGTGGCGGGCTCATATGGAGGCGCAGCCTGCATTTATCCCGGTAATGTTTCTGATTTCAGTCTGACAGGCTCCCGTTTCGACGGCGGTTTCTCACTTCCATACATAATATCTCTGATGACAAACACGGCTACCAATTTCGACGGCCGCTATATTGAGGTTGACAGGACATCAGAAAACATTAATGAATATTTCGCACGCACCCTTGATGGATCCGGCGCTACAATTAAATGGAATCTCAGCGAGAAAGGTCAGTATTACCGCTTCTGGACAGACAATAGCGGACATCATAATTTCCAGCTCGGATCATGGGTGGATAACCGCGACAACTATCTTCTCTTATCATATCCGGCAGGTGTTGAATTCACCGACGGTTTCCGTCTGCAATTTGGCTGGAGCGGACAAAAGAACGCCCCTCGCAATTGGGAGGTGCTCTATTCCACAGATAACGAGAACTGGTCAACAGGAAAGACATCAACCATATTCTCTCTGCCCAAGGATATGGTCGGGACTGCGGGAAAAGGTTATTCAGATTTCACTGTTGACGTTCATATCGATAAGCCTATCGCCCGCGAGGATCCCCTGTACATAAAGATTCGCCGTGCGGACAGCAATGAGGCTGTAAATACGGGTGCTTCAATATCAAGCACTGACGGACGCGCGATATTCCACAGCTGCATGCTGCTTGACAAACTTCCGGTGCATACAACTACCGCCTCTCCATCTGGAGCAATATATTTCGAGCCGTTTGACGGACTCACCGAAGGAGCGGATTACCGTCTTGGAGACAAGTTGAGCGCTATGCTGAATTATGCAGGATCAGACATCACAGAATGGAGTGACGATATCCGCAAGTCATTAACCGGAACCAATGTACGACAGCGCCCGGGATACGCCCAGATAGGTTATGTCAACACTGTTGATGTGGCACATGGAAGCTATAAAAACGAAACAGGTGAACTGATCACTCCCAAACTGAATGCCGCAGGCTCATACCGTCTGAGTTTCAAGGCCATGGCTTACAAAAACAAAGCTGTATTCGCTTCTGCGGTAAAAGACCGCAAAGGAGATATCACGCAGGGAATTATAGAGATAATCGGAGGAGGAACAATCAACGGTCAGACTTCCGTGTTATTCGGAGCCATGGACTATGATTCATTCAAGACATTCACATACTCCATAGAGAATGTCACGCCCGAAACTCAGATCAGATTCTCCTCATCCCCGGCAAGTTCAGAATATTCACGCTGGTTTATCGACAATATATGTGTAAAATAAAGCATATAAGCCAGCTGATGCTGACATCAATAGGGCTTCTCGCCCTATTGATGCCGGCATATGCCATTGATGTTTTGAATTGGGACGATGCATATTCATGGGCAGATCAAAAGCTGACTGAGCTTACTCTTGATGAGAAACTCGACATGACTGTAGGATACGAGGAATTCTTTTTCAAAGGTTTTCCTCACAAAGGTATCCCATATCTATATATGTCGGATGCCACAAAAGGTGTGCACCTCCGTCCTGAGCTTGAAGACACTACTCATATCCATCAGCTTGATCGTTCCACAGCTTTTCCCTCGCCTATAATGCTGGCTGCGACATTCAATCCGCAATTATCGTATGAATACGGGAAAGCCGTCGGGGAGGAATGCCGGGCAGGTGGTGTTGAGTTGCTTTTGGGTCCAGGTGTGAACCTTGCCCGCAACTCGCAATGCGGTCGTAATTATGAATATCTTGGAGAGGATCCGTATATGGTAGGGAAAATGGCGGCGGCATACATCCGGGGACTCCAGTCTACTGGCACAGCAGGATGTATAAAGCATTTCATCGGCAACGAAACCGAGTTTTATCGCCGGCGCACAAACTCCATTATAGATGAGCGGACGCTGCACGAAATATACATGCGTCCATTCAAAGATGGCATAGACGCCGGAGTGGCTTTCATCATGACCTCCTATAATAAACTAAATGGTGAATGGACCGGAGAAAGCCGGCATGTGATCGACACCCTGATCCGCCGGAACCTTGGATTCAAGGGATGCGTGGTGAGCGATTGGCGTTCTGTCTACGACAATGCAAAAGTTGTGAAATCCGGGCAGAACTGCATAATGCCGGGAAGCAAGGAAATTCGTAATGATATAGCAGATATGGTGAAAACCGGCAGGCTGACCGAGGCTGAAATTGACAGCATGATCCGTCCACTGATCGCCACATGCTATGCTTTCGGTCTTTACGACAGGGAGAAATATAAACCGGAACTTCTCGATAAATTCCCGGAACACGAACAAGTCTCAATGAAAACAGCTGAAGAGGGTGTGGTGCTTCTCAAGAATGATGGGATACTCCCTCTTGTAAATTCCTCCGGAAAGAAAATTCTTGTCACAGGAAACTATCTTGACAAGGATTTCAACTGGGTCTGGGCATCGGCTGATGTCAAAGGATATAATCAGGTGACATGGCGCGATGCTTTGAAAAAAGAATTCGGAGCTGATATTGAATTTGTAAACAAACCGACAGATTCGCAGATAAAAAACGCTGACATCATCATCGTTTCTACAGGCACCGTAGACAGAGAGGCATATGAACGCCCGTTCAATCTTCCGGCAGCTGAAAACAAACAGCTCGAAAGAATCACTGAAATGAATCCAAACACCATAATTGTTGTGTTTTCCGGATCCGGAATAAGATTGACTGACTTTGCAGATAAAGCGTCAGCCATTGTCTATGGCTGGTATCCGGGTCAGAACGGCATGGAGGCTGTGGCTGGAGTGCTAACCGGACGTATCAACCCATCCGGCAAACTACCCATGACAATAGAGAGAGATTTTAACGATTCTCCGGCCCGCAACACAATGCCCAAAGGTGCTAAATTTTACACAAAACTTGTAAACGAATCAATGATCTCCCCATACGATGTGAATTATGACGAAGGCATATTGATGGGATATCGTTGGTATGATACCAAAGGAATCACCCCTCTCTTCCCATTCGGACACGGTCTTACTTACACCGAATGGAAAATTTCCAAACCTGACGTGAAAATCAAGAATGGAACAATATCCGTAAAATCCAAGCTTAATAACATCGGCAAACGCCAAGGAGCCCAGGTGATACAGGTATATGTTTCGGAAAAGAATCCCTCTGTCACCCGTCCGGTTCGTGAACTGAAAGCAACGAGGAAAATTTTTCTAAATCCTTCGGAAAGCGAAATCTTCGAAATATGCATTCCCCTTGAAGAGCTCGGCTTTTATGACATCTCAACGCACGAATGGAAATTGAATCCGGGTGAATACATAATATCAATAGGCACATCATCTCGCGATATCATTCATGAGGTAAATTTAAAAATCTGAAATAATGAGAAAAGTAGGTATAGTTGTAGCTGCCATCGTCGGACTCTATGCAGTGGTAAACGCCCAGCATAGAGCTGACATGCAGCATCTTGAGAATAAAGATTCATTCTCGATGATAGTCCTGGGCGACCCGCAGGGATATACCAAATACGATATCAATCAACCCATATTCGATTTGTGCACCGCATGGATTGCAGACAATATCGACAATCTGAACATAAAGGCTGTGCTTTGCACCGGTGACCTTGTGGAACAGAACGAAAATATCGTCATGAACCGCAAGATGCTCAACCAGACAAGCCGTGAGATGTGGGAAGCCGCATCGCGTGCTTTCAGTCGCCTGGACAATAAGGTGCCATACATAATATCATGTGGCAATCATGATTATGGCTATGGCAAGTCGGAAAACGGCATGACTCATTTTCCGGAATATTTCCCCTTCGAGCGTAACAGCACATGGCGCGACATCATTGTCTCCAATTTCCCGAACAGACAAGGCATATCAGATATGGAGAACGCCGCATTTGAATATGATCTCCCAAACTGGGGGAAGATTCTTGTGATCACAACAGAATTCGCACCAAGGGATGAAGTGCTTGATTGGGCAAAAAAACTTTGTTCAAGTAAAAAATACAAGCAACACAAAGTGATTTTCATGACCCATTCGCTGCTGCAGGAACGAACTGCGGAGTATACTGACAACTCATCTTACAAGATAACTCCACGCAATTGGGGAAAAGCCGTATGGGAGAAACTGATCTATCCATCTTCCAACATCGTGTTCGCACTGTGTGGCCATACCGGCAAACCGGGGGATTATGAAGATTCCATCGCATACAGAATAGACAAGAACTCGGCAGGACGCAATGTTCACCAGATGATGTTCAACGTTCAGATTCTCGGCGGTGGCTGGGAGGGTAACGGCGGCGATGGCTGGCTCCGCATCCTGGAGTTCAAGCCCGATGGCAAGACAATCGGCGTCAAGACCTACTCCCCCCTCTTCGGGATCTCGCCACTCACCAAGCATCTGGCCCACCGCAACGCCCCCTTCGACCAGTTCGACATGACAATCGAATAAAGTTTAGAATCAGTAATTTTCAACTAATTGATGAAAAAATATATATTCATATTTGCAGGTTTGTGTAACATGCTATGCACAACGCCACGTTTGTCAGCGCAGACACAGAATGAGACGGTGCTGTTTGAAGAAAACTTCGAATGGCTCATCCCTTACACTGTCAGCAATACTTCATCATCTCTCACTCCGTCAGACTTTACACGAGAGGCCAACACATGGCGTTTAGCCACTTTCAATACCCATAGCTGCTCCCTTACAGGAGTGCCACCCGCCAATTACGATAACACAGCTAAACTTATCTCCGAGATTGACCCTGATGTGATCGCCATTCAGGAAGTGGTACACTATAAAAATAATTTCGATGCTGACCAACCTGCCGAACTCGCAAAGCGCACCGGGTTGCAATACACATACCTGCCGTTAGTTGTGACTCAGTCGTTATCCATCGCTGGCAATCGCACATATGGCATAGCCATGATGTATAAAAAAAAGCCGCTTAAAATAAAAACTGATGACACATTGCCCGGTAAATCTGAGAAACGAGGATTCATAGCCGCCGAGTTTGATGACTATGTGTTTATCTCAACTCACCTCGATAATGGAAGCGAGAGTGCCGAGAACCGCAAAAAATCATATGAGATAATCAATACTTACGTGGAAAGCAGAATCGAAGCAAACACTTGGAGTGGAAAGCCCGTATATCTCGCCGGAGATCTCAATGCAATAAATCTGCCAACTGTCGCCTCTGAGAAATGGGAGATTATCAGTCCGAATGGAGTGACTGTTCCCGACAAGAACTATCGTCTGGACTATATCCTTGCCTGGAAAGGCAATACCCCTTCTCATAAGGTAGTGAAATCGCTCATTCCTGTCTTCGATGGCATTGATGCCTCACAAGTCTCGGACCACCTTCCCGTCTTCGTAGACATTGACAGTAAAAATTAGCAAAACGTCACATATACAAACAATTAATTTAATATTAACAACAAAAACTTTTTTAGTATGAAGAAAATTACTTTATCAGTCCTCTTTTTCGGAGCAACATTGAGCGCAACCGCAGACAGTTCAGTTGTATATGAAGATGACTTCAGCAGTCTGATTCCTTACACAACAACTGAAGTTGATGGCAAGACAGTTTATGATGGAATTGGCATAAATGATTGCTCTGCCGGTTGCCTTAATATAACCCAGACAGTAGCTGATGGCAAGACAGCCTTTGAGGCCATGACAGAAAAAGGGTATCAATTCCTACGCAAGAATCCAAGCGGAACAGCGGCATCCAAGACACCACAGACATCATTCTATCTTCAAAAAACTGAAGAGAATGGAGAGACAACCGGAGCTTATCTTAGAATAGGAGTAACAGGGGGAGCAAGTGGATTAGTACTTCCACCTTTGGCGGGTTTGCCTGAAAATGGAGTGTCAAATGTAACTGTTTCTTTCCAATGGTGTCCTGTAAGACAGGGAACCGGGGCTTATGATTATACCCATCTCTCTGTCACCGTCACACCTGAAAATGGATCAGAAATCACAACAGTGGGTAAGGGTCGTGAAAATGTGGAGGAAACCAACTATGGCAAGACTGAAGACTTACCTTTCCCGAAAAATGAAGCTCTTGCTTGGCATGACGCAACCCTTAATTTCGGAGATTATGTATTTAAAAACGGTGACCGAATCACGATCCGTCCCGGAGCAAACCAATTTCCCATGAATAACAAATACAATGGAATTTCTGAAGATTTAGATCCCAGCAAAGGAACTTGTCGCTTTTTCCTGAGAAATATCAAGGTAACAAACACAGATGACCTCCAGACATCAGTAAATGATATCATAGTATCCGATGAAAACGTTCCTGTTGAATACTTCAATCTCCAGGGTATGAAGGTTACTGATCCTGAAAACGGGCTTTATATCGTGCGCCAGGGCAATAAAGTGTCTAAGAAATTTATCCGTAAGTAAAATCTAAATCTTATAATTTGATGGATTGGCGTCCTGATTGGGCGCCAATCTGATTATATTTCGCTATCTTTGCCGTATATATATTGATAAAAATAAAAAACCATGAATAAAATTACAATCCTGATGGCGGCTGCGTCCTTTGCGCTGGCTGTCCCGGCTCAGGAAAAATTACCGACGCCTCCGCTTTCGACGGTGTGGGGTGAGAAATTAACTCCGGAGAATGTATGGAACAAATATCCGCGTCCTATGCTAACCCGCGATGATTGGAAGAACCTTAACGGAGAATGGAACTATGCCATCTTACCTGCGGGGTCGGCAACCCCGACAAAGTTCGATGGAAAGATTCTTGTGCCATTTGCGGTGGAGTCTGCGCTCTCCGGAGTGGGAAGAACAGTAGGTGACAAAAATGAGCTGTGGTACGACCGCACCTTTACCATACCTTCCGATTGGAAGGGTCAGAACGTGAACCTCAATTTTGGAGGCGTAGACTGGGAAGCCGATGTCTGGGTGAATGGAGTGCAGGTCGGAAATCACAAGGGCGCATACTCCCCTTTCTCTTTCGACATCACTGATGCACTCAAGGATGGCGAAAACAAACTCACCGTCCGCGTTTACGATCCGACTGATAAAGGAACACAGCCAAGAGGAAAGCAAGTTTCCAAACCCAAAGGGATATGGTATACCCCAGTGACGGGTATCTGGCAGACCGTCTGGCTCGAACCGGTACCTGCCAATAGGATCACAGCTCTTAAAATCACACCCGATGTCGACACCAAGCGTCTGCTGGTTGAAGCCGGTGTCACCGATAACGGAATTGTGAGAGTTGAAGTGCTTGACAACGGCAAGACAGTAGCCACAGCCTCAGGCAAGACATCAGCTCCCGTTGAAGTGGAGATGCCTGCAGATGTGAAGCTATGGTCACCGGAATCTCCCTTTATCTATGATTTGAAAGTCAGCCTTGTAAAGGATGGCAAGACAGAGGATACTGTCGGTAGCTATACGGCCATGCGCAAGATCGGTTATGAGCGCGGCAAGGACAAGATCAACCGCTTCACATTAAATGGAAAGCCGATTTTCCATTTCGGACCGCTTGACCAGGGATGGTGGCCCGATGGTCTTTACACTCCTCCGTCATATGAAGCCATGATATATGACATTGACAAGACCAAGGAACTTGGCTTCAACATGATCCGCAAGCACATAAAAGTTGAGCCGGAACTCTGGTATGAATATTGCGACCGCAACGGCATACTCGTATGGCAGGATATGCCGAGCGGAGACAAGAACACCAAATGGGAAAACCATAATTACTACCGATCAAAAGAATTCGAGAGGACTCCCGCCAGCGCGAAGCAATATCGCACGGAATGGAATGAGATAATGGACAATCTGCATAGCCATCCTTCTATCGTGGTGTGGGTGCCGTTCAATGAGGGCTGGGGACAGTTCGACACAAAAAATGTGGCGGAATGGACCAAATCAAAAGATCCATCCCGCCTTGTAAACGCAGCCAGCGGTGGCAATTTCTTCTATGGAGCAGGAGATATCCTTGACGTGCATAACTATCCGGCACCGCGCATATATCTCCTTGACGACTATAAAGCCAATGTAATAGGCGAATACGGAGGCATCGGCTACCCGATCAAGGGACATCTCTGGCAACCCGACAAAAACTGGGGATATATCGAATTCAAATCTCCGAAAGAGGTTACAGACAAATACATAGAATATATTGATATCCTCGACAACCTCGCCAAGATTGCCTACACAGGCGCGGTCTATACACAGACTACCGATGTCGAAGGAGAGGTAAACGGTCTGCTCACCTACGACCGCAAGAAAGTGAAGGTAGATGCAAAGCGCGTGCGCGATGCCAACCGCCGTCTGATTGAGGCAAATTCAGCAAAATAGCAGATTGCGCATCAGTATTTGATTATTTGATAATTCAGAAATAACTGATTGCGTATCAGTATTTGATAATGCATGCGAGTTTCAACTCGCATGAGCGTGGGGATTCGGCTTCGATGAGCGGATCTCCACGCGCCTTATTTTGCCGCTGATTGTCTTCGGAAGCTCATCGACAAATTCAATCTGACGAGGATATTTATAAGGAGCCGTCGTCTGCTTGACATGATTCTGCAATTCTTTCACCAGCTCATCACCGATCCTATCTTTCCATTCATCGGCAAGCACAACCGTAGCCTTGACAATCTGCCCGCGAATCGGATCTGGCACTCCGGTTATGGCGCATTCCACAACTGCAGGATGAGTCATCAACGAACTCTCCACCTCAAACGGACCGATGCGGTAACCCGATGACTTGATCACATCATCAGCACGCCCTACAAACCAGAAATAACCGTCCTCATCGCGTGTAGCCACATCACCTGTATGATAAACCCCATTCGAATGAGCCTGACTGGTAAGCTCCTCGTCATATAGATATTCCCGGAATAATCCCAAAGGACGTCGCCTGTCAGTATATATCACTATCTCTCCCTGCTCTCCGGGCTTACAGCTCTCACCATCCGCATTGATGATATCTATATCATATTCCGGATTTGGCACACCCATGGAACCGGGCTTTGCTTCCATCCATGGGAAAGTTCCGATAGTAAGAGTAGTCTCAGTTTGTCCGAACGCCTCTTTGATGTCAAGACCTGTAAGCTCTTTCCAACGCTCGAATACGCTCGGATTCATCGCTTCCCCGGCTGTGGTGCAGTAACGCAAGGACGACAGATCATATTTCTTCACATCTTCCAGAATAAGGAAACGGTATACGGTGGGTGGTGCGCAGAAAGATGTGATATTGTATTTTTCAAAGATACCCAGAAGGTCAGAGGGATGAAATTTGTCGAAATCATACACGAACACGTTGGCTCCCGAAAACCATTGTCCGTACAGTTTACCCCACACAGCCTTCCCCCAGCCTGTGTCGGCAAGCGTGAGATGGAGAGATGTCTCATCAAGATTATGCCAGTATTTACCTGTCACGATATGTCCTAAAGGATAAAGGAAATCATGTGCAACCATCTTTGGCTCGCCTGTTGTGCCAGACGTGAAATAGAGCAGCGAAAGATCTTCATTACGGTTCGGGCGCAAAGGTCGACGGAAAGGTGCGGCATTCTCTATCCCTTCATTGAAATCATACCAACCTTCAGGCACAAGTGGTCCTGTGGAGATGCAGGTCTCAACAGTTGGACATTCGGGCAACGCCTTGACGATATGTTTTGTCACCTCCTCATCCCCTAATGCAACTATAGCTTTTATCCGGGCGGCATTGCAACGGTAGATTATATCCTTGGCGGTGAGCAGATGGGTGGCAGGAATACATACCGCACCCAACTTATGAAGCGCGAGGATTGAGAACCAGAACTGATATCGGCGCTTTAAAATAAGCATCACCTTATCCCCCTTGCCGATGCCAAGGCTTTTGAAGAAAGAAGCTGTCTTATCGGAAGCCTCCTTCATATCGGAGAATGAGAACTGACGCTCCTCCCTTTTTTCATTGGTCCAGAGAAGAGCCGGCTTGTCAGGAGCTTCTTCCGCCCATTTATCAACAACATCATATGCAAAATTAAAATTCTCCGGAACCACAACTTCATAATTGCTGCGGAAATCCTCAAGCGAATCGAATTCGCATTTTTTCAGGAATCTTTCTAACATAATCTTTTCAAACCTTAATGAATGATAACATACCGCCCCAATGGTAACTGCCTATAGTAACTGCAAGGGCTGCAACAGGTATTCTCTCTATCGCAAACGAAGTGCGCAGGGTAATGGTTCGCAAATTTCTGCAAAAGATTTCAATTTTGCAACTGTTTGACAATAAAAATTATAAATGCTGCACACTCTTTAAAATAGTGCGCAGCATTTATAGCACATTGACACAAATTGTGTGCAATTATTCAGATATCAATTCTGTTCATTACTTCACTGCATGGACTGCAGAAAGAAGAACCTCACTCAGCGTAGGATGACCGAATATTGTCTCTTTTATCATCTCCACTGTAGCTCCGGCATTCATAAAATCAACAGCCTCCTGGGCAAGCAACGCGGCATCGGCTCCCATGATATGGGCACCGATAAGTTTCCGGCTTACCTTATCGAAAATCACCTTACAGAGACCCTCGCTTTCTCCCATGGCCAAAGCTTTGCCATTGGCGCGGTAGAAGCTCTTGCCGGTGATGCTCTCAATCCCTTTCGCCTTGCATTCCTCCTCGGTCATGCCTGCCATGCCACATTCCGGCTGGGTAAACACCGCTGAAGGAATCACGTCAAAACGGATATTGTCGCTCTTACCGTCGATTGAATTCAGAGCACGGATTCCATGGAATGTAGCGACATGCGCAAGCATCATGCGGGCATTGACATCCCCAATGGCATATATATGCTCCACATTCGTGCGCATGCCATCATCAACAGGAATTCCCTTGGGAGAATACTCCACACCGGCAGCTTCAAGATTCAATCCTTCAACACGCGGTGCACGGCCTACAGCCATCAGAAGATCTGTACTGACAACAGTCTGCTCTTTCCCTTTTGATTCATAAGTGACAGATATCTCTCCATCATCATTACGCTCTATCTTCTTGGCGGCAGCTCCTGTGATTATATCAACCCCACGCTTTGACAATGTCTGCTTTAGGCGCTTGGCGATATCGGAGTCAAACGGAGGAAGAATCTGCTTCATAAACTCGATCACGGTTACCTTAGAACCTAATCCTGAGAATATCGAGGCGAATTCCATTCCGATCACACCACCACCGATTATTGTCAGCGACGCGGGGATATATTCAATGTTGAGGATATCGGTTGAATCCATTACGCATTCCAAGTCATGACCCGGAATAGGCAAAGATTTAGATACACTGCCGCTGGCAATTATTATATCGTCGGCGGTGTATTCCTCCCCTCCGGCAACAACCGTAGAGGCATTCTTGAAACTTGCCATTGCATCAACCACGTTGACACCGGTCTGTTTCAGCATCATGGCTATCCCTTCGCGAAGCTGTGCGGTTGTCTCACGCTTGCGCGCGGCTATCTTACCATAATCAACCGCGAAAGTGAAATCCTCGATACCGAACTTGTCCGCCTCCTTAAATTGCATCACCATCTCAGAATCGCGGCAAAGGCATTTGGTAGGTATGCATCCCTCGTTAAGACATGTGCCTCCCAATGCGCCTCCGTTAAAGAGCGTCACACTCTTGCCACGGTGCGCGGCCTCCAGGGCGGTCTCATACCCCCCGGGGCCGGCTCCTATTATGATAATATCGCTATGCATTCTGATCCGCTTTCAATTGACGGTATGAAAGAATCGGTTTCTTGGCCGCGGTCGTCTCGTCAGGATGAGAAATGAGAGTGGTAAGGGGCGCATTTTTCACCATATCAGGATTTTCTCTTGCCTCTTTCGCCACCTTATGCATCACCTCGATAAACTCATCAAGGGTCTCAAGACTTTCTGTTTCCGTAGGCTCAATCATCATAGACTCATGGAAGAGCAAGGGGAAATAGATAGTCGGGGCATGGAAACCATAGTCGAGAAGGCGTTTAGCCACATTGAGAGTGGTCACACCGGTCGACTTGTCTTTCAATCCATCGAAAACAAACTCATGTTTGCAGGCACCCTCGATCGGAAGCAGATAGTCATCTTTTAGTGACTCCTTGATATAATTGGCGTTCAGAGTTGCCATCGGACCCACATTCTTTAGATTCTCTTTTCCGAGACTGAGTATGTATGCATAAGCCTTCATCATCACACCGAAGTTACCGAGGAATGAGCTTACGCTACCGAGACTCTTGCCATCGTTTCCTTCCACATGGAATTTCCCATCAGCATCCTTGCGGACACGCGGAGCAGGAAGTAGATCCACAAGATGAGCTGCGACTCCTACCGGACCCGAACCGGGACCACCGCCACCATGAGGTGTGGAGAATGTCTTGTGGAGATTTATATGCATGATATCAAAACCCATATCACCCGGACGCACTTTGCCAAGCATCGGATTGAGGTTGGCTCCATCGTAATAAAGGAGTCCACCTGCATCGTGCACGAGTTTGGCGATCTCGACAATCTCAGTCTCAAACATACCGAGCGTGTTGGGATTGGTCATCATTATACCGGCAATGGTATCGTCAAGCAAAGGCTTGAGGTCTTCCACATCAATCGAGCCGTTGGGCTTTGATTTAACCTCGACAACCTCGAGACCCGCTACCATCGCGGAGGCCGGATTGGTGCCGTGGGCGGAATTGGGCACAATCACCTTAGTACGCTTTGTGTCGCCACGCGAGATATGATACTGACGCATCACCATCAGACCTGTAAGCTCGCCATGCGCGCCGGCATAGGGATTGAGAGTGAATTCAGCAAGACCCGCTATATTGGAAAGAGCCTGCTGCAGGTTGTAGTAAAGCTCAAGGGCTCCCTGCGCAGTTTCTTCGCTCTGCAGTGGATGAAGTCCTGCAAACTCAGGCATTGCAGCAACCTCCTCGTTGATCTTGGGATTATACTTCATCGTACAGCTTCCCAATGGATAGAATCCGGTATCAACACCAAAATTCTTGTTGGAGAGGTTGGTATAGTGTCTCACAACATCAAGCTCACTTACTTCCGGAAGCTCCGGTTTCTCCTCACGAAGAAGATTGCCGGGGATGGATGCGAGTGCATCAGCGGCATATCCGTTTGCAGGAAGCTCATAGCCCCGGCGGCCGGGACGTGACAATTCAAATATCAGCTTATCGTAATATTTCATATATCTTTCCTATCAGGCCTCCAGAATTATGTTAACAAGTTCATCTATCTCTGCGCGTGTGCGGTTTTCAGTAACGGCAAACTCTACGAGACCATTGCCAAGGTCAAGCGGACCCATGAATCCTTTGGCAAGAAGTCTTTCATTCATCGCCTTAACATCCATCTCTGTCTTAAGAACAAACTCTTTCAGGAACGGCTTATCAAAAGCAGGTGTGAATTTTCCGCTCTCGATGAGCTTTCCGTAGAGATAATGGGCGCCATCGGCAGAAAGGCGGTTCACCTCCACAAGTCCCTTCTCGCCCATGAGCGAGAGGTAGATTGTGGCATAGAGAGCCATAAGACTTTGATTGGAGCAGATATTACTGGTGGCTTTCTCGCGACGGATATGCTGCTCTCTGGCCTGCAATGTCAACACATAACAGCGTTTACCGGAAGCATCTGTAGTTGCACCTACCACACGTCCGGGCATCTTGCGGAGCATATGGCTCTTGCATGAGATAAAACCAAGATACGGACCTCCGAACTGCATCGGCATACCGAGAGTCTGACCATCACCGCAAGCTACATCCGCACCCCATTCGGCAGGAGTCTTAAGCACTGCCAAGGCTGACGGATCGGCATAAATTGCCATCATTGCCTTCACTTCATGAATGGCATCCGCAAAACCGCTGAAGTCTTCAATTATACCGTAACGGTTGGGTGAAGGAAGAATCACACCTGCCACATCACCGGCACGCAGTTCAACCTGCATCTTCTCGAAATCAGTCACACCGTCTTTCTCAGGAATCTCAGTAAGATCCACGCCATGGAACTTGGCATATGTTTTAACCACCTCAAGCACTTGAGGCGCAAGAGTAGATGATACAAGCACACGGTTTTTCTTACGCACGGATGCAACCATCATGAACATCACCTCGGCAGCGGCAGTGGCACCGTCATACATAGACGCATTTGTGGATTCCATACCCGTAAGCTCACTGATCATGCTCTGATATTCGAAAATATATTGGAGCGTGCCCTGAGAGATCTCAGGCTGATAGGGAGTATATGCTGTATAAAACTCACTGCGGGAAAGAAGATGAGAGATAACGGAGGGTGAATAATGGTCATAGACTCCACCTCCGGCAAAAACCTTAAGGCAGCGGTTCTTGGCTCCAAGCTCGCTGAAATGACGACGCAACTCCATCTCCGACATAGCTGACGGTATAGCGTAATCTTCCTTGAAGATTACCTCCGCCGGCACATCGTTATAAAGATCGTCAACGCTCTGCACGCCGATACGGTCGAGCATCACGCGGATGTCTTCCTCGGTATGCGGGATAAAACGGTTACTCATTTTCACAAAGTTTTTCGTAAGCGGCTGCATCGAGAAGACCCTCAACCTCGGAGGGATCTGACATCTTCACCTTGATAATCCAGTTTTCGTAAGCATCTGCATTGATAGCCTCAGGTGCATCCTCGAGCTCTTCATTGATCTCAACAACCTCACCTGAAACGGGGCTGAGAAGGTCGCTGGCTGCCTTCACTGACTCAACGGCACCGAAATCCTCGCCCGCTGCAACCTCATCACCAACCTCCGGCATATCTACATAAACGATATTGCCAAGCGCATGCTGCGCATAGTCGCTGATTCCGATTACGGCGATGTCGCCCTCTACCTTTACCCACTCGTGTGACTCTGCATAACGCAGACCTTCAATAACTTTGCTCATGATATTTTAGTTTATTATATTTTTACTTTTAATTTTGAATATTCAACAGCGTTCTGAATAAGAGCGCTGATTATTTTTTATAATTCTTGTCGTAGAAACGTTTCTTAACAACTTTGGCAGGGAATGTCTTTTTGCGGATACGCACTTCCACCTCTGTGCCAAGTTTGTCATAAGGTTTATTGATCATCGCCATGGCAACGCTCTTTCCGGTCGAAATTGAACGATAGCCGGTGGTAATCTCACCTACCTGCTCTCCATTCACTTCCACAGGATAACCATGACGCGGGATAGCATTGCCTTCGAGCTCAAGCCCCACGATGCGGCGTTTCACACCTTCTGCCTTCTGCGCGGCAAGAGCCTCCTTACCGATAAACTCCGGCTTGTCAAGCTTCACAAACATGCTCAGGCTCGCCTCAATGGGAGTGATATCCGCGCTAAGCTCATCGCCGTAGAGAGGAAGACCGACCTCGAAACGCAGGGTATCACGGCATCCTAATCCGCAGGGCTGAACGCCACCGTCCATGAGTTTATCCCAGACTTTGCGGGTAAAGTCATGACTGCCGTATACTTCGAAACCGTCCTCACCGGTATAACCGGTGCGGCTAACGATAATCTCTTCTCCATCCATATCGATGGTTTTGAAATTATAGAACGGAATGTCCTTGACCTCAATGCCGAGAATATTCTCCATCGCGGCCTCAGCCTCGGGACCCTGCACGGCAACTTCACCGTAATAAGGGCTCTGATCCTCGATCTTAACGTTGAACCCCTCGGCATTCTGACGGATCCAAGCCACATCCTTATCGATATTCGATGCATTGATGACAAGAAAATATTCTTCATCGTTCACCTTATATACAAGAAGGTCATCAACAGTGCCGCCATTTTCATAGCACATCATACCGTAGAATATCTGGCCATCGGGAGCTCCGGTGACATCATTCACAAATATATGGCTTACGAAATTATATGCGTCGGGACCTGTTACACGCACTTCGCCCATGTGACTTACATCAAACACGCCCACGTGCTGACGAACCGCATTGTGCTCTTCCGTGATGCCGGCATACTGAATCGGCATGTCAAATCCCGCAAAGGGAGACATCAATGCCCCGAGGGCAACATGACGGTCATGTAGACACGTCTTCTGAATCTGATCTTCCATGTGTATTATGGTATTATTGGTATTGTTGTGCTTTGCCACGGATAATGGAATTATCAAAATAATTCCATTATTCCGCAGTTATATTGCAAATTTACTATTTGTAAAATATTCCTCCAAATTTTTTTTGTAATTTTGCATCAAAATAACGAACTCATTTAAAGATAACGTTTGAATCATTTCATCATGAATAAGATGTTTATTGCCGCAGCGGTAGCTTCGCTGCCCTTGTTGCCTGCTACTTTTAACAAATCATATGCACAGGATAAACTGACAGTGACACCTATCGGGCGCATCCACGTGGACGGAGCGCTCAATTTCCCTTCAAAAGACGGCTTCCACGACGGAGCCTCCCTCCCGGAAATACGTGCTGGAGTCAAGGCCATGTATGCCAAATGGATGGCACGCATTGAAGCCGGATATTCATATGGTAAGATTGGTATGAAGGATGTATATATCCAGCGGGGATTAGGCGAAAACGATTATCTACGTCTCGGCTATTTCATCCCCCAGTTTGGAATCCGCGGAGGTGGATCCGCATCATATAAACCGGCGATGATAGCGCAGGTTTCGGAATCATTCTTCCGCACGATGACCCGAAAGATCGGTGTCGGATACACACGATACAGTCCGGACTATTTCATAAGTGCGTCAGCCTTCGTAGGAGGCCGTTCGCTCACATTCAGCTCGACAGAACAGGGAAAAGTCAGTGCCGGAGGTGCCATAAGGGGAGCCTGGCATCCGATTGCCCGACCGGGAGCTATAGCACATATCGGATTCTCAGCTTCTTATGAGACTGCATCACACACACGCCTTATCAATGATTCCGGCGATGAAGAGGCTTCAGCCGGATTCCGCACATATTCGGCGTCTTTCCCTACCACAGTAAGTAAAGTGCAGATGCTTGAAGCTCATGTCACAGATGCTGTTGGAGACTGGAAATTATCACCGGAAATCACACTCTCCAAAGACCGCTTCGCACTTGAATCGCAGTTTTATTACATGAAACTCCCGCGCCATAACAACGTTCCTGCCTATCATGCTGTGGGAACTTATGGAATGGTGCGCTGCCTGCTCTTCGGAGATAAGGAATACAGATATTCCAACGCGGAGGGTGCACTTGCTCTTCCTTCTCCAAAGACTCTGGAACTCATAGCCGGATACGATTACACAAACGCCGATACGCATGCTGCCGGAATCGACGGAGGAATTTCAAATGACTGGAATCTGACACTGAACTATTATATCAATAAATATATGATAGCACGTCTCCGCTATTCATACACAGATGTGCGCAACTCTTCAGTTAGTGAGCGACGTGGTGTCAACATCATACAGGCGCGTCTCCAGTTTGTATTCTGATGATATTCGAGATAGACAACATCTCAGCTCCGGAAGTAAAAGTTTTCGCCTCTCTTACCGAGGCGCAATTGCGCAATGACCTTCATCCGGGAAAAGGGCTCTTTATAGCTGAGAGTCCTAAAGTGATCCGTGTGGCTTTGCAAGCGGGGTTTGAACCGGTGTCATTATTATGCGAAAGAAGACATATCACCGGAGATGCAGCTGATATAATCACCTCCCTGCCTGATATACCTGTCTATACCGGACAGCGGGAGGTGCTTGCATCGCTCACGGGATATACGCTCACTCGCGGAGTGCTCTGCGCTTTCCGCCGACCGCAATTGCCGGATGTGAATGGGATATGTAGTAATGCGAGAAGAATAGCTGTACTTCAAGGCGTATGCGACACCACAAACATCGGGGCAATCTTCCGCTCCGCGGCGGCATTGGGAATAGATGGGATCATTCTGTCTGACGACTGTTGTGACCCGCTCAACAGACGCGCCGTCCGCGTATCGATGGGAACAGTATTCCTTGTACCATGGACAAAAACGACGAATCCTTCGGCAAAACTTAAAGAAGCCGGATTCAAAACTATAGCCATGGCATTGCGCAACAACTCAATCGACCTTGACTCCCCTGCACTTGCTGCGGAACCCCGCCTTGCGATAATCATGGGCACCGAGGGCGACGGGCTCCCGGACCACATCATCGATACCGCCGACTACGTGGTGAAAATTCCCATGTCGCATAATGTCGACTCCCTCAATGTCGCGGCAGCTTCCGCCGTAGCCTTCTGGCAACTCCGTGTCCCCTCAAAATGACGGAATGAACTCATTGATAAAGAAACACGTTAACAAAATAAATATAATCAGAATTAATGTAAAATATTTGTAAATATAACATAATCGTGGTATATTTGCGAATTCAATTAAAAAATAAAAGATTATGGAAACGACAAACACAATTCGAATACCCCGCCCCTCTAAAGATTTGGTCGCTTTCATAAAGGAAGCACAGTTAAATAAACAGGAACGCATGAACACAATGCGTAAAAATTTCTTGAAAAATTTAGTACCATAAAACAGCAACCAGATTGAGCTACTTATGGAAACTATAGAAAATACATTTTCTGACAATCAGGGCAATCATCTAATGGTCGCCCTTGATTTTTATGATAATGAATATAAACATCAAATTCTACAAATACCAGAAGAATTAAATAATTTTGAAATTGTTGACATAAACATCGGAAAAGTGTTTGTTGACAAACCTATTCATTATTCAGTATTCTTTAACATGTGTTCATGGCTTGAGATGCAATTCAATGCTAATGACAACGCAATATTCACTTATATATGCTCCATTGAAGAGCTGGAAACGAATCATGATGATTTCGAACCACAGATGTATCGTTGGACATTATTTGACAAGCTTTTTCAACGATCCTCATTCCGTCTTAACATAAACACACAGGATATAATTGTAGGACCAACTGGATTCCAATCTTTTGGAAGGGCTTTTTATCGAGACAAGCACACTCCTATCATACACATAGTTGCATCATATCTAAAGGAAAAACAGCAACTATGATATACTGCTAACGTCTTTACCCCGATATATTTCGCACATATCTGACTAAATTCCTGATTAAACAATGTCTTATTCTCTGTTTCTGGCAAAAAGATTGTCGCTGGCCTCGGGCAAACGACGCAGCTCACCGGCAGTAAGGGTGGCTGTGGCAGCTGTAGCGCTATCCGTTGCCGTGATGCTCGCTGCAATCGCTATCGTGCTCGGTTTCAAAAGGGAAATACGCGATAAGGTAATAGGTTTCAATTCCCATATCACGCTCTACGCCATTCCCGTCGATGCCTATGACTCCAATCTGATAACTTTGACCCCGACTTTAAAAAGCATTCTCGATTCCAAGGAATATATAACGGATTATTCTCTTCAGGCTTCCATACCCGCTATCTTGAAAACTTCCGACAACTTCAAGGGCGTATATCTGAAGAGCCTGCAAGGGAATGCCATTAAAAAATTCCTGACATCCAACATTGAGGAAGGGAAACTGCCTGACTACTCCAAACCGGGTGCGGAAATGAAGATCGCAATATCCCGTCGTGCCGCCGACCAGCTACATCTGAAGGCAGGGGATAAAATCGACACCTATTTCATGTCAGGATCTATACGTGTGCGACGTCTGGAGATTGCAGCCATATATAATTCACATTTTGACAACTACGACAACGTCTTCATATATGGAGATCTGTCGCTGATCCAGAATCTTGGAGAGATATCACCAACGCAAGGAACATCTGTGTCGATATCCACCGCTGATTTCAACAAAATCGATGAAACGAGCGCAGACCTGTCACAAACACTCACCGAAGCACTCGCTTCCGGAATGGTTTATAAATACTACCGTGTTGACAATGCTCTCAACCAAGGTGCGGGATATTTTCGTTGGCTAAGTCTGCTGGACACGAATGTAATTGTGGTGCTTGTCCTTATGACGATAGTCGCATGTGCCACTCTCATCTCCGGGATGCTGATAATCATTCTCGACAAAAAGAGCTTCATCGGACTCATCAGGGCTATGGGTGCGACAGTAAAAAACGTAAGGAAAGTTTTCATTTACATGGCCATCCGCGTTGCCTCCATAGGGTTAATAATCGGCAATGTCCTGATGCTTTCATTGTTATGGGCACAAGACAAATGGCACTTCCTTCCTCTTGATCCCGAAGCCTACTACATCGACTTTGTTCCGGTAGAGATCAACTGCCCCGCCGTAATAATCCTCAACATCGCCACCATCATAATCATCTACCTCTGCCTGATCCTCCCCTCCTGGTTCGCAGCCAAGATCTCCCCTTCCGAAACCATGCGCTACGAATAATATTACAAGCCAGCTTTACATTTTATATATTAAATAATGACAACTTCTCCATAGACCCTGAACCGGATTTTCCGGAGCAGGGTCTTTTTTTTAACATATGTTAATTAACATATTCCGATTAGCGGAAATGGCCATGTTGATTGTAATCCTATGCAAACGGGGAAATAAATCATTGGAATCCTCGACCGACTGACCATATATACCATGAAGCATCATAAGAAAGACTCTGACTTTACAAGACGTGACAGATTCGAACAGCTGCATCTCAACTACAGCCGACGGATCTACAACCTTGTCTTGAATATCACAAAAGGGAATTCCTATCTTGCGGAGGAAATTACGCAAACAGTTTTCTTGAGACTTTGGGAGAATATAGATTCAATTGATGAAAATAGGAATTTGCGCAGCTACCTTTTCAGAATAGCCAAAAACACACTCTTGAACCATCTTAAGCATCAGACGATAGAATTTATTTATCTCAATTATATAAGTGATGACATGCAGACAGATAATAATACACAAAGCGCTGTCGACTCATCTTTTCTTAACCAATATATTCTGACGCTTGTATCAGAAATGCCTGAAATGCGTCAGAAAGTATTCAGGTTAAGCAGATTGCACTATCTTTCAAACCAACAGATTTCAATAGAATTAGGTATATCTATAAGCACCGTTGAAACACATCTGCAGTTAGCCCTGAGATTTCTAAGAGAGGAACTGCACCGGCGCTATGGACTGTAAAAATAATGAACCCCGAAGACAAAAACATATCCGATGAATAAAAAAGAAGAGATACGGCTCATAATGGGCAAATACCTGAGCCACAACGCAGATTCATCTGAAATCAAGCGTATGGATAAATGGCTTGAGGAGGATACTGATGTCAATGAATGGCTTATATCAACTATAGAAAACAGTTGTCCCGTTGTGAGTCCGGATGTGGAGGAACGTCTCGAATCAGGCTTACACTGCATTATCTATAACACAAAAAAACAGCACAGGATTCTCAAATGGGGAATCGCAGCTGCTGCAACCGCCATAGTGTCAGTTCTGACAATAATGATATATCTCACCCATACTGATGACAATCCATATGTAGAGCCCTTATCTGTTACAACAAAGGCAGGAGAGCGTTCACACATAGGGTTACCGGACGGTTCATCCGTCACACTCAATCACTTGAGTGGCATAACTTATAAATATGACAAAAATCAGAAAACACGCATTGTGGAATTGACAGGAGAGGCCTTCTTCGATGTCTCTACAGACCCGGATCATCCATTTATCGTTAACTGCAATGGCATGAGTGTGGAATGCAAGGGTACATCTTTTAATATCAAAGGGTACTCAGATGAAGAATTTGTGAGCGCCGTATTGTGCGACGGAATAGTGATTGCCACTTCCGGGTCACACAGAATATCAATGAAACCCGGCATGAAAGTCTGCTATGACAAAAAAAATGGAGAGCTAAAATCCTCCGAAGTGGATATCGCAGACTATTCAGGATGGATTAACGGTGACATGCGTTTCAATGATGACAGACTTGAAGATATCATGCACCTTATCTCCCGGAAATACGAAGTTGAGATAAACATTGCTACATCTTCCTTACGTGAGGAGCGCTTAAGTGGCAGCATTACAGGCAAGACTTTAGAGGAAACCCTGCTGATATTATCGCAGGTAGCCGACTATAAGTATTTCAGGGATTCCGATTCAACGATATGCGTGTATCGCGAAGAGAAACAAAACTCATATATCAAATAATCATTACATATGAAAAAATTTATTACACTCTTTTTATCGGTCATGATGACATTCTCAATGACATCTTGTGATGACGATGACAAAATCTCACCTCCATCATTCGGGGAAATCATCATTTCTCCGGCTAAGGAAACCTACCGCGTGGGAGACGTGGTGACATGCTCCATCAGACGAACATCGGCAGGATCCGGTGATTTACGAGGTTCCTCCTATTGGTGGTACACATCATGGTGGTTTGCAGATTCCGAGATGAAAGCAGACTTCACCGAATTTAGTAACGATGAAACGTGCGAATCATCACCCATAATCCTCACCCACCCAGGAACAGTGACTCTCTATTTCTTCGGAAAACTTGATTATCCGCACTATGACAGCCGAAAAATCGAGATAGCTAAAACCATAACCGTAACCGAATAATCGGCTAAAAATAACCGACATCATGCACATGAAACTAATAAACTCATTAAAACTCATTGCCATATCCACCATAAGCCTTGTATCAGCAATACCGATAATGGCGGATATCTCAGTTTCTATCGCATCTATGCCTCTCAGGCGCGCAATGAAAGAAATTGAGAAAGTCTCTGATTTACATTTCATATATAAATCGGGGCTTCCGGAACTCAATATCAACGTATCGCTTTCTGTAAAAAATGCTTCTGAAAGGAATACCCTTGACAAACTATTCGAGGGAACGGGTCTTTCCTACAATCTAAAAAATGGCAACAATGTCATCGTATATCAAGCATCCAAACAAAACAGTCGGGATGATGCCAATACCGGCAGTCCTGTGAAGTCGGTAAATATCAACGGCCTGATCACCGGCACAGACGGGGAGCCGTTGATAGGAGCCACAGTCAAGGTGAAAGGTACCAGCCATGGAGCTTCTACTGACATTGACGGGAAATACAGTCTGAGCGGCATAAAATCCGGAAGTGTCATAGAGATATCTTACGTCGGATATTCACCATCAACTGTAAAAATAACAGATGCCGGAAACTACAATGTTACTCTTTCAGAAAATAGCAGTCTGCTCAATGAGGTTGTGGTTGTGGGATATGGACAACAAAAGAAAGTAAATCTCACCGGTGCAGTTTCCGTTGTAAAGGCCAAAGACATCAACGGGCGTCCCACGGGCAACGCGGCAACAGCCCTTCAAGGTGCCGATCCTTCGCTGAATCTGAAGATGGGATCCGGTGGTCCGGATGCCTCCGCCTCACTCAATATCCGAGGTGTCACATCCATCAACGGAGGTTCCCCGCTTGTACTTGTTGATGGAGTGGAAATGAATCTGACCAGAATAAACGCCAATGATATCGAATCAGTATCAATACTTAAGGATGCCTCCGCTGCCGCAATATACGGAGCCAAGGCATCTGCAGGAGTGGTATTGGTCACAACCAAAAGCGGCAAGGAGGATGCTAATCCCACTGTATCATTCGATCTTAAGGCAGGATGGATGCAATCAACAGCCGATACGGAGTTCATAACATCCGGATACTGGTCAACATATATCAATGACCTTTTCAAACGAAACAATGATGGTATCAATTATACCAACTATGATGAATATGACTATGCAGAGATGTGGATGCGTCTCGACCAGAAAACAGAATCGTCCGAACGTCCATGGGCAGTTGAAACAACTGATAAACACTGGCGTTATTATGCAAATAACGACTGGTACGACCATTATTACCGTAAGACACGCCCAATGCAGGATTATAATGTATCAGTCACAGGTGGTTCAAAAAGAGTCAATTATTATGTCAGCGGCAGAGCTTTTCTTGAAGACGGTATGCTTAACATAAACAATGACAAATATAAATCATTTTCAATGCGAGCCAAACTCGATGTCAAGATTACAGACTGGCTTAAATACAGCGTGAATACATCTTTTTTTGAATCTACATATCAACGCACAGGTTCAAGCGACCTGAACGATTTTTTCTATCGCTCGGCAAACCATGCCCTATCGTCTTTTCCTTCTACGAACCCAGATGGAACATCTCTTTGGGATATATCAGGCATAATCACTATAGGTACGGCTAAAGTTGGAGATGGATACAACGCATTGATAAACTATGGCAAACATGATAATAAGGAACAAAACCGTGAATTTCTTGTAAAGAACCAGATTGCAATCACTCCTTTGCAAGATCTGAGTATTGTCGCTGATTACGCATATCTCTTCCGCAATATCAACAAGACAATGCGCCGCGTCAACGTACCTTACAGCAATACTGTAGGCGAGATTGGTTGGATTGAAGGCTCTGACGACTCTATGTGCTGGGACATGTTTACCCGGGGAATGACTAATAATACCACCCAGTCAATCAACGCATACGCCACATGGGATCCATCTTTCGGTGATAACAATCTAACGGTTACCGCCGGATTTAACGGAGAGATTTATCGACATCTTTATTTCAAAGGTGAACGCCAGGATCTCATGAGTCCGGATGTAAATACACTTAATATCGCGACCGGTGAGGTAAAAGACTTCAAAGATGAGATAAACAACTCCGTGACTTACGGAGTATTCGGTCGCTTGAACTATAACTACGCCGGACGATACCTTGTTGAATTATCCGGCCGCTATGACGGTTCATCCCGGTTCGCAAAGAAACACAGATGGGGATTCTTTCCATCCGCATCATTAGGCTGGAGATTCTCCGAAGAGAAATTTATGCGTGATTTGTCAGATTGGTGGAGTAATGGGAAGATACGTCTTTCTGTCGGTACACTTGGAAACCAACAGGTGGGATATTACGACTATATTCAGAAAGTAACCACCAATAATCTGATGAACGACATTACCTTCGATGGCAATTCCTATGTATCGTATGCCACGGTGTCCGCTCCTCCGTCAAGCGATTTGACATGGGAAAAAGTAACCACATATAATCTCGGAATTGACCTCAGCTTCCTCAATTCAAGACTTAATTTCACGGGTGACATTTACATACGTGATACTAAAGACATGTTGACAAACGGAGTCCAGCTTCCAGCCACATATGGCACTTCTGTTCCCAAGGCCAATTGTGCCGACCTGCGCACCAAAGGTTTTGAATTGGGACTGACATGGAATGACAGTTTCAATCTCCTTGGCTCATCTTTCAGCTATACTGTGGGAGCTGGCCTCGGCGATTATCATTCCAAGATCACTAAATTCGACAATCCCAACCGTCTGCTTAAGAATCATTATGTGGGCGAAGAGCTTGGTGAGATATGGGGATACGAAATCGCTGGAATTTTCCAGACAGATGAAGAAGCTCTGGAATATATGAAACATGTAGACGGTTCTGCATATGTATACTCCGACAACTATTCCCAGGGGCCGGATTCATGGCGAGGTGTGCGAGCCGGAGACCTTATCTTCGTTGATCGTAACAACGATGGTATAATCTCGCCCGGGGAAAGCACAGTGGATAATCCCGGTGACCGTAAAATCATAGGAAATTCCACTCCACGCTACAATTACAATTTCCGCGGCTCCATCGAATGGAAAGGAATCGACATATCGGCATTCTTTCAGGGAATAGGGAAATGCGACTGGTATCCGGGTAACGAGGCCCGCACTTTCTGGGGGCCGTATTGCCGCCCCTACAACGCTTATATCCCTGTTGACTTCATGCAAAACGTATGGAGCGAGGATAACCGGGATGCATATTTCCCTCGGCCACGGGCATATGCTGCATATGGATCGAAAAATCCCATGGGAAACGTCAATGACAGGTATCTGCAGGATGTCAGTTATCTTCGGTTGAAAAATCTCACAATCGGGTATACTATCCCGATATGGAAAAATATATTCAAGGAGCTTCGGGTATATTTCTCAGGGGAGAATCTTTTCTATTGGTCTCCTTTCAAGAAATACTGCAAAAGTATTGATCCTGAAACAGCCACCAATTCAGGTAAAAAGAGCGGAGATGCTCTCACTTATGGTTTCTCCAAGTCATTCACTTTCGGTTTAAACGTGGTATTCTAATCTGACATAAACATGAAAATATCATATAAAATATTATTAACAGCAACGATGCTGTCCATATTGGCATCATGCACAGACATTGACCAGGTGCCTGAAGACCGTCTTTCCCCTGACACATATTTTATGTCGGAGGCGGAGCTGGCACAATTTACCAACTCCTTCTATTCCCTCGAACCTCAGGTAGGTGCATTCAAATGGTTTGGGGAACAGAGTGAGTTCATCCAGTCCACTACACTCGCCCGCGAAATCATGGGAACACGGCCTCTGCCTACCGCCTCGGGCGATGTGGGCTGGACATGGACAACCTTGCGTGACATCAACTATTACCTGCAGAATTCACATAACTGCCCAGATGTCAGCGCAAGAAACAGGTATGACGGTGTCGCATATTTCTTCAGAGCGTTTTTCTATTACAACATGCTCACTAAATTTGGAGACGTACCATGGTATGACACTCCCGTTGGTTCAGCCGATACGGAATTGCTTTGCAAACCTCGTGACAGCCGTGATGTGATAATCAATCATATCATCGATGACTGTGACAAAGCTTTCGAACTCATGCTTCCCTATGGAAAAAAGACAACCGAAGTATGCGCATGGACAGCACTCGCTCTGAAATCAAGGGCAACATTGTTTGAGGGAACTTTCAGAAAATATCATGCCGGAACAGTTTTCAATTCCCAATCGCTCTCGGGAGATGAGTTACTCAAGATATGCGCGGAAACATCCCTTAAGCTTATGAATGAAGGAGGATATTCCCTTTATCAGGCCGGTCCGGAACCATATCGCGACCTTTTTGCCACACTACAACCCAGATCTGAAGAAGTCATTTGGGCCCGCATATACGGGGAACAGATCGGTGGGAAACATAATGCGAATGACGATTCGAAAACACGCTTCATTTCGATGACAAAACGCTTTGTGAATCTTTACCTGAAAACCGACGGTTCTCGATTCACCGATAATCCCGACTGGCAAACCATGCAATATACCGATGAATGCAACGGCAGAGATCCACGTATGGCACAGACAGTGTTATGCCCGGGATATATGCAGATGGGACAGACAAAAGTTCAGGCTCCTAATCTTAACTCCACGCAGGGATGCTATCAATTCATAAAGTATGTGATGAGCGATGATTTCGACGCGTATAACCAGAGCCGAGCCTCCATGCCGATTTTCCGGCTGGCGGAAATTTATCTTAACTATGCTGAGGCTCTCGCTGAACTCGGTACATTGACTCAAAAAGACCTTGACATATCCATAAACAAACTTCGCGACCGTGTGAGTATGCCGCATCTCGATATGGCGGAAGCCAATGCCCGCCCCGACACATATATGATGAGTGAGGAATGGGGGTATCCCAATGTAACGCGTTCAGCAAACACGGGTGTGATTCTGGAAGTGAGACGGGAGAGAATGATTGAACTCGCACTTGAACTTGTGCACTATAACGATATCTTAAGATGGCGAGAAGGTAAGGTATACGAGAAACCTTTCTACGGAATGTATTTCCCCGGACCCGGTAAATACGATCTAACCGGCGATGGTAAAGCCAACGTGTGTATCTATACTGGAAAGAAACCCGGGGGTATCGGACTCAAATTTCTTGAGATAAATAAGGATATTTTCCTATCCGAAGGTGACCATGGCTTCGCTGTAAGATATGGAAGCGATGCATTCAAAAGGAACTGGCATGAAGACAGGGATTACCTTTACGGCATTCCCACAAACGAGCGGTCGCTTTCCGGAGGTGCTCTAACTCAGAATCCAGGCTGGAATGATGGACTTAATTTTTAAACAACTTCTTAATTATTCACTTAACATCTGATATTGACATTATGAAAAAAATTACTTTGATGGCCACAGCCGCCATGATGACCGCAACTTTTGCGAACGCAACAGATTATTATTGCTCTCCGGAAGGCACCGGAGAACAGGATGGCAGCAGCTGGGAGAACGCGTTCCCCGCAGCTGATATCAACGAAGTCTTAGCTAATCTCGAACCGGGAGATATGGTATATTTGACTGAAGGGAAATACACGGGCACAAAGATTCGCCCGGTTTCCGGAATCACAGTCATAGGTGGGTATCCTATCTCTGCGAAGGGCACAGATCTTAGCGGTTATAATCCTTGGGTGAATAAAACCATCTTTGACGCCGAGGGGAAAAACGGAGAAGAAGCTCTCGTTAAAGTTTCAGGTGAAGACGGAGTGGATGCACCCCTGACAACAATAAAAGGTATTACCATAACAGGCTGTGTCGGAGTAAAAGATGAATCAGACTCATACCATGGGTCGGCCTTTAACTGTACCCGTTCATGGGTTCTTCTCGAAGACGTGACATTCGACAGGAACACTTCAATAAAAGGTGGTGTCGTTGTTCCTGCCTCCGGCTCAAAATTCCATGCCCGTCATTGCGTATGGACAAACAACCGCAACATACGTACGGACATCGGTGGCTCAGACGGAGCCAACAACTGTTTTCAACCTGTGCTCAATGGCCGTGGTGCCAAAGACAACAAAACCAATATAATCCTTGAAGGTTGCGTGATGGTAAATAACATCATTGAAAATGAAGACGCCCGTAAGGCCGCATGCTATGGAGGGGGCATGAGCTTTCAAGACGGTTGCTGCAATCTTCTGATGGTTAACTGCCTCGCAGACGGAGGAGGACAGACAATCAAACAGAACGGAGGTTTCATCCGTACCGGCAACAGTGACAACGGTGAGCCGAGTCTGTATGCATTTGCATTCAACACCATGTTTAATTACAGCACTTCACACGCTACAGAATCTAAAGGTAAGATCATATCTATAAATGGTAACGCACCTTATTTCCTTCAAGGCAATATCATCGTAGACAATACAGACGGAGCCTCGATAACTCCCAACTATGATGCCGGCACTGTTGCCGTAGGAAATAAAGCAGACATCGCCATCTTCACACAGGGATTCAGCAACAACTGGGGTAAATATGTCCCGCTCATTCAGTCAGCTGGTGACAATACCGTCGGTGGTTTTCTTGTGGCCACAATCCAGAAAGATCAGAATGGCGAAGCAGGATCAATGTATAAGACATCATTCCTCACCGATTTCAGCTCTGACAATTGGTCAGCTCCCGCCCAGAACCAAGTATTCGAGGGTAATACGACTGCAAAAGATGGTCGCTACTTCATTCTACCCAAATCAAACTATTGTGATGTGACACTTGAGGACGCGATCAATAATTTTGACAGTTACAAAGAACTTGAAATTTTTAAGAAATGGTTCGGATGGGCAGAGGTTGACCTTAGTAAAGATCTCTTCGGTAACAAACGCGCTGCGACCACATATCGCGGAGCATACGATCCGAATGCCACAGCAGGGAATCCCACCGGAATAGAAGACTTGGCTGAAGTCAACAAAATGAACTTGATTGTCAAATCTATTGGAAACGGAATCTTCTCAATATCGGGAGTCGTGGGTCAAGCTGATGTATTTGACATCAACGGGACACGCGTTCTCAGCTTTGACGCGTCTGAAGGCTCGTTCTCACTCACTGATTCTCCAGCAGGTATATATATCATACGCACCGAGGAATCATACGTAAAAATAATTCGCTGACACGCAGCATATTGATAGCCAGAATCGCGGAGGCAAACCGCCTCCGCGATTCCTTTTATAGTACGACTCAAGATTAATCAAGATATGATACTGAGAAAACTGATTTTTCTTTTACTTGCATTAGCCGCGTTATTACCGGCTAACGCAGCAACCCACAGGTTGGCGACATATAATATCCGCTACACTGCAAATCCCGGCAATTCGACCGACACGGAAGGCAAAGATTGGGGACAACGTGGTCCTGTTTGCAGGGATGTAATCCTAAACTATGACTTCGATGTGGTAGGAATACAGGAAGCAACAGGAGAGGGGCGCTCCTATCGTAATCCGGTAACAGGTCGCACTCAGCTTGATGATCTCAAGGCATGGTTGCCGGATTATGAATTGATAGCATGGGACCGTGACGGTTCAAAGCGCATGGAATACGTAGCGATAGCATTCAAGAAAGACCGATATGACGTAATCGACCAAGGCAGTTTCTTTATCAGTGCCACACCCGACAAGGTTTCAAACGGATGGGATACGCACATAGAAAACCATTCCAGGATTCTCGGATGGCTAAAACTCAAGGACAAGTCAAGCAATGAGATTTTCATATTTGCATGTACCCATACAAATGACGGATGGAGTCTCGATGGTCCTTACGGATCTCAACTTGTGGCATCAAGATTGAAAGAAATCGCAGGAAATCTACCTGTAATGGTTGTGGCAGATTATAATACATCGCGCATTGACCGTGACCGGAAAGGTTTAAAGGCATATCATGCCGCTTTTCATGATGCGGCCCTGACAGTTCCGGCTGATAAGAATTATTCCCTACCTGTATCAAACCGCAATATTGACTGGACATATAACGCATTCAATCCGGTATCTAATCTTTCATATACTGGAAAGGAGATTGATTTTCAATTCTACCGCGGTATGAATATTCTCGAACGTCATATAGTCACGGAAGAATTTACATATAATGGAATCCAATATCCTTCAAGCGACCACTTCCCAGTATTTGTTGTTGCTGAACTGAATTCAGAGAGAATCAAGACAATTTATGTCGACGGAAAATCCGCGAACGGCGACGGCACATCAACCTCCCCCTACCCCACGATTTCCGAGGCTCTGGCTGTCGCCGGCATTGATGATACCATTCTCGTGGCGGAAGGTGAATACAATGAATCCGTCAAGCCCGGATATTCAATCTCAATAATCGGTGGCTACACCGACGGTTTTACAAAAAGGGAGGGCGTGACAACAATCAACGGCAAAGGTCTCTCGACACCGCCTGTATATGCGGATGCAAACATTGACCTGACCCTGGATAATCTGAACATCTCCGGTTATGAATCGCCCGACAGCCGCATGGACGGGGCAATACATTTCAAGGGATCAAACCTCACGATGAGAAATCTCGTTGTGGAAAACAACGTGGCGAAGGAATATGGCGGCGGGGTATGCGTTTTCGACTATGTATCGCCAAAATATTGCGACAGCAATAATATAACCGCTTCCGGCTGCATATTCCGCAACAATTCGGCCAACTATGGCGGAGGTATGGCCATCGGATTCTATGACCGTCTGGATATCGACAGATGCTCCTTTGAAAACAATGAAGCCAACAAATCCGCAAGTGCACTTTATATCACATTTGGCGCACCTGAGTCAAATCGCATTTGGTTCACGGATGCTGAGGCCTTGATTACCAACTCGTCGTTCACAGGGAATTCATCGAAAGGATCGGGAGCGGTATTCATAAACGATGATATGCCTAACGTGAAAACAACGATAGTGAACACAACCTTTGCCGAAAACCGCATAGATGCCAAAGGAGGTCTACCGGCAGTAATAAAAGGTTACGGAGGAACTGCAATCCATGCAAGGTTGACAACCACGCCCTCTGACAATCCGCTGAAAAAGGTAAAAGATTCGAAATTATATTTAGGGCATGTTTCGGTAATTGGCAATCATGCAAACTGTGCGTCACCTGCTAATTTCAAGGCTTCCGCACTGAACGTCGAAGGGGGAGAATTCAAATTGCTCAACAGTATCATCGCTGCCAATACCACAAACGGAACCGAGGCATTTGCAGACATAACCGTAAGTGATCCGGGAATATTATCCAAAGAAACATATAACATTATCACAACCGCCCAAACTGTGAATTTCAGTATCGATTCAAAAACAAAGGCTGCACAGACAGAAGAAGATGGGATAACATTTATTACCGGCATGATGCGCGGAGAGACCAGCGATGGCAAGTTCCATCCCACAGTTGTCAACGAAAGCGGGTGCACTCCGTTTGTACCCGTCGACAACTCCTTATTCGGCAGCTATGAGTCGGCTGTGCTCACCGTGCTCCATCGCAATCTTGAAAGAGAATTTTCCACAGATATTGACCGCGACGGCACAACCGGCACTCAGACCAAGACTGACCAACGCGGTAAATCAAGGAATGAGAAATCGATACCGGGAGCCATAGAATTCGATAATGAGATTTCGGGCATAGACGTTCCCGTCGTATCTGACAGTTCTGCTGTGATTTTCAATCCACTTCCCGATGGAAGACTTATTGTGAAGGCAAACACCCCTCTCGGGCAAATAGATGTTTTCGATATGTCTGGCAGCAAGGTATATTCAGTGCATGTCAGTGACCGGAAATTCATGATAGACCTTTCATCCCTTGGGACAGGATTGTATGTGATATTTTGTCTGGGAAAACCTTGCAAGATTTACGCATAAACGATATATTTGTATCAACAATCAAAACCTAACCTGATAATGAACATTACCAAGAAATTAATTGTATCAGTCCTAATGGCAATCATGGTGGTAGCGACTGGTCTACCCACATCGGGTAAGAATGCTGACCCGGTGGCGGATCCGAAAGCTGTCGTGACTTGCGGTAACGCCCGTTTCACCGTGCTGACTCCCCAGATGGTGCGTATAGAGTGGAGTCCCGATGCCCGTTGGGAAGACGCAAAAAGTCTCACATTTGTAAACCGTAAACTCGAGGTGCCAGATTTTAAGAAGAAAGTATCGAAAAAAGGGGTAACCATATCCACTCGGGCACTCACTCTCGATTACAGGAATGACGGCAAGCCCTTCGATGCCGGCAATCTGAAGATAACATTCCCTCTGAATGGAAAGAAAATTTCATGGAAGCCAGGAGACACAGATTCTCTTAATCTTATGGGCACGACAAGAACATTGGACCGGGCTGACGGCTACAAACTCGGACGCGAACCGATGGAGACCGGTCTGCTGTCAAGAAGCGGATGGGTGCTCGTTGACGACAGCGGCAAACCGGTATTCACCCCTGTTTCCTCACATTGGAAAGAATGGGTTAAGGAACGTCCTACTTCAGACAATATAGACTGGTATTTCATGGCTTACGGTCATGATTACAAAAAGGCACTTGCTGATTATCAGAAGGTGGCGGGAGAGGCAGCCATGCCTCCCAGGAATACTTTCGGATATTGGTGGAGCAGATATTGGCAATACAGCGACGACGAACTTGAGGATATCGTGGGGAAACTGCGTTCATACGATATTCCGATTGATGTCCTGATAGTCGACATGGATTGGCATGACACATTCGGGATGAAGAAAAACAATCCGGCAAAGGATGAATATGGGCAACGCATTGGATGGACTGGATACTCTTGGCAGAAGCAGCTATTTCCGAATCCTAAAAACTTTCTGGAATGGACAAACCGTAACAAACTTCTTACCGCACTGAATCTTCATCCGGCATCCGGCATACAACCATACGAGGACTGCTATGATGAATTCACCAGAGATTACGGATGGAGCGACAAAGGAAAAAGCGTGCCATTCAAGATAGATGAGGAGAAATGGGCAGACTCATATTTCAATAAGGTTCTATCACCCATGGAGGATATGGGGGTTGATTTCTGGTGGCTCGACTGGCAGCAATGGCTTGATTCCAAATTCACACGAGGATTAAGCAACACCTTTTGGCTTAATCATACATTCTATAACCATGCGAAAGATAGAGCTGCTGAAGTAAACTCCAATTCCCCAAAGCGTCCGTTTATATATCATCGTTGGGGTGGACTCGGCTCACACCGATACCCTCTGGGATTCTCAGGAGACACCTACGCGACATGGGAAACACTCGCATTCCTGCCCTGGTTCACCGCCACTGCATCCAATGTAAATTACGGATACTGGGGACACGACATAGGTGGACATCTTTTCCACAAAGATGTAAAAAGTACTGACCCCGAACTTTACACACGATGGTTGCAATATGGTGTCTTCACCCCTATATTCAAAACTCATTCCACAAAAGACAACCGCATTGTCCGTTATCCCTGGGCGTTTCCCGACCATCAATTTGTCATGCGCGATGCGATTCAGCTTCGTTACGCTTTGGTGCCATATATCTATAACGCGGTCCGTGCAAATTACGATACCGGTGTGGCAATGTGCAGACCGATGTATTACGAGTATCCGGAACTCGACAAGGCTTATAACGTTCCTGAACAGTTCTTCTTCGGAGATGATATAATCGCCACGGCTGTGGCATCACCTGTAGACAGCGTCACCGGATTGGCGGAACGTTCCATATGGTTACCGGAAGGAGAATGGTATGAATATTCATCAGGAAACATGTATAATGGTGACAATGATTATAATTTGAATTTCACAATAGCCGAGAATCCGTTCTTTGTCCGATCCGGTGCTATAATTCCAATGAATCCTGTAAAAGTCAGGAATCTACAGGAAGCATGCGACACCCTTGTATTGACTTTCGTCCCCGGAGCAGACGGGAAACTAACCCATTACGAAGATGACGGCGTTTCGGATGAATATAAATCAAGTTTTGCAACTACCGAAGTAAGCCGCAAATATTCAAATAATTCCCAGATAATAACAATTTCGGCACGCAATGGCTCCTATCGCAACGCACCTGAATCACGCGCATATGAACTTCGTTTCCCTGCCACAATGCCACCTGCGGAAGTGACTGTCAACGGTGAAATTTATCCTTACGCCCGATTCCCGGAACCGGGAACATGGAGCTATGATGGCATATCTTTGCAACCGGTGGTCTACACAGACAAGCTTCCTGTTAATCAGGATATCGATGTTACGCTGTCATTCAGCAATGACAACGGCATGGACAAACGCCTGTATGGCAAGAAAGGATTGTTCAACCGATGTCGCGTATTAACTCCCGAATTCAAAGAGGAACAGTGCAACAACGGAGAAAGTTATATAATGCTTCCTGAAGGTTATCTCAAAGTGTCACAATGCGCCAACTTCATCGAAGAGAATCCCTCTGAAATTGATAGATACCTATCTGATTTTAATGATTCTTACCTGGCATTGCCGGCATTGATTGATAGCCATGAATATTCAGGCGCAGCTTTCAAGAAGCGCCTGAAGTCACAACTCGTACATCTGTAATAATACAAACCTCCTATAAAAAAATAAGCAACCATACGTATGGTTGCTTATTTTTTATAAAGGATGTTTGAAATCAGAGCAGGGAGACGGAGCGGCGGATGAAGGCGGAGAGGGCTTCGCCTTTCAGCAGACCGCTCTGGAGCAGGGCGAGGTCGATAATCTGTTTTACCTCTGGTATACCGGCGGCATACTCTTTGATTATCGATGACTCTTTGTCACGACTCTTGGTTACCTCTGCTTCAAGGTCGGATACCTGCTTGTTGATGGCATCTTTGTCGGCATCCTTCTCTTCAAGTTTCTTGCGCAATGCGGTGATGTCGGCATTAAATCCTTCAATCTCCTCGCGTACTGGCTTAACTACCGCCTCAACGGAGTCTTCCGCACCCTTGAGTATTTTCTTTACAGCCGGTTGCTCAGTATTGACAACCAATGAATACATATCGGGCATCTGACCATAGAAGTTCATTCCGGGCTGCATTGCCGCCATGTCTTTCATACGGCGCATCATCTCGTTCTGGGTGATCACCGCAGGCGCATCATTTTCTGACAACGCGCTGTATTCCACTATGAAATTGACATCTTTTTCCTCCGGCATCTGGCTGCGGAAGATACCTGTCAGAAGGTCTGCCTGAAGAGGAGTCAGATCCGCTTTCTTGTCATTCTCTTTGGAAATGAGGCGTTCCGGGGTGTCTGAATCGACACGCACAAAACGTGTTTTCTCAAGCTTGCTCTCGAACATACCTACCACATGCTGGTCGAGCTGGCCGTCAAGCAGCAGCACATTGTATCCTTTCTCTTCCGCACCCTGCACATATGCGAACTGGGCTGTCTTATCGGTCGAATATAGATATATCACCATACCCTCCTTGTCTGTCTGCGTAGCCTCGACAAGCTTACGGTATTCATCCAATGTGTAGTAATTGCCATTGACATCCTTCAAAAGGAAGAATTTCTTGGCGGATTCATAGAATTTCTCATCGGTAAGCATTCCGTATTTGATGAATACCTCGATGTCATCCCATTTCTTCTCAAACTCTTTTCTGTCGTCCTTGAACATCTTGTCGAGCTTCTCTGCGACTTTCTTTGAGATATAGGAAGAGATCTTCTTCACCTGCTGATCAGCCTGAAGATAGCTTCGGCTGACATTCAGAGGAATATCGGGTGAGTCAATCACACCTTGCATGAGCATCATGAACTCAGGCACCACTCCCTCCACCTGATCGGTGACGTAGACCTGATTGCAATAAAGCTGGATGCGGTTATGCTGGATATCGATGTTATTCTTGATCTTCGGGAAATACAGGATACCGGTCAAGGTGAACGGATAATCCACATTCAGATGAATCCAGAACATAGGATCTTCCTCACCGGGACGGAGCTCATGATAGAATTTCAGATAATCATCATCGGTAAGCTCCGAGGGTTTACGGGTCCACAACGGTTCGGTAGCATTGATTATCTTGTCTTTATCAGTATCTACATACTTACCGTCTTTCCATTCCTGCTCTTTTCCGCTTATCACCGGAACAGGGAGGAAGCGGCAATATTTTTTAAGCAGCGTGTCGATGCGCTGTTGCTCAAGGAACTCCTTGTTGTCATCATCGATATAGAGAATGATGTCTGTTCCGCGACCAGCCTTTTCGATCTCCTTCATCTCATATTCCGGACTGCCGTCACAACTCCATTCAACGCCTTTCGCTCCCTCCTTATAAGAAAGCGAACGGATCACAACCTTCTTGGAAACCATGAAGGCGGAATAGAAACCCAATCCGAAATGACCTATGATGGAATTTGCGGTATCTTTATATTTGGCGAGAAACTCCTCAGCTCCGGAAAATGCAATCTGATTGATGTATTTATCCACATCCTCAGCATCCATACCGATTCCATGGTCTGAAACGGTAAGAGTTCCTGCTTCCTTGTCAACAGAGACTTTGACATTCATCTCTCCGAGCTCACCTTTGAATTCACCGAAAGATGATAGAGTTTTCAGCTTCTGCGTAGCGTCTATCGCGTTCGAGACAAGCTCACGCAAAAAGATCTCATGGTCGCTATATAAGAATTTCTTGATTACGGGGAAAATATTTTCAGTGGTAACCCCAATTTTACCTGTTGCCATTTTTATAATGATTTTTAATTTTTATTCCTATTATGAGCAAATCAAATTCCGTGCCATTTTCATCATACCACAGAATAAACAAATAAGGAGACCATCCGGTTGCGGAGGTCTCCCATATCATTAAGACGATTGAAACATTATTTATTGGCAGCTTCAAACATTGTCTTTATATCCTCTGTGGTAAGATTGCCTACCATGTAGATTGCCTTGAAATTGTCGTCCCAACTCTTTTTGCGAATCACCAGTATCCTTTTTACGTTCCCTTTGTCATCCCCATCTACATACCAGATGAACGTCACATTATTCTTTTTTTGGAAAGATATACGTTCCATCCCCTTCTCCTTTACGAGATTTTCAACGATATTGGTCAACTCTTTCTTCTTTCCGTTCCATTTGGTACGCACAACTTCCACAAGTTTGAGTTTACCGTTTGATAAACCATACAACTCTTTGCTCATACCGCCATCCGGCATCATGGCAAGCATCTTGGGCGAAAGATAGAAATAGTCAAAATCCTCCCAACCCGCAGTCTGGGAAAACTTCGGTTCGTACAGGTCTGCCGCTGCCACCATCGAGACGCACAGAGCCACCATTGTCAACATCAATCTGATTCTCTTCATATACATTATTGCTTTTATTTCAAACATGTTCATTCTTCTCTGAAAAAGCCACGGATAATATCGTTGACCTTAAGCAATTCAGACGACAGCATAGCCATCTGCCGATCCAGTTCCTTGGCAGGATCACCGACATCGGATGTTGCAAAAGCCAATAAATCCCTCATCTCCTCCGGTGTTGGAACTGTCTCTTTAATTGAAAACGAAGGGATCTCAGGTATACTGAGTTCTTCTTTCTTAAGTTTGCCCACACGATTCCGCGAACGAAGACCTACCCTTACGACTTTCTTTTCTTCATTAACCGGAACCACAGTCTCGAATTTTGCAAGGTTAGAGAGATTCTCCCCTTCTGTAGAATTATCCTCAATATCAATCGCTGAATCGCCTACCATAGCAATGTTTTCTATCTTCGGCTCATAAAAGAATAATCCTACCGCCGCCAACGATAATATTATAATTACAGCTATGCCGGCGACGTAACCACATATTCGGTGCATTCTCATTCTAAATACATCCTTACGTGCCAGCTCATGAATCTTATGTGTCATAAACTGCTCAAGCCCGATATCATCCACAGAAAAATTATCATCAGGCAATACTGACACATCCATCAGATCGCGATAAAGAGTATATACCGGCAAAAGCTCTCTCTCCATGACAGAGATAACATCTTCACCGAATGTTTGCGTCAACTTTTCGAGTTCCGCCTCCTCTTCCGCAGATACCGAAGCATTCTCCCACTTCCTCAGCAGGAATTCCAAACGCCTGATATGTTGATTATCATTTATTGTCATAACCGTGTGTCATAATATTTTTTCAAGGTCTTGCGACCCCTGGATAGCAAAGTGCTTACATTTGTCAGAGACAGACCGGTAATCTTTGCAATCTCATAATTTGTCAAACCATTCACAGAACTCATTAGCACAAGTTTTCTTTGTATCTCAGGCAATTTCGAAAGCCCTTTTCTGAGAATTTCCAGACTTTCCTTCTCTTCGACTCCACTTGCCGGAAGAGATGCCATCTCTACAATTGACTCCTCTGAAGAAACCTCATGCCGGCTTCTGAGCATTCGCAACGCGCCGTTTCTCACCGTTGTCAGGCAATATGCCCTGACATTGGATATATCCTTAAACCGCTCTCTATGATCCCAAAGAACAGAAAGCGATTCCTGAAGGCAATCTAAAGAATCATCCCTGTCACGGAGAATCCTGACGATGCTCTCAAACATCGTCTGCCGCAACGGTAACACTTCTGCTTTGAATTCCTCCTCTGTCATCGGATTTGTAAACGCGTTCTGTATTGTTCTATATATAAGAGTCGAAAAATCTCATTTCGTCACACCAAAACTACAAAAAAATTTCATGTGTGTTCAAAATTACGAAAAACTGCGCTTCAAAAGCCAAGTCTGACTTAAGAAGCGCAGTTTTTATTTGAGATTAATTATAAGTGTTCTCAGAGATTATTCGGCTTCGGAGTTCCATGTGCAGGAAACGAATTCGAACTTACCTTTCTCAACACACTTGAACACGATAGTGTAAACTTTATTGACCTTACCTGTGCACCAAGCTGTGAAAGTTATCGTTACAGTCGGCTGAAGGTCTCCGATGGGCGACATATCAGGATAAAGTGTTGAAAGAGCACCGGGACCTGTCTCCTCCTCGAAACGTTTCTTCATCAACGCCTCAATTTCCTCCGGTGACATGCCGGCATAGTGTGAATTACCCTTTATAGCATCATAGTCCATATTGATGTTGACATTGCCCTGATATGATGAGCAACCGGAATAATACTCGGCTGTTCCATAGCTGTCAACATAATCAGCACCATCAGCTACATTATTCTTCACCCAGTCTACAACAGCCTGATAGAACCATGTGCTGGTAGGTTTATTCTTACCTGCAGGAAGAGTAAGCTCGATAGAGGGATCCATCTTCCATGCGCCGCCTTTGAATACAAACTGGTTTGTCTCAGAGATCACACCTTCATGGCTGATAGAATCTACCCATTTCTCACCATCGTATGTATACTCTACACTTCTCTGGTCAATATCATCACCATTCTTGAACGAATAGAGAACATATTTCTTTGTCTTCTCAGTAGCATAGGGATATGTCTTGGCAAGGAACATCGGAATCATAGTTGCGGCCTGATCCTCTGTAAGAGCACCATCCACACCCATCTGGAGGTAATCGGCGGGCTGGAGAACAGTAACATCCGAAACCGCCGCCCATTTTGAGCCGTCATAAAGATAGAGTGCGGAAGTAGCTGTGCTTGCTATCTGGGCTACAGCACGTGTCTTCACGCTACGCGCAGCTGCCTCGGCAGCCTTAACTTCAACCGGAATGACATTGAAAAATTTCGGAACGCCATTAGATTTTGAAACGCTTATGAAATAACCTGTGATTTCATACTCTTTACCATCCTCCAGCATCGCTTTCTGAGCATCTGTAAGCTGATAAAAGCTGCCGTTTGCTGCTGTAGCTCCCGCCACACTGAAGTTGTAATAGGTACCGGATACTGAAACTGTGGCTTTCAAAGTACAATATACGGCAAGGAAATCCACACCGGGATTAAGGGCGGCATCCATATCTGCACCTGTATAGACTTTAGGTGTACCATATTTCACCGGCTCTGTGCCAAGCTTAGTGATTGTTGTGCTTTCACCAAACTGAAGTCCGTTATTGAAAACTCCGACTTCACCTGATACCTCAACATAATCTCCTACCACATAGGCTTTATCATAGTTCTTACCCTTATATACCAATATGGATGCGGTGTTATCTGAAAGGATGAATCCCTGATTGCATATGGCAGTCACAACGCCTTTGAGTGTCATTGTCTTACCCTCTTGGGCATCAGCAATTGTCTCCTCTTTCTCCTCAACGTTACCGAATACCGGAGATGTCTCAGAGTTATTGTAGTTTACTACAACATAATTTCCACTCTGTGCAGACGGGAAGTTAGCTTTGAGAATGCGAGGGATATTGCCGGATGCGGGAGCTGCAGGAGAGAAGCTTTCTGCATAGTTCTCATCACTGCCGTAAGACTCCTGATAATCCGCAGTTGTCACATCATAGACCGCAGCAGCATTCATACCTACCATCTCTTCCGGAAGATCCTGTGCAATCTTATAGGTAACATTGATTGCGGAACCCTCTGAAAGTGTGAAATACTGGAAGTCGGGATCTGAGAGGAAATTAGGGATATAATCTGCCGGAGCAATTGCATCATTCAGATAATGCAGCGTACCGACAGCCTCAAGCTCATTGCTTACGCCCGCTTCGGATGCCTTTGCCTTATTCGCGCTGTTATCAGCAAGATTCTTGTAGTCATCATTGGTGAGGGTATATGCGAGAGTCTGCACGTTCGACATATCCGGACCGCCTACAAAGCCATCGAGATATGTGTCATTCCAGCTGTTCTCTTTGCACGACACCATGCTGAATGCCACAACTCCGAGAAGAAGTGATTTCTTTATAATTGTCTTCATTGCTAATGTCTTTTAGAATTTGATTTTTAATCTCAGCGAGAAGGTGCGGCCAAACGAATAGATAGCATATGTCGCATTGCTCCATGTTCCATCTTCTCCATACGGAGTCTGAGCATCCTTCACATAGAAATTGTTGAACAGGTTATTAACGTTTCCGTAGAGTGTCGCACGGAGACCTCCGATCTTGAAGCTATAGCTTGCAGAGAGATCAAACTCATTTCCGAAAGGAATCTCCCATGGCTTCTTCAAAGGAATCTCGCTATTTGTGGAGAATGCAGAGTCTCCGCTGAGGTAATAATCTGAGAAGTTACGTGCGCTGAAAGTCCACTCAGCTCCAATTCTGAAACCTTTGAAGGGTTTGAATTCAACACCGAGACCACCGGTTGTCTGAGCAGATCCGCAGACCTTGCGGTTCTTCTGTTTCAAGATAGCCCATGCATGGTCGGGAGCATATACCCCGGATGCCAATGTGCCGTTATATGTATTGGCCAAAGGCTGTCCCTGTGAATTATAGAAATAACCCTTAGGATCGTTGGTCCACTTCCAGTCACCCCAAGAGAACATACCCTGGAGCTCGAACCAGTGCACAGGTTTGAATGCGAAATCAACCTCGACACCGATGTGCTGAGCAGATACATTCTCAAGACTCATGCTGAAGCGGCTACCTGCGTCAGGACCCTCTTTGATAGAACCCTGTGCCTGGGTGTCACGGTCGCTGCGGTCCATCCATTTTGTATAGTAACCGTTAACGGTTGCAGAGAACATAGGTGAATGAAAACCATAACCGATCTCGAATGAACCGATCTTCTCATTCTTAGGATTAGGCTTGATTGCATTTGTCACATCAGGCTTCAGGAACACACCATATGAGAAGAAAGGTGCTTTGGAGATAAATCCACCATTAATGAAAATATTGTTATGGCTGTCAATGTTCCAGTTTGCACCACCTTTTGCAGTTCCACCGAGGAATGTCTGCCAAGGCGTTGTTCCATGCGCCTCGTCATAATAGAACATATCCTTCTTACGATAGCTTGTAAGATTGATAGAACCAGCGAGGAATGTTGTGATAGCACCATCAAGGATTTTATACTCACCCTGACCGTAAATACCCTCCTGATGAGTGTAACCGTTGTAATTCTTATATACGATGTCTCCAACTCCTAATTTCTCATATTTCCAGTTGGGATCTGCTGCAAGATAATTGTTGGCGGCAACCACATCCTTACGGCTGGAATCGTCTATGAAGTATTCTCCTGAATAAAGATCTATAAGTTCCGCCTTATGATGTCCAATATAATAACGCACATCGATACCGCCGGTGAGATAGAGTTTGTTTGGGATTACCTCATTCTTATAAGTGGAGACAAGACCATACCATTCGTGGCTGTTGATACCGTTTGCCATCGCCATAAGCGATCCTGTTGTGGAAGAGGCATTGAGATCCTGCACAGCGCCGAAGTCAAATGTACCGTCGGGGCGGCGGAAAGTTGTTGTGATAGAACCATCCTCTGCCGGATGCCAGTAATTGCGGTAAGTTGAGTTACGTCCCTGACCGCTGTATCCACCACCTGATGCAAGAGATGCATACAATGCTGATGAGAGCGAAGAGCGCTCGTTGATCTGCCAGATATGGTTAAGAGAGAGGATAGGCTTGTGATACTGGTTACGATATGCTGTACGCTGACGGCCCTCGTTGTCGAAACCATAACCGGGGTTGTAGGTGTAGATGCTCTTGTTGCCCATATAGTTCTTGGCATTCTGCCATCCCTCGACATTCAGCACACCGTAAACATTGTTACGCTGATTATGCCACTGCGGAGAACCGAATGCTGTGAATGAAAGCTGATGGTCATTGCCGATTTTCTTAGCGACATTCACGAAATAGTTCCAGCCTTCGAACTCTGTACCCTGGATATTACCGTTACCGTTACCCCATTTGCGGCTACCGAGAACAGTTATTGCCCAGCCGTTCTTCATAAGACCGGTTGACACGCTGAAACCAACGTCGTTAAGACCGTTGTTACCCATACCATACCAGATTGTACCGCCTTTCTTAGCATCAAGACCCTTGGTTGTCATGCTGATAGTACCACCGATTGAGGGGGCGGAGATAATGGCAGCACCAAGACCGCGCTGTGTCTGTATACCTGTGGTCACATCGCCCAGTCCGGTGAAGTTCGACCAATAGATACCACCCCATTCCATATCGTTCATAGGGATACCGTTCACAAGGACTGCCACGTTCGGAGCCTTGAAACCACGCATGTTGATCTTGGCATCGCCATAACCACCACCGTCAGGAGTCGCCCATACACCGGGAGACATCTTAAGCACCTCAGGAAGCTCCTTGTTTCCAAGCTTAGCCTCAAGCTGTGCTGCTGTGATCTCAGACATAGCGATAGGTGTTTCACGAGTGCGGGCCTTCGCGGATGTCACCACAACGTCCTGAAGCAACTTGGTCTCTGACTTGAGCACGATATTGCCCATATCAGTCTGAGGAACCTCTTCAGCACCTTTGTAGCCTACATAGGTTATTTTCACAAGTTTGCCGGAAGGCACATTAAGCTTGAAATAACCGTCAATGTCCACGGTTGTTCCGATATTTGTGCCCGGAACTGTCACTAAAGCTCCGACGAGAGGTTCTCCCTGCTCATCGATCACCCGGCCGCCGCATTTGATGTCGGCTGCTCCTAATGCCAGGAGCCACGACATACAAACCGTAAGACCTAAGAGAAATAGTCTCTTCATACTGTGTAATGTTTTAGTTGTTATTGTGTTATTGAGTTTATTACATATAGTTTAAGAATCTGTTATGCAAATACATATGGACTATATATAACAAGTGCCTCCCCACAACGTGGGAAGGCACTTGATGTCATGACATCAAAACTCGATCATAGTATGATTCGAGGATGAATTATTGTTGAAGCTGAAATATCGTCGGAGTGATGTCATCGTTTTGCTTTGAAATACGATGCAAATATAGCTCCTTTAAATATTTTTTACAAATTTTTGCGCAGTTTTAACAATAAAAACATGTCATTTTTTACTCCTCATTGGCATTCTGCTCATCCTCTTTCTCGGCAAACTCTGTAAAACCGTTTGCAATAAGGATATTATACCATGTGAAAAGCTTCTTTATATCATTCTCATAGACACGGTCGCGGTCATAATCCTCAACGATAGCCTCAAATGCAGGACGAAGTCCCTTGGAAGATACCAATTCCTTGACATCTATAGCTTTTCCTTCATATTTAGCATAAACTTTGTCAAGAATCTCTCCTAAGGGAGTGTCACCGGATTCTGTATACATCGCTATATCGCCAAGCGACACGACCTTATCGCGTGCATGCGCGGGGAAGCGCTTGCCGCTTCCAAGTTCCTCGACTACAAGAATACCTTTCCCCTGGGAAAGAATTCGGAACAGACCGGGACGGCCTGTGATAGATAATATTTCCTTAAGCATATGTATTTAAGAGTCCGTCTCATAAAAAATTTAGCTTTAGGGGCGGCTTGTTTCCGAGATAA
>CAJTPK010000001.1:51866-242167 GCA_910578075.1 uncultured Muribaculaceae bacterium | reverse complement strand
AAGAGTAGGTAATCGCCACCTTCAGAAGACCCACAGTGATGTGGGTCTTTTTTTTGCCTGCTGCTGCAAGGTAAGGTCCTTAGGGACTTTAAGGTCATTAGGGTCTTTAGCGTCGTCAGTGTCCTTAAGGTCCTTAGAGACCTTAAAGACCTTAATTCCCTTAAAGAATGCGGAATTTATCTGCGTCTTTCCATGCCGGGAATTTAGATCGGAATGATTCTATTTTTTCTCTTGATAATGTAGCATAGATAAGATTATTCGCAGAGTCGTCATTTTTTCCTATTTCATTCCCTTTGTAGTCGATTATTGCTGATGATCCGTCATATTTAAATCCGGATGGGTCTGTGCCCATGCAGTCAACTCCGCACAGATATGCTTGATTTTCAATTGCGCGCGCAGGCAGGAGTTTATTCCATGCAGATATACGCACTTCAGGCCAGTTGGCCACTACGATCAGAAGATCATATTCATTTTCTATATTTCTGCTCCATATTGGAAACCTAAGATCATAGCATACTATCATTGATATGTTCCAGCTTCTGTAGCGGATTTTAAGTCTATTGTTTCCTCCTTTAAATATTTTGTCTTCCCCAGCCATTGAGAAAAGATGGCGTTTATCAGCATTGGTTATATCACCATTGGGTTCAACAAATATTGCTCTGTTGTATAAATTGTCATTCTCGTGATAAATCACAGATCCACATATGGCAAGATTATGTTTGCCTGCAAGATATTTAAGAAGTGATATTGTGTATTCCTGATATTTATCTATCATCTTCACGATATCTTCTTTAACTTTTCCGGTAGGGAATCCTGTTGTAAATGTCTCCGGAAGAACTAAAAGATCTGTGCCGGGTTGAACTTGAGATATTGTTTTCTCGAGATTGTCCAGATTTGCCTGAATATTATCCCATTCAATAGTCATCGGATACAGACAAATATTAAGATCTTTTGTAATCATGGTGGTGATTGTTAATTCAATTAAGATTATACGGAGAATTTTTCTGGATATTTGGCAGCAAAAAGGTAATTGGAATAGTATTTTTTTACATAGTCCATATCAACCTGTATATCACCGGTTGGGGTGAATTCATCTTTTATAATTATCCGTTTATTGCGGTAGTCTATAATTCCTAATTGTACAGGAACTTTTGTTTCGTATGCGATGTAAAGGAATCCTGTGCGCCAGTTCTGGCGTAGACTCCTTGTGCCTTCAGGGGTAACAGCTAAATTGACATATTCTTTTGTTTTAAAAAGGTTGACAACTTCTTGTGTCACGCTTTTTGATTTTTTCTTGGCAGGAACTGGTATACCTCCAAATGCTTTCAGAATATATTTCAATGGGAAGAAAAACCAAAATTCCTTCATCAGAAAGTTGGCTTTTCTTCCCAGTGATTTATAAGCTGCGAGTCCGAGTATAAAATCCCAATTGGATGTATGTGGGGCAACACATATTATGCATTTTTCATGTTTCGGCGCAGTAATCTCAACCGACCATTTCGCAATCTTTAGAATTCTACCCCATATATTCATAAATAAGGATTTTAGAGTCTGGTGTTTCAGCTTTTCAGCTGTTTATTCTTTAACAAGTTCTTTATTTGCTTTCTTCACGTCCTCTGGAATAGCATTATTGAATTCCTTAAGCGCGGAGTTGATTTCTTCACCGAATTCAGTATGTATCTTATTGAACATGGATTTGAAGAATTTTGATTTTGCTTTTGTGTATTCCTGATGGTCGTTGAAGGCCTTTACTCCTTTGTCGAAGAATATATTTGCATTGTCTTTAGCTTTTACAACTGAGCCCAATACTTTCTCAATTGATGCAGCGATTGCATTTTTATCAGCACCTTCTATGTTGTAGTATGCTGCCATCATTTCGTTGCAAACCGCAGCTCCAATCGCGTCTACGGATTTTTTGAAATCTCTTTTATTTGCCATAATATTTTGGATTATTATTAATGCGTTTACAAATATAACACTTTTAAATCAAAATTTTCATTCTTATCCGTAAAAATTACCTTAGAGAATATTGAACTCATTGAAACTTTTTACCGAATGTTAAAAATGAGTTGATTGTTTACCTTTGTTCAGTTAATTCAGCAGTCATACATGTTTAAATTTCTAAAAATATGTTTGTATAATATAAATTAAATTTCTACCTTTGTTTATCCATAATAGGACGCAACTTTTATATGACATGATCAATGAAAGCGATAGCAATTATCAACCGACGTCCTTAATCTGTAACTAATTGACACGGAGGCATGGTTTACCACGCCTCAATGTCCTATAAATTTAACTAATATACTCATGATCGACTTTAATGCACGTATTGAGGATGCGCTTGCGCTTGCAAGCGACACGAAAGTTTTCAAGTTTGGTGAGAACGTCTTGCACCTCGCTCCGGAATTATTCAAAACAAATTTTCCAGATTGCAAAGCTTTGATTGTAGCCGACAAGAATACATGGAGAGCTGCCGGTGAGCGCGTATTCAATTTTATGAAAGAGGGTGGTGTTGAATGTGACAGTTTCATCTTTGAGATGGATGAATTTCATGCTGACGCAGTTTATTCAGAGGAGATTCTTCAGAGGATGACTGAAAAGAATATTATTCCGGTTGCTGTTGGCTCAGGTGTGATAAATGACCTATGTAAACTTGCAGCTTTTAAGGCAGAAGTGCCGTATATGGTGATTGCCACCGCAGCTTCGGTTGATGGATATTCCTCATCTGGTTCGGCTGTGACAGTTGACGGTGCGAAAGTAAATATAGAATGTCATGCCCCTAAGGTGATACTTGCAGATACAATAGTGCTTGCTTCCGCACCCAAGGAGATGACTGCAGCAGGATATGCGGATCTTGCAGCAAAAATCCCTGCCGGAGGAGAATGGATGATTGCCGATTTGTTCGGAACTGAACCAATTAATGATGATGCATGGAAGATACTTTATGAGATATTGCCGGAAATGATTTCGGATCCGGAAGGTATAGCTTCGGGAGATCCCGGTGCAATCGGAGTCTTGTTTGCCGGATTAACTCTCAGTGGTATTGCGATGCAGGTAGCACATTCGAGTCGTCCTGCATCTTGCGCAGAGCACCTATATAGCCATTGGCTCGATATGACAGGACATACTTTTAGAGGAAAACTTCAATCTCATGGTTTCCAGGTAGGTGTCGGAACGTTGACCACCTGTGCATTTTTCGATGAGTTGTTAAAGATGGATCTGACGCAACTTGATGTGGATAGATGCGTTGATGAGTGGCCGAGTCTTGAAGATGAACAGGAGAGGGCGCGTCTTATTTTTAAGGATTTTCCTATTCCTGAACTTGGTTATACTGAAATAACAAAGAAGTATAATGATAAGGAGACTGTAAGAACTCAGCTTACAAAAATTAAGAATAATTGGCCGGAACTTCGAGAGAGACTTCGTAAACAGGTGTACAGTTTTGATAAAATGAGAGAGATGTTCAGGATTGCAGGTGCGCCTACGGATCCTGAGGATATCGGTGTGACGCGCTCCCAGATGCGTTATCTGACTGATTTTGTCCAGCTGATGCGTTGGAGAATAAATATGCTTGATCTCGCAAAACGTGGATGTTTCTATGATGAGCTTGTCGGTAAAGTGTTTGGTGAAGGCGGTGCCTGGGATGTAAATAAATGTGGAAAACAGTAAAAATAGTACCATGGAAACGACAAAACATTCATTTGCCTACTGGCAATGGCGAACGATTTTCGGCACAATGATCGGATATGCAGTGTTCTATTTCGTAAGAAAGAATCTGAGTTTTGCAATTCCGGGATTGACCGCCGAATATGGAATATCTAAAGCGGCATTAGGTGCTATCCTGGCAATCGTAAGTATTGTCTATGGAGTGTCAAAACTTGTCAATGGATTTCTCGCAGACCGAATAAACGGAAGATGGCATATGGTAGCGGGATTGAGCGTATGTACATTGGTAAATGTGCTGTTCGGTTTCGGAGCCTTGATATGTGCTTATTTTGTAGGAGCGGATTACGGCCCTGTTTTTACAAATTCTCTTATTGTTCTTTTCGGTATACTTCTCGTTGTGAACAATATATTCCAAGGCTGTGGTTTTCCTCCGTGCAATAGGTTGATGACACATTGGGTTCCTCCGCATGAACTGTCTACAAAGATGTCGATATGGAATACATCCCATTCAATCGGAGCATTTGTTGCAGCTGTGTTATGTGGTTTCATAATGGGTCATTTCGGAACTGATCAAAGCGGAAATGAAGCCTTGCGCGAAAGAGTAATTGAGAATACTAAAAGCGTAACAGCCAGTATGGATCCTGTGTCCGCCCAGAATTATGTTGATGGAATGTTGCAGCATTACGGGGCTTGGCAATGGGCATTCTGGATTCCTGCTGCGATAGCTGCTCTCGGTGTGATTTTCATCATAATCGTTCTGAGAGACACTCCTAAATCCGTGGGACTTCCGGAATTGCCAGGAACTGTAAAGTCCGGTAAAAGTAAAGAGGAGAGCAAGGCACATCGGAAATTTATCATTGAGCATGTGATAAAAAGTAAGATTGTATGGATTCTTGCGCTTGCGGATTTCTTCGTTTATGTGGTGCGTATGGCTGTGCTTGACTGGGGACCAACTTTCTTGCAGGAAAACCGAGGATTGACACCTACCGCAGCAGCGTCTGTAGTTGCTGTGTTTGAAGTGTTCGGTATTATCGGAATGCTTAGTGCAGGAATCATTACAGATAAGTTATTTAAAGGAAGAGGCCAGCGAACAAGTGTCTTCTGCATGCTTGGTGTTGTGCTGTTTATCTCTGCATTCTGTTTCTTCCCGGTAGAAACTGATCCGCTTCTTCTCTGCGGGTTCTTGATATGCGCGGGATTTTTCCTTTACGGACCTCAGGCTCTTATCGGAGTGATAGCTTCAAATCAGGTGACCCGGCGCGGAGCATCGTCTGCATTAGGAATCATTGGTTTCGTCAGCTATATAGCTCCTATCGTTTCCGGATATGTATTTGGCATTCTTGCGGACACCCCGGCAGTAGGATGGGAAGGTGTCTTCAAGATAATGATAGCAGTGGCGATAGCCGGAGGACTTACAATGGCTGTTCTATGGAACGTTAAGGCAGATGCATATGAAATACCCGCAGCTGTTAAAGAAACAGATATATTACGCGAGGATAGCAACGACGATTAAGAAAAATCAATAATATATAATTAAAAATGCCCGGTAGAATCATTTTCACCGGGCATTTTTAATGAAATTGAGCTTTAATCGTGTCTCTCCTTTCTTGAAGCGTCAAGTCTGAGGAGTATAAATAGCAGAATTGTAAATCCCCATAGAGATGATCCGCCGTAGCTAAAGAATGGGAGAGGAATACCGATTACAGGACAGAGCCCGATAACCATGCCTACGTTGATGGCAAGATGGAATATCAGAATTGACACAACGCAGTATGCATAGACACGTTCGAAAGGAGACCGTTGTCGTTCCGCTATGTGTATAAGCCGGAGTATCAATGCAAGGTATAATATCAGGACTCCGGCTGCCCCTATGAATCCTTCCTCCTCTCCAATTGTGCAGAAGATGAAATCCGTATGCTGTTCAGGTACGTATTTAAGTTTAGTCTGGGTGCCGTTCAGAAAGCCTTTACCTGCAAACCCACCTGATCCAATGGCTATTTTGGATTGGTTTACATTATAACCGGCGCCCATTATATTGTCTTCTATTCCAAGTGCAACTTTTATTCGTTGTTGCTGGTGAGGTTCAAGCACGTTTCCGAATACATAGTTCACGGAAAACAGGAACATAACTGAAACAACCGCAAATCCTATAGTTATCAGAAACTTTGTAATATTGTGGCGGAACATTGCGATTGCCGTGTAAATAATAGCCGCAGCAAGAATAGTAATGAAAAACACGGTGCCGTTTATTATAATCCCGCATAGCGCCAGCACTGTGACAATTACTCCTGCTGAAAGAAACCCTATGATGACGTTTCTTGCTATGATTATATCCTTGCAGTAGAATAACAACATGAGGGAGTATATTGTCAGTATAATGATGAATACCGAGAATTCTCCCGCCGGGATACCGAGCAGAAGTGGCTCCGCAAATTTGACGGCAACCACGAAATATGTAATCGCGCAAAGTATCGAGAATAGCACAAGACCACTCATTCCTTCGCGATATAATACAAATATAAGTGATATGTATACAAGTGCGCTGCCTGTTTCACGTTGGAGGAGAATGAGTATGATCGGTATGAATATTATTATCAGCGCTCTGAAATAGTTACTTATCTTGGCATTGAGTGTAAAGTTATAAGAATCAAATAGCTTTGCGAGTGCCAGAGCCGTAGCGAATTTTCCGAATTCAGCGGGTTGCAGGCTGACCGGTCCTAAAACAAGCCATGAATGAGAGCCATGGATGTTTGGGGCTATAAATATTGTCAGAAGCAGAATCAATGCCACAATGCCATATATGAGATAGGCATATGTCCGGTATATCCTGTAATCCATTATCAAAATCGCGACGCCTACAATCAGGGACAACCCAATCCATAGGATCTGTTTACCTGAAAACTCGTTCAGGTCAAACAGTGATGCATTGTCAAAATCATAACTTGCGGCATATATACTGATGGCTCCCATTATTACCAACAGGAGATAAAGGATTACCGTGATCCAGTCTAAAGACCGGAAAACTGAAGTACCTGCATCAATGTTTCTTGACTCCACTGCTAACAATTGTATTAGATGTCATCATTCTTTCCTCAATACCTTTTCTGGCCGGAGAAATCTCGCCGTTAAGATATTTTTCAATTATCAAGCTACCGATAGGCACACCATATGCAGCTCCGTAACCGGCGTTTTCCACATATACCGCCACAGCTATTTTCGGGTTATGATATGGTGCGAACCCCATGAAAGCAGAGTGATCCTTGCCGTGTGGGTTCTGTGCTGTACCGGTTTTCCCGCAAACCTCAATCCCCGGAAGATTCGCCCCCCGGCATGTTCCTCCCAATACTGCCATTCTCATACCTTCCGCCACATCTTCGTAATATTTCTTTTTTATATGAGGCTTGTGGCGGTCCTTGTATTTAGTGTCTATCACACTATCTGCAATTTCCTTCACAATGTGAGGGGTATGATAATATCCTCGGTTTGCAATAGTCGCGCATAGGTTTGCAATCTGCAGGGGAGTTGCAAGGACCTCTCCCTGACCGATAGATACAGATATTATAGAGTTTCCGCTCCAGTTACGTCCGCGGAATGATTTGCTGTAAAATTCAGAATTTGGAAGAAAACCTCTGCTTTCTGATGGAAGATCAACTCCGAGTTTATATCCGTATCCCATCTCGACGAGATAATTTTTCCATTTTTCAAACTGCACGGATGGTTTTGTTCCTCTCTTGTCGATCATATTTTTGAATCCCCAGCAGAAGTATGCGTTGCATGAAGTCTGCAATGCCGGTTTTAGAGAGATAGGAGAGGCATGACCGTGGCATCCCACCCGTAGTCCGTTGACATAACCATGGTAACATGGATACATTGTCTGGAGGTTGACAATTCCTTCTTGCAGGAATATCAATCCTTGGGTAGGTTTGAATGTCGAGCCAGGAGGATATGCACCCTGAAGGGCACGGTCATAAAGAGGTTTCAGAGGATCCCTCACCAACGAGGCATAATTTTTTCCACGGTCACGGCCAACAAGCAATGATGGATCATATGATGGAGAAGATACCAATGCAAGAATCTCGCCTGTAGATGGCTCTATAGCCACAATAGCTCCGATTTTGCCTTTCATCAGTTGCTCTCCATATTGCTGGAGATCCATATCGATCGATAGCGTCAGATTGTGTCCTGACTGCGGGGATATGTCGTGTATGCCATCCTCGTATTTACCTTTGATTCTGCCGTGAGCGTCTTTCATCAGGATCTCCATCCCCTTTACACCTCTCAAAGCATTTTCATAGCTTTTTTCAACGCCGAGGTCTCCTGTATAATCACCACGACGGTAATATCTGTCTCGCTCTATATCCGCAGCTGATACCTCACGTATGTTGCCGAGTATATTGGCAGCTGAAGGGAAAGCATATTCCCTTACAGTGCGTTTCTGAATGAAGAATCCGGGGAAAAGATAGAGCTTTTCCTGCAGTTTGCCGTAATCCTCCTGCGATAGATGAGATATGAGTTTCTGGGGAGTATATGCAGAATATCCTGGATTTTTACGAGGATTCTTCATCTCCTCCCATTTCTGAAGAAGCTCATCTTTGGTAATATCGAGAGAGGAGCATAATGCAACTGTATCAAATTCCTTTACATCTTTCGGAATTATCATGACATCATATGCAGGCTTGTTAAAAACCACAAGCTTACCGTTACGGTCATACATAAGTCCTCTTGCAGGGTATATGACACGTTTCAGGAAAGCGTTGCTTTCAGCGCTTTCCTTATATTTGTCGTCACCAACCTGCAGGACCAATAGGCGGATAAGATATATCAAGACTATGATACATATAAATCCACCTATAACATATTTTCTTTTTTCTAATCTGTAATCTTTTCTCACTTCGGTTTATTCACTATCAGGCTGTCAATGCCAAGCAGAATAAGGAATGATAAAATAGCGCTTGACGCACTCATTATTACAATCTCCTTTATGTCAGCGAAATTGAAATATTCAATTGTAAAAACCATCACGCAATATGCAGCGACCATTGTCAGTAGATATTTGGAGTAGACACTGAATCCAAGGCTCGCAAGTGACGGCTCGATATTTTTTGTGCGGTCGTCTTTAGGGATGTATGCGTAGAATGCAGGACGTTTAACAATGGCAAGCAAAGTGCATGCCAAAGAGTTGACTCCGGGTGTGTCTGAAAAAATATCAACAATCAATCCGGCTATAAATGCCCACGTGAGTAACCATCCCGTGTTCAGATCCATCGGCAGGTTTATGATTACGTATATGAATACGAAAACCATAGCTACGTTAAACAGCATAATGTGGTTGCATATCAACACCTGCACCAGAACCAGGCAAAGAAGAATGACCATATTTTGCATTATACTTTTTGCCATGTCATTCCTTTTTTAGAATATCAAAATTTGAGAGAGAATCAATCTCCTGTTTGTATATGTCTTTAATAACTCTCACCGTGCTGAGTGAACGGAAGTCCGGCATAAGTCTAACCTTGAATGTGAAAAAACTGTCATCCTGGCTTCTTACCCGGTTGAGAATTGTTCCGACCGGAATTCCTTCCGGGAATGTGGTAGAATATCCACTTGTGACGATTGTGTCACCGATTTGATATTCTACATGTCTTGGAATCTCCTCGACATAAGCTATTGTAGCGTCTTCTCCTTTCCAGTTGAGTGAACCTACGTATGAAGTGTCCTTTAGTTTTACGGAAAAATGCTGTGTCTCGTTCAATAACGATATGACACGTGCCATATGTGGGCCTGTCACATTTACGATTCCAACAACACCGTTCTGGTCTACAACACCCATTCCCCGGTCAACGCCGTCAAGACTACCTCTGTCTATTGTGAAATAGTTTTTGGGATGTCTTGTATTGTTATTAATCACGGCTGCCGCGATATAATCGTAGCGGTCTTTGGAAGGATGCGGCTTTAATGTATCGGAAAGCAGGACCTTGTATTGATCGATTTCATTTTTCAGGTTCAAAACCTCATTCTGCAGTTGCGCGTTGCTTGCCTGTAGACTTTCATTGATGGATTTAAGATGAAAGTATCCGGTTACCTGTGAAGTACCGTTATAGATACTTCCGGATACGACATTTGCTGAGGACAGATATACCGACTGTCGGTATCTGTTCCCCAGCACAAGCAAGATTACGCTTATCAGCACATAGAATGTGAAGACAAACCACGTGGAATAGCGTATAAGGAAATTAAGAAGATTACGCATTCCTCAGAAGATATGTCAAAGCCTTATCTGATAAGGAATGAGAAGCGGTTTATATTCTTCAGTGCGACACCAGTTCCTTTGGCTACTGCGTGTAATGGATCTTCCGCTACTTTAAATTCAATACGTATCTTGTCGGTGAATCTCTTTGCGAGTCCTCTGAGCAAAGCGCCACCACCTGCAAGATAAATTCCGTTTTTGACGATATCAGCATATAATTCCGGTGGAGTCTGCTCAAGAGCTGCAAGGATTGCAGCCTCCATCTTCATGATGGATTTCTCGATACAGTGTGATATCTCTTCATGAGTTACGGGCACTTCCATAGGAAGGGAAGTCATTCTGTTGGGACCAGTAACAATAAACGGTTCCGGCGGATTCTCAAGTGTGGATAGGGCAGAGCCTACGTTTATCTTGATCTGTTCCGCCATGTTGGTTCCCACCTTGAGGTTATGAACTCTTCCCATGTGTTCCTGAATGTCAGCTGTAAGGTCATTGCCTGCGATACGTATGCTCTTGTTACTTACAATACCGCCAAGAGATATGACAGCGATTTCTGTGCTACCACCACCTATATCGACAATCATATTGCCTTCAGGAGCCTCGACATCCAGTCCTATGCCAAGTGCGGCTGCCATAGGTTCATAGATCATATAAACGTCTCTACCTCCGGCGTGCTCGCTTGAGTCTCGCACAGCACGGATCTCAACCTCTGTGGAACCAGACGGAATGCAGACAACCATACGTAGGGAAGGAGAGAACCATCTGCGTTTTGAGCCGACCATCTTTACCATACCTCGAATCATCTGTTCGGCGGCATTGAAGTCAGCGATAACGCCATCGCGTAATGGGCGTATTGTTCTGATGCCGGGAGATTCACGTCCTTCCATCATGTGCGCCGGAGTACCGACAGCGATGAGTTTGTCAGTCTTGTTCTCGATTGCCACGACGCTGGGCTCATCCACAACTATCTTGTCATTATGAATGATAATGGAATTGGCGGTTCCCAAGTCCATTGCTATTTCTTGAGTAAATGAAAAAAGTCCCATCTATCTTATTCTATATTTATTGGAGAGTAGTAATTTCTCGTTTTTTTTCAGAATGCAAAGTTAACTAAATTTTTTCTGATAATTTCATATTGAATATATAATTATGTTTAAAAAAATAATTGTACAATATCAAAGGGGCGGAAACCGTGTGGTATCCGCCCCTTAAGATATGATATTAACCTATCTGGTATATGAGTCCGTCCCCTAAAGTTAAATTTTTTATGAGACGGAATCTAAAATCAATTGAAGAATGTTTCAAGTGCGTAGTCGATATTTTCGATCACATACTGAAGATCTGAATCTTCAGCATTCATAGTCTTTGCCTTGTCGGTAATATCTTTGGCATACTGGAAGTATTTGGTCTTGATCTCATTACGCTGTTCGGGTGTAGCACCTTCTATGTTATTCCATTTCTGTGTGCCAACCTTAAAGATTTTCTTAGCTGCGTTTTTGAGTGTTTCGAAGTCTACATCAGGAAGAGAAGCTGCCTTCTTGTAATCTTCAACAGAAGCTTCATCATCACCCTTACGATCGTTTACGTAGCCACGAAGACCATAAAGCGATGCATTCTCGGGATTTGCAGCAACGAGTGCGTTTACCTCTGCAAGAGCTTCGTCAATCTTGTTGTCAAGAACTAATGAGTTGATGAGGTTATTGACAAATATTGGCTGTGAAAGACCAAATTTTTTGTGACCAGCCTGAGCAATTTCAAGGATTTCGTTCTTAGCACGGTCAACTTTTGTTGAATCCTGTCCTGCGAGATACTGCCAGCAAGCAAGCTCGTAGATGTAATTCTGAGGATTGTCAGAATTGTTAAGACGAGCATGTTTGAAAGCGTTTGCGCCTGCCTCAAGGTTGTTTCCTGCATACGCGGAGATACCAGCGTTAAAGAAAGCTGTATTTACAACAGAGTCGGGAGTTGCTTTCACCTCTTTTGACGCATATGGTTTTGAGGGCATCTGACCGTAAATCATGAATGCCTCATATGCCTCAGGATAGAATTTCTTCTCGTTGTAGAATGAGCCACCGGCATTGAAGTAGTCATTGAAATGACCGCTAAGTCGAGAAGCTATGTCTTTGGAGAATTTAGGTTTGATTTCACCCTTTGCATTTGGAACGCTATCAAGAGATAGTGCCTTGATGAAGTTGTTGTAACCATTGATGAGTTGCTCACCCATTTCAAGAGGTTTAACACTTGGATCATTGGGGTTGATCATCTGTTTCTTGAAAGAGTTGTCAAATGCATCATATTCAATTTTGCCGGCTACGAAATATGTGCGGGCATCATTTTGAGTTTCAGGGTTAGAGGCAGCCTGCTGTATAAGTCCGCGGGCTTCAGCGATTTTGTCGTTCTTGCCGGCAAGTTTCTGTGCCTGGTCAACAACTTGCTTCTGTGCGCTCATCGAGCCGGCGGCTGCGACACAAAGCGCGAATGTAAGGATTTTTTTCATAATATGAAGATTGGGTTAATAATCTTGTTTATTATTTGTTTATTAGTTTTCGTTTGTTATTTCGGGCACTTGTCCGGCCTCCGGCTGAACAGTATCTTCCGATGCGTTTTCGGAATCAATTTCCGATTCAATGTCTTGTTCCGGTTCTGAATCCACCTTGCATACAGATGCTATGGTATCTCCCCGTTTGCCAAGATCAATGAGTTTGACACCTTGGGTCGCACGTCCCATTATTCGGATAGAGTCAACGGGTAGTCTCAAAGTGATTCCGCTCTGGTTGATGATCATAAGGTCGTTATTGTCTGTAACATTCTTGATCGCCACGAGTTCTCCGGTCTTTTCCGTTATAGACATTGTCTTGACACCTTTGCCTCCACGGTTAGTTATCCTGTAGTCATCGAGTGCGGAGCGTTTGCCATAACCGTTTTCAGATACAACCATTACAGATTCATCCTCTTCTCCTGACATTGTAATCATGCCGATCACTTCATCTTTGTCGCTTCCGAGAGTCATACCTCTTACACCGGTTGACACGCGTCCCATTTCGCGAACTTTGCTTTCATGGAAACGGATAGCCTTTCCTTCACGGTCAGCGAGGATAACCTCCGAATTGCCATTTGTGAGTCGAACCTGGATCACATCATCGTCCTCGCGAATAATAATCGCCTTTACTCCGTCTGTCCTTGGACGCGAGTATGCCGCGAGAGAAGTTTTCTTAATAACGCCTTTCTTAGTGGCGAAAATCAGATTGTGAGATGTGTTGTATTCAGGATCAGTCAGATTCTTGACTCTTATGAATGCGTTCACACGATCATCCTGGTCGATGTTGAGCAGATTCTGGATCGCTCTACCCTTGGAATTCTTGGCACCTTCGGGAATCTCATATACCTTTAGCCAATAGCACTTGCCTTTTGCAGTGAAGAACAGCATGTAGTTGTGATTGGTAGCAGGGTATATATATTCAATAAAATCTGCGTCACGCGTGTCACTGCCTTTTGCACCGACACCGCCTCTATGCTGTGCGCGGAATTCTGAAAGGGGAGTCCTCTTAATATATCCGAGATGGGATATTGTTATAATCATCTGGTCATCCGGATAAAAATCTTCTGCATTGAAATCACCGGAAATCATATTGATGGTTGTGCGTCTCTCATCACCGTATTTGTCGCGGATCTCGATTAACTCATCTTTCATCACCTGACGGCATACGTGGTCATTGTTAAGAATGTCATTGAGGTGTTCGATCAACTTCATGACATCCTCGTATTCAGAGCGCAACTTGTCCATCTCAAGACCTGTGAGCTGACGGAGACGCATTTCAACAATGGCTCTTGTCTGAAGCTCGTCAAGCTCAAATCTCTCGGCAAGTTTCTGTCGGGCGTCCTCAGTTGTTGATGACGCGCGGATAATCTGGATCACCTCATCGATATTATCAACCGCTATCATCAATCCTTTAAGAATGTGAGCTCTTTCCTCGGCTTTCTTAAGTTCGTATCTTGTACGGCGGATCACGACATCATGCCGGTGCTCGACAAAAGCCTGTAGAATTTCCTTGAGGCTCAGAGTCTTTGGACGTCCATTGACAAGAGCGACATTATTGACGCTGAAAGAAGTCTGCAACTGTGTCAGCTTATAGAGCTTATTCAAGACTACTCTTGCATTTGCATCCTTCTTTATATCGATGACAATATTGATTTTGCCGCGTGCGGATGTGTCAGAAATGTCAGCTATACCATCAATTTTCTTTTCATCCACCAACTCAGCTATGCTTTTAACGAGATCTCCTTTGATTACACCGTATGGTATTTCGGAAATAACTATGGCATCATGATTGCCATCGGATTCAATCTCTGCCTTTGCTCTGAGAACAATGCGTCCACGACCTGTCTCAAATGCGTCACGCACGCCTTGGATACCGAGAATCTCACCTCCTGTGGGGAAGTCTGGGGCCTTTATATGCTCCATGAGTCCATCAACATCCAGATCCGGATTGTCAATCAATGCAAGAGATGCATTCAGAGCTTCCGTAAGATTGTGAGGGGGCATATTGGTTGCCATTCCGACAGCGATACCCGATGCTCCGTTTACAAGCAGGTTCGGGATTCGTGTCGGTAATACTGAGGGCTCGGCAAGAGTGTTGTCAAAGTTAGGAACAAAATCTACGGTATCTTTGTCAAGATCCTGCAGCATCTCCTCACCCATGCGTGCAAGTTTCACCTCTGTATATCGCATCGCTGCCGGTGAGTCACCGTCGATTGAACCGAAGTTGCCTTGTCCGAAGACCAATGGATAACGAAGGCTCCATTCCTGCGCGAGTCGCACCATGGTGAGATATATAGAGGAGTCGCCGTGGGGGTGATATTTACCCATCACCTCTCCGACTATACGTGCAGATTTCTTAGTGTCGCCGGAGAAGGTGTTGCCAAGTTCGTTCATTCCGAACAATACACGGCGGTGAACCGGCTTGAAACCGTCTCTGACATCGGGCAACGCCCTGGATACAATCACTGACATCGAATAATCGATGTAAGCGCTTTTCATTTCCGATTCAATATTAATCGGGATAATTTTGTCGTCTCCTTGCATTTTTGTAGTAAATGTAATAAGCCCCAATCTAAGCCTATCCGAAGTGTATTGTTGTATACGGGCACACTTCAAAACCTAACTACAAAGTTACAATTATTTATTCAATTCGCAAAATTTAGAGTCTGTTTCGTAGAAATGTTTCTAAAAATAGTTGTGACCCGGACTTGTTCTTGAGATAATTTTTTACTATAGACGCATTGCAGGCAAAATATTCGTTAAAAAATAGAAAGTAAGACCAAGATTAAAAGTTCAAATGAGTTCATTATCTGATTCATCAAATTTGGCACGAGAATTGTTATACTTTAGTCAAATTATATTAGATTGGTAATGAACAACGATTTTTCAAAGCAATTCAAACCTATTCTTGAGATTGGGCTGGAAGAGGCGAAAAAGTTTGATTCCCCTTATATCACATGTGAGCATCTTGTGCTTGCATCTGTGAAAAATAAGGAGGGTTATGCATATCGTATTCTTTCACAGCTTAAAATTCCAATTGAGAAAATTCAGGAGGAACTTGAGGAGTATCTTTCGGAGCCGCATGCATCCGTAGAGACAACATCCTTGTTTGAACAGCAATATAAGATCAGCCTTGCCGCAGTTCGGCAGCTTCAGCTTGCCATGGCCGAGGCCCGCAAGATGAATGCGAAGGTGATAGGTAGCGAGCATATATTGCTCGCGTTAATACATGACAAAAGAGCTATGGACAGTGAGATACTCAGACAGATAAAGGAGGAGTACCTTAATTTTGACATATCGATTCAGGCTATCGGCGGATTCGACATGCCTCCTCAGATGGGTAAGGGATTCCAGTCTGATGATGAGGAGGATGACGGTTTCCCGCTTGGTCAGCCGGGGAATTCCGGTAAAGAATCGTCACGTCCCGCTGAAAAAAGTGGTCGTGAAAAGACAAAAAGTGATACACCGGCTCTCGATAAATTCGGCTATGATATGACAAAGGCGGCTCAGGAAGGGCGTCTTGATCCTGTCGTTGGCAGGGAGAATGAGATCGAGAGATTAGCTCAGATTCTGTCAAGACGTAAGAAAAACAATCCTGTGCTGATTGGCGAACCCGGTGTCGGAAAATCAGCGATTGTAGAGGGTCTTGCGCTTAGGATAATCCAGCGTAAGGTCTCCCGTGTCCTGTTTGACAAACGAGTTGTAGGACTCGATCTTGCAGGAATGGTTGCGGGTACAAAATACCGTGGTCAGTTTGAGGAGAGAATCAAGGCTGTTCTTGATGAGCTCACGAAGAATCCGGATATAATTCTCTTCATTGATGAGATACATACCATTGTAGGGGCCGGAAGCGCACCGGGCACCATGGATGCGGCAAACATCCTGAAACCGGCGCTTGCGCGTGGCGAAATACAATGTATCGGTGCCACCACATTGGATGAGTACCGTCAGAATATTGAGAAAGATGGGGCACTCGAGAGACGCTTCCAGAAGGTTATGGTTGAACCCACTTCACCGGAAGAAACTTTGGAAATTCTCAAACAGGTTAAGGAAAAGTATGAGCAGCATCATAATGTTAATTATACTGACGACGCGCTCGAGGCTTGTGTCAATCTCACCCAGCGATATGTAAGCGACCGTAATTTTCCGGACAAGGCTCTTGATGCTCTCGATGAAGCCGGTAGCCGCGTTCATATTACAAATATTGTTGTTCCTGAAGAGATTGAGCGGCTTGAGAATGAGGTGGAGCAACTGACGCAGGATAAGCTTGATGCAGCAAAGCAGCAGGATTATGAGCGTGCGGCTTCATTACGCGACAGTGTGGTCAATAAAAAGGCGGAGCTTGACAAGGCAAAGAAAGATTGGGAGCAGTCACTTGATAATGACCGTCAGGAAGTCGATGGTGAAAAAGTAGCGGAGGTAGTAGCTATGATGACCGGTGTCCCGACACAGCGTATCGCGCAGGCCGAAGGTGTCCGTCTTCTTAAGATGGGAGATTCTCTCAAAGGTGCTGTCATAGGTCAGAATGACGCGATTAGCAAGGTCGTCAAAGCCATTCAACGAAATAGGATTGGTCTTAAAGATCCTGACAAACCGATTGGAGTGTTCATGTTCCTCGGTCCGACGGGTGTTGGTAAAACTTATCTGGCTAAGAAACTTGCGGAATATCTTTTTGATTCATCAGATTCTTTGATCAGAATGGATATGAGTGAATTTATGGAAAAATTCACCGTTTCCCGCCTTGTAGGAGCGCCTCCGGGATATGTCGGTTACGAAGAGGGTGGTCAGCTGACAGAGAAAGTAAGACGCAGACCTTATTCTGTCGTTCTTCTTGATGAGATTGAGAAAGCACATCCGGATGTCTTCAATCTGTTGCTTCAGGTGATGGATGAGGGTCGTCTTACAGATTCGCTTGGTCGTAAGATAGATTTTAAGAATACAATCGTGATCATGACAAGTAATGTCGGATCCCGTCAGTTAAAGGATTTTGGAGGAGGTGTCGGATTCAATACAGAGGTTGTTACAAAAGATCAGGCTCATGGAGTGATAACCAAAGCTTTGAACAAGGCATTCAGTCCTGAATTCCTTAACAGGGTGGATGACATCATCATGTTCGACCAGCTTACCAAAGAATCGATCTTCAGCATAATAGATATTGAGCTTAAAGATTTCTATGGAAGAATTGAAAAACTTGGGTTCAAGTTGAATCTCTCGGAAGATGCCAAGACATTCCTTGCAGATAAAGGATACGACAAAAACTTTGGTGCGCGTCCGTTGAAGCGCGCCATACAGAAGTATCTTGAAGATGAGCTTGCGGAGATGATGCTAAAGCTCAATGCCGAAGGTAAATTAGGAGGTACCATAGATGTCACCCACAATGCAGGAGCTGATAAGTTGACAATCTCTTACACCGGGATTGAGTGAATATAATCGTATTTAATATATAATAATCAGAGCGATGAATTGACAATTCATCGCTCTGATTATTATATATCTGTTTTATTAAATGCGGTTAAAACAAGATTGCTATACGGAATGCGATAAATGCGAATATCCACGCAAGCGTGGTATTGTAGATAACAGAAAACAAGGCATATTTCCAGGAGCCGGCTTCTCTTGCTATAGCCGAAAGAGTAGCGATACAGGGGAAATACAATAGTACAAATACCATAAAAGCGAGCGCGGAGGCTTGAGAGAATGGAGTCTTTCCAGTCAGTTTGGAAGGCGATTTGAGCCTTGATGACAGGAGTTCCGCATCATCGTCACCAACATAAAGCACGCCGAGAGTTGATACTACCACCTCCTTGGCAGCTGATCCTGCGATAAGTGACACACATGATTTCCATCCAAGATCCATTGGGCGGACGATCGGCTCAACTGTTTTGCCAATTTTGCCAAGTATAGAATTGCTTTGCTGATATTCGGTAAGTATCATGTTTTGAATCTGTGATTCGTCATAACTGTAAAGCGATTCTTCCGGCATCTCATGTATTGTCTCATCTATGTAGGATTGAGGTATGTCTTCGAATGAGTAATGAGGAAAATAAGAAAGAGCCCATATTATTATTGATGCGACAAGAATAAGTCCACCCATTTTTCTAATATACTGTTCAGCTTTTGACCACATGTTTCTAAGTGTGGCTTTAGCTGTAGGCATACGGTAAGGAGGTAGCTCCATCACAAACGGAGTCTCGTCATCTTTAAGCCAGAATTTTCTCATCAGTCGTGCCGTAATCACTGCTACAAGAATACCGAGAGCATACAATCCTACAAATATCCATGCTCCGTATGAGGGGAAAAAAGCACCGACAAGAAGTACGTATATAGGAATTCTTGCAGAGCAGCTGATAAAAGGATTTATCAGCACTGTAATCAATCTGCTTGATTTACTTTCAATTATTCTTGTCGACATTATTGCGGGCACATTGCATCCAAAACCCATTACGAGTGGAATAAATGATTTGCCATGCAATCCCATCCGGTGCATCAGTTTATCCATGATGAATGCCACACGGGCCATGTATCCGGAATCTTCCATGAATGATATAAATGCGTAGAGTATGAGGATATTGGGTAAGAATACAATGACTCCACCTACGCCTCCGATGATTCCGTCGAGAAGAAGGTCTTTTAATGGGCCATCTGCCATTATTCCTGAAATCTTGCCTGAAATCCACCCCACCAGGCTTTCTATCCATTCCATAGGATAGGAACCTATCTGGAATGTCGCCCAAAACATTAGCCACATCACCAGCAGGAACAGAGGAAATCCGAATAATTTGTTGGTTACAAAAGCGTCAATAATTTTTGTGGATTTCTCCTCTTTCGCAAGAGACCCCTCCATATTCTCCTTTAATGCGCCCTGTATAAATCCATATTTTTCAGCTGAAATGGCAGATGTGATGTCTTCATGAAGAGTCCGTGATATTTTCTCTGTCTCTTCATCTCTTATTTTCTTCCATTCCTCATAGTGCGGATTATTTCTTAGAATATCTTCTATCTCGGGATCTCTCTCCATAAACTTGATTGCAAGGAAGCGTGGAGAAAACTGATGAGATATAGAAAGATCGTTCTTGAACTCATCTTTCAGCAGTTTTATTCCTGACTCGATTTCCGGATTCATTTTGACATGGATGTGTCGTGTATCCGGATTTCTCATCTCGTAAACTTCGATGACAGTGTCAAGAAGATTTTCAATGCCATATCCAGAGGAGGCAATAGTTGGAACGATCGGCACACCGAGCATTTTGCCAAGATTCTTGTAATCAAGTTTGACTCCACTACGTTGCAACTCATCAAACATATTCAGGTCTATAACCATAGACCTGTTCATATCGATAAGCTCAGTGGTCAGATAAAGATTCCGCTCAAGATTGGAAGCAACCACCACATTGATTATGACATCCGGTGTTTCCTGTCTGAGATAACGCATCACATAAAGCTCCTCCGGAGAATATGCCGACAGGGAATATGTGCCGGGAAGATCAACTATATTGAATCTATACCCTTTATGTTTAAGAGAACCTGCCTTTGCACCTACTGTGACGCCTGCATAGTTTCCGACGTGTTCATGTGCACCGGATACCCGATTGAATAAGGATGTTTTACCGCAATTAGGATTACCGATCAATGCAACATTGATGATTTTATCCTTGCGTAGTTGCGTCTCATTATCCATATCGTGCAATTCTGTCAATGCATCTGTCGATAGATGTGACGCTTCCCAGTTCTCAAGAAGATCCACCTCGATAAGTTCCGCCTCCGCTCTTCTTAATGAAACTTCATAATCCATCAGCGCGTATTTCACCGGATCCTGGAGTGGGGCATTGAGCACGACACTAACCTCACGTGACCTCACAAACCCCATTTCCATAACGCGTTTGCGGAAGGCCCCGTGACCTAATATTTTGGTTATAACGCCGGTTTCTCCCGGCTTTAATTCTGATAATCTCATTTCATCCGCAAAATTAACTCTAAATCGCCAAAAAGTTATTATGAGATGGAGGTATTTTTCAAAAAATACCCAAAATTAAGTATAGAAACTACTGTTTAGGACGAGAATAAATATTGATTAAATAAATAGGGGCGCAGCCGAATGCCCGGATACGCCCCTCTCTTTATAATATTATTCTGTTTACTGTTTCTTGAGATGTTTGTCAAGGAAACGGAAGAATGTGCGCTGCCATAATATAGCGTTCTGGGGTTTCAGCACCCAATGATTCTCATCGGGGAATACAAGCATCTCCGCTTCAAGTCCGTGCATCTTGGCTGCATTGAATGCCTGCATACCCTGAGATGCGAGAATGCGGTAATCAAGTTCTCCGACTGTGATAAGCATTGGGGCAGTCCAATTATTCACGAATTTATGGGGAGAATTTGAGTATGTGCGCTGTGCGATGGCATTCTCTTTATCCCAATACGGACCACCAAGATCAAAGTCGGCAAACCACATCTCTTCAGTTTCGAGATACTGAGCTTCAACATTGAAGATTCCCGCGTGGGCAATCAATGCTGCAAATCTACCCTCGTTGTGTCCTGCAAGCCAATATACTGAGAAACCGCCATAACTTGCACCGATAGCGCCTACATGGTCTGCATCAACATAAGGTCTTGATTTGATATAGTCTGTTGCGGAGAAATAATCCTGCATGTTCTGACCGCCGTAATCGCCGGAAATCTGACGGTTCCATGCTGTTCCGAATCCCGGCACACCATGGCGGTTAGGAGCAATCACAATATATCCGTGAGCTGCCATTATCATGAAATTCCAGCGGTAGCTCCAGAACTGGCTGACAGCCTGTTGGGGACCGCCCTGGCAATACAGGATAGCCGGATATTTCTTATTGGGATCGAAGTCCGGGGGAAGAATTTCCCAGCAAGTCATCTCTCCTCCGTCAGTGGTAGGAACGATAACTTTATGCACATCTCCGAGTTTGAGCTGGCCAAGTAATTCTGCATTTACAGAAGTAAGTTGCTTGGCTTCCGCATTCCCTTTGCTTACGAGGAATATTTCATTGGGCTCGCGCATTGAGTGTCTCATAGCAATAGCGGCATTGTCTGATACAGGAGAAACTCCTACATAATCATACTGACCGGTAGCGATTGTGTCAATGGCGCATGTTTTAGTATCAATTGTAAAGATTGGGGACACTCCCTGGTAGTATCCTGTGAACCATATGGAATCGCCATTCTTAGCCCATGCTATCTGCTCGGGCCAGTAGTCCCAGTTTTCAGTCAGATCGCGAGACTCTCTCGTTTTCATATCCATGAGCATAAGGCGCTTTTTATCGCTCTCATATTTTGCAGTGGGCATTGAAAGCCAAGCGAGGGTGTTTCCATCGGGAGAGAACACAGGGTCTGTGTCATATCCGGGAAATCCTTCTGATGTGAGCTGCTCGGTATTGCCGGATGCAAGGTCGTAGAGATAAAGATTGGAATCTGTAGAGAAAACATAATCCATACCTTTGTATTTTCTGCTGACATATACAAGCTTGGATCCATCGGGACTCCATGCGAACGACTCTGCGCCGCCGAATGGACGCATCGGGCACTCGAAAGGCTCTCCGCTCATTATGTCTTTTGCATTCTTAACCTCGCCATCGAAATCTGCAACAAATGGATGCGGAATTTTTGACACCCATTCATCCCAATGCTTGTAACCAAGATCATCTACCACGCGACCAGTTGTCTTAGGAAGATCCTTGAACAGTTCCTCATCGTTCTTGTTGAAATCATCAATTGCCGAAGCAAATACCACATGTTTGCCGTCAGGACTGATTTTGAAACATTCAATGCCATTTTTTTCTGAAGACAGGCGTTTTTCACCGCTACCATCAGCATTGATGCTGAAAATCTGAACTGCATCGGTGTCTTTGTCATGGCGGAGAAATGCAATTTTCTCTCCATTTTCAATCCATTGAAGATTGCTTTCCGAACCGGCTGTCTTGGTGAGGCGCTTCATATTCTGACCATCGGCATCCATGATATATATTTCAGAATTGCCTTTGTTTTCCTGAATGTCCTCATAAGTCAAAGTAAAGATGATTTTTGTTCCGTCGGGAGAAGGTGTAGCTTCCGACACACGACCGAAGGCCTCAAGGACCTCCGGGGTCATCATTCCATCCGTAATTGAGATTTCAGGCTTCTCAATGACGGTTTCAGACGCATTATCCTTGCTGCAGCTTCCGAGAGCTGATAATGCAACGATTGCACTCATTGTGATTTTTAGTTTGTTCATAATTATAGTATTTGGATTACTCTATCTGTTCTTTCGGTTTGATCTGTCGGATGTCGTTCTGTTGTTAGACCTTCTGCCATTGACATGTCCTCCCGATCGGTTCCCAGGATTGGGATATAGCTTCTCGATCAGATCCGGGCGATGAAGCTTGCGCAACGAGTCGATAATCTGTCTCCTCGATTCCGGTTTATACCAGAAAAAGAATTGCCTTTGAGCAAGTTTTTCTCTCTCTGTTCTTGCCGTGAATATTTTCTCTCCTGTGTAAGGATGATAACCGGAATAGTAAATCTCGGTTGCCACAGTCATTGGAGTGGGGGTGAAGTCCTGAACCTGCTCAAGGTGGAAATCAAGTTCCTTGGTTATGCATGCAAGTTCAGCCATGTCAACCTCCCTGCATCCCGGATGGGATGATATGAAATAAGGGATAAGCTGTTGTCTCAGACCTTGTTTCTTATTGGTGTTGTCAAAGATTGTCTTGAATCTGCGGAACATCTCGAAAGATGGTTTGCGCATGATTGCGAGAACATCATCTGACGTGTGCTCTGGAGCCACTTTGAGTCTGCCGCTCACATGCTCTGCAATCAGCTCCGTCATATATCTTCTGTTGACAGACGCGATTTCCGGTGTTTTTGCAGGAGCCATTGACAGATCATATCTCACCCCACTGCCGATGAAAGACTTCTTAACTTCAGGAAGGCTGTCAACGGAATGATAGATATCAAGAAGAGGGGAGTGGTCGTTATTGAGATTAGGGCACGGTTTTGGATGCAGACATGACGGACGGACACATTTCTTACAAATATCCTTATTTATGCCACCCATTGCATACATGTTGGCTGATGGACCGCCAAGGTCTGATATATAGCCCTTAAAATCAGGCATACCGCACACTTGTCGCACCTCTCTCATAATGGAATCCTTAGAGCGGGAGGCGATAAATTTACCTTGATGAGCCGATATTGTGCAGAAAGCGCATCCTCCGAAGCAGCCACGGTGCATATTCACAGAATGCCTGATCATGTCATATGCCGGAATATGTTTACCTCTGTAGCGTGGATGAGGCATACGGGTGTACGGAAGATCAAAGGATGCATCCATCTCCTGCGGAGTCATAGGGGGATACATTGGGTTGATACGTATCATGCGGTTGCCTATCTTCTGCCATATTACGTTGCCATGATACTTGTTGGATTCCTCCTCTATGTGCCTGAAATTAAGAGATTGTAATTTCTTATTTTTAAGGCAATCTTCATAGCTGTTAAGCACTATGTCATTTTTGGCAGGGGTGTCTTCAGAGAAAAAAACAGTCTGAGGAATATCCTTGATACCGGTGATACTCTCGCCTTGTTCGATACGTTTGGCTAATTCAACTATAGGTCTCTCGCCCATACCGTATATAATCATATCCGCACTGCAATCGGCGAGAATAGAGGGGCGGAGGCGGTCAAGCCAGTAGTCGTAATGCGAGACTCTACGCAAAGAAGCCTCGATCCCGCCTGCAATAACCGGGACATCCGGATACAGATCCTTGAGGATTCCGGAATAGACAATTGTCGGGTAATCGGGGCGCATACCGTGCCTGCCACCAGGCGTGTACGCATCATCGTGCCGCATCCTTCTGTTGGCAGTGTAATGGTTGACCATTGAATCCATAGCCCCTGCCGACACACCAAAGAACAGGCGCGGTTTGCCAAGTTTCTTGAAATCTCTCAGATCGTCTCTCCAGTTGGGCTGCGGCACTATAGCCACCTTATAGCCTGCCTTCTGCAGCACCCTTCCGATTACAGCCGCTCCGAAAGATGGATGATCCACATATGCATCACCCGAAAATATGATAATATCCGCCATGTCCCAGCCTAAATCATCCATCTCATCCTTTGATGTGGGAAGATAAGAAGATTTAGGCGGAAGCGGAAGATGATAATCCTTGTTTATATTTTTTGACTCTTTACTGATTTTCATGTAACCAAATCTAATTATCCATCGAATCCAGACGGTCGCGCAATTTCAGCATCTCATCGCGGAGCTGAGCAGCCTCGATGAAATCAGTTCTTTTGGCAGCCGCAACCATCCGAGCGTTGAGCGATTCAATCTGTGCACGCAATTCGTCGCTTCCCATATATCCGATAACAGGATCGGCAGCAATGTCAACATTATGCTCCTCTTCGTAATATGGTTTTGGTTTTGCTGTTGAAGACTTACGCATATCTCTTTTAGCCGATTGTTTGGCTGAATCTTTTCTTGCCGAAGAATTTTTCTTATCGGATGATTCATATATCTCGATAAGGTCATTACAGCTTTTCTTGACAATCGGAGTAGGAGTGATGCCATGCTCCTCATTATATTGCATCTGTTTCTTTCGGCGCCTGTCGGTTTCATCGATCGTGCGCTGCATGCTGTCCGTAATCTTATCTGCATACATGATCACCTTGCCATGCACATTACGGGCAGCGCGGCCTGCCGTCTGAGTCAATGAACGATGGTTTCGTAGAAATCCCTCCTTATCTGCATCAAGAATGGCTACAAGACTGACCTGAGGCAGATCAAGACCCTCTCTCAGCAGGTTTACACCGATAAGCACATCATATACCCCTTGTCGAAGGTCTTCAAGGATACGAATTCTCTCCAATGTGTCGACATCGCTGTGGATATATGCGCTGCTGACACCCCACTTGATAAGATGGTCATTCAGCTCTTCCGCCATCCTCTTTGTAAGAGTTGTAACAAGGGTTCTCTCGCCCGCCTCGATACGCTCACGTATCTGTTCCATCAGATCATCGATCTGGTTCATGGTAGGGCGTATCTCGATTTCAGGATCCAACAATCCTGTAGGGCGTATCACCTGTTCTGTAAAAATACCCTCGGTCTGCTGCAACTCATAGTCTCCGGGGGTAGCGCTTACATATATGGCCTGATTTGTAAGATTCTCAAACTCGTCAAATTTAAGCGGACGGTTGTCGATAGCGGCAGGTAATCTGAAACCGTATTCCACAAGATTCATCTTGCGAGAAAGGTCTCCGCCATTCATTCCGCGTATCTGAGGTAGCGTGACGTGGCTTTCGTCTATAATTGTAAGATAATCCTTGGGGAAATAGTCAAGCAGGCAGAATGGTCTCATACCCGGTTCTCTGCCATCGAAATATCTTGAGTAATTCTCGATACCGCTGCAATGTCCCAATTCCTTGATCATCTCAAGATCATATGTGACTCTTTCCCGTAATCTCTCAGCTTCAAGCAGTTTGCCTTCCTTGCGGAAAAACTCACATTGAGATCCCAGATCAACGGCAATCCTGTCAATCGCACGGGCTGTGTTTTCCTTCGAAGACACGAATATGTTGGCGGGATAAATGTTGAAGCCTTCCAGTTCGGTCAGAACAGCACCGGATTCAGGGTCGACTGTTTGAATTGATTCTATTTCATCGCCCCAGAATATCACTCTTAGCTGAATATCCTCAAATGAGAGCAAAATATCCACGGTGTCTCCTTTGACCCGGAATTGTCCGCTACGCAATTCAATCTCAGTGCGACTGTAGAGAGAATCCACAAGTTGTCTCAGGAACGCATTTCTGGAGATATGATCACCTCTCTTGATGTTAACGACAGTCTGAGCGAAATCCTGTGGGTTGCCCATACCATATATGCAGCTTACACTCGAGACCACCACGACATCCCGTCTTCCTGAAAGGAGAGCGGCAACGGTAGAAAGCCTTAGTTTCTCGATCTGGTCATTAATCATCAGATCCTTTTCGATATATTTATCTGAAGAAGGTATATAGGCTTCCGGCTGATAATAATCGTAGTAGCTCACAAAATATTGCACAGAATTCTCCGGAAAGAAATTCTTGAATTCCGAATACAGCTGTGCTGCGAGAGTCTTGTTGTGTGAAAGTATAAGAGTGGGGCGCTTCACTTTCTGGATGACATTTGCCATGGTGAAAGTCTTTCCACTGCCCGTCACACCGAGCAATGTCTGGTGTGACATACCGTTGTTCACACCATCCACAAGTTCGGCTATCGCTTCCGGCTGGTCACCGGTCGGCATATATTCGGATGTGAGTTTAAATTCCATAATTTACAAAAATAATAATAAAGTAGGATTCAAGCAAAAATGTCTCCTCATTTTCATAAAAATTGTGAATAAGTTGCCGCAACGGAGCGTCATAGGGTAAAGTCGACTCTGAAAATTTGGATAGGTGGATAAAATAGGTTAACTTTGCATGATAAAATATGACTCTTAGTATAAAAAATAAGACAATGAGAAAAAATGTTGTAGCAGGCAACTGGAAAATGAACACCACTCTTGAGGAGGGTGTTGAATTGGCAAACCAGATCAATGGCCTTCTTAAGGGAAAAACAGTCAATTGCGACGTAGTTGTTTGTGTGCCTTTCACACATCTTACAAGTGTGAATGCAGTTCTTGAGCCTGAACTCGTTAAGCTTGGTGCTGAGAATTGCTCTGAGCATGAGAAAGGTGCTTATACCGGTGAGGTAAGCGCATCTATGGTTAAGTCGACCGGTGCGACACACGTGATCCTTGGCCACAGCGAGCGTCGCCAGTATTTCGGTGAGAACAACGAGCAGCTTCTTGCAAAGACGAAGCTCGCCCTTGCAAATGGTCTTACGCCTATTTTCTGTGTAGGCGAGGTTCTTGAAGAGAGAGAGAATGGCAGCTACAATGAGGTTGTAAAGGGTCAGGTAGAGGCTCTTTTCGAACTCAGCGCAGAAGATTTCGGTAAGATAATCATCGCATACGAACCCGTATGGGCAATCGGCACAGGTAAGACTGCGACTGCAGAGCAGGCTCAGGATATGCATGCTCACATCCGTAAGGTAGTTGAGGATAAATATGGCAAGCAGGTTGCTGAAGACACATCTATCCTTTATGGTGGTAGCTGCAAGCCTTCAAATGCAAAAGAGCTTTTCGCAAAGCCTGATGTTGACGGTGGTCTTATCGGTGGCGCAGCTCTTCAGGCAGAGTCATTCCTCGGTATCATCGAGGCTTGCTAAGTTGCATTTGAAAACCGCGGAGTCTGATATCTTAAGACATGCTTCGCAAAACGGATAACTATGACGTCGCTAAGAAATATTGTGACTATATTACTCGCTGTTGTTGCAACCGGAGGATTCATTCTTCCGGTTGCCGCTCAGTATGAGTCTTCGTCAAGTGAAGCTAAGATAACGCCTGTGGAGCGTATTATCAGGGAATCAAATGGAAACATCAACATTTCCATACCGGATAATATACTCGAGTTACTTCTATCCGATCAGGACTCCCAAAAGCGTCAGACCGGTCCTGTAATAAAGCCGGGCATCAATAAGATGGCAGGATACAGGATCCAGGTATTCAGCGACGGTCGTAGCCAGCATTCTCTCGAATCAAGAGCCAAGGCAAGAGGCAGTGCGATAGTATCGCGGTTTCCTAAATACAGGGGACAGATCTATACTTTCTCAAGTGCGCCCAACTGGTATACGCGTGTAGGTAATTTCCGCAATTCCAAAGAGGCCTCATCAGCGCTTGCGGAGTTAAAGAGGGCATTCCCTCAGTTCGCATCTGAAATGCGAGTGGTGAAGAGTCCTATTGTAATCATTAAGTAGAATTTAGGTATGGGACGTGTTGAAAAACATGATGAAGATGTAGTCAGGCAGATTGCCGACCATTATTCTGCCATATTGAGACTCGTAGGAGAGGATCCGGACCGCGAGGGACTTAAAAAAACTCCTGAGAGGGCTGCGAAAGCAATATTGGATATTACATCAGGATACAGAACTGATCCTTTAAAAATAGCGCGCCAGGCAATCTTCGAACACGTCGGTTCTCGTATGGTGATTGTAAAAGACATCGAGTTCTACAGCATGTGCGAACATCATATTCTCCCGTTTTTTGGAAAGGTATCCGTAGGATATATTCCCAAAGGGAAGATGATCGGATTGTCGAAGCTTGCACGCATAGTAGATAACTTTGCGCGTAGACTTCAGGTGCAGGAACGTCTTACATCTCAGGTTTGTAATCTGATAAATGAAGCCATGCCCACAGAGGGAGTGATTGTAAGTTGCACAGGTGAGCATCTTTGCATGAAGATGCGTGGTGTGGAAAAACAGGATTCCGCCACCACAACCTATGATTATACCGGAAAGTTCGAGTCAGATCCGGCTCTCAGAGAGGAATTCTTAAGACTTCTTGGTCAATGATTACATTCTTATAAGATTGAAGTATTACGATGACCTATAACCGGCATCACCTTCTGCTAAGGCTAATGGAGGTGATGCCGTTGTTTTTTGCCCCTACATATCCGGGAATTGTTTCATTGTCCCGGTGTATGTCAGCAGCGAAGAAAGGGAGTCCTACGCACACGGAATGCATAATGAAAGTGTCTTCCGCCTGAAGTTTTATATTGCTGGAAGAGATTACTCTGAAACGATGTTCCGATAAGTATTCCAGTTCACACGATTTTTCATCTTCCCACTCAATTCTTAAGACATCCCCAATATTAAGCGACTCAGCATCGACAACAGAATTTGACAGATACTCGGACGTCTCACCTGTTGGAGCGCCATCGTAATTTTTTAGAAAATCCTCCCAATCTTCAAAATCATTATATCTTGCCAAAATATTAAGAGTGTTTGGAGATGGGAAACTTTTGTAGTCTACATATCCCCATAGTCTTTTCAATGAAGATAGACTGATTGAATATCCGGTCTTCTTTTTTATATCAATACCAAGATCATTAAATTCTGTTGGAGTCTTCGGTGTGTATCCCCACTTAATGTTTGTTGTCTGCACAAGTGCTTGCAGACCTGTTTTCTTGCACATAATCGAATAAATATGTTTTATTAGAACAACTATTATTAAGGTCGGTTCAGATTGTATTTTTGCATATCAACAATCTTAACATTCGTTGAATCAACAATAGTTTGTTTTACCTCATTGTTATTATTTAATAATTTTTGATATGCCAAAGTCCCGACAACTATTGACAAGGCTAATATCGCGGTAAGTAAGAAATACGTCATTTTGGCTGAATCAAGGCCCGATCCCGTCTTTCTCTCCGAAGTTTTTTGAGGAGGGAGCGTAATTCGAGACATTGAATCCGGACGGTTCTCCGGATTTTCATCACAGCATGTTTGGGATAGCTGCAATAGGTCTTGGTCATTCAAGTATTCCGCTATTTCCTTTATAACAACCCCAAATGAATATATATCTGATTTTGCCGATGGTTTTGCACCAGATTCAAGCTGTTCAGGGGCGAGATATTTTCTTGTTCCGGCAGGATTCTTAAGCACAATATATGATTCCGTGTCAGAAAGGCTGAAATCAATGAGCTTAACTTGTGAGCCTGAATATGTCAAAAGGATATTGGCAGGTTTTATATCTCTGTGATAAACCTGCTTACTATGCAGGTATCCGATGGCATCAATCAGCTGCGATATTACCGGTCTTATGTTGTCCTGATTAATTCGTCCGGCTTTCAATGCATTATCAATAGTCTCCCCGTCAATATATTCAAGAATAATAGCATTCCCGATACCCGAAATATTTTCAAATCCGATTGTCCTTCGTATGTTTGGATGTTCGAGCCCCATTCCTATTTCAAATTCTTTTGCAAGAATCATATTGTATATGGGATCATTGGCGTATTGATCGGATATACTTTTCAGCAGAAAACGTTTACCATATCTATTTGCCGAGAAGATTCTGAAAATTCCATTAGGAGAGGAATATAATAGTTTTATGTTTGAGAAATTATGCGAAGGGATACCGGCTATATTATCCGGTGTGTCGAATATATATCCAGAAGAATCTGATTTCTTCCCATTGAAAAATTTACTATCCGTTGATTCCATTCGGTGTGTCAGATTTAGTGCATGTTCACAACTCCACTATATTGTCAAATTTTCCCCACTGCTGATGGTTTCTATATATCTTCTTCGAGGCAGACGGCACATGAAGTGTGCATGTTTTGAATAAGTCTGTGTTGTTTGTGAAAGTATCTGATGAAATATATGGTGGCAATTGTGATTCCATATAGATATCTTCAAGAGGACAACCATCAAAAACATAATTCCCGAAAAACTGTGTCATGCTTCCGAATCTTACTGTCTTAAGATTCTTACAGTCTTGGAACATCGATTCAGAAATGTTTGTAAGTAGCGCAGGCATGGATATTTCCTGAAGTGATGATTCAGAAAAAGCACCTCGCGCTATAGATTTTAATCCGGGAGGTAATATTAATGTTGTTATTTTGGTACCTCTGAAGGCATTCTCCATTATTTCAGTCACAGACTCCGGCAAACTGAATCGTCCACTTTTCCCCTGAGGAAACCATAATATTTCAGTAGCATTGGAATTATAAAGAACTCCATCAATACTCATATATTTAAGATTTCCTTCTGTAACCAGAATGCGCTCGAGATTAATGCAATCAGAGGAGGGGAGAAGATTTGTTATATTAGGTGTTATTGTTAAAGATTTGAGATTATTACACCCCTTGAATGCGTCACGTTGTAATTGTGTAGAGGAGTATGGAATCATAATCTCCTTAAGATTCAGGCAATTTGCGAATAACCCGGATGATATTGTGTTAGCGGAGGTATATCGACTGCCGTCAAAGCTTTCACCACCTTCAACAATGTGCGCGTCAGATAAATCAATTGTATTCAAGCTGCTGATGATCGCGTCCTCACCAGGCTGCAGAGGAGCATTAAGGAGTCTGCGAAGAAATCTGAAATCAGTGCCATTCATCTTTCCGGATATGGAAATGGAAGAAAATCCAGAATCATTCTTTCCGAGTATTTCCGGAAGATCTCCGGGTGATGATAGCGAAACCGTGTTGCCGGTTGAGAAAATGATATTTTCACCTTTTGTCTCTCCTATGGCGTTGGTGGCGAAGGGTGTTAATGAATACGATGTAAGAGGAGTAAGAGAAGTCAGCACCATCCTGATTTTCCCGGTTTGAATTCCATTAGCATCTATAGTATGACGCACTTCATTGTCGGTTGTATTGTCCTTCACATAGCATCCGGCATCAATAATGTTTTCACCACCATCTTCTATAATGTTAAACCCAATGATGACAGCTGTTGGTCCGGATGAAAGGATCTCCAATCCCGAAACGGAAGGTTTGTCATTCGGAATGGTAGTGAATGACAATTGTCCGGATTCGAGATGTGCATTGCCGTTTCCGCCTGTTGCCTGGAAATGATATGTAGTGCCCGGTTTAAGATCTGTGATTCGTATGGTCACGATATCAGATGGCGAGGATATTTCTTCTGTCCTGTTTGTCATATCCGGTTTATCTCCATATCTAAAAAAGATATATGATAGTTTCCCTGCGCCATGCTTTATGATTTTTGCAGAGAGAGTCGCCTCTGTTCGTGTGATATCATATGCATCAAGCAGTGTGATTTCGGGCTCAAGATTCTGAGGTCCATCAGTCTTCGAGCATCCGCCGGAAGCAAATGCTATAATTAATAGGATTGATGAATAAATATTATTTGCAAATGATTTCATAAACATTTGTCATTTACCGAATTTATAACCTATGCCGATGGAACCAAACCATTGTTTTCCGGCAATTGAACTCACAGAAGCTGAAATTGCCATTTTTTTCAATGTAAGTATGGCACCAGCCTCAAACATTACACTTTTCCTGGAGTAATGATTGTTCTTTACATATCCACCTCCTTCTGATTCAGCCAGTTGCCATGCCACGGCAGTATATCCATATCCGGCTCCTTCAAAAATACTTACTTTAGAAGAGAGTCTGTGAATAGCACCTGCCGTAAGTTGTAGACAGCTGTGCTTAGTTTTACCAGTGTAGAAAGGCATTGTGCCGTCGATGTATCCCGTTTTGTCGCATGTTGCCGATGTGTTTCCAATTTTGCCAAAATCCGACTGGACATGGAACCAGCCTCCATGTCTTCTCATGGCTGTCAACATTACGCCACCTGATACGGTGTTTGTATTTCCTCCGAATCCAATTGTGGCAATTGTCGTGAATGAGAATGGGATACGAATTATAGGCTTTGTCACCACAAGAGTATCGACTTTTGTTAGTACCAATGTATCGCGAACGGTGTTGATTACTGTGCGTATTTCAGAATTCGGGTGTGGAACCTCCGGTTCGGTTATTTTTAACTCGTATGTCATATGGCTGTCGATCTTTGACGGGAATGCAAAATCGCGAAGCACTCCCCATTCCGGATGCTTAAGAGTGATTTTCTTTGAGCCTTTGGGAATAAACAGCCATATCTCACCGGTCTGATCCATGCGCTTTACAATGCCAAGAGGAGTGGAGAAAGCGAAATCATCACTTGCCTGAACTTTTATCAAAGCGCAATCCTCTCCATTCAGATCAGTTACCGGGTTAATGAAAGCTGTCACATCATTAGGCAGCAACCGGAATGAAGCAACTTCAAATTTTTGTCCCATGGCATTTATCGGACAAAATATAATGACAATTGCCGTCAAAATCTGAATATATAGTAATCTGGGTGAAGTCATGGTTTATTCAAGATTAAAATCGCTTATATCTATTAATTCCTCACCATTCCTGATATTGGCATGTGGCTGCCATGTACGTACATGTATGAGCGGCATGGATGGGTTTCTGAAATCCCAAAGAAGGAAAAGGTGCCCGTCATCGGAGTAGCGGTCGTTTTTATATCTCTGATGTAAGGTCACACCATAGATACCGACAATCGTAGGATGGCGCATTATATTGAAATCAGAGAATTCCATGTCAATACCCTTGTTTGACGCAAACGATGCGGCCAGCTTTTGCAGATACTCTTGTTTGGAACGGATGCTGTAATAAACTTTCTCATGATATCCGGGAATCGATCTCGATGAATCATCTGTCTTGACAGTATGCCCTACGATGATCAGCGCATCATCGCTGAAAACTTGTCTTATGAAATCAAGATCTTTCGTTACGTATGCTGACCGAAGATGCTCACAATAGCTTAAAATCTTTCGTCTGCTCAATGAATCATTGAGTTCAAGTTTTCCGCTCAGTATCTTCTTAGCTTCCTTACCGAATGGATGACTCAAAGTCATTTTGCTTAAATCAGCATCTTTGAAATTTGAGGAGTCCGTTTTTGTCCGGGCATTTGTGTCTGTTTTAGTATTTGTAACACTATCTGTCGGTAAATAGGAACTTAATGATGTTCCGGTCATCATATCGGTGTGATTAGCCGGCTCGAGAGTAATATATCCGGTTGTGTCTATATAACCGTCGCGACTCGAAGCATTGTCATGAAACTTCAATCTGCCGTTTCTATATCTGAAATCAAGTATACAGTCTTTTAGAGGAATGTTAAAAAGAAAGTTACCTGTCGAGTCCTTGACAACGTATGAGCATTGACCACCGGAACTGTGTCTTTCCACCAGTTCCCTGTTTTCGTATATACCGAATCCTGTTTCGTCAGGGATAGGGGATAACGCAAGAGGAGGCAGCCTGAATAACCAGACTGCCAAGCCCCCTAACGTGATGGCAAGTGCAAATAATAGTATGTTGAGTAACTGTCTTTTTTTATTCATTCAATAATTAATTCCAATCAGTAATCTCACCTCCGATTTCAATCTTGATCTGATCAGGATTTTTGTCGATCACGAGATTTACTACGTGATGGATACCCTGTTTGAACAAGAATTTACTTTCATATAGGTAAGACACTCCATTCATTACCACCTCTATAAGCGGCACTCTGTTCTCAAGTCTTTGTGGCACTACAATGGCGGAATATGTATAAAAACCGGAGGGACGTGCCTTGATGGTTTTCTGGACACCTTTGGGATTCTTGGTGGCAATACCGACTGAAAGGTCAATTGTTGCGGATGGAACAGTATTGTGAATGTAGACATCCGCTTTTTCAGGAAGTTCTCCCTCGTAGTCCTCACCCTTTATCATCCGTATTGATATCTTGCTCATGATATGCCTGAACGACAGATTCACCGGTTTGTCAGAAGCTTCTATTCCTTTTGCCGAAGCATAAAGGAAGTCAGATTTTTCGTAGCCAGACAGAGATTGACCAGATGCAGCTATGCTTTGGTCTGTTTCCACTGAATATGGAAAATCCGATATCGAGCTGACATCACCTGTGTATGGGTAGTATCCGTATGCGTTGTAATTGCCATTGTTCCAATAAAGCTGCCGAGAGAAATCCCAGGAGCTGCCATTGAAAGTTACCTTCTCATTATTCACCACATTTCCGGCAATTTCAAGAGGAGAATCAGTTTTGCTTACATAAAGTCCTACCATATCTCCCGTTTCGAATGCAGTTTCTGTCGCACGGGTAGAGGGGTGACTAAAATTGAAAGCCATCTTCAGTTTGCCGGAGGGTGTTGTTTCCGGGATTGCCGGATTCTCTTCCGAGCAAGAAGAGAATCCGATACCCAATACTGCAACGATTATGCCTGATATAATATTGTTTTTCATTTGCTATAATGTTTTTTCGATTTCCTAAACGATTTCTTCAGCGGACTGCCTTTATGCACAACCGGAGCGAAATTGTGGATAGGTTTGGTGTTATTTGATATATCTGCGCTTCTTGTCACGCTGCCGGCTGTTTTCTTGTCATTGGCAACGAACTCCTCGAAACTGTAAGTCTCTCCGGCATAGCGTTTGATCCTTTTTACAATACTTTCGCGGCTGATAGTGCTGTGATAAGGTATGTTGTTATTCATGCAGCTATTTTGTTCTGAACGGTATATGCCTCTGCTATGCATATATCCACCTTCGAATATATCCACGACATCACTATACCTTGGATCAAATATAAGATGGCTCCAGCCCACTTCATGCATCTTTCCGGTCAATTCGATATTGTCATACCATCCTAATGATTTAGATGATTTTATTGCGTCTACATGTCCGCAACATGTGCAATCGCAATAATCAATAAATGCATTGTGATAGATATACTCATCTGCTAACTTTCCAAAGCCGTGTCCACCTGCCTCATGTTGTATCACGCCTCTCGAATCAAGAGGATAGCCGTATGTGCTCTTGGGGCAGAAAGCTATTGCAGCTCCGGTTTCCCACATCTGGCATATACCGCCATAGTCCGTGCTGTTTGGTACAATTATGATTAGTGTCTGATCAATGTTTGATGCGTTTACAGTAGGAGCTTTCATAGCATATTCAAACACTGCATCATAATCGCAGCGCAGACCCACTCCACCGGTATATGTAGTGTTGAATCGGTTGTAACGTATTGTGTTTACTGTTCCAACACCTGTTTCTGTAGATAGTGGGAAAGTGGTATATACGTTAAAATAATCCCGATAAGATGTGTATGGCTCTATTCCGAAGAAATATTCTATTTCCTCTTTCATATCCTTTAGGTATGTGCCTTCCGCTATATCCTTTGCATCATAACCATCGCCAAGTATCACGATGTTGATTCCGCCGTTATTGCCGCGTGTTGCTTTCTGCAGTGTCAGATATTCGTCTTCACCATATTCGTAACCGTATTGTGTGACGTGACATTTATGTGTATAATCTTTCCCCTTCAGGCGGAACACAACATCACCTTCGCGCGGTTCGCTATTGGCGGATGTCTGTCTGATGGTAAGAGTAACCTCCGCTTTTGATGCGCCCGATGTCTGTGACAATGCGCACCAGTCCGGCTTGGATTCAAGCTCCCATTCACCTTCCGCATCGATTACGAGTGTCTGTTTATGCTCAGTGGAGAGTGCACATGCAACTGACGGACGACAAACAAGCTCATGATGTGCGGCGATTCGCTTGAAGTCACGCCATCCTGCAGCTGCTTGATACTGCACAATAGATGTTTCCGGCACTTCCAGAGCAAAATTGTCCTTAGCGACACCATCGAAAGCCCCTTGCTGAATATATGGAGGTATTTCACTCTTGCTTACGATAGAGCCGATTCCATAGCATCCTTGAAATGCTCCTCCATCCTCATAATAACTTGCTTCATATCTGATGTTTTCAAGACTCTCCGGGAACACAAGACCTTCAATGCTACGGCAATGAGCAAACGCACCGGCACCAATTGTTAACAAACCCTCACCGAATTCAAGGGTTCCCATGAGTCGCCAATTGTAGGCAAATGCTTTATCACCTATGGTTACCAACGATTTTGGCAGTTTCAGTTCCCCTGAAAAATCGCAATTGTAGAATACATTGTCGTTAATAACTGTGAGATTCTTAGGTAATGAGAGCTCACCTTTGAAGTTACACCCACTAAATGCACTGGTTCCGATAGAGATTATGCCATCATGTAGTTTAAGAGTTCCATCAAATCCACAATCCATAAATGATTCAGCAGGTATATCCGTTATCCCCTGCGGAATTTCTAAAGAACCAGAAAGATTTTTACACATAAAAAATGCTCGTTCCCCTAAATAACGAAGATTATGAGGTAGCCGGAGATTTCCATATAATCCCTTGCAATTGTCGAATGCATAACCACGGATAATTTCAACGTTATCCGGTATAATTAATTCGCACGTAAATCCGCAACCGGAGAAGACACCGTGATAATAATCAAGACCTGCGTCTTTCATTTCACTGAATTCACCATTTTCCTCTTGATATGTTCCTATATATTTGAGAGTAGAAGGAAGTGAGAGGGATCCGGTAAGAGATCTGCATCCTGTGAATGCTCCCATTTGAATATCAACGACACCTTCGGGAATGATAAGAGAACCTGTCAAGTTACGGCAACCGTAGAATGCTCGTGCGCCGATGGATTTAAGAGCATCCGGGAGAACAATACGATTCAAACTTGCCTTACCGTTATTAGTAGCATTTGTATAGAATGCTCCGTTAGGAATCTGATCATCTAAATTTTTACCACCATAATTAGAATTGCCTGTATTGTTTAAAGCTTCCTTAATCCTGACTTCTTTGAGATTTAATGCTTGAAGAGCAGGCATCTCATCGCGCATAAAATAGAAGTCGTATGCGTTAATCTCACCTGTTATCTTGAGGTTCTTAAGTGTTGTGTAATCTTTCCCTGCGGCAGTTATCGCTTCTTTAAGGCTACCGGGAGTTGAGTTTACTATCACATATTCTTTCGATGTGGCATCATGGCTGACCAGGTCATTTTCCCATGGCGTGATACTTTCTCCTATAAGGGTCAATGCATATTGTCCCTGTGGCGTTTTCTTGTCCACACGGATGGAGAAGTTATTCATCTTGCCAGCCACATATTCAAAGTTCTCGTTTTTGGTAAACTTATATGGTATTCCACCGATGGTTATGCTGAACATCTGTGTGCCTGCAGCGATTGATTGAGGAACAACGATCGCTCTCCATTCATCCCCTCTGTTTGATGGGATAATGGAGTTTGCACCTACATCCCCTGTTGGAGTCACGATGCCCGTGCTGAGGTCAATCACAGAGGATTGGATCGTATTGCTAACCAAAACCTGTTTCTTGGTGTCTGCCCATTCACCATCGGCAAAGCCCGAGCCCTCGACGAGTGTAACGCGAGCATTGGCCATGCGGTGTGAAAGCGGAAGGCGTATAACGCTTGTAGTCGGCTCTACTCCTCCCGTTTTACCCCACAGGAAGTCTGATGCTTCGTAGTTACCCATAGTTCCGTCTTCAGGCATTTTACTCTGGTCGTATTGCACAGTGAAGGGGAATGAATTGACATCTTCAGGAGAGGCAACAGGGTAATAGCCATACACGTCGATGCGAGTATGTTTGTCTTTCCAATAGAGATCATATGCTGAATTCCAGCGGTACGCATTCTCATCGAAAGTGTGACGCACATTGTCTCCACGGTTACCTTTGGACAGGAGAGTTCCTGGATTGTTTCCTTGATAATCCACGATATATACGCCCATTACATCACCGTGTGCGAAGCCGTCATCATTGGCTCGTGTTACGGCCTCCTGCGTAATGGAACCGGACAAAGATATTTTTAATTCCCCGTCCGTGTTATTCTGTGGTGAGTCAAACTCATCATAAGTGCATGACGACAGTGCCAATACACTTAAAGCGACCACTGATAGTTGTTTTTTGTATTTCATAAGTCTGATGTGTTATTTGGCGTTCGATGATTATTCGGCTGTTCCACCGTTGTCAGTCCCGTCGTTATCCCATGCACCGATTGTCACATTGACTCCGGTTGAGGTTTTGCTGAGGGTGACTGTGAAATTATGGTTTTTACCACCCTCGAAAGTGAATCCCTTCTTGAGATTATAGTCTTTGCCATCTACTGTAACTGTAATTAGATTTCCATTGTCAACTGTCTGTGGAACAATCAGTGCTCTGTAGGATCCATTCGACTTATAGGGAATTATGCTCGTTGGATTTCCTGAGACAGAAACAGATGCATTCGCGATGTTTATAGAGGCTCCGGTGCGTATTCCGTTTATTTTTACTGACACATCAGCCTTTGCAAGACTTTCACTGGTGAATCCATTGCCAGCCTCTATATTGATTGAAATCCGGCTCATTACATGATGTGCAACTATGCTTACTGCTGATTCTGTCGGGGCTACATTGGTAGTCTTACCAATCATAAGATCTGAAGCTTTATAGTTTGCTTCGTTGCTCTGGTCTGCCTTTACACTGAATGGCATGGCTGATACGGAGGAAACTGTTGTATAGGGATAATACATGTATATATCAGCGTGCGTTTTTCCATCCTCCCAGTATATCTTATTGTCTGGAACCCAGTTGCCGGAATATGTGTGACGCATATTGTCCACATGGTTACCACTGTTCTGAAGGCTACCCGGTGTATTGCTGTTATAATTGACAACGTAAAGGCCGATGCAGTCACCGGTTTCAAAACCATAGTCTGTTGCTTTGGTCTGCGACAGTGAAGGATTGATTTTTATCTCCATCTTTTGCGCCGGACCGGGAGCCGGTTCCGGGGGGGTAGGGGTAATGCTGTTGTTCCCCGGCTCCTTGGAGCAACCGGCAAGAATCAGTCCTATGATTCCGCAAAAGATTGTCAAGTCAGTTCTTTTCATAATGCATCTGATGGTTGAAGGTTAATTTTGAGCAAATATATAACACCTCTGATGATCCCGCAAATATTCAGCAGTTCAAATCAGTTCAAACAAAGAGCATGCTGCAAATACTAAAAAATATTGCAATAAAATAAAAAGAGGCTGTCATGAACAGCCTCTTATTTGTTAATTATAGAGATTTGTAAATAATCAGAATTTGAATCCTGTTGATAGCACGATACGTGAATTTGAGAAGCTGAGTTTAGCTGAAGGGCTTGCGTACTGACTTCCAGGATCATTTGTGAATGCGTGATATTCAGAACTCATATGTTTGTAAACATAAGCAAGGTCAATATAGAAACCTTTATGTCTGTAGCCTAATCCACAAGTGATGTAGTTTGTGTCGTTATCAAACCTGTAGTTTGGCATTGTTCCGGCAGTGTATATTGTCATCTGGCCGTCTTTCGCTTTCGATTCAACAGGAGAAGATACGTGGCTGTAACCTGCGCGTACGCTGAAGCTTGGTGTCACACGGTATTCAGCACCGACACGGAATGTGTCTGTATGTCGATACACATCCTTTATATCTTGATTCTCATATTGATAGGGGTCATTGTTAATCGCCATTGGAGTTGCCGAATAATAATCCCACGGATCATCCCAATAACCACCCTGGTCGAAATAGTTGGTAGGTTCCTTAAATTTCATGGTTTTATAACCATTCCATTCATAGTCGGCGGAAATAATGAATTTGTTTCCTATCACACCTGCCACACTTGCAATAACCTTCCACGGTGAATTGAAATTGTAGTCCTGACTTCCGGGGTAACCATCATTTGTTGCAGCCGAAATGTTCTCGCCATAGTAGTTCATGTTTGTTCCGGCTGAATAAGTCTCAGTGAGATTGTACCATGTAGGGGTGTGGAACGCGAGTCCAAAACGGAGTTCCTGTATTGGTTTTACAATTAATCCAAGCTGGTAGTTGAATCCGGTTCCGTTCGCGCGATAAAGATTGCGCATGTTCCATCTGGAATCAGACCGTTGCACAATATTTCCGGTCGGATTATAAACATAAGCACCGGTAAGGTTTTCTCCATAGCCTGCATCAAGACGGTAATCAAAATTGACTATATCAAAATTCATACCCCAATACACAACATTGGCAATATTACCTCCGATCGCTATGTTATATTCATCAACGCTTCCTTTCTCTGAGACATCAAAATTGGCAGAACCTGTTGTTCCTTGTCCAAATTGACCGGTCCATTGTGGATTATCCGGATCTCCGTTCGGATTGATGAGATATGAATCGTATCCGAGAATTGCAAGCCAAGGTGCCTGAATTCCTCCGTCCGTCGGGTTATAGGGATCGTAGGTTTCTGTTGTCTGGACATCTGCTACTGTCAGTTCCTCATTGTTTGCGATTCCTGCTATATAATTAGACATGGAGGTCTGCAGCTGTGGTATATTCCCTCGATATCTTCTATTGAATGAAACAGCCTTATTATATGTGAAACCGAAATTGAGATTTGGCATTGCGCTGCTTCCAAGTCTGAGCGTTGCCACACCACCTATGTTGTCGAGATAGAATTTGGTCTGGCTGTCGGATGTTTTAAATCCCATCGCGTCAGAATTGGAATTCTGGATATCAAGATCGAGCGTGAATCCCAATTCATTGCTGCGGTATACTCCAATACCAGCCGGATTTTGTGATAATGTTGATAAATCACCTCCGAGTGCACCGAATGCACCACCCATACCCATAAATCGGGCTGTTCCTCTGAGGTCGGGCTGTGAGAATCGGTAGGCATCGATCGCGCTTTGTGCGAATGCTCCTGCCGACATACAGCTGATGGATAAGACAAGGTATAGCTTTCTCATAAACGATGAGTTTTTAGTTTCTTATAGATATAACGCATTAATTAATAAAAGGATTGCAGCGACAAATAAAATTTGTCGCTGCAAACTTAGTGATTATCTGTGGCGTCCGCGACTTCCGCCACCTCCGCCGCTGCTACGGTGTCCTCCACCGAAACCACCTGAGCCGCGACCGGTGCTGAAACTTCCGCCGCTATTGCGGTTGCTGTTATAACTGTTGCGGTTAGAGTTGTAGCTATTTCGGTTTGAGTTTGAATTCGAATTGTAGCTGTTGCGATGGTTTGAATTCGAATTTGAATTTGAACCGGAATTGTTATAAGTGCGATGACCGTTACCGTTTACAGTATAGCCGTTGCGGTTGTTATTGTGATTTTGCGTTGCAGAATTTACGCGGTTACCACCAGTTGTTGTGCCGCGATATGTGCGGTGATGGTTGGTGGCGCTACCTCCAAATGAGCCGTTGTTGGTATGCCCATATGAGGGAACTCTGTTTCCACCGGGGCGGCCGGTAGTGGCATGACCTCTGTTTCCGCCAGGTCGTGTGTTGGAAGCCCAATTCCCACCGGGACGATTAGGTAGTCTTCCACCGGGACGATAATCTGCATAGTGCGGGCGTCCGCCCCAACCCCAAGACGGTCCCCAGCCCCATGATGGTCCCCATGTCCATGAAGGCCCCCAGTTCCAACCCCATGATGGTCCCCATGCCCAGGACGGTCCCCATGTCCATGATGGACCCCAGGCGGGTCCCCAATTCCAGTACCAAGGATCATTCCATCTGTAATATCCGGCGTAATAAGGCCAGGAATAACCGTAGTAGGGTGCAAAAGAGGGTAGACCGTTATCGAATACAATCTCTACATTACCATAGCTGTTGAGCAAAACGTCCTGAAGCAGGTCGGAATTGTCTACAACTATTGTCGGGTTATAGAACTTCTGGATTTGCTGGGTATATACGAAATCCTCATCATTTTCGGCACGGGAGCCGATTGTGTCAATAGGACTTGAGTAATATTGACCACGACGATTGTATTCATCGACATCGACATTGCTGAAGTCTTTTATGTAATAAGACTGTTTCTTCTTTTTTGAAGATGAAGAAGCTGTCTTATCTTTCTTAGGGTTGTAATATATGTCATCATATTCCTGTGCAAATGAGGCAACAGGGGCGCAAAGCGCCATGATAGTCAGGCAGTACATTAATTTCTTCATAGCTTCTTATCTCTAATTGTTTTGACTCTTAGACAAACTCAAACGGTTTATGTTTAAATCCATCATGTTAAAAGTGTTTAAAATTAGTATAATTACATGACATTTCCAAATCTATTTAAAAAAGCACCCCTGTGTCGGATGACGCAGGGGTGCCAACTTCAATTACTTACTCATTGGAGGACGATGTCCTCAATTTATTGTTGATTAATGATTAATACGATGGCAAGTAACCTCTATGAGACCATTAAAACAATCTTTATAAACCACTTAAAGAACAATCTTTTCTGCCTTATTACCTGTTACGCGAATATATATTCCTTTTTCTGGATTTGAAATTTTTACACCCTGCAGGTTGAAATATTGGGATTCGATGTTATTATTCACCTCTATTTCATTCACAGAGGATGAGTTTTCTTTATATACTTTGATATTATTGAGGAAATATCTGTACCAACCATTGGTTGTGCCGTTCTCTCCGAATTGCTGATCTATATTGCGGATAGTGATACGACTCTCCTTATCAAGTTTAACACCTTTGAGCTCGACATTGACTTTGTGCCATTTCAGATCCGAGCCGGTGGGAATAGATAATCCCGGCTATGGGAATTGAACCTCGCTATCTCCATTTTTTACAATTATCACTACTTGAGCATCATCGAATTTGCCGGGATCGGTCTTGGAAGTCTCCCCTTGTTTCCATGGGCACCAGTCATATGAAATCCAGACATTCTCTGTTCCTTCTCCAAGTTCCGGAATTTTGGGAAGTGTAACGCTTCCCTGTTTAGTTGTTGTTCCCATTTTAAGATAGAACTTCTGGAAATTGATGTAACCGTCCGCATCATTCTTTGGACCGATTAGATCCCAGCCAAGCTCTGTCATGACCTTTGCCGGTGTCATGTTTGCCACACCGTTTATTGTGGCTTTGGGGGTCGTCATTTTGGGAAGATAGGCTCCCGGATCATTATCACCTACGGCATCAAGCGATTTCCCTGCATTGCTGCCGGTTCCTACAAAATCTTTAAACGGTTCAAAAATTTCCGAGAAGTTGCTTTCGAAGAATACGGTTTCTTCTGCTGATGCATTGAACATGAAAGCAGCCAAAGCTGCAGATAGTAAAATTTTTTTCATGAATGTTGGATTTTAGTTAAAAGTTTAGTTTGAAATAACTCCATTCCACGACAAAGTCATGTCAAGGAATTATTGTGGATTCTAAAATTAATTGTTGCATATAACCCGGCTTTGGGGTCATGATTGTTGCATTGTGTGACAAAGTTAAAATAAAATACTGATTATTCAAAATTATTTGTTAAAAAATTGGAGACTGAAATCAAAATGAAATCAGTCTCCAATTTTAATATGCGAATTTTAATATGCTAAATATCCTCAATTACTTATTGAAAGGAGGGGGAGTGCCCGGATCATCGAAATTGTCATCGAAATCAAGCGACGGTCGTTCCTTACCTGCATTTTTCTTTTTATCATCAGCAATGGCGGGTTCATTACCAGATGGAAGAGCTTTACCCGCTTCTTTTGCCATCTCCTCTTTTTTGTTAATCTCGATGATCTCATCTGTGCGGGATTTCCACTGACGTTTGCCAAGGATTTTCTCTACATCATCATGATAGATGACCTCTTTTTCGATGAGCAGATCGCGGATGCGGTTGTGTTGTGCCGCATATTTACGCAGAATCTCTTTTGCACGTTCGTATTGCTCATTGACAATGCGCATCACCTCAGCATCGATCACTTTGGCGGTATCGTCGCTATATGGCTTAGTGAATCCCATATCCTGTCCGGTTGAGTCATTGTAGTTAAGATTGGGAAGTTTGTCGCTCATGCCATATACAAGCACCAAAGAGCGGGCTATTTTTGTGCATTTTTCAAGGTCATCGCTGGCACCGGTACCGATCTGACCGGTAAATACCTCTTCTGCCGCACGTCCACCTAAAAGACCGCACATTGTATCAAGTAAAGCCTGTGTCGGAATAATCTGTCGTTCCTCCGGCGCATACCAGGCAGCTCCAAGAGCACGACCACGAGGCACAATGGTGACTTTGACAAGCGGATTGCCATATTGGATCATCCATGTGATAGTGGCATGTCCGGCTTCATGGGTAGCTATTGAATACTTCTCCTCATCGGTAATGATTCTTGACTTCTTTTCAAGTCCACCCACAATACGGTCGATGGCAGCCATGAAGTCGTTCCAATCTACAGCCTGTTTGTTATTTCGTGCCGCGATAAGTGCAGCCTCATTGCAAACGTTGGCAATATCAGCACCGGAAAATCCTTGTGTCTGGCGGGCGAGCTGCTCAACATCCAGACGGCTGTTGACCTTAATATTGCGCAGGTGCACATTGAAGATCTCAACTCTATCGGAAAGTTCAGGGAGATCCACATAAATCTGACGGTCAAATCGACCCGGACGGAGTAGGGCTTTATCGAGCATGTCGGCACGGTTTGTCGCAGCGAGGCAAATCACACCATTATTCGATTGGAAACCATCCATCTCCGTGAGCATCTGGTTGAGTGTGTTCTCTCGTTCATCATTGGAGCCCATATTCGGGTTCTTGCCACGGGCGCGTCCAACAGCATCGATCTCATCGATGAAAACGATACATGGAGCTTTCTCCTTGGCTTGTTTGAAAAGGTCGCGCACTCTGGCTGCACCAACACCCACGAACATTTCCACGAAATCAGATCCCGACATAGATAGGAAAGGCACGTTTGCCTCTCCTGCCACGGCCTTTGCAAGCAGGGTCTTACCTGTTCCGGGAGGGCCTACAAGAAGGGCTCCTCTTGGGATTTTTGCACCTAATTCAGTATATCTCTGAGGATTTTTAAGGAATTCCACAATTTCTTCAATCTCTACTTTTGCTTCTGCCAGACCTGCGACGTCTTTGAAAGTGACATTTGTGCCGTTATTCTTGTCGAATACAATCGCTTTGGATTTGCCTACATTGAAGATACCACCGCCTCCGGGGCCTCCGCTCATGCGCTTTGACATGTAGAACATAAAGACTACAATGAGAATCAGAGGCCCGAAATACCAGAAGAATTTCATCAGGTCGTTGCCTTTCTCATAGTTAACCTTAATTGCAGGTTTTCCTTCTTTTTGCAAAGTGGTGTTCCAGGAATCGATCTTCTCCTGTATCTTATCAGAGGATGGAATAGTGGTTTTGATTTTCATATCCCCTCCGATAGATTTCTCTGTATTGAATTTTAGTCTTTTGGCACCCTGTTGAGTCAGCACGCCCTCAGCTATGCCATTCTCTGCGAATACATATATCTTATCAACATCGCCTGCGAGTGCGGTTTTCTCGAAATCAGTCCAATCCACTTCCTTGGTCTGAGCGTTGTCTTGAAAATAATAGAGGCCGAGCACGCATAGGATAATAAGTGCATACATCCAGTACATGTTGAAAAGTGGCCGCTTATTGCGGTTGTTTGGCCTTGGACTTTTATTGGGTTGAAACATATTCATTTTTATGTGTTTATGAGACGGTGTCTTAAAATATTAATTTGTCATTCGATGTCGGGAATATCTGTTATCACGGCATCGCTCCATAACTCTTCGAGGTTATAGAATTCACGGTATTCGGGAAGAAAAACGTGAACCAATATATTGCCGTAGTCAAGAACAATCCATTGGGAGTTTCGGTAACCGTCATAATTATACGGCTTTATTCTTGTGGATTTTTGAAGGTCTTCCCGGATACCGTCGGCAATTGCTGATACCTGGGATGTGCTTCGTCCCTGACAAATGATAAATTTTGATACCGGTGCACTTTCGATTTTCTCGAGATTTACTAATTTTATGCCGGATCCTTTCTTATCCTGGATTGCTTCAATGAGAAGTTTGGAAATATCTTGGTTGTTTTGCATTTATTTTACTTGAATGTTGAATTGTTGTTGTTATTAAAGCATATCAAATAACATGCCAAGATAGGGAAGTATGAAAAATGAAGAGAGTTTATGACCTATCTTATATTAATAACAATCGCGGATGCGAAATTAATAAAAAAATCAGTAAAATTATTTAAGCTCCCAATATTTTTGAATATAATAACATCGATTGCGATGCATTTCCTATCATGAACCATTCAGGGATATTGCCTCTCAGGATGTATCCACATTTCTCGAATAATGCGGAACTGCAGACGTTGTCAGCCATGATTCTCGCTCCAAGGTGTCTTAGATTCAATAATCTTAAGGCATAATCCTCCAGAAGGTTAAGCGACAGAGAGGCATATCCTGACTCTCTTTTTTCAGGAAATATATAAATCCCAACAAATGCGTTTCTGTGAATCGAGGAAATCTCATACAAATCTACAATGCCAACAACAGATAAATTGTTCTTATCTTCAATAATTAACCGTAGTTGTCCGGCTCGGAATGGATCTGCGTCATATGTCAACGCATATTCCTCAATATTATGTCTTGACAAAGGAGCACACATGCCATTTTGAATCCATTGCGTTGAGTCTTTCTCCGCAAGCCACATGACAGATGCATCTTCAGGTTCAACAGGTCTCAGCTTTATATAATCGTTTTCAAGAATCATGTCAAAGTGCTTAGATTAATTGGACTTTTATCTATCGTGAAATGTATCGGAAAAAAGCAATCGGTTCTGAATTGATCTGCCAAGTGTGAGCTCGTCAGCATATTCAAGTTCATTACCTATGCTTAGACCTCTTGCAAGCATTGTGACTTTAACCGGGAGATGGGCGAGTTTGCGATAAATATAGAAATTTGTGGTGTCTCCCTCCATAGTAGGACTAAGGGCAAGGATAACTTCTGTAATATTCTCTTTTTCCACTCTGTCAACAAGACTATCGATCTCAAGGTCAGACGGGCTGATGCCATCAAGAGGAGAGATAAGCCCCCCCAGAACATGATATAATCCTTTGTGTTCGCGTGTAGCCTCCACTGTTATCACATCCTTTACATTCTCAACCACACATACAACTGAACTGTCGCGTTTAGGGTTACTGCATATAGGACAGATATCATTCTCACTGATATTGTGACATCTTGCGCAATATCTGATCTTTTCCCTCATCTCAATGATAGAATGTCCGAGATTGAGGGCATAATCTTTATCCTGTCGAAGAAGATGCAGGGCAAGGCGCAATGCGGTTTTGTTCCCGATACCAGGGAGTTTAGCCAATTCCGCAACGGCATTGTCAAGCAATCTTGAGTTAAAGCTTTGTTCCATGAATAAGATGAAGTTTATTTTTATAAGACTTCTAAATGCAAAAATACTAAAAAATTAGTAATTTTACATTATGATTGATTATTTGAAAGGAACATTGGCAGAGGTTACGCCCACTTATGCCGTGGTGGAATGCCATGGTGTAGGGTATGAAGTGAACATTACGTTAGTTGATTATCCTCACATCAGCAGCGCGGAAGATTGTAAACTTTTTATTCATGAAGCGATCCGTGAGGATGCTCATGTTCTATATGGATTTCTTAGCAAGAGATCACGGGAACTGTTCCGGTTGCTGATAGGTGTCAGTGGTGTGGGACCGAATACCGGCCGGCTTATTTTATCGTCTCTTACAACCGCCCAGCTTGAAAGCGCGATTGCTTCGGGTAATGACTCTTTGCTCAAGGGTGTAAAAGGGATCGGTGGTAAAACGGCTCAGCGCATCATAGTGGACCTCCGCGATAAAATAAAAGTAGAGTCAGAATCGTTACTTACAAGTATGCCGGCAAGTGAATCTTATGACGATTCCGTGGCTGCTCTCGTGATGCTCGGATTTACGGCACAACAAAGCCAGAAGGTGCTCAAGAAATTATTCTCTGCGAATCCGAATCTCACAACAGAAATGGCTATCAAGCAGGCACTTACTATGCTCTAATGCGGTTGAAGCGGATAAATGACAAAAAAATATATATTCTTGTAGCAGTGTTCTTCTCAACACTGCTTATGTCGTTTGTCGCCAATTCACAAAAAACGGTAAGGAAAACCGTGCCGGAGGTTTCTGATTCAAACCCGCTTAAACAGGGGGAATATCCGGCGGATCTGCGTACACCCTCAAATATTACAACGGAGGCTGTATATGATCCGGAGCTTGGTATGTTTGTCGTTCATACACGTCTTGGCGACAAGGATATTGTGACGCCCTTCCTTATCACACCTGAAGAGTACTCAAACATGATGATGCGCCAGGATATGTTCGGGTATTTCAAGCAACGCAATTCGGAGAGCTATGAGAAGAAGGACAAGCAGCCATTCAACATATTTGATATGAATTTTTCGCTCGGACCGCTTGAAAAAGTATTTGGTCCGGGGGGAGTGCGTTTGACCACACAAGGTTCTCTGCAGTTGTCGATGGGTATCAAAAGTAACAAGACAGACAACCCGTCACTATCTCTGAAGAACAGACGTAAAACATATTTTGACTTCGACCAGAAGATTCAGGCAACAATCAATGCATCGGTGGGAGATAAGCTCAAGTTCAACATGACCTACAACACTGATGCTACATTTGATTTCGACTCAAAGAATATAAAGCTTAATTACGAGGGTAAAGAGGATGAGATAATAAAAAGTATTGAGGCGGGAAACGTGAGTATGACAACGGGGTCCAGTCTTATCAGGGGCGGTACGGCACTGTTCGGACTGAAGACAAAGCTTCAGTTCGGCAAGCTTACCTTAACAGGACTTATCTCGCAACAGAATTCAGAATCAAAGACAGTGTCCACATCCGGAGGTGTGCAATCTACAAAATTCAGTTTCAAAGCTGATAAATATGATGCGAACAGACACTTTTTTCTTGCGCAGTATTTTTACGAAAATTATGATCAGTTTGCCTCCCGTTTACCGCATGTCTCGTCGGGCGTGAAAATCACGCGGATCGAAGTATGGATCACAAACAAGAACAGCAATTATAACGAATCCCGAAATTTTGTGGGATTCATGGATTTGGGAGAGAACCGTAATCTTGCGAACAGTTATTGGCAGCCGAGTATGGCTTTCAATAATCCGGCTAATCAAAGCAATAATCTTTTGAATATAGTCAAGAGTGATTATCCCGATGCCCGTAATATCAATATGGTGACTCAGGCACTTGAACCTCTCCGGGCATATGGAATCGAGGGTGGTAAAGACTATGAGAAAGTAGAGAGTGCACGCTTGCTTAAGTCGAGTGAGTATACACTGAATGATGATCTTGGTTACATATCTTTGAAATCAGCACTCACTACAGATGAGGTCTTGGCTGTCGCATATGAATATACCTATCAAGGAAAAGTATATCAGGTGGGAGAGTTCTCGTCAGATGTTACAAACACCTCCGACTGTCTGTATCTTAAAATGCTGAGAAGTACGACAGTTTCGCCTCGTCTGCCAATGTGGAGACTGATGATGAAGAATGTCTATTCTCTTGGTGCATATCAACTTCAGAGCAAAAACTTCAAGCTTAACATCAAATTCCTAAGTGATACCACAGGTACGGAAATTAATTATCTTCCTGTTGGTTCCATCTCTAATCAGCCTTTGCTTCAAGTAATGAATCTCGACAGGATAGACTCCAACCAGGAATCTAATTCAGACGGATTCTTTGATTATATTGAAGGGTACACGGTACAGTCATCATCCGGAAAGATTATTTTCCCGGTCGCAGAACCGTTTGGTTCGCACCTTGAGCGTAAAATCGGAAATCCAGCTATTGCTTCTCAATATGTGTATAAGGAGCTATATGATTCTACACTGGTTGTAGCGCAGCAGTTTGCTGATAAGAATAAGTTCTCTCTTACCGGTGAGTATCAGGCGTCGAATGGCGCTCAGATACGGTTGAATGCCATGAATGTCCCCAGAGGCTCAGTTGTAGTGATGGCAGGAGGTGTAGTCCTTACTGAAAACAGTGACTACACTGTGGATTATTCCATGGGTATTGTCACGATAACCAATCAGAGCATTATTGATTCCGGAACAAATGTGAGTGTGACGCTTGAAAACCAATCAATGTTTTCCATGCAGCGAAAGACATTGCTTGGTCTCGATGCCCAATATCGGTTTAATAAAGATTTTACATTAGGCGGAACATTATTGCATTTTTCTGAAAAGGCACTTACGGAGAAAGTAAATATCGGAGATGAGGTTATCAATAACACGATGTGGGGATTGAATCTCAGCTACAATAAAGAGTTCATGTGGCTTACCAACCTTATTAACAAAATCCCGACTGTGAATGCAACAGCACCTTCGCGATTAAACGTAAGTGCTGAATTCGCACAGCTTGTGCCACACAAGCAGAAAAGCGGGTCAAATAAAGGTTCAAGTTACATTGATGATTTCGAGGCTACCCAGACAGGAATAGATTTGAGATCTCCATATTCATGGTTTCTTGCATCGACACCATATGATGGTAGTGCTGATGCATTGTTCCCGGAGGCACGTCTAAGCAACAATGTGGACTATGGCAAGAACAGGGCATTGCTTGCATGGTATTATATCGACCGTCTGTGGACTCAGAAGAATTCATCTATGGTGCCAGGATATATGAAGAATGATCCGGAGATGCTTTCGAATCCATATGTCAGAGAAGTCAAGATTGATGAGATCTTTCCATATCGTGACCTTAATTATGGAGAAGCGAATTATATCCAGACTCTGAATCTATCATTCTATCCTAAAGAGAGGGGACCATATAACCTCGATGCAGACCGCATTGACGACAGGGGAGAACTGTTACAGCCTGAAAAACGTTGGGGAGGTATAATGCGCAAAATGGATAATACCAATTTTGAAACCTCGAACGTGGAATATATCCAGTTCTGGATGATGGATCCATTTCTTGACCCGGATAATCCTAATACCGAAGGTGGAGATCTTTATTTCAATTTTGGTGAGGTAAGTGAAGATATTCTCAAGGATGGTATGAAGAGCTATGAAAATGGTTTGCCAATTGATGGAAACAATGAATTCATAGCAGAAACTATATGGGGTAAGGTGTCAAGACAGAATTCGTTGACATATGCGTTTGAGAATGCTGCCAATGCACGTCCCACACAAGATGTCGGACTTGACGGACTAAAGAATGACGAGGAATTTTCATTCCCTGCATACAGCGAATATCTCGACAAACTACGTGGTAAACTGTCGGCCGGTGTGATAGCTGAAATGCAGGAAAATCCATTTTCTCCGATGAATGATCCGGCAGGTGACAACTATCATTTCTTCAGATCTCCGTATTATGATTCAACGCATGCCGATATTCTTGAAAGATACAAGAGATATAATGGTGTTGAGGGTAACTCATTGTCTCCGGATCAATCGGATAATCCCCAGTATCAGTCTTCACGTGCGGTTCCTGATGTTGAAGATATCAATCAGGACAACACCCTGAATGAGTATGAAAGATATTTCCAGTATAAGGTTTCTATCCGTCCCGAAGATCTTGAAGTAGGGAAAAACTATGTGACTGATAAAGTAGAGCGGGATGTGAACACTCCGGCTGGAAAGAAACATGCAGTTTGGTATCAGTTTAAGATTCCGTTGAGTGATCCTGAGAAGGTAGTGGGAGGTATCGCGGATTTCTCTACCGTAAGGTTCGCCAGAATGTTCATGACAGGATTCAAAGAGACCACTCATCTGCGTTTCGCTACGCTTGAGCTGGTGAGAGGAGAATGGCGTGACTATAGTTTTAATCTAAATAGCCGCAATGATTCCCCTGCCGAGGGTGAGATCGACATGACAGTTGTGAACATAGAGGAAAATTCAGCCCGTACGCCCGTCAATTATGTTCTGCCACCCGGTGTTGACCGAATTCAAGACCCCGGTCAGTCGCAGGCAACACAACTGAACGAACAGTCTCTTTCAATCACTGTAACCGGTTTGCAGCCGGGAGACGCGCGCGGTGTGTATAAGAACACGCAGCTTGACATGAGAATCTACAAGCGTCTTCAGATGTGGGTTCATGCGGAGGCACTGATTGACAATGCTACGACATTAAGAAATGGAGATCTGTCTATTTTTATCAGGCTTGGTTCAGATGTCAAGAACAACTATTATGAATATGAAATCCCGCTGGAGTTGACACCTCCGGGTAACTATAATAATTATAATTCAGCAGACAGGGCAAAAGTCTGGCCATTGTCCAATTATCTCAACATTCCGCTTGATGTATTCACGACTCTGAAGACTTCGAGGAATCGAGATAAGAGCGCTAATGTTGATGGTGTCGGCTATACGATTCTTTATACAGGTCATGACCCTGATAATGTTCAGAATACTGTCGGTGTGCTCGGAAATCCAAGTTTAAGTGATGTTCGTGTGATGCTTATAGGTATCCGTAACAGGGCAAATAGTGTCAAGGATGGAAATGTATGGGTAAATGAATTGAAGGTCACTGATTTCAACGAATCAGGTGGTTGGGCTGCCAATGCTAATGTGAATCTCGCGATGAGTGACATTGCTATGGTGAATTTCTCCGCTCATAAAGAGACATCCGGCTTCGGAAGCGTGGATCAGCCACTGAAATCACGCAGGATGGAGGATTATGAGCAGTATAATGTGGCTGTGCAGGGTGATCTCGGAAAGTTCTTGCCTGAGAAAGCTAAGTTGTCGGCTCCGATTTATTTCTCAAAATCGCAGGAGACAGTTACACCGAAGTATAACCCGCTGGATCAGGATATATTGCTTAAAGAGGCGTTGGATGCTGCCCAGACAAAGCATGAGAAGGATTCGATCAAGAATTATGCTGTAACCAAAAAGAGCGTTGAGAGCTTCTCCATATCGAACTTTAAGTTCAATGTGCAAAGTAAGACACCAATGCCTTGGGATCCTGCCAACTTCACAGTTTCTTTTTCATATAACAAGCAAAAGAATATCGATCCTACCACTGAATATGAAAATACAAACGATTACAGAGGTAGTTTCCAATATTCATATTCACCTTATATAAAACCATTAAAACCGTTCAGCTGGATAAAAGGTAAGAGCAAGACAGCAAAGTATTTCCGTGATTGGGAAATCAACTGGCTTTTTAATAATCTTACGTTTTACACCGGAATGAACCGTTATTATTATGAGCAGCAGACGAGAAGTGAGGTTGATGTTGATTTTCAGCTTCCAGTGCAAGTGAGCAAGAACTTCACATGGGATCGTCAATTCAGCTTGACATGGAATCTCATAAAATCACTGAGTCTGACTTTCTCAAGCAATACTACGGCAAGAATAGAAGAGACACTCGGAGCAGTCAACCGCCGACTGTTCGCAGACAAGTATGAGCAATGGAAAGATACTGTATTGTCATCAATACGACATATGGGAACACCTTGGAATTACAATCAGACATTCACAGGTACATATCGTGCTCCTTTCAACCGTATCCCGGCATTGGATTATCTGAGCGGATCTGTCACTTATAATTCAGTGTACAGATGGGATAAGGGCGCTACCGTGGAAGGTCTATATCTTGGCAATACCATACAGAACCAGACAACATGGAATGCCGATGCCAGATTGAATTTCGAGACATTGTTCAATAAATCAAAATATCTCCAGAAGATTAATAAACGTTTTTCCACATCGGGAGGTGCAAGGAATGCCAATTCCAGAAACAATGCAAGGACACGTCAGCGAGAAAAGAAGTTTGAAAGAGCGTTTACATTGTCTCCTGATACGAGCACGTTTATAAAACACAATCTGAAAACAAAGAAGATTCGGTTTGCCGCTGTTGCGGATGGTGTTGCCAAGAAACTGAACTATAAGGTAATCGATGAGAATACGATCGAGATTCTTGACAGAGGATCTCAAACGGTTAAGGTTACTGTAAGGGAGAATAAAAAGGATGAGAAAAAGAATTTTGCATCTGAATTTGCAGAATATGGATTACGTTTTCTTATGATGCCGCGATCATTGTCCTTTAGATGGAGAAGCGGTCATTCTATGAATCTTCCTCTGTTTTCTCCGAATGTGGGTAATGTGTTCGGGCAATCGCTGTCTCATGGTCCGATGTCTCCAGGGTTGGATTTTGCATTCGGTTTCTATGACAAGGATTATGTTGAAAAGGCTCTCGACCGAGGATGGCTGATCACAAACTCCGATCAGGTCTCTCCTGCATTGTGGACAAATAGCAAGGAATTCAATTTTGAACTGAATCTTGAGCCTATAAAAGGGTTAAAGATATTGCTCACGTCAAATCTCACAGATTCAAGAACTGAACAGATGCAGTTTATGTATGCCGGCAATCCAACATCATATTCAGGATCATATATGCGGACACATGTCGCCATAATGTCTGCAATGAAGAATTCCAAGGCGGAGGATGGTTATTCATCTGATGCTTTCAACCGGTTCCTCGATTATATTCCAAGAATAGCTCAGCGTGTTGAGTCCGCGTATCATGGAGCTGTTTATCCATCCACCGGATTCATGGAGGATTCTCCACTTGGAGGAGCACCATATAATCCGGAGAACGGAGGTGTAAGCGCTACAAGCTCGGATGTGCTTATTCCGGCTTTCCTGGCTGCATATAGCGGAACAGATCCTGGAAAGATAAGCCTGTCACATTTTGAGGGGTTGGCTGCGATGCGTCCTAACTGGAGGGTTACATATGATGGATTGGTGAAACTGGGTAATCTTCAGAAATGGTTCAAGACATTTACACTCACACATGCATATCAATGCACATATTCAGTCGGATCATATTCCAGCTTCATGAATTGGGTCGCAATCGGGGATAACAGAGGCTTTATCTTGAATGAACAGACAGGTATGCCCATTCCTTCCTCTCCCTTCAATATTACATCCGTTGCCATAACAGAGAAATTCGCTCCATTATTTGGAGTGAAGGTAACACTTTTCAATGATATGACACTTAACGCGGAATATAGGGATTCAAGAACTCTGAATCTCAATACTTCTGCAGGACAGATAGTAGAGACTACCAGCAAGCAATTGTCGGTAGGAGCAGGATATAAGATTGCGAACTTCAATAAGATTCTGAAGATTGGAAGTCGACAAGGAGGTGTATCCAATGATCTTTCTGTCAATCTTGATCTTGCGCTGTCAAACAACCAGTCGCTGATCAGGAGGATAGAGACAGCATTTACGCAGGCTACTAACGGCACGCGCACATTCTCTGTTAATTTCATGGCAAGTTATATACTGAGCAAAAGAATAACACTCTCTGCATTCTTTGATCATCAGGTGAACACACCCCTTGTTTCGAGTTCGTCTTATCCCACCTCTAATTCGAATTACGGTGTGGCGGTAAACGTTTCTCTTGCAAGGTAAGATTATGATTATTTGAGCGAATATTGAAAATAAAATCAGTTACCAATGGATTGGATAGAAACCATATTGTTTGAACACTCGGCAGTGCAAGCCGTGATTGTAATCTCGGTAATAATTGCCGTTGGTCTTGGATTAGGTAAGATACATATATGTGGAATTTCCCTTGGTGTAACATGGGTGTTTTTCGCCGGCATTCTTGCGGGATACCTTGGCTTTTCCATAGATCCGGATATGCTTACTTTTGCTGAGAGTTTCGGTCTTATTTTATTCATATATGAGCTTGGTCTCAAAGTTGGTCCCGGGTTTTTCAGCTCTTTCCGTCAAGGGGGCGTCAAACTTAATCTGCTTGGTCTTGCAACTGTCATTTTAGGCACATTCGTTGCAATGGGATTGAGTTTTTTATTCAGCGTTCCAATGTCGGATATGACCGGTATCTTGAGCGGAGCTACTACCAACACTCCGGCGCTTGGTGCTGCCCAGCAGGCCCTCCAGCAGTTGGGGATATCGGCAAATGGGGCAGCCCTGAGTTGTGCCGTAACGTATCCTCTTGGAGTGGTTGGTGTGATCCTTGCGATAATAATTGTCAGAAAATTATTCGTAAGAGAACGAGATATCATAGTAAATAATACAGATGAGGATCACAATACATTCATAGCGACTTTTCAAGTTAAGAATCCTGCGGTATATGGTAAAACGGTTAAAGATATTGCCTCAATCACTCCTGTGCAGTTTGTGATATCGAGAATCTGGAGAGACGGGGAGGTGAGTATTCCTACTTCAGATATCAAGGTTGCAGAGAATGATCGACTGATGATTATAACGACGGAGAATGATGTCGAGGCACTTACAGTGTTGTTTGGCGAGCATGAGAGCCGGGATTGGAATACCGGAGATATCGATTGGAATAAGATAGACAGTTCCCTGACATCAAAACATCTTGTGATTAGTCGACCGGAGCTTAACGGTAAGAAGTTAGGAAGTCTACGTCTCAGGAACAATTATGGTATCAATATCACAAGGGTAAGTCGCAGCGGGGTGCGCTTACTTGCGACTCCGAGTCTTGTCTTACAGCTTGGAGACCGTTTGACCGTAGTCGGAAAACAGAGTCAGATTGATGAAGTCGAAAAAGTGGTTGGAAATACCGTGACTAAACTTAAAGATCCTAATCTGGCTGTTATTTTTGTAGGTGTTGTGCTTGGTTTGCTTTTGGGTTCAATTCCTATTGCGATCCCGGGAATCTCAGCTCCGGTTAAACTTGGTTTGGCAGGAGGACCAATTGTTGTTGGTATTTTGATGGGCAGATTTGGTCCCCGTTTCCAGATGGTGACTTATACAACAAGAAGTGCTAATCTTATGCTGAGGGGAATCGGACTATCTCTTTTCCTCGCTTGTTTAGGTCTTGATTCCGGAGCCCATTTTATTGATACAATTATGAAAGGAGACGGATTGCTTTGGATTGGGTTGGGATTCATCGTTACCACTGTGCCGGTGATAATAATGGCAATCTTGGCGTTAAGATGTTTCAAACTTGATTTTGGCTCTACATGTGGTATGCTCTGTGGTTCCATGGCAAATCCTATGGCATTGAACTATGCGAATGACACAATTCCCGGAGATAATCCTGCTGTAAGCTACGCGACAGTGTATCCTATAGCCATGTTTTCAAGAGTTGTAATCGCCCAATTGCTTATCCTCATTTTTATGTGACATAGTTATCTTATTTCCCGGTTCCAAAACGTGTGGTGTCGATGCCTGAGTCGTTCTTTGGCTTGAAGCCGTTGAATCGCCAGATGAAAGTCAGCTTGAGATTGTGGCTCATATCATGCACTTTCATACTGTAGTCCTGTCCGGCTCTGTTGATTGTCATGGTTGGTGACCAACGGTTGAAAATGTCATTGGCCTGCAGGTCTATCTCGCAGCAACGTCTCTTCCCGAACAGCCATTTCACGCCTGCATCCATCTTCCATATGCTTGAAAGATCAGCAATGCCTTGTATTGACGGAGAAATATAAGTGATGTCGATAGAAAGGGATACCGGACAATTCTGAGTGAATTTGAAAGAGTTGCTTAAATTTCCATAGAAAATCCATTTTTTATTGTCAAAACTGATGTCGTGGAAATGGTCTGCCTTTTCCCTTTGGTTAAATATGTTTGCAGTTGCGGTTGCATTCCAGATGTAACTGACATTGAAGGGCACATTAAGATTCAATCCAACTGTTCTTTTATAATTGGTATTAATGGTCTGGTAAATAAGGCTTAACTCATCCGGTGACTGATATGGCAGTTGCACGGTGGCTTTATCTGCGTATTGCACATAAAGAGTGGCTACGTATTTCTGCTTGAAAATATAGCTGAACTGTCCTGCGTAGTTGAGATATGGTTGCAAAGCCGGATTACCCAATACCTTGGAATACGGATTTATATGTGATGATCCGTTCCGGAGCTCCCAATAAGAAGGATAGATGCGTATTGTAGAGAGGTTCAACTGGAAGATGCTCTTGGGGGTCTTGTAATAAGTTGCTCCTAACTGGGGGATGAAATTCCAGTTGTGCTGATAATTGTTGTGATAATATTCACCTTTTGCCGACATGTTGAACGATAGTCCCCAGTCGAAAGAGCGTTGCAGTCCGATGTAGGCATCAGCAACATCTTCCGATGTTGTCCCCGAGAAGCCCTCCGATTCGTAGGTCGGATAAGCTGTCTGCGAACTGGTGTCATCAGCGCGCTGGTATTCCACGCCGTAATTGAGTTGCCATTTCCCAAGCTGATGCTGCTGGTCAAGATATATATGCCAGCGGTTGATGTCCTGCTTGTTAAACTCTCCAAGCAGATAATCGTTCCCTTGAAAGAGAGACTGATTGCGACTCTCTCCGTAGTATGTATAATCTCCGCCTGCCGTCAGTCCGAAAGGGGCTGAATAACGCATGGCGATGTTGTGATAATTTATCGGTCTGTCATAGGTATAATTATTTGTAAAGTTGCCGAGTGTGCCGTCTGATAGGCTCCGGCCCTTTGTTGAAGAAGTTATCTGACCATTGTAGGTGAGACGCAATCTTTTGTATGTAGCCGCGCCATAGATTGTGTTGGTCCATCTCTCTGAAATGCGTCGCATATCATCCTCAATCATTGCACGTTGGCCTTCAAACAGATGATTGGAGAAAGTCTCCTCGTGATTCCATGTCTTTGAACGTGACAGCCCGTAATTGAGATCAAAAGTCCAGTCCCTGACAGCGTATGTGGCGGCAAGACCGCCTCCAAATGAGCCATAATGCCCTTGATTGTATCCGGCACGGACTTGTCCCTGCAGGCCATCAAGTGGAGTAGGGGTTTTCAATACTACGTTTATCACAGCGCCATTCACATGATACTTGGCTGGAGCTGTATACATTACCTCCACCGTTTTCAGTCGGTCAACAGGCGTTGTGTATAGCAACTGATACAAATTTTGCAAAGGCATGTTGGTTAGCTCTCCATTGAGGATTATCGTTACATCTGAAGCTCCTGCCAATCCAATCAAACCGTTGTTGTTGACTGCACCGGGGAGATAGCCCAGTGCCTCAAGGATGTTTGATACAGGTTTATCCTTAACAATAGATGGCAGATCGACTGACATAATGCCATCCTTCCCCTTGATCTGAGGCTTCTCACCTTTGACAACAACCTCGTTGAGTTCCCGACTCATGATGGTGTCATTGCTTTCACTCTGTGCCATTATTGAATTGACAGCAGTCAGCGCAAAAAATATGATAAATGCTCTCTTCATAACCGTTATATTATTGTTGTGGTGCAACCACGTAGTGTTCGCGGCTCCAAAAATTAATTATCATCGCAAAGTTATCATCAAAATAGCCTGCAATCATTATGTCCAACCTTATTTAGTCTTAAGTCTACCCTTATTTAGTCTTAAATCTGCAATGCGTTGTGTGTCAATATTAGATATTATAAGTAAATTCGCGTATGAAAAAGTTTAAAATCAATTCCATAATCTTTATATCTGTCATTGCGGTTATATTTGTCTGCAATGTCTTCTGCCTTGTCCAACTGTATGAGTCAACAAGAAAGAACGTTGAACGGGAAGTAATGGCGGCTATGACGGATGCAGATATTGATGATTTAATGTTTCGTGCAGGAAGGGCACAGGGGTTAGTATCAAACGCACAACTTCGGGAAGAAGTTGATTCGCAGCAATCCCCTAAACAAGCAGAAGCGTCAACTTATAGAGATGAGAACGGACAAATCATCTCTGTAAGAACTGAGGCCGATGGTACAGTCGTAGAAGAAAAAGCTTTGTTAGCGGAAGAAACTCCATACTCAAATCAGATGATAGATGTGATGAGCAAACAATTCCATACCATCATGGATAAATACATCGGCTTCGATATGGCTGTTATGGATAGCGTACTTAATGAACACCTTTCCCGCAGATACATTTATCCGGAATTTGTGGCAGTGGAAGTTGTAAACGGAAATGATTCCGTGCTTTTTAGCAACCCAAAGATTACAAGTCGTTCGGGATATGACACGTTCAGGATTGTCATCAATCCAAACGAAGATGTATATTATAAAGCATACATCACCCCATTGACCCGCCATATCCTTTCTCAGATGATGGGTGTTATCGTCACTATATTTCTTCTAATGGTTGCTTTTGCCGCATCATTCTGGTATCTGTTCCGCACGGTGTCAAAACTACGCACTATCGAGGAAATGAAAGATGATTTTGTCAGCAACATGACCCACGAACTGAAAACGCCTATTTCCATAGCCTATTCCGCCAATGATGCGTTGCTCAATTACGATACTACCAATGACCCGGAGAAGAAAGTGGCTTATCTCTCTATAGCCATGAAGCAACTCAAACGCCTTGGCGAACTTGTGGAGAATATACTCGCCATGAGCATGGAGCGAAGGAAAACGATGACCTTAAAGCCGGAGAAGATTAATTTATCAGCGCTTGCTGATGAGATAGCGGAAGCGCAGAGAATGAGAGGTGACAAAGATATTGCCATCGAAGTGGAGTCAGTGGGCGACGTCACGGTAACGGCTGACAAATCGCATCTATCAAATGTGCTGAACAATTTGATTGATAATGCAATCAAATATTCAGATGAATCCGTGGCAATCAACATAAAGATAAGTGCTGACGGCATAGAGGTTGCGGATGATGGCATTGGTATTCCGGCAAAGAGTCTGCCATATATCTTTGATAAGTTCTACCGTGTGCCGCATGGCAACCGTCAGGATGTGCGCGGCTATGGAATCGGCCTTTATTATGTGAAGCACATTCTTGAAAAGATGGGCTGGGGCATATCGGTCAAAAGTCAAGAGAGACATGGCTCAGTATTCACTATTAAATTTTGACAGGCATGAAAGCTAAGATACTTTTCGTTGAGGACGAGCGCGATCTTTCGCTGATCGTCTGCGACACTCTGAGTCATCAGGGCTACGATATCGTGGCAGCATTTGACGGTATTGAAGGTCTTGCCAAATACAAGACCGAGGGTGCCGACCTCATTGTAGCGGATGTGATGATGCCACGGCTTGACGGATTTGCGATGGCTAAGGAGATACGGCGGATCTCTACCAGTGTGCCCATTATCTTCTTGACAGCCAAGAGTACGATTGACGATGTTGAGGAGGGTTTCGACATCGGAGCAAACGACTATCTCAAAAAGCCATTCGAACTTCGAGAATTGCTTGTGAGGATAAAGGCATTGTTGCGCAACAAGGCTAATATCCTTGCCGAGAATGTGACATATAATATTGGCGGCCACAAATTCGATGCTACAAACCAACTGCTGATTTTCAATGGAAATGAGATGGCAATATCGAATATCGAGGCTCGAATATTGGAAAAGTTGGCTTCAAACATTGGCAAAACAGTTGATGCCTCCGAACTGATGATAGCCGTATGGGGGCGTGATGAGGTCAGCAACCGCAACTCACTTCACGGTTACATCCACAAACTCCGCCGCGCATTCCGCAACGATTCGAATATCAGCATCATCAATCAGCGTGGCTTCGGCTATATGTTAACCGTCAAAACACAGTGACAATTAATAATTCGCTCGTTATATCTGATATCTGTCTTCCGGTAATTTATGATTCCATGTAAAAGGAATGGAAAACAATAATGTCAAATATTTTTATTAACTTTGTGACAGGCTCTTATGCCGATCTGGCAGCAATGCCGCCCGACCGAGCAAAAATAATTGGCATCTCCCGTCATCGCCTCTCCACCGACGGCGATGGTGTCACCACGCTTGTCGCTTTCCACGGCTGTCTGCATCGTTACCTCTACGGACTCAATTCGCAATCAAAATCTTGGAAAGGAGGTAAGCCATGATACCGAAGTTCTTATCGAATAAGCGTTTTTGGATATTTGAATGTGTGGCAACCGTATTGCTGAGTCTAAACACTATTCTATGGATCGGTCGGAATATTGAGGCTATAATACTAATAGCCTTGACATTTTTCATATCCAATATGATTGCTTGGGTTGTAAGCGATAAGAGAATTGGATCATTATGTTTCCTTTCCTGGTTATTTGGTGGAGGTGCCTATGCTCTGGATATAGTTCTCATCGACTGGTTCAAAATGAGTACGCATGAGTCATATCCGCTTATTATTGGGAGTATGTTGCTTGCGCCATTATTCGCTGCGATAAATGGTGTGATTTGCCTATCATTTTGGATTATATCTGCAAAAATATATAAGCGAGTTGAATTTTAGCGAACGGTTGCCACCATATATCTTGTTTGGGTACCATTGGAGTAGGTATTCAAAAAATGGCAAACCGCACTTGTCAGCGTATCAAAATCGGGTCGGTTTTTTTCCCTTGCGAGGGTGTTTTCATAGGGCGAGTGTCTGACAAATCTGCTCTCTATTTAACTAAACTACATGTTATTTTACAGCCATTGTTCTTGTCTGTTAATATCCGGTTCATTATCCCCACTACATGCTATTATGAATAAGCATGTAAGAAGCATTATTACATTGAATATCGTGTTCATAGACTTATGATATTATTTTAGTCGATTGATTTTTGAACATACTTGCTGAACATGATCAAGACCATACAAAAGAGAATGGCTGTCAATCCCCATCCACATAAACAGTTTGTGAAGTGTCTGATAAGCATTCAGTATATAGGACGTTCCGATCTCAGGTTGGCGGTGTGCAAAACATATCCGTTCATGGTGGGCAATTCGGTTGCGTAGAATGTTTATGCCATCCAGTTCGTTGAATATAAATGTGTTGTTATATTGAACTTCTGCCGATGAACGGGGCTTGTTGGGAAAAATTGCAAGTAAGGTACGCCCGACAGCCCTGTATTGAGGATTGGCAAACATATACTTCCACACCCCGAACTCCATCTCGGCATCCTCCATCAAGCACGGCATCGCGCAGCCAATTCTCTCCAAGTCTTTCAGTCAGAATACGGTCAATCGCATTTCTGACAGCCACCTCAAAGCAACTCAGAAGGGTAAACACCTCTTGCGACAGATTGAGGTTCAACCTGTAAAGGGTCATTGTTTTCCGTGTATTGTTGTCACACGCCAGAAGGTAGCGTTAGAGCCGCTCGCCCGACAATATATGTTGAAATTCAGAATATTTCATCCGATTTTGCGATTTTTTACGTGCCAAATTTGTTTATAAATAAAAATCTCACTAACTTTGCAGTGTTGATTCCCGGTAGCCCCTGATACGTCAAGCTATCGGGTTTAGTTTTTTTATAGTAGCAAAGATAATGTATTTTCTGATATATCGGATCTAATGGCGGCTTAATCTGCATTGAATAATTGGCTTCCAAGTATTTTTAAGCCATCAAATGAGGCTGTTACAGTCCTATGGTACAAAAGGGAGACAAATAAGGTGATTTTACATATCGGAGGTATAACCGAACTATAAGTTCTTAACATCCGTTTAGATAATATTATAAATATTTCGGATATGAGAATCATCGTGTGCATCTTATACATAGTCATGTCGACAGCACTCTCTATGTCTGCAAAAAATGTTATTGGAACGGTAGTGGATGAGACACAGCAACCTGTTTCATTCGTCAATGTTGTGTTGTTGTCTGACTCTACTTTCATAGACGGAAAAGTCACTGATGATGCAGGGGTTTTTCTTTTTGAAGATGTTGACAGCACCGTCAATAAAATTAAAATTTCTATGATTGGCTACGAGGATTTGCTTTTGCCAATCCCTACCGACGGTAATTTCAATACTCTTTCCCTGACACCTTCGACAGTGATGTTGGGTGAAGTGGTTGTAAAGGCAAATTTACCCTCTACCCGAATTAAGGGCAATGCAATAGTTACCAACGTGGAGAACAGTGTGCTGGCCACCACAGGCTCGGCTAATGATGTGCTTAAAAATGTACCGATGCTGACAGGCAGCAACGGTAATTTCAGCGTGTTTGGCCGTGGCGATGCAATAATCTATATCAACGGTCGCCTCGTGAGAAATTCAAGCGAGGTGGGACAACTTGCTTCCTCCGACATCAAGGAGGTGCAGGTTATCAATAATCCCGGTGCGCAGTATGGAGCAGACGTTAACGCCGTGATAAAGATTGTCACCAAAAAGCCGGTTGGCGAGGGGTTCAGTCTTTCCGCATATACTGACAATATTTACAACAAATGGTTCACCACAACCGAACAGCTTGATTTGAAGTACCGTACAGGCGGACTTGAAATATTTGCCACTGGCAATTTCAGTCATGGCAAGAACTATGATGATGAATACATTTTGAGTACCACTAATGGTAAATCGGTATTATCTATGGTATCGCAAGAGTCCGTCAGTACAACGAAGACCGCAATATCCGGCAAAATCGGATTTAACTATCAATTTAACGAAAATCATAGTATCGGCGCATATTACCAAAATGATTATAACCGAGGACACCACTTCGGACATTATCTTAACGATATTTCCGAAAACGGCACACTGTCGGAGTCGAGTACATCTGATCTTAAAGGTTGGTTCAAGGCCCTCCCTTGCAACAGCGCTAATATTTATTATAACGGCACCGTCGGAAAATTCACTTTTGACGTTAACGGTGACTATATGCAGACAAAGGATAATGACCGCACATATCAGTACGAGCAAAACCAATTTTCCGACAACCGTAATGTCACAACATTCAATACCTCCCGAAACCGCCTTTTCGCTGAAAAGGCCACGGTGTCATATCAGCTGCCGAAAGGGAGCGTACTCATCGGAGAAGAATATACCAATTCTCGCAGCCGTAATGATTTTCAAAATCCCGAAGCGATATTGAACAGCGAGGAAACCGATGTGCGAGAAAGCAATATCGGAGTGTTTGCGGAAGTCAGCCAGACTTTCGGTGATTTCAGCGCATCGGCCGGAGTGAGATACGAACACGTTAAATCCGACTATTACATCAACAATCGGCTCGCAGACGGGCAGAGCAAGACCTATGATAATTTCTTCCCGTCGGCCAACATAACTTATTCGCCCGGTGATTTCAGGTTTTCTTTATCATACAGCAACCGAACCGTGCGACCTACATATCAAAATCTTAACGGCAACTACTTCTATGTAAATTCCATTTTATACACCCGTGGCAACCCATATCTCGTGCCCTCCAAACGACAGGACTTTACCGCACTGGCATCTTGGAAATACATAACCCTTTCAGCCCAGTATTCCTACACGAAAGATGCTATCGTGCAGGTCTATGAACCGTATGAGAGCAACGACCGTATCAACGTGTTCACCGTCACCTATATGCCGAGCCACAAGTTGTTTTCAATATTTGTAAATGCCTCACCTCAATTCGGCATATACCACCCGTCGCTCTCCTTGGGTATGCAGAAGCAATGGTTTGATGTCGACTATCTCGGGCAGCATAAGAAAATGAACAGCCCCATATTCACTATTCAAATGAATAACACCCTGACACTTCCACACGATTGGTTTATCGAGGCTTCCCTATGGTGGCGCAGTCACGGTGATTGGAAGAACTGGGCCTATACCCATACTCTTTCAACCGTCAATCTCCGAGTCTATAAAATGTTCCTTGACAAAAGCCTTACCATTTATCTTGGCGTGAATGACATATTCAACGGTCAGATATACAAGGCAAATATATACAGCGGCAATGTGATGATGCAGTCAAATGTCAACAATCACGGTCGAAATGTTGAGTTGACAATCCGCTATAATTTCAACACCTCAAAGAGCCGCTACAAAGGAACAGGAGCGGGCCAGACAGAGAAAACAAGATTCTAATGAATCGCTGTCAATTGTTTGATAATTATGTATCAGAAGAATTTTGTAACTGTGTTGTTGTAGTTATATACCATCGGTTTGCCGGATATGTTCACGAGGGTATACGCGACATTGCCATTTGCATTTGTGAATGCAATGCTTTTGCCGGAAGCTAATCCGGAATAGGATTTATTTCCGGATGTAAGATTCCATGATGAACCGTTGTTTGTGATAGTTACTGTTTCCGTTGGGTTGTTTGTGACTTTATAGGTTCCAGCTGTAGGACTTTTTACAGTCGTATCATCTGCCACAACATTCTGCATCACCATTCCCCTAAGTCCGGAAGTATATTCCACTACATACCAGCCTGCCTTTTTCTCCTTGATTCCAAAAGTCATGCCTTGACGGAGAATTACCGGCTCATCGTTTTGGTTTACTGCGGCATATTCATCTTTGGCAACTGTTGTTTCAAACACTTTCGTATCTTTACCGATAATTAACATATCCTCGGCAAACATTACTGCGGTTCCCAAACACACTGTAAGAAGGGTGGTGCATATACGGTTCATAAAACTTGATATTGAAGTTGTTTAAACTAATTTACGAAATTTAGAAACAGAAATGTTAAACAAAAGCCCCCAGACTATTTCCGGGGGCTTCTAACTTATTATTTGAGATTCAAAAGTTCAAATATTTTGTCGAAAGCATTGGAAAGTCCCTCGGCATCTTTTCCACCTGCCTGTGCGAAGAATGGCTGACCACCTCCACCTCCCTTGATAAGTTTGGCGGCTTCCCTTACAATTTGACCCGCATTCATTCCTTCTTTGACAAGATCATCGGAAAGGGCAACAGTAAGCAATGGTTTGCCGTCGCTTAATGTAGCCGCAATAAATACGGTGTGTTCCGGGCACTCTTTTCTTACTGTGAATGCAACGTTCTTCACGGCATCAGGTATTCTCATTCCGCTAAGGGTAACAACTTTAACACCGTTTATGTCTTTTGCGTTAGCTATCGCATCCTTGCTCATTGCAGCGATTCTTTCAGCCATAAATTCCTCAACCTGATGTTTCAAGTCTGAATTCTCACCGATGGCACGTTTAACTGCTGTCTTTATATCGGCAGATCCGCCAAGAAGAGCAGCTACATCTCTCATTACATCCTGCAGATCATCAATTACTGATTCCACACGTGTGCCGGTCACAGCCTCGATACGACGTATTCCTGCTGCTATTGAACTCTCGTTAAGGATTCTCAGCATACCGATGTTTCCTGTATTTGCTACGTGTGTTCCACCGCATAGCTCAACAGAAGAACCATATTTAACCACGCGAACCTTGTCACCATATTTTTCACCGAATAACGCCATTGCGCCCATTTCGCGTGCTTCTGCAATAGGCATTTCACGGCGTTCCTCAAGATTCATTGCTTTACGGATTCTTGAATTAACCAGGTGTTCAACCTTTCTTATTTCCTCAGGTGTCAATTTTTGGAAATGAGAGAAGTCAAAGCGCAATAATTCAGGTGAAACAAAAGATCCCTTTTGCTCAACATGGGTTCCCAACACTTCACGCAAGGCTTCGTGGAGAAGGTGAGTGGCTGAGTGGTTTGCAGAAGTTGCCTCTCTTGACTCTATATCAATTTTTGCAATGAGTTCAGCAGTTGTATCTGCCGGAATTTCGTACGCCAAATGTACTCCAACGTTATTCTCCTTTTTGGTGTCAAAAATATTTATTGTTTCTCCCGAAGGTGATACAAGTATGCCCTTATCACCGACCTGACCACCCATCTCTGCATAGAAAGGCGTTTTAGAGAGCATAATCTGATAATACTCTTTACCTTTCTGTTTTACCTTGCGGTAGCGAATGATCCTGGTCGGGGTTTCAGTCATATCATAACCTACGAATTCTTCTTCACCGGGTGAGACTTCAATCCAGTCGGTAGCTTCAACAGCTGCAGCGTTTCGCGCACGATCCTTCTGTTTTTTCATCTCTTTGTCGAATCCTTCCTTGTCGAGACCCATATTGTTCTCACGTAATATAAGTTCGGTCAAGTCAAGCGGGAATCCATATGTGTCGTAGAGCACAAAGGCATCCTCTCCTGACAAAGCATTCTTGCCAGACTCATTTGCTTTCTTTATGAATGAGTCAAGTAGCCGGATACCGTTGTCGAGGGTACGAAGGAAAGAATCCTCTTCCTCTTTAATCACTTTCTTTATAAGATCTTTTTGTGCAGGAAGTTCAGGATAAGCCTCACCCATCTGCTCAACAAGAGTGTCTATGAGCTTGTATAGGAAGGCTTCTTTCTGGTCAAGGAATGTATAGACATACCTTACAGCGCGGCGAAGGATTCGACGTATAACGTATCCCGCTTTGGCGTTGGATGGCAACTGCGAATCAGCGATTGAGAACGCAATTGTTCTGACATGGTCAGCTGCCACTCGCATTGCGATGTCGATTTTATTATCGACACCATATTTCTTACCGGAAATTCGTGAGATTTCACTGATGAGGGGAGTGAAAACGTCTGTATCGTAATTAGATTTTTTACCTTGCAATGCCATGCAAAGTCGCTCAAATCCCATTCCGGTATCGATTACTTTTGCAGGAAGTGGTTCAAGATGTCCATCCGCCTTACGATTATATTGCATGAAAACAAGATTCCAGATCTCGATTACGAGCGGATTATCTTTGTTTACGAGACTTGCGCCATCAACAGCTTTCCGTTCCTCATCACTGCGAAGGTCAATGTGAATCTCTGAACAGGGACCGCAAGGACCGGTTTCACCCATTTCCCAGAAATTGTCGTGACGGTTACCATTGATAATATGCGATGCCGGAAGATGTTTTTCCCAATAACCGGCGGCTTCATTGTCGCGTTCGAGTCCTTCTGGAGCATATCCCTCAAACACTGTTGCATAAAGTCTTTCAGGATCAAGCTTCACCACTTCGGTAAGATATTCCCAAGCCCAGTCGATTGCCTCTTTTTTGAAATAATCACCAAAGCTCCAGTTTCCGAGCATCTCGAACATTGTGTGATGGTAAGTGTCATGACCTACCTCCTCAAGATCGTTATGTTTACCCGACACCCGCAGACACTTCTGTGAGTCTGTAACGCGTTTTGCAGTTGCCGGGCGGTTTCCGAGTATAATATCCTTAAACTGGTTCATACCGGCGTTAGTAAACATCAGGGTAGGATCATCTTTGATCACCATTGGTGCAGAGGGCACTATCTTATGTCCTTTTTCTTCGAAAAATTTTTTGAAGGATTCTCTAATTTCCTTGGATGTCAACATAGTCTTATCTATATATCCGGCCAGGATGCCGGGGTCATTACAAATTTGATTGCAAAATTAACCATAATTTACTATTTTTGCAATTCTAAATACCTCGTTTATCACATGAAACCTGTTTAATCTTTCGGCGAAATGTTAAAAATGGGTTTAATGTGGATGGGAACGTCAGTCTTTATGGCGTTTTAGACGATATTTGGCACAAACTTTAAATTAGTTCATGAAGAGACATATATATTATATTTATAATCCGGAAACCGATAATTTTGAAAGGGTCTTCCCTTCATTAAAGGGCAGGTTCATTGGATTCCTGAAAGTGGCAGGTCTTTCTCTGCTTATCGGAATAGGATTGTATTTTGTCATCTTCTACACATTCGATGCTCCGACAGAAGCCAATCTCCGCAAAGAGAATGCCACATTGAAGAGCCAGTATAATATATTGAACCGCCGTCTTGACAATTCTCTTAAAGTCATGGCCAACATACAGAACAGGGATGATAATTTCTACCGCGTAATGATGCAGATGGATCCTGTTGGTTACGGTCAGAGGCTTGCCGGCCTCGATAATGAGAAACGTTATCGAGAATTGCAGAATATCCCTGACGCAGGTTTGGTAAGGCTTCTTACCCAACGATTGGATTTATTTGAGCGTCAGCTATATGCGCAGTCTCTATCGTTTGATCAGTTGCGCGCTACGGCTTCGAAGCAAAAAGATAAACTTGCGCATATCCCATCGGTAATTCCTATAAATATAAAAGACTTTACCATGTCATCTGGTTATGGTGTAAGGCGAGATCCAATCTACGGAAGTTCAAAATTCCATGCGGGACTCGATTTTGCTGCCAAGACCGGTACGCCAGTATTTGCTACGGCAGATGGGAAAGTTACTGAGGCTGGACGCCAGAGCGGATATGGTAATTGTATCGATATCTCACATGGATACAACTATCTTACCCGTTACGCACATTTAAGTGAGGTTCTTGTGAAACCGGGGCAAGAAGTAAAGAGGGGAGAGATGATTGGTAGAGTCGGTTCTACCGGCAAGTCTACCGGACCGCATCTGCATTATGAAGTGCGTTTTAAGGATGAACCTCAGAATCCTGTTAATTACTATTTTATGGATCTTACGCCGGAAGAATACGCGGAGATGGTGCAATTGGCTGAAAATGCGGGACATGTGATGGATTGATAGATAATTCAATAAAATGGAAGAGCTTGACAAAAAATATTATAAGATAAAGGATGTCGCGGAATTATTGGGGGTTACAGCCTCAACATTGCGATATTGGGAGCAAGAGTTTCCTGAGTGTAAACCCCGCAGAAGCGCTACCAATATACGTTATTACAAGGCGCAGGATATTGAAACCTTGAAAATAATACATTATCTTCTGAAAGTGCGTGGACTTAAGATTGAGGCTGCGAAAGAGCAATTGAAGTCGAATCGTTCCAATGTATCTAATCGTGTCAAGATAATAGATTCATTGACTGAAACGAGGGATAAGCTTGAAGAGATGCTGAAAGCATTGAATAAAAGGAAATAAATCCTGCAATTTTTCAATTGCAGGATTTATTTCCTTTTATGTTATGTGGTCTGCTATGTTCTGTAGAAGGCCCTTGTTATTCTAATCTATGTCAGACAAAGAAGAGTATGACAATCTGCGCAGCTATGACACGCATGAACATTGTAAGAGGGTAGACCGTCGAATATGCAACAGCCGGAGCGTCGTTATTCGCAACCTTGTTTGCATATGCCAATGCTGGTGGGTCAGTATAGCTACCACTCATCATTCCAAGGATATAGAAATAATTAAGTTTGTATTTTGCCCTGGCTATTATTCCGATAACGATCAGAGGAATCACGGTGATTATGAATCCGTATCCAACCCATACGGCACCCTGATGATTGAATACTGTGGCAAAGAAGTCTTTTCCTGCTGCTATTCCAACAGAAGCGAGGAAAAGACATATTCCCATTTCCCGCAGAAGAAGATTTGCCGATGAGTTGGTATAGGTCACGAGATGGAATTTATGACCGTAAGCTCCTATTAAAATTGCCACGACAAGCGGACCGCCCGCGAGACCGAGTTTCATGGGCACAGACATTCCGGGGAATTGCAACGGAATACTTCCGACAAGAATTCCAAGGAAAATACCGATAAACATAGTTATCAGGTTTGGCTCGTTCAGTCTTTTCATGGAGTTACCGAGCTTATTTGCGAGATTGTTGATGTCATCGAGTTTACCAACAACTGTAAGACGGTCTCCCATCTGAAGTCTGAGGTTTGGTCCTGCCACAAGATCCATTCCAGCTCGATTCACACGGGTGACATTAAGCTTATAGGCGGAATGAAGGCGCATTGATCCAAGTTTTGTCCCGTTGTATTCTGTTTTTGTGACAAGAATGCGTCTTGAAACAACCGGACCTTTTTCCATTTCCCATTTCTTCTCAATCAGTGGACCGATAAAGCGAGTGAAAAGCTCCTCGTCCTGTTGGGAGCAGACGACAAGGCAGATGTCATTATAGTTTATCACATCTTCAGATGTAGGAATTATAACGGTGCCATCCGGTTTTTCGATTCGTGATACTACATAATCGCAAGATATTAGGGTATGTAGCTTCTTCATAGAAAGTCCGTCAACCATCTTGTTTGTTACACGGAGCGACACAATATGGGGAGCGAGCATTGATGTTTTCTCATCATTTTCAATTTCCGCAATCTCAGCATTTGTATCAATCTTAAAGAACTTCTTTATAAGAATCATGGTAAGAATGATACCCACAACACCGAGAGGATAGGCTGCTGCGTATCCCATTGACATTTGCTGGCTGACATCATATCCTTCCGAATTTACCTGAAGATACGCCTGCTGAGCCGCACCCAATCCGGGGGTATTGGTTACAGCGCCACTCATTATACCGACGAGCTGGGAAATCGATGTTTCTCCCTGCGAGCCGCCCTGTATAAAATAAATGGCGAGCATAATGATTACATTCAGACAGATTCCGGTCACTGCGAGAGCGTTCATTTTGACGCCTCCCTCCTTGAATGATGAGAAGAAACCGGGACCGACCTGCATACCTATAGAGAAGATAAATAAAATCAATCCGAACTCTCGCAGGAAATGCAATACATCTCCATCTGCGATATATCCGAAATGACCCATTATAATCCCCACAAAAAGAACAAATGTCACACCCAGCGATACTCCGAATATTTTAATCTTTCCAAGATATATACCTGTAAAGATTACAAATGAATAGAGTAGAATCGTGCTTGCGAGTGAATCGTTAAATGGTCGTACGAGATCTATAAGCCAATCCATTTCTAAAAAGTTAATTTACCTGTAATTGAGCAGTAATGTTTTGTAATATGTGGAATTTGAGTGCAAAATTAACGAAAAATTTCCATAATCTATGTAAATGAGTGATATAAAATAAAAATCCGGTGATACATCGTGTACCACCGGATTTTCAATAATTGTAACTATAAGGATTATTTAAATTTAATCCGGGAATGAGTAGCCGTCGGTATGAAAATCTCTGTTTTTAGGTTTGCCATAGCATGTTATGCTCGCCACTCTTGAACGGTTTCCTGAAAAAGCTTCAGATGCATAGCATGTGATGTCTCCGGTTCCCGTCGCATAAGCTTTAACCCGTTTGGCAATAAGATTCTTTGCATAAATGTCACCGGTGCCTGATACAGAGTATTCAGCGTTTAGTGCAGTTCCTTTTAAGTTGACATCACCTGTGCCGGATACATTTGCGGACAATTTGTCAAGTCCATCAAGTTTTGCATCTATATCTCCTGTGCCTGAAACAGAAAGTTTTGCAATTTTAGCTTTTCCTCCAATAGAAACATCTCCTGTGCCTGTAATACCGACCTTGAGAGATTCACCGGAAAATATAGGTAATGAAATATCTCCTGTTCCGGATGTCGTGAGATTAAGGTTCTGAGATTTGATCGAACCTTGAAACTTAACATCACCGGTTCCTGAAGTCTTTACGTTTTCGATATTTTTGACAGTAACATATATGACCATGTCAAAATCCTTGAATCGTTTTGACTCAGCTTCTTTAGTAAGAGATATATTCAACGTGCCGTTGCTTTCTGTAAGACGGCAGTAAGAAATAATATTTGATGAAGCTTTAACCGTAACTTTCTGGTTTTTACCCTGTGTAATCACAACATCCGGCATACTTGTCAGATTAACGGAAGTAATGGTTTTCAGATTGTAGTTTTTAGAAGTGATCTTACCATTAGGCTTTATTGTAGATTTTTCTCCAATGTAGTTTTTGCCATTGGCATCGACAATAACACAACCTGACAGACCGAGCAGCGATACTGTCACAAAAGTAGCGAGGAAAGCACGATTAAAGAATTTCATAACAAAATTTATTTAATTACCATATAATTACGCGTTCTGCCTCCGGACGGAACATTGAGTCTCCTTCTGTAATGCCAAACGCTTCAAAGAAAGGAGCAATATTTCTGAGAGAAACATTCACGCGGTTTATTCCAAGAGAATGGGGGTCACCTGTAGTGAGGGAGCGAATTTCCTCAGGACGGATATTGTTTGCCCAAAGATTGGCAAAATTCATATAGAATACCTGCATCGGATCGAAACCGTCAATCTTGGCATCCTCAGATTTTACATCAACACCTTTTTTCTTCTGGGAATCAAGGAATGCCGTTCTGGCAACACGTAAACCACCTTGATCCGCAATGTTTTCTCCAAGAGTATATGAGCCATTTGCATTTAGACCGGGGAGAACCTCTACAGCGTCAAATTGTTTTACGAGACCCTGAGTGAGACCGGCAAACGCCTGTGCATCTTCCGGTGTCCACCAGTTCACCATGTTTCCGTTGGCATCGAAATTGCAACCTTGATCATCAAATCCGTGTGTCAGCTCATGGCCAATCACCACGCCGATACCGCCGTAATTCTCGGCATCGCTTGATTGGGGATCATAGAACGGAGCCTGAAGAATACCAGCAGGGAATACAATTTCATTATTCAGAGGATTATAATATGCATTTATTGTCTGAGGTGTCATACCCCATTCAGTGCGGTCAACAGGTTTGCCCCATTTTTCAAGATAACGCTCCTGTGCCCAAAGGTTGGCGTTGTGGATATTCTCCCAATAAGACAGGGCTGGATCTACATTAAGTTTTGAATAGTCTTTCCATTTGTCTGGATAGCCGATTTTGACAGTGATGGCATTAAGCTTCTTAAGAGCTTGAACCTTCGTATCATCGCTCATCCAAGGAAGATGTATTATGTGTTTGCCGAGTGCATTGCGAAGATTTTCAACAAGGCCTTCCATATATGTTTTGGAACTCTCGGGGAAGTATTTCTCCACATAGAGTTTACCAATGCCTTCACCCATCACACCTTCTGTGGTTCCAAGGGCTTTCTTCCATCTCGGCTGTTGCTGCTGAACACCGCTGAATACTTTCTGGAATTCAAAAGAAGCATTCGCGAAATCATCGCTGAGATAGGGTGCAGCAGAGCTGACATATTCCCATAGATAGAGGTCTTTCTTCTCACGATCGCTCAAAGAACTCATCAGTTTGTTACCCTGTGCCACTGTATTGGGATTTGTTACAATCACCATTTCAGGCGCTTCAATCCCCATTGTCTCGATAAAAAAGCGATCCCAGGGGAATGCCGGATAGTTTTCCTTAAGTTGTGCAAGAGAACGGGGATTGTACATAGCAGGGATATTTCTGCTTTGCTCACGTGTCCAAGTCGAGTCTGCAATAAGAGTCTCAATCTTCATCACATTTTTAGCAATTCTCTTTGAATCCTTCTTGGAATAACCGGCGAGCTGCATATCTTTTTCGATAAGCTTGACGTAGGCATCACGCACATCTTTGTTTCTCTTATCATTCAGAAGATAATAATCGCGGTCCCCAAGACCAAGGCCGGGTGCCGATACATACATTGCATAGACCTGGCTGTTAGCCAAATCTTCCATAGGTCCGGCATTTACAAGAGGAGAACCATAATTCTTATGCATCCAAAGGAATAGATTCTCCATTTCGCCGGGTGTGGTATTTTCAATCTTTGCAAGGTCTGCTTTAATCGGTTGCGCTCCAAGTTTGTTGCGACGGATTGAATCCATTCCGGCTTCGTATAATGTCGCGATCTTGAATGCATCACTACCCGGAGCCGGGTTTGTTGCAGCAAGACCGGTAACAATTCTACGCACACGGTTGTTGCTTGAATCGTTAAGGATATTAAATTGTCCATAACGAGAATATTCAGCAGATAATGGATGTTGTTCCATCCATTTTTTGTTCACGTGATTGTAGAAGTCTTTTTTAGGAGATATCGTATTGTCGATACCTTTTGCATCAAGACTCTTGAGATGTTCCTGAGCTGTCGCTCCATTGAGAGCGACAGTCAGGATCGCAAATGTGAAAATTGTTTTTAACTTCATAATTATCTCTGATATTAGTAATACTCTAAAATTTTATTTTTGTGACAGGAAACGTAAATTATTTATTATTCCGTTTGCTTTTTGTTCTGTCTCTTCCCATTCTTCTTTGGGATCAGATTGGGATGTGATGCCACCACCAGCAAACATACACCAACTGTCGACAGTGAATCTTATTGACCTTAGATTGACATAAAAAGCAAAATCCGACAGTGATGAGTAGATTCCACAGAAACCACCGTAGTATCCCCGTTTGAATTTTTCAAGTCTACTTATTCTATCCATGGATTCAGACTTCGGAAAGCCACACAATGCAGGGGTGGGGGAAAGATTGCAAATCAACTCTTTTATGTTAAATTTTTTATCTTCGGGGTAAGAAGCTGATATCTCAGTATAGAGATGTTCCACTTTTCCTGCATTCCTTGTGATGGTCGGAGTATATGCAGGGTTGAGTCCAAATCTTGAGAATATATTCATTATGTAGTCTCGAACGATTTGCTGTTCCATAATATTTTTTCTATCCCATTCTCCAATTCCGCCTGCTTTTCGAGTCCCGGCAAGTGCGCATGTAGATATCCCCGCTGAATCTGATTTCAGCAAAAGTTCCGGGGATGCGCCAAGCCATGCACCGGATACAGGTGTGTAGAAAAGAAATATGAAAGCGTTGGGTAATTTTTCCGATAATGAATTAAAAGAGTTTTCAGGGTCGATCGAGCCTTTCGAAAAAATAACTTTAGTAGCAATCGTCTTTTTATGATCATTACCTTCAAGTTCGCTTACAATGGTTTCCACCTCTGTCTTATGTTCCACTCGGGTAGTGGATTTAGAAGGCATCGGGAATGTATGCTTTTCCGGTATGTCGTTATTAAGCAACACCGTCAAGTCATCCCATTCTGCGTCGCTGGTAGAATCAATAGTAATAATACTTGCTGCCGATAAATCAAATGGGGCAATAACAAATCCGGGCCGAATTCCTTCGGTCATACCCCCTTTGAGACAATGAATATCCGGAGAAGAGGGTAGTCGGTATGCACAAAAACTGTCGAACATCGGACCGTTCTGTTTTATATCTTACTTATCGAGGGCTTCTGCTTCGAAATCAAATAACTGATCAGATGTGATCCTGGCAGTGATGAAATCTCCCGGATCAGCATTGCTTCCTTTGACATAATAATTCATGTCAACTTCCGGACTATCCCATTGAGAGCGGCATACACGGGTGTCACCTTCAATTTCATCAACAATCAAGCGGACTGTAGATCCTATCATGCCGGAATTCTGTTCTTCATAAACGGCTTCCTGGGCTTCCATAAGCAAATCGAGGCGTCTCTGTTTCTCTTCCTGAGGAATGGAATCATCAAGATTTTTTGCAGCCCAGGTATCATCTTCTTCAGAATAAGCGAATGCTCCCATTCGGTCAAACTTTTGCGTTTTTACAAAATCAAGGAGCTCCTGGAATTCCTCTTCACCTTCACCGGGAAAGCCGACCATCAGCGTTGTGCGGATCTTTATTCCTGGTACTCTGCGACGCATTTCATCAATCAATTCAAGCGTCTCTTTCTTAGAGATGTGACGGCGCATGTTTGAAAGAACTTTATCTGATATATGTTGCAACGCTATGTCGATATATTTGCATACGTTATCATGTCTTGCCATCACGTCAAGAATCTCATATGGGAAATCGGATGGATATGCGTAATGAAGCCTTATCCATTCCACTCCCGGAATCTCAGCCATTTTATCAATCAGCTCAGCAAGCTTGTGCTCACCATATATATCCGTTCCATAGGAGGAAAGATCCTGAGCTATGATATTGAACTCTTTCACACCATTCTTTACGAGATGTTGTGTTTCCTCCAATATCTCTTCGATTGACCTGGAAGTGTGGCGTCCTGTTATTAAAGGTATCGCGCAGAATGCGCAAAATCGGTTGCATCCTTCAGAAATCTTCAGATATGCACTATGTGGCGGGGTTGTTAGCTCTCTTTCCCAGGATTTCGGTTTTTCTGTTTTAGTCAGATCCGGTAAAGAATCAATGAAAACATTCCAATCGAATTTACCAAGCATGATGTCAATTTCAGGTAATTCATTTGCAATATCATCACGATAGCGCTGGGTCAGACATCCCATTGCCACAATCTTTCCAATGGTGCCATCTTCTTTTAATCTTGCAAGATCCAGAAGCATTTCAATGGATTCCTCTTTGGCATCAGCAATGAATCCGCAAGTGTTTACGACCACATATTCTCCTTCAGCCGATTCGGGATCATGAGATACCTGATATCCTTTTGCATCAAGTCGCCGCATTATACGCTCGGAATCTATAAGATTCTTGGAGCACCCCATTGTTATTATGTCAATTCTATTCTTGATCATTGATCAAAATTGTCTGAATTATATATCCTTTTAGATGATGAAACAGCAATCAGATTGCTTCACCAAAAAGTGTTTTGACAAACTCCTTTGCGTGGAAGATCTGTATATCTTCTTTCCCTTCCCCGAGACCAATATATTTTACAGGGATCTTAAACTGATCGCTTATTCCGATCACTACACCACCTTTGGACGTGCCGTCAAGTTTTGTAATTGCGAGATTGTTGACTTCTGTTGCTGCCACGAATTGACGTGCCTGCTCAAATGCATTCTGTCCTGTTGAACCGTCTAAGACAAGCAATATTTCTTGAGGGGCATCCGGAACCACACGTTTCATGACATTTTTAATTTTTGTCAATTCGTTCATAAGGCCGACTTTGTTGTGAAGTCTTCCGGCCGTATCGATAATAACAACGTCCGCACCCTGAGCTTTTGCAGACGACAATGTGTCGAAAGCCACTGCGGCAGGGTCGCTTCCCATTTTCTGTTTGATGACTGTAACCCCTATGCGTTCTCCCCATATATCCAGCTGCTCTATGGCAGCTGCTCTGAAAGTATCAGCAGCTCCTAAGACAACTTTGTTTCCGGCTGCTTTATACTGATACGCAAGCTTGCCGATAGTTGTAGTTTTACCGACTCCGTTAACACCTACTACCATAATCACGTATGGAGAAGAGGATGCCGGGACATGGAAATCCTCTATATCCTGACCATTCTCAGGCTTTTCAAGCATATCTGAAATCTCTTCGCATAAAAGAGATCTCAACTCGCTGCTACCCACGTATTTGTCGCGAGCGACACGGTCCTGTATCCTGTCGATGATTTTAAGCGTAGTGTCAACACCCACATCACTTGTGATGAATGCTTCCTCTAATGCATCAAGGACATCCTCATCAATTTTGCTTTTACCAGCAACAGCTCTGGTTATTTTATTCCATACCCCTTCTTTGGTTTTCTGCAATCCCTGGTCGAGGGTCTCTTTCTCTTTCTTGGAAAATAGTTTATTGAAAAATCCCATTGGCTTCTAAATTATTACGCAAATTTAACAAAAAAAAGCCATATGCGCAACTTCTTAATATATACATGAAAAAATCCGCAGATTTCTCTGCGGATTTGTGTCGTATTAAGCAAGTTGATTATTTCATAATGTCTTTTAACCCATTGGGGCCGGCGCGTAGCCGTCTTCAATGGCGATGTAGTGCTGATAAGGATGGTCGCAGCCAGGACATTTCGTAGGTGGCTCAGTTCCAACCTCTGTATAACCGCATACGAGACATTTCCAAGTAACCGGTTTCTCTCGTTTCCACAAAGTGCCTTTTTCTACGAATTCAAGCATCTTCTGGAATCTGTCGTGGTGGGTTTTCTCAACGGCTGCGATAGCCTCGAAGTGGGTGGCGATATCATCAAACCCTTCCTCTTTCGCGGTCTTGGCAGCGGCATAATAAAATTCATAACCGTCAACACTCTCTTCCTTTATGGAAGTTTTAAGGTTTGCTGCGGTATCCCCGAGGAAACCGGCATCAACGCCAGGGTTTCCAACGATTTCGGTGTTCTCAAGCATTTTCAAGAATACCTTTGCATGATGAAGCTCATTGTCTGCGGTCTCCCTGAAAATCACACCAATGGGGAAGTATTTCTCTTTGTCGGCTATGCCGGCATAAAATGTATAACGGGCAAATGCCTGAGTTTCGGCAAGATAAGCATTAACTACATTCATTTCTGTTTTCGTGCCCTTGATACTTTTTTTTGTGCTCATAGTATATAGAGTTTATAGAGTAATTATTTAATCTAATTATAAAACATACGCGACTATTTAAAGTTCATTTTCTTTGCCATAAATGAATGGCCTCATCAGCGATAGATTTTTTTACATCAATAATTCTCTGGTTTGAGGATCCTCTGAATAATAGATCAGCATCCTTTAATTCCATAATAAAAGGTGAGTCCACGATAACATCGACATGTTTTGCAGCCTCCTTCAATTTGGAATTGTCTACGATTTCTTCCCAGGTATAACCAGTGTAAAGCCAGACGTCGTGGCCAGTTTGGTGAATCTCATCTGACAGCTCGCATAGCGCTTCTATATTATACATGGGGTCGCCTCCGGTCAGGGTGACGTCGAAATCTTCTTCTTCTACAACAGACATGATTTCATCTATTGTCATTTCTTTGCCTCCATCGAAGCTCCAGGATTGGGGATTATGGCATCCTTCGCACCTGTGTCTGCATCCTGCGAAATAAATAGAAGTGCGAAATCCGGGGCCATCAACAGTTGTGCCCCGGATTATATCCAAAATTCTTACCGTTCTTTTTGAGTTCATCTGTATGATGTTTTATTCATGAACCACCCTGTCATGTAGCTCCGCGAGCTTACCAGAATTCCATCTGTCGGTAGTTCCGACAAGGTATCCGGTAATTCGCTGAATCGTCTCAAACTTCTCTCCGCATTTAGGGCAGTGGCTTTCATCTTGAGATGCATTCTCATATCCACATCTGGGACAATGGTTCCGATTGTGATTAACTGATCCATATCCCATATTATATTTATCAAGAAGGTCCACAATCTGCATGATTGATTCTTCATTATGAGTGGCATCTCCGTCAATCTCTACATAAAAAATGTGACCACCTCCTGTAAGTTCATGGTATGGAGCCTCGACCTTTGCTTTATGGCGAGGAGAACAGTGATAATAAACCGGAACATGGTTGGAATTTGTATAATACTCCTTATCAGTAACACCTGGTATTATTCCGAATGTCTTGCGGTCTTTTTTTGTAAATTTACCGGAAAGACCCTCTGCCGGAGTGGCAAGAACGGAAAAATTATGACCATACGTTTCAGAGAATTCATTTACTCGGCTTCTCATATGTTTAACTATGCGGAGTCCAAGAGCCTGCGCCTCCTCGCTTTCTCCATGATGTTTGCCGAGAAGAGCAATGAGGCATTCGGCAAGTCCGATAAAGCCAATGCCGAGCGTGCCTTGATTGATAACTGATTCAATCGTATCGGTGTTTGAGAGATGGTCTGCGCCATTCCATAGAACGCCCATGACAAGAGGGAATTGTTTGGCAAGTGCTGTTTTCTGGAAATTGTATCTTTCCTCAAGTTGAAGCGCGGTCACGTTAAGAATTTCATCAAGCTTTTCGAAGAATCTTGTTATTCTTTCGTCTTTGTCACGCACATTCATAAGCTCAATGGCTATGCGAACGATATTGATTGTAGAGAAAGATATGTTTCCACGGCCAACAGAGGTCTTTTCACCGTATCTGTTCTCGAAAACACGGGTGCGGCACCCCATTGTCGCAACCTCATATTTGTATCTTTCAGGATCATTTGCATCCCATTTCTCGTGACGGTTGAAAGTTGCGTCAAGATTGACAAAATTGGGGAAGAACCTTCTTGCTGTCACTTTACAAGCGAGTTTATAAAGGTCGTAATTGGGATCTTCGGGAAGGTAGCTAACTCCACGTTTCTTTTTCCAGATCTGTATTGGAAAAATTGCTGTGGCTCCGTTGCCGACACCTTCATAAGTGGAATTAAGAAGCTCCCGGATTACGCAACGACCCTCGGCTGAGGTGTCCGTTCCATAGTTTATGGATGAGAATACAACCTGGTTTCCGCCTCTGGAATGAATAGTGTTCATGTTATGAATGAAAGCCTCCATAGCTTGATGAACACGTCCTACAGTTTTGTTGATAGCATGTTGGAGGTATCGGTCGTCTCCGCTCAGGCCATCAAGTTCTGATTTAATATAATCTTTTATTTCCTTATTATAAAGATGGGAAAGATCTGACCCCGTCAGTTGCTCAAGGTTTTTGATTTCCTCTATGAAGGAACTTCTCACAAAGGGCGCGAGATAGAAATCAAAGGCTGGGATCGCCTGACCGCCATGCATCTCATTCTGTGCTGTTTCGAGAGAAATGCAGGCTATGACACTTGCCGTCTCAATTCTTTTTGCCGGTCTTGACTCACCATGTCCAGCCACAAATCCACGCTTAAGTATGCGGTCAAGCGGATGCTGCACGCATGTAAGACTTTTGGTGGGGTAGTAGTCTTTGTCATGTATGTGAAGATAATTATTTTTCACAGCAGTCTTCACTTCCTGACTCAGCAGATAATCATCCACAAACGGCTTTGTTGTCTCGCTGGCGAATTTCATCATCATTCCTGCGGGGGAATCCGTGTTCATGTTGGCATTCTCGCGGGTGATGTCATTATTTTTGGCTTCTATAATTTCAAGAAACATATCTCGCGTCTTTGCCCGCCTGGCAATGGAACGCTGATCACGATATGCTATATATCTTTTTGCAACATCTTTTCGAGCTGATTTCATCAATTCGATCTCAACCTTATCTTGGATTTCTTCGACAGTCATACGGTCTTTGCCACCCATGCCAACTCTGTCTGTGATTTTCTGAACCAAAGACTCATCTTCTCCCATTTCGGTAGTCAGCATTGCTTTTCTAATTGCTGCCTTGATTTTTTCCTCATTGTAGCCGACAATGCGACCGTCTCTTTTTACAACTGTCTGTATCATGGATTGTCTGGTATTTTAGCGTTTGTCACTATTGCGAGGAGAGGCGTGTGAATGCACTCTCAAATCGCAATGCAAAGGTATTATTATTATTTTGATTCAGCAAATTTTAAGAGATTAATTTAACAAATAAATTTTCTTTTTGGACAACAATTTATAATATTGAAATTTTTAAATGTCTTATTAATAGTCTATTGTAAAATATTTTGGAAAACTTTTATTGAAAATGAGTTTATATTTGTTTTAAATTTTGCATACTTCAGATAGTATGTTTTATAACATGCGTATATTGTGATAAATAATTACTAATTTTGTAATGAATTATAAATGTTCAGCGTGATATTTCGCGCTGGATATTTGTTATATAATCAGAAAATAAAAGAATCATAGTTAATTTTTTGTTGATTATGTCCAACAAACAAGGAAGCCTCAAAGAAGAGGCATTAAAATATCATGAAGAATGGGCACCCGGAAAAATCGAGGTTATGCCCACCAAGCCATATTCAAACCAGCATGACTTATCATTGGCGTATTCCCCTGGTGTGGCCTTTCCGTGTAAGGAAATTGAGCGCGATCCATCTTTGGCAAACCGGTATACCGATAAAGCCAATCTGGTTGCAGTTATTTCCAACGGTACCGCAGTTCTCGGACTTGGAGATATTGGCGCATTGGCCGGCAAGCCGGTAATGGAGGGCAAGGCGCTGTTGTTTAAAATTTTTGCCGGGATAGATTCGTTTGACATAGAAGTAGATGAGAAAGATCCTGATAAATTTGTAGAAATAGTAAAGGCTATAAGCCCCACATTCGGAGGTGTGAATCTTGAAGATATCAAGGCTCCGGAATGTTTCAAGATCGAGAGTAGACTTAAAAGTGAATGCACCATGCCTATCATGCATGATGACCAGCATGGCACTGCAATCATATCGGGGGCAGCTTTGCTCAATGCGCTTGAGGTGCAGGGGAAGGATATAAAGGAGGCACGTCTTGTTGTAAACGGGGCGGGTGCGGCAGCTATAAGTTGTGCAAGATTATATATAAAGCTTGGCGTGGATCCTTCCAATCTTGTGATGTGTGATTCCAAGGGGGTGATAAGGAATGATCGCACTGATATTAATGCACAGAAGCGTGAATTTGCAACTTCCCGGGATCTGCATACTCTTGAAGAGGCTATTGTCGGTGCAGATGTGTTTGTTGGTTTAAGTGTGGCGAATGTACTTACGCCCGAAATGTTGATGAGCATGGCTCCTAAGCCGATTGTTTTCGCGCTTGCTAATCCTGAGCCGGAGATTCAATACGACTTGGCCAAATCCACAAGACCGGATGTTGTTATTGCCACGGGTCGAAGCGATTATCCAAATCAGGTCAATAACGTTCTTGGATTCCCTTATATTTTCCGCGGTGCTCTTGACAGTAGGGCTGTGGAAATCAACGAAGATATGAAGCTTGCGGCTTGTCATGCAATCGCAAAACTCGCAAGAGAAGAGGTGCCCGCTGTGGTTAAGGAGGCATATGGAAATGTAGATTTCGAATTTGGCAAAGAGTATATATTGCCAAAACCCTTTGATCCAAGATTGCTCTATCGGGTGTCGCCGGCAGTAGTTAAAGCTGCCATCGAATCAGGTGTGGCCAGAAGAGTTATTGATGACTGGAAAGCGTACGATGAAGAATTGCGCTTAAGGATGTCACGGTTGACAACATAATTCATCGGATAAGAGAGACTTAATTGATCCGATATAATACTTGGGCATAAATATTCCGTTTAAGAGGAATATTTATGCCTTTTTTATGTTACGTTCTCATGATTATTTTGTAACTTTGCATGTTAGTGTGTCATCCGTAGCGTGTGGATGATGTGCGCATTTATTACGATAAAAATTTCAATGATATAAATTTTCCATAATCATGGCAAAAGAACTAAAGAATTTTACAAAACGATCAGATAATTATTCACAGTGGTATAACGAGCTGGTTGTCAAAGCAGATCTTGCAGAGCAGTCAGCCGTGAGAGGATGTATGGTGATTAAACCTTACGGATATGCAATATGGGAAAAGATGCAGCGTCAGCTTGATGATATGTTTAAGGAAACAGGTCATCAGAACGCATATTTCCCATTGCTGATACCTAAATCGTTTCTTAGCCGTGAAGCGGATCATGTCGAGGGGTTTGCAAAAGAGTGTGCCGTTGTGACACATTACCGTCTGAAGAATGATCCCGAAGGGAATGGTGTCGTGGTTGATCCTGCAGCGCGTCTTGAGGAAGAGCTTATCATTCGTCCTACATCGGAAACCATAATATGGAATACATACAAGAACTGGATTCACTCATACCGTGATCTTCCAATTCTTGTAAACCAGTGGGCAAATGTATTCAGATGGGAGATGCGTACACGCATGTTCCTCAGAACCGCTGAATTCCTCTGGCAAGAGGGTCATACTGCCCATGCAACTAAAGAGGAGGCAGAGACCGAGGCACGCAAGATGCTTGATGTATATGGGGAGTTCGCGGAGAAATATATGGCAGTGCCAGTTGTAAAGGGTGTTAAGTCACCTAATGAACGTTTTGCAGGAGCTCTTGACACATATACTATTGAGGCAATGATGCAGGACGGCAAAGCTCTTCAGTCGGGCACCTCTCACTTCCTGGGTCAGAATTTTGCAAAAGCCTTCGACGTTACCTTTATGAATAAAGAGAACAAGCCTGAGTATGTATGGGCCACATCATGGGGCGTCTCAACAAGGCTTATGGGTGCGTTGATAATGACTCATAGTGATGACAATGGACTTGTTCTGCCTCCGAAGCTTGCGCCTATACAGGTTGTTATTGTTCCTATTTATAAGAATGAGGAGGGATTGAAAGCCATTTCAGAGAAAGTTGAACCGCTTGTAAAGGAATTGAGGTCAAGAGGAATAAGTGTAAAATATGATGATGCCGACAACCGTCGTCCCGGATTTAAATTTGCTGACTATGAAGTAAAGGGCGTTCCCGTACGTCTCGCTATCGGTCAAAGAGATCTTGAAGAAGGAACTGTGGAATTGATGCGTCGTGACACTCTTGAAAAAGAAACAGTATCTTTTGATGGAATTGCGGATGAAGTGGTACGTCTACTCGATGATATCCAGAATAATCTTTTTGTAAAGGCCAAAAATATGAGGGAATCGAAAACCACTACGGCTGATACTTACGAAGAATTCAAGGAAAAAATTGAGAATGGCGGGTTCATACTTGCCCACTGGGATGGAACAACCGAAACTGAAGAGAAGATTAAGGAAGAGACAAAGGCTACTATCCGCTGCATACCATTTGATGGAGACAAGACTCCCGGAGTCTGCATGGTTACAGGCAAACCATCTTCACAGCGTGTGATTTTTGCACGATCATATTGATAAGGACAAATGATTGTCTGGTAATAATATATTTTATCCAAGAGAGGTCATGGACACTAAAAGATATATAGCAAGTTCGCTTGTGGTTTTCGCTTCTGTAGCTACAGGAGGTACGGGATTGCAGGCACTTACCATTGAAGATTACATTACACCGGGACATAATGCGCCCTTATCGATAAAGGAGATGCGTCCCCTTGCTGATGGCATGACTTATTCAGCCATCAGTGAAGATAGTCGCTCTATCGATATTTTTGAATATAAGAGCGGCAAGAAAACCGGTACGTTATTCAGTCTTGATGGCATCAAAGGAGATTTAAAAATAGATTCTTTTGATGGCTATGCTGTCAGTGACAATGGCCGTAAGATTCTTCTCTGGAATGATGTGAATAAGATATACCGGCATTCATTTACAGCTCAGTATTATGTATATGACACTATGCGGTCGACTCTAAAACGTGTTTCAGCCAATGGAGCACAAAGAGGTGCGGTTATGTCGCATGACGGCCGCATGGTGGCGTATGTCCGCGATAACAATATCTATATTTCCAATCTTGACTACGACACTGACAAGCCGATTACGTCTGATGGCGCGGTTAACAAAATTATCAATGGAGTATCGGATTGGAGTTATGAAGAGGAATTCGGGGTTGTAAACACCATCCGATGGAATGGAGATGACACATCAGTTGCTTATATGCGTTTTGATGAGTCGGAGGTGCCAACTTATTCTTTCGACAATTACAAAAGTTTCTGTGACAGCGATCCGCTTTCAGATCCTTATCCTGCTCAATATACCTATAAATATCCTCTTGCAGGTTATCCTAATGTATCTGTGAGCGTGCATGTTTATAATATAGACAACAGGACTACAAAAAAGATGGATCTACCTATTGGTCCGGAGTATGTTCCTTCGATGGAATATGATGGCAACGGTTCTCAGCTAATGGTCATGCTACTAAACAGAGATCAGAATCATCTTCGTCTGTTCCGTGTTAATCCCGGTTCTACTGTCGCTACCCAAATACTTGAAGAGAAGAGCTCAGCATGGCTCAGTCCGTCAGCATATCAGATGGTGAAATATGGCAACAAAACTTTTGTCATAGGTAGTGAAAGAACCGGCTATTGTCATTTATATGAATATGATTACAACGGATCGTTAATTAAAACTCTTACGAAGGGAGAATGGAATGTCACTCAATATTACGGAAAATCCGCAAAAACAGGTTGTCATTTCGTCCAGTCCACTATAAGAGGCGCAGTAAACCGGAACGTATTGAGGGTTGACCCCAAGGGCGTTATAGTGACGTTAAATGATATTGATGGTTTTGAGAATGCATCATTCAGTGCAGACAAAGACTATTATGTAAGAACATATAGTAATATAACCACTCCAAATCAATATTCTATCCGCACATCTAAAGGAACTTTGGTTAAGGATATTGAGACTAATTCTGCATACGCATCTAAATACTCCTCGGCACCTCGCAAGGAATTATTAAAGGTAAAAAATAGCGATGGGGTAGAAATGAATGCCTATATTATCAAACCTGTCGACTTTGACCCTTCTAAAAAGTATCCATTGCTTATGACGCAATATAATGGGCCGGATTCACAAGAAGTTGCCAATCGATGGAAGATGGAAGGTGTGTATTATCTGGCATCGAAAGGATATATAGTAGCGGCTGTTGATGGCAGGGGGACAGGATATCGATCAAGAGAATGGGCTCATTCAGTATATCGTCATCTTGGTGAGTATGAAACTCAAGATCAGATAGCGGCTGCAAAATATTTCGCTTCTCTTCCTTATATTGATGAAAAGAGAGTAGGTTGCTTTGGCTGGAGTTACGGTGGTTATATGACATTAATGGAGCTATCTGCTGTGAATACGCCATTCAAGACAGGAGTTGCGATGGCACCGGTGACAGATTGGAGATATTATGATTCGATCTATACCGAAAGGTATATGAGTACTCCACAACAGAATGAGAACGGGTATACAAAATCATCTGCTTTGACGCATACTCCAAATATGAATTCCCGTCTGTTAATAATGTCAGGAACAAGTGATGACAACGTGCATTTTTATAATACGCTGAAGTATTCTTCCAAATTGAACTACGAAGGCAAGGTATTTGACATGATGGCGTTGACTGGATTCGAACATAGTCTCGGTATGTGTAACGCTCGTGTTATGCTCTTCAAGAAGATAGAAGATTTTCTTAATTTTCATCTGATGAAATAATAATATTATAGTTAAATAACGTTTTATTAAAGATAGATATAAGATCAAATGCAAGATTTAGGAAAAATCAGCAGTTTGCAGTTATATACCTTCTGGAAGAATCTTTCAGTTGGTCTGCTCACTGTTGTCGGTGTTCTTGCATTTTCAACGCTTCTGCCATTCTATTTTTCTCCAATTGTGGCGCTGGTGGCAGCTGCATTTCTATATACTATACTTTATAATAATAAATTGAGTAAGAACTCATCCTGCATGGTGGTGTCTTATTCAATTTTCTTTTGTCTTATAGCCTATTCATTCACGAGCATTGTATTAAATATTCTATATATATGGGGTATAATATGGCTGCCACCTGAATTTACCTTTTTCTCCCATCCATATATTCCTTCATTAATGTTATGCCCGATATGCTTTCTTGTAATGATTGTTATTTATTTGAGAAGTAGCAAGCTAAGCATATGTGTGGATTGTAAGCTCCAGTATGGGGATTCAAGGGAAAGAGGTAAGCTTGGAGGCATACTATCATATGAATCGCACCTGCAGTTGCGCAATCTTATGGTATTGTTTGGTGTAGTAACTGCAATTATATGGTGTTACTATCTGTTTTTCTATGTCAATACCGATGTTAATAGCAGAGACTGGTATGTATTCATATGGCTTACCATTATAATCTTTATACTTGATGAGATATATTTTATAATAAGATATTATAATCTATATCTTGACATGCGGGAGAATAATGAGATCATCACGCAGGAGGAACTCAGAGACATGACTGCCAAGACATATATACGTTATTACGTAATATGCAAAGAGCATGTTTTTATGAATTTTAACACAGCGGATCCAAGAATGCCGTTTAAACCAGTAATTGACACTCCATTCTTTACAAAGAGGTCTGTCAACGGTATTACTATCCCTGAAGTAACCAACATCATACGCCGTATGACCGGTGTTAATAACGGTGAACTCCGTTTCTTCTTCGGACGAAAGATGCTGGATATGGAAAGACATTCTTTGTTAAGATATTTCTATTATCTTGATGGTAATCCGGAAGATTATCCGGAGTTGAATGTAGATGGCGAATGGATGTCGTTTGAAGATCTGAAAAGAGTTTATTCGTTCAATCCCGGTAATCTTGCGCGAATATGTGTTTCGGATATTACTCGCCTCGCGACAATAATGCTTACATATAAGATTTTTGACGAGAGGGGATTCCGTAAGAATAAATTGAGATCGTACAGACCGACATTTACATTAAAGGAGGTAAGAGAATCGAATCTTGATTTTCAAGATGATAAATGGATACGTATATCATTATTCAATTCTGATACACCTATGTATAGGCTGAAAAAATGGTTCAGGAGCGTAACAGGAGGGAAAGATAATAAGAAAGCTAACCAATGGAATTAGATACCATCGCAATAGTTGGTCCAACAGCAAGCGGAAAGACGCGAAGAGCGGTGTCGTTGGCAAGACTTTTTAATGGTGAGATTTTATCGGCTGATTCCCGTCAGGTTTATAGGGGAATGACAATCGGAACCGGTAAAGACCTCAACGAATATGAGGAAATACCATACCATTTGATTGATATTATGCCTGCCGGCAGCAAGTATAATCTTTATCAATATCTTAAAGATTTTAATCAGGCACTCGCTTTCGTTAAAAATAAGGGTAAATTGCCCATAATATGCGGTGGTACGGGCATGTATATTGAAAATGCGCTTAATGGAATCAAGCTGCCTGATGTTCCTGAAAACAAGGTGTTAAGAGATTCATTGTCAGGTAAATCTCTTCAAGAACTTGAGAACATATTAAAAACATATAAGTCGCTTCATAATATCACTGATGTTGATACAGTGAAGAGAGCGATTCGGGCAATAGAGATTGAGGATTATTATAGAAATAATCCTGATGTTGCGGTTCATGCGCGTAAAGATAGCGCTATCCCACTTAGATCGTTGGTTATTGGCATCGATTTGCCCAGAGATGTCAGACGCAGCAGGATTACCCAGAGGCTGCGTTCAAGACTTGAAGAGGGAATGGTTTCGGAAGTAAGATCTCTTCTTGATTCGGGTATCCCTGCCGAGGATCTGATCTATTACGGACTTGAGTATAAGTTCGTCACATTGTATATTATTGGTAAACTATCGTATGAAGATATGTTTACCTCTCTTGAAACTGCAATACATCAGTTTGCCAAACGCCAAATGACATGGTTTCGTGGGATGGAAAAAAGGGGAACCAAAATCAATTGGCTCCCCTGGGAATTATCGGATGATGATTTCTGCAATGAAGTCAGAAAATTAATCTCCGACTTCTAATTCAGTATCATGTCCGGTTTGTGCTATTTCATCTTCATAAACAGAAGAAGGTCCTTGGGACTGAATTTTTTACCTTTCATTAGCAATGAAGATGTGTAAATTTTTCCGGCAAACATCACTGAAAGTGCAGCAAATGCGTATAAAATGACAAGTGAGACAATAGATTGCCATGTTGGTACATTCTGTGCTATTGCATTTACAGCAGATATAGTTGGTGATGTGAATGGGAAGAAAGAGCAGAATACGACAAATGCGTTTGAAGGGTGATTGACGGCAAATTCGCCTATATAGAATGAGCCAAGCAGCATGAATGTTATAAGTGTCATGTATCCTTGGTTTTCATTGTCTTTATCTGTTATGGCACCGCAGGCTGCATATATTGCTCCATAAAATATATATCCCCCTACAAAGAATAATATTGACCAGCCTATAGCCATGTATACGCTAATGTCATTAAGCATATCCCATGGTATGTCAGGATTAAAAACAGTTACCATTGTAATGCAACCTAAAATAATGAGTCCTGCCCAGATCAGAAGTTGAGTGAAACCGAGTAGCCCGACAGATATGATTTTGCCAAGCATCATGGTCCGTCCGGTAACACATGTGGCGAGCACTTCCATTATCCTATTGCATTTCTCTTTTTTAACTTTATTGAAAATCTGGGCTCCATATATCATAAGGAACATGGCAAGAAATATTCCTGTCAGCATCCCGAGAACTTGCAAACCTGTCATATCATCCGGATCAGGAGCTGCCGGATTCGCCATTTTCTGAGTCGCCTCAGAGTCTTGCATCATGATGCCTATGAAAATTCCAAATGCAATAAATAGAATTGGCACGAGGATAGTGCCTATCCAAAATGATTTTGATCTCACATCTGTGAGATATTCATTTTTTATTATAAGAGATAATTGATTCATATTATTTCTTTTGTTTTGATTGGAATGCAAGGCATTCCAATGTCTGAGCACAGTATATTACTCTGATACCTTTGATATGAAAATATCATTGAGAGACGGGAGCGCTTCTTCAAAAAGAGATATGTCGCTATATTTTGAAACTTGGTTGAGTAGATCGATATTATTTATCCCTTGGGCTTTCTTGAGTCTATAGCAATACCCTTTTCGCTGCTTGATTGAACTTTCAAGTCTTATCCAATCAACATATCCTGCCTCTCCAATGCTTGAAAGAGGAAGGGGAGAAGTTGTTATGATAATTGTTTCATCTTTCTTATTTGCCTCTTTAATATCATTGATATTGCCTTCAAGAAGAAGATGTCCATGATTTATGAGGGCTATCGAGTCACACATCTCTTCTACGGCGTGCATATTATGGGATGAGAGCATTACTGTTGTTCCGTTATTATGAAGGCGCTCGATAAGTTGTTGCAGAAGCTGCCCGTTTATTGGGTCAAATCCACTGAATGGCTCATCGAGGATTACAAGATGTGGCTCATGAACCAAAGTTGATATTATCTGGACTTTCTGCTGGTTCCCTTTTGATAATTCCTTTAGCTTGCGTCTTTCGCTTCCTTTTAAATTAAAAAGATCGAGATATTCTCTCATCACCTCTCTGATCCTTTGTGGGCGAGCTCCTTTGAGTTGACCGAAATACATTATCTGATTCTCTATGGTCATGTTGTCATATAGCCCCCTTTCTTCAGGCATATAACCAATTTTTCGCGCAGTTTGCAAAGAAGCCTCCTCACCGAGTATTTCAACAGTTCCGCTATCTTTTGTCAAGATGCCATTGATAATTCTTAGCAAAGTAGTCTTACCGGCACCATTGGGTCCGAGAAGTCCGCATATGGCACCTTGAGCAACGTTCATCTGCACATTGTCAAGTGCGAGAAGATCTCCAAAATATTTGGTAAGGCCTTCAATCTCAAGAACAGACATTTAATTTTACTTAATGTTATTATTTACGTGAGCGGGGAGAGAGTATCCTGTCACCGATGTCTTTGGCAACCTGTGATCGCAGCCGCATTATGGAATTCATTTCCATCATTATTTTGCTCTCGGTTTCAGTGTCACCTTTACCTGATATTTCGTGAAACTGAGTAAAAAGCTCTTTTAACCTCTGATTCAGGAGTTCACTTTTCCATTCGGTAATTGCTCTGGGAACAAGTTGTCCGAGTCTATCTTCATCTCTTTCCACGACATTATTATCTCTCATATAGATATGGCTGAGTTGATGCCGTTCCCGAAGCAAATCAGTTACAGCTTTTCTGACATTATCGTCTTCATGACTTGCCAGTTGTCTTCCTGGGTAATCTTTGGAAAACTCCCTGATGGTTTCAGATTTAAACGATTCAAGTTCTACATTCAGCTTCTTTTCAGCACGTTCTATCTCTACAACGGATAAGTCCTGAGATGCTATTTTATCGATTCCTTCCTGACGTCTACGGGATATATCCTCATTGAGTCTTTGAGTGAATGAAAACAATGCATTTTTGAAATCGGATCTCATGTCTTTCAGAAGAGAGAATATTTTACCGAATATCTCAACTGAAAAACTTTGATTATCAGCTTCAAGCTCTTCTGAAACAAAATCTAATACAGATATGGTAAATTCCGATTCATCTTCCATGACAGAACAAAGTTCCAGAAATCCGTATTTTATGCAATACTCTATAACGACTTTCTCAAGAGGCAGCATTGGAGAAGCAGCCGTGCGCCTGTTTGGCGTGGCTTTATTATCGTTAGCCACCCCGGAGGAAGCCGTAGTTTCTTTTACAGAAGTTGATATAGAGGTTGATGATTGTTCAGTAGGTGAGGGAAACTCGGTTTTCGTCCGCTCCCGTTTCCATTTTTCAACCAGTGCGCCTCTTACTCTTGCAACAGATTTTGCTATAGTTTCTTCCGGTATGCCAAGTATTGCTCCACATTCCTGTATATAAACGTCCCTTGAAATCGGATCCGGAATATGAGCTATAGACTCGACGACACTATTAACCGCTTCAATCCTTCTCTGGGGATCTTTCCGGATATCAGCAAGCAATACCTGAGCTTTGAAACGGATTATGTCAGTCTCGTGCTTTGCCACATATTCCCTGAATTCTTCGGGAGTATGTTTCCTGGCAAATGAATCCGGGTCATCGCCATCCGGCAGTAATAGCACTTTTACTTTCATCTTATGGCCGAGCAGCATATCTATTCCTCTTAGAGATGCCTTTATTCCAGCTGCATCGCCATCATATATAAGAGTTATATTCTCTGTGAATCTGTGTATAAGTGCAATCTGCCCATCTGTGAGTGCTGTTCCTGATGATGCGACAGTATTACGCATTCCTGATTGCCACATACCGATCACATCAAGATACCCTTCTACGAGGTAACATTTATCTTCTTTGACAATGTCAGCTCTGGCCTGGTATATTCCATAGAGTTCATTGCTTTTTTTATATACAATTGATTCTGGGGAATTAATATATTTTGCCAAGCCTCCCTTAAGATCACGTCCACCGAATGCGATGACTTTGCCAGCAGAGTTTATGATAGGGAAGATTACTCGACCTCTGAACCGGTCGTATTCCCGTCCCTCCTTGGATGTGCCGACGAGTCCGAGATTTTTAAGAATATTTATGTCGTATCCGGCTGCTTTGGCGGCTGATGTAAGGGCATTCCCTTTATCAAGAGCATATCCGAGGTGGAATTTTCTAACAGCTTCTTCCGTGACACCTCTTCCATACAGATAACTTAAACCGATGTCTCTGCCTTCTTGAGATGAAAAAATATCGTTTTCCATTTTTAGCATCGCCCATTCGTTTGCGACAAGCATGGATTCCCGTTCTGACTGTTCGGCTCGCTCTTCATCGGTAAGTTCTCTTTCTTGAACTTCAATCCCGTATTTACGGGCGAGATGCATAAGGGCATCATGATATGAAAGCCCTTCCTTTTCCATTATGAAATTAACAGGGGAGCCGCCTTTCTTACATGAAAAGCAGAAACAAAAATTTTTTCTCTTGTTTACAGAGAAAGATGGTGTCCGTTCGTTGTGGAACGGACACAATCCCATATAGTTGGCACCGCGTCTGGTAAGATGGACATAGTCGCTGACTACCTCCACAATATCAGCGGCATCCTTAATCTTCTGAGCGGTTATTGGATCTATCAATTATCTTTGCTGTAATTTTGTGAATTTCTTCGTTGGTTGAAAGTCTTGTGGGCACAAGTGGCAATCTTAGTTCATTCTCAATCATTCCCATGGCATTCAAGGTGCATTTGACACCTGCCGGATTACCATCAACAAAGAGAAGATTAAACAGTTCTGTGAACTCAAAATGTATTGGTAGAGCTTCTTTATAATTTCCGTTAAGGCAGAGTCGTACCATTTTGCCAAATTCAGCTGGGAATGCATTGCCAATGACAGAGATTACACCTACAGCTCCTAATGTCATCAAAGGATAGGTGATGGCGTCATCTCCTGAAACGACATGGAATGAGTCTGGTTTATTTTTTATAATTTCTTCAATTTGAATGAAATTACCAGAAGCCTCTTTTATACCGATCACGTTATTTATTTCTCTTGCTATCCGGAGGGTTGTTGTCGCTGTCATATTCACTCCGGTACGTCCAGGCACATTATATAAAATAATGGGTAGTGGCGATGCTTCTGCGATTGCCTTATAGTGCTGGAATATTCCCTCTTGTGAAGGTTTATTATAATAAGGTACAACCGATAGAATAGCAGAGAACCCGGAGAAGTCATCACTTTTAAGTTCTTGAGTCAACGCAGAGGTGTTATTTCCTCCAAGTCCGAGAACCAGCGGTATCCTGCCGGCTGCTTTGTCAATCACAAATCTACGTATCTTATGTTTCTCATCGTTTGAAAGAGAAGGCGTCTCTCCTGTAGTGCCAAGCACTACAAGATAGTCAGCTTTACCTTCGATGAGATGTTCAATAATCCCGGACAGAGCATCGAAATCAATAGACTTGTCACTTTTAAACGGAGTGATCATTGCCACACCGAGACCTTTCATGTCAAATGTTGCCATATAAAATCAAATTGATTTTTAGTAATGCAAATTTAACTATTTTGTTTTGCATCTCCGAATTTTATTGATGGATTCATCAACTATTAGTATGATTAAAATGTTAAAAAATGTAGAGAATTGTTTTATTTATACTTTGATTCATGGAATTCAGAACATCTTTAAAAAACGGTTTCAGTAAATTTTGGGTAGATCTAAAGTCATATTTCAATGTGGCAAATGATCTTGAGCCTCAGCTGGATGCGGAGCAAAGTATCCGAAGCGGAGTGTCGTTTAAGGGCTCTCAGCTTCTTGTACTTATCTTCGCAATATTCATCGCATCTCTGGGACTGAACACAAATAGTATTCCGGTAATAATCGGCGCGATGCTGATATCTCCATTGATGGGACCAATAATCGGTATGGGTCTCGCAATTGGAATACAAGATTTCGATCTGTTGAAAAGAGGTCTTAAAAATGTATTGGCAGCCATGATTGGCTCTATAATCGCTTCCGCTATATATTTCTTAATTTCCCCTCAATACGAAGGGGCGAGTCAATTGTTGGCGAGAACGTCTCCGTCAATATATGATGTGTTTGTAGCTTTGTTCGGCGGAGCTGCCGGATTTCTTAGCATAGCCTGCCGCAACAAAGGGCAGGTAATGCCGGGAGTCGCTATTGCCACATCTCTGATGCCCCCTTTATGTACAGCCGGTTATGGTCTTGCGACACTTCAAATGAATTTCTTCTTTGGAGCTTTATATCTGTTTTTTACGAACATGATTTTCATATTCGTTGCAACATGGGTTGGAGTTAAGGTAATGAGATATGATAAAATTGTATATAATAATGAGAAGCGTGCAAAGAGAATTCAAAGGATTGTTTATTGTATAGTAGGGGCGACAGTGATTATTTCAGCTTATCTAACTGTCAACATGATAGGAAAAACTATTTTTATAAACAACGCTTCCCGATTTGTAGAGACAGAAATGACATTCCCCAATACTCAGGTTCTTAATCATGCAGAGTATGTTAAAAATGGCAAACGATACATCGATGTTACCCTTATCGGCGCTGCATTACCAAAGGATTCTCTTCAACTTGCAATGATGAATAAACTGGATTCCGTAGGTTTGGGAGGTACAGTGCTAAATATAAAACAGGGCTTCTCAATGACCGCTAAGGAAATCGACGATGAGAAGAACTTCGATCAATTCTATAGATTGATGCAGTCTGAGATTGCATCACGACAGAATGAGATTGATTCCTTGAAATCTTTGGTCAGTCTGCATAAACAGTTTTCAGATGAAAGTGTAAAAGTATCTCCGGAGATCAAGGTTTTATTTCCGACAATAAAGGATATAGCTTTGTCACATATGGTAGCCACACAGGTTGGAGGTGCAGATACAGATACTGTCAGTATGCTCTTTGTGAATGCCCCCGGGGGATTATCAATCAAAGACAGACAAAAACTTACCGAATATATTGAGGTGCGGCTTAAAAGGAAGAATATCCATCTTACGCTCAATCCATCAAATTTCCCCTGGCCTTCTGCTAAATAGACAGATTGGGCATTGCATAATAAATATTTATGTTCTTTCAATAAGAAAGGTATGATAACGTTAGATTGATAGGTACCTGCTCAAATGAAGCAGTTACTATATTTTATATTTTTGTTCGTTTGAGCAGATACTTATGAATAGATTCATACTTGTTTCAATATCAATTCTGACTATGTTGTGTAATGCTTTAGCCAATGCTGAGGTAAATGTCAGTTTCGAGGGGTGTGTAAGAAAAGTGATTGAAGATCGTCCCGCCGCTTCTACAGGACTTGATGCTGTTTATACTGTTTATGATGTAAAAGAGGTGTCTGAGATAAGGATATCCGGCTTGAATGCGAGTGAAGCAAAAGCACAGATGTTCAGCAATCTTGGAGGCGGCTATGCCGTGGATATCCCTATTGCTATTTCGGGGCAGGATATTGTTATTTCTACGCCATCCGGTGATTCCGGTTACATAATTGAAAGCGGGAACTCAAAATATTGCTTCTGGATTGTAAATTATGCCGAGAAAATTTTTGATATTGTTTCAGTGGAAGCTTATCCGGAGCAAGATTGCGATATGACAAGACTCTCCGTCTCCGGCAAAGGAGACGCCATTCATTATTATTCAATAAATGGAAGACAATGCACATTAAGTCGCGATATCGAGGCATCATTTACGACACTTGAATGGGATGATGAACAAAAAAATTATGTAACTGTTGAAAAGAAAGTGTCATTTGAGTATCTACAATCGCCGCTCATTATCAGACCTCCTTTTTATACTAATACTGCTGTCCAGGTATCCGGTGACCGTTTTTTAAGACAGTGGGGAATGGGATTGTCAGTAGAATCTCCTTTGATTATGGCAAACGGGCTTGCTGTCCAGACAGAAGCCGTTCAGACAAATACGTCAGAGGAGGATGATAACCTGAACATGATTAAGGGAGATGATTCTATGCTTGGAGGATCTGCTCCCGCAGATTTTGTGTTTTACGCATATCCGACAGATGCTGTAATTCACAACGAATGGCAACTTGCAGACGATCCAGAATTCGAGTACATACGCTACCGATTCAATGAGCAAAATTTGACTTATACATTTGATCAGGAAGGGCAATACTATGTCAGATATGTTGGAAGCAATTCTGACGGCAGTTGTGAGGTGGTAGGCGATACTTATGAAATAGGAATCGGAGCATCCGATCTGAGAATTCCTAATGCGTTTTCTCCGGATGGCGATGGTATTAATGATGAATGGAAAGTCGGCTATCGCTCTCTTATCGAATTCAAATGCTGGATATTTGATAGAAATGGTAGGCAACTTCATTATTTTGACCGTCCTGAGCAAGGCTGGGATGGAAAACATAAGGGTAAAACAGTATCCCCCGGAGTATATTATTATGTTATAGAAGCGGTGGGAGCAGATGGAAAAAAATACAAAAAAGGCGGGGACATTAATATTATACGATACAGAAAAATAGGGAATTCACACAACTCGACGCTCTAATAATGGCACGCTATTTGTTGTAGTGTAGGGGTACATATCTATTTTTCAGGATATGGACTCTTGGAAATCTGTTATTTTCGGAATACTAATGAATTCAATGAAGAAAGATAATAATAATATAAATATTGACAACAAATTAAAAGCATCTGAATCGGTAGATGTATACGGCGCAAGGGTACATAATCTTAAGAATATAGATGTGACCATTCCGCATAATTCACTCAGTGTTATCACAGGTTTGAGTGGAAGCGGCAAATCATCTCTCGCATTTGATACAATTTTTGCTGAGGGACAGCGTCGGTATATCGAGACGTTTTCTTCATATGCCCGAAATATGCTGGGATCTCTTGAGCGTCCGGATGTTGATAAAATCACCGGGTTGAGTCCCGTGATTAGTATAGAACAAAAGACAGTCAATAAGAATCCCCGCAGTACAATTGGCACGACTACCGAGATTTATGATTTCTTCAGATTGTTATACGCCCGTATGGGGGAGGCCCGTAGTTATCTTTCCGGTTCTCCAATGGTAAAGTATACCAAAGATAAAATTGTTGATCTTATCGTAAATCAGTATGACGGTAAAAAAATATATGTTCTTGCTCCACTTGTAAAGAATAGAAAAGGACATTATAAGGAGCTCTTTGAGAATCTTCGTAAAAAGGGTTATCTTTATGTCAGGGTTGATGGGGAAATAACTGAGCTTGCATATGGTATGAAACTGAATCGCTATCAGAACCATTCAGTTGAACTTGTTGTTGATCGTCTTCGAGCTTCATCATCCGATATGCAACGTCTGCGTTCTACTGTTGAGTCAGCCCTGAAACAGGGCGATAAACAAATGATGGTCATAGATGTAGATACATCGGAGATCAGACATTACAGCCAGCATCTGATGGATCCGGAAACAGGTTTGTCTTATCCGGAGCCAGCGCCTCATAATTTCTCCTTTAATTCCCCACAAGGTGCTTGCAGAAGATGTAAAGGGCTTGGATATGTATCGCAAGTGGATTATGATAAGGTTATTCCAGATAGAAACAAGTCTATTTATGATGGTGCCATTGAGCCATTGGGAAGATACAAGAATTCATTGATTTTCTGGCAAATCGAAGCCATTTGCAGGCAATATGGGTTTGATTTGAAAACCCCTGTCAAGAATCTGCCATCGGAGGCGGTCAATGATATTCTGGATGGCACGGATGCGCGTCTCGAGATAAAGAATGAGACGATGTCTACCTCACACTATAATGCCACATATGACGGGTTGGTGAAATACATCGAAATGCAGCAGGATGACGATGCAGGAGCTGACGCCAATAAATGGAGTGGAAAATTTTTCTCTCGTGCCGTCTGTCCTGACTGTGGTGGAAGTCGTTTAAATAAGATCTCTCTGAACTTCTTTATAGATGGCAAGAATATTGCGGATGTCTCAAGTATGGATATAGCAGATCTGTATCAATGGACGATCGGACTTGAAGATAGACTTGATCAATCGAAGAGGGTAGTGGCAGAGGAAATTTTGAAAGAGATCCGTAGCAGATTGAAATTCCTTCTTGATGTCGGTCTTGAATACCTTAGTCTCAACAGAGACAGCGCGAGTCTAAGCGGTGGTGAAAGCCAGCGGATCAGATTGGCAACGCAGATCGGTTCTCAACTTGTCAATGTGCTATATATACTTGATGAACCGTCAATAGGATTGCATCAAAGAGACAATGTCAGATTGATAAATAGTCTTAAACAATTGCGTGACAATGGTAACTCCATTATTGTTGTAGAGCATGATAAGGATATAATGAAAGAGGCAGACTATGTTGTTGACATAGGTCCTGGAGCCGGAAGAAACGGGGGAGAGGTCATGTTTCAGGGCACTCCGGAAAAAATGCTTCAGTCAAATACATTGACAGCTTCATATCTTAATGGTGACAAGGAGATTGCAGTGCCGGATACTCGTCGGGCAGGAAATGGAAAATATCTTGAAATAAAAGGTGCAACCGGTCATAATTTAAAAAATGTTGATCTACGGTTGCCACTTGGAAAGTTTGTATGTATTACCGGAGTAAGTGGTAGCGGAAAGTCCTCGCTTATAAACGGCACATTGCAGCCCATATTAAGTAAAAAATTTTATCGCTCCTTACAGGAGCCGCTTGCGTATGAATCGGTAACAGGAATTGAGAATATCGATAAGATAGTAACGGTTGATCAATCTCCTCTCGGACGCTCACCGCGCTCGAATCCGGCAACTTATACTGGCGTGTTTTCCGACATCAGGAAACTATTTGTCGAATTGCCTGATTCTAAATTGCGAGGCTATAAGCCCGGACGATTCTCATTTAATGTTGCCGGTGGCAGATGTGAAACATGCAAAGGCAATGGATATCGTACAATTGAGATGAATTTTCTTCCGGATGTTCTTGTGCCTTGCGAAGAATGTCATGGAAAAAGATATAACAGAGAGACTCTTGAAGTAAGATATAAAGGTAAATCTATTTCAGATGTGCTTGAGATGACTGTGAATCAGGCGGTTGATTTTTTTGAAAATATCCCTTCGATTCTAAAGAAAATAAAGGTTCTTCAAGATATAGGACTTGGATATATTAAACTTGGGCAACCATCAAGCACTCTTAGTGGCGGCGAGAATCAACGTGTGAAGCTTGCTACTGAATTGGCGAAGAAAGACACCGGAAAGACCTTATTTCTTCTTGATGAACCTACCACAGGTTTGCATTTTGAGGATATCCGTGTATTACTCAAGGTGATCAACAAGCTTGTGGAGAAAGGAAATACGATGGTAGTTATCGAGCACAATCTGGATGTCATAAAATGCGCAGACTGGATAATTGATCTCGGACCCGGCGGTGGCCGAGAAGGAGGAAAGATCATAGCTGAAGGAATACCGGAAGATTTCGTTAAACTCGAAACACCGACGTCTAAATTTTTGAAAGAGGAGTTACGGAAGTAATTCCTCTTTATTATTAAAAGATATACCAAAATATCCAGACAAAATACACATAATCGCTATTATGTTAAATAGGATGATGCATTATAAAATAAACCATCTTATCTTAAAACATATACTTCTGAGTCACAGAGTCCGTCCGGTCATACTCCTTGCCTTTGCCCAAATCGCCACGCGATTCTCCGTGATCTTTATCACCATCACCGGACTTGCCAACTCAAAACTTTGCGCCTCAGCGTCTCTGCGTGATGTAAGACCATATAATGGGGCTTGTCAAGATTTAAATTCCAATATTTTGATGGTTATACATGTTTACCTGACACCAATAAAAAATATTTAACAGAATTTGCGTCTTATAGTATCAAGCCTGCATTTTTAGAAAGATCATAAGGAAAAAAATTTAGTAAATTTTAACGAAACGTTTGATATGCTATTACATATTACAGTTCATAGAATTTCGATTATGATATGACTGCACATTTTTATGCACAGATTCTTAAAAATACGCGAAAAATAAAAGTTTGCGTCTATCAAACCTAAAGGACGAATTATTCAGAAGTCGCTGAACTGTACCCGATTATATAATAAAAAAGTGGAGGTTGAAATCTCCACTTTTCTTAGTTGCCTTGGAAAGACTCGAACTCTCACAAACGGAACCAGAATCCGGTGTGCTACCATTACACCACAAGGCAATTTTTATTTTTAAGTCTTTTAGGAATCTCTTTCCCTTTTTGACGTTGCAAAATTAGCTGTTTTATTTGAATTGACCAAATTTTTCAGCAACTTTTTTTTAAAAAAATTTCAATTAATCATTGATAATTCTTCTTGCACCAACATAGCGACCGAGGTAATATCCCTCAAAATCACTTACTTTCACTCCTTTTATACTTGCATGAATAAATTTGAAATTTCCAGTGGAATTATCAGCGCTTACTACAATTCCGACGTGACCGACATTTTTTCCACTTCTACGGCTGGTGAAAAAAACGAGATCACCCTTTCTCAGATCTTTTCTGTCAACCTTTGTTCCTTCTGTATACTGGGTTCTTGAAGATGGACTGATTTTATATCCGAACTGGCGGTAGACATAGCTTGTGAATCCGGAACAGTCGAACGCTCTTGGCCCCTTTGCTCCATGAACGTAAGGTCTTCCTATATATCTATTGGCTTCTCCAAGTAAATCGGAAATAAGACGTGCGGATTCTTCTGAAAGGTCGGATTCTGATGTTTCACGTTTTGCCACATCGTCCTTGAGCATATTTGTTATGACATTTTTGTCAAGTCTTGATTTGACATTTGACAATTGCTCATGGTGTATCTTATTATGTGCTGACAAAACTTTCACGGGTGTCTGCGCGCTTGCAATAACACCGCTTACTATAAAGAAAGCTGCCGCTATAAGAGTTTTACAATTCATTTTAAGATTAGCGTTTTGCTGAACTAAAAGTCCGTTATTTGTTGTTTGCTCTGCAAAATTAGATATTTGTTTTAAAACATCAAAATATTAAAGTGCTGAAATACAAATTTTAATAATATTTATTATTCAGCACAGATTTAATGTTGATGTGCACTTGTTTGCGAAAACTGAAATATTTTGTTAAATTCGCATGTCTTTAAATATATTAAAACATTAAGCTTAACTTTAAATTCTTATAAATAATGTTATCTAAATCAACAACATTAGGTGTTATTATACTTATTGGCGCAACGGGGTTGCAGGCTAAGGATCGTATCACGGTGGATCCAAATGCTGTGAATACAGGTACGATTCTTCATGCATGGAGTTGGAGCTTTCCTGAAATTGCGAAGAATATGAAGGATATTGCCAAATCTGGATTTACCATGGTTCAAACCTCTCCTGTTCAGCAATGTTTTGCGCCGGAAGGAAGTGGAAAAAAGATCTTCGATGAGAATGTTACAGAGGGAAACTGGTATTATTACTATCAACCTACCGATTGGAAAATTGGGAATAATATAGTTGGCACTCGTGAGCAAATGAAGCAGATGATGGATTCTGCGGCGAAATATAATGTAAAGGTCATTGTAGATGTTTTACCGAATCATACCGCATTTGACGTCGATGCTGTAAGCGAAGATTTCTATAAGGCTGTAGGTGGGCGCGACAAGATGTTTCATTCCAAGGGACTTGTGCCTATTTCTAACTATGGTGATAGAACTCAGTGTACGTTGTGGGCTATGGGAGGGCTTCCTGACGTTAATACAGAAAATAAGGATTTTCAAAAATATTATCTCGAATTTGTGAATGATCTTCTGTCTATGGGTGTAAGAGGCTTCAGGTACGACACAGCCAAACATATAGGGGTTCATTCAGATCCTGTAGATACGGCATCTGGTGTAAAGGAGAATGATTTCTGGGATGTGGTCACGGGACGAAAGAGTGTGAAAGGGGTTAAACTCGCCCTACCCTATGACTCACTGTTTGTTTATGGAGAGGTTTTGCAAGACAAGGGTGTCCCTGAAGCGGAGTATGCAGATTATATGGGTCAGACAGCATCGAGCTACGGCCATGTGATCAGAGAGATGCTTGAAAAACGCTCAGCAAATGGACTGGATATAAAAAGTTTTCATCACCAGGCATCGCCTGAATATTTGACAACGTGGGTGGAAAGTCATGATACATACGCCAACGCGCACGAATCCGCACATCTTACTGATGCACAGATAAGACAAGGTTGGGTTTTCCTGACAGCACGTCAAAACGGCACTCCCCTATTTTTCAGTCGTCCGGCAGGATCAACAAGAACAAATTACTGGGGGAACAATGTGTTGGGAGCAAGAGGTAATGATGAATTCATGCATCCGGAGGTCATTGCGGTAAATAAATTCAGATCATCAATGTCCGGACAACGGGAGCTTGTTGAGATTTCAGATAACGGAGAGCTGATTGTTGTCAGCAGAGGAAAAAAGGGAGCTGCGATTGTCAATATCGGCACATTGTCAAACTCCTTTAATCTTCCGACCACGTTGCCGGACGGAGTATACAAGGATGTGGTTTATGGGAAAGAATTCAAGGTGAAAAAAGGGCGTATAAGTGGATTGGCAGGTCCTGAAAGATCCTATATAATACAGAAATAAACTTATATTATATATTTAAAAGGGTTTGGCAAAATGTCGAACCCTTTTCTTTGAAACGCGTTATATTATATGGATGTATTAATATCCACGGACAATGTATTGGCACGATTTTTGCAATATCAAAATAGAAATTATAAATAAATTAACCTATATAATTAAATAATTATGAGTATCAGACCGTTGGCAGACAGAGTTCTTATCGAACCTACTGCCGCTGAAGAAGTTACCATGGGTGGAATCATCATTCCGGATTCTGCTAAAGAAAAACCACTTAAAGGCAAAGTAATAGCTGTCGGGAACGGCACAAAAGATGAGCCTATGCAGCTCAAGGCCGGAGATACTGTGCTCTATGGAAAATATGCTGGCACAGAGATTGAATTCGAAGGAACAAAATATCTGATGATGCGCCAGAACGATGTTCTTGCAATCATTGACTAAAAACATATATAATCATGGCAAAAGATATTAAATTCAATATAAAAGCCCGCGAAGAGCTTAAGAACGGTGTTGATGCATTGGCAGATGCTGTAAAAGTAACACTTGGCCCCAAAGGGCGTAATGTAATTATTGAAAAGAAATTCGGTGCACCTCATATCACAAAAGATGGTGTGACTGTTGCACGAGAGGTAGAGCTTGAGGATCCATTCCAGAATATGGGTGCACAGCTTGTAAAGGAGGTTGCATCCAAGACCGGGGATCAGGCAGGTGACGGAACTACAACCGCAACCGTGCTTGCTCAGGCAATTGTAAATGTCGGTCTCAAAAATGTAGCGGCTGGTGCTAATCCCATGGATCTCAAAAGAGGTATTGACAAGGCTGTTTCAGTAGTTGTTGAGGGAATCAAGGCTCAAAGCCAGGAGGTGGACGATGACATCAGTAAAATAGAGAATGTAGCACGCATATCTGCGAATAATGACGAGGAGATCGGTCGTCTTATAGCAGAAGCCATGCAGAAAGTGAAAAAAGAGGGTGTCATTACAGTTGAAGAGGCAAAAGGAACTGAAACTACAGTTGATGTGGTTGAGGGTATGCAATTTGACAGAGGATATATCTCACCCTATTTCGTGACAAACAGCGAGAAGATGGAATGCGAGATGGATTCTCCCTATATCCTTCTCTATGACAAGAAGATTTCCAACCTAAAAGATATGTTGCCTATTCTTGAGGCAGTAGCACAATCGGGTCGTCCTCTTCTCATAATTGCAGAAGATGTTGACAACGAGGCTCTTGCTACTCTTGTTGTAAACAGACTGCGTGGATCTCTAAAGATATGTGCTGTCAAGGCTCCCGGATTTGGTGATCGTCGTAAAGAAATGTTGGAAGATATTGCAGTTCTTACAGGCGGCACAGTCGTAAGCGAAGTTAAAGGTATGCAGCTTTCACAGGCAGGTGTCAATGACCTCGGAACTGCTGAGAAAGTAACAGTCAATAAAGACAACACCATTATCGTAAACGGAGCCGGATCTAAAGAAGCTATTTCCAATCGTGTAAATCAGATTAAAGCTCAGATAGAGACTACAACATCCAACTACGATAAGGAAAAGCTCCAAGAGCGTCTGGCTAAGCTCGCAGGTGGAGTGGCCGTATTATATATCGGGGCTCCTTCCGAGGTAGAGATGAAAGAGAAGAAGGACCGTGTTGATGACGCATTGTCTGCTACACGTGCTGCTATTGCCGAAGGTATTGTTCCCGGAGGAGGTGTCGCATATATCCGTTGTCTCCCTGCATTGGAGCAGCTTAAGGGTGTGAATGAGGATGAGAATACCGGTATTGCCATTATACGCAGAGCCATAGAAGAACCAATGCGTCAGATCATGAATAATGCAGGCGTTGAGGGAGCTGTAATTCTTCAGAAGGTTAAAGATGGTAAGGATGATTTCGGCTATAACGCACGAACTGATACATTTGAGAATTTCTTCTCAACGGGTGTTATAGATCCTGCAAAGGTTACAAGAGTTGCACTTGAGAATGCATCGAGCATCGCAGGAATGTTCCTCACTACAGAATGCGTTATCGCAGATAAGAAAGAGGATACGCCTGCTGCACCGATGGCAGCTCCAGGAATGGGCGGAATGGGCGGCATGATGTAAAATGAGTATGTAATATTACAACCGCATATTGAAATGAAAAGCAGATGATTTCCTCATCTGCTTTTTTTTGTTTAATTTTGTATATAAGTATCTGTTCATGCTCAATGATAAAATGAATCTAATTCCGATGCGAGTACAGTTACTTGATAAAAGAATAAATGGGAATAAAATTATACAATGGTATCTATAAATAGTCTGGGAGTTGAATTTTCAGCACGTCCGTTATTCACTGACATTAGTTTTGTCATAAACAAAACTGATAAAATTGCTCTTGTTGGAAAAAATGGAGCCGGGAAATCGACTTTATTGAAAATCTTGGCCGGATTGCAAAATCCCACATCTGGAAATATATCAAAACCTAATGAAATTACGATAGGTTATCTTCCGCAGCAGATGAAGCTTGCGGATTCAACTACACTTATTGACGAGACAAAAAAAGCATTCTCAGACCTTATCGGAATCAGACGTGAAATTGAGGATATAAATAAGCAGTTGCTTCAAAGGGAAGATTATGAGTCCGATGATTATAATGCTCTGCTGTTGCGACTTGAATATCTCAATGAAAGAGTCGCGATAGAAGGTGCAGAAAATATGGAGGCTGAGATAGAACGTACGCTAACAGGTCTCGGTTTCGTAAGGGAGGATTTCAACCGACCGACTTCTGAATTTTCGGGAGGATGGAGAATGCGCGTTGAACTTGCAAAAATATTGCTTCGCCGTCCGGATGTGCTTCTTCTTGATGAGCCGACCAATCATCTTGACATTGAATCTATACAATGGCTCGAGCAGTTCATGCAGACTAAAGCAAAGGCTGTAGTACTTGTCAGCCATGACCGTGCATTCCTTGACAATGTAACAAAGCGCACGATAGAGATTTCATGTGGTAAGGCATATGATTACAAAGTCAACTACTCGAAGTTTGTTGAATTACGTAAAGAGCGGGTGGAACAGCAAATGAGAGCTTATGAAAACCAACAGAAGCAAATCGCGGATATAAAAGATTTTATAGAGCGTTTTCGTTACAAGGCAACAAAGGCAGTGCAAGTTCAGAGCCGTATAAAGCAATTGGAGAAGATTGTGCCGATTGAAGTGGATGAGGTTGACAATTCACATCTTAGATTGAAATTCCCCCCTGCCCCACGTTCCGGAGACTATCCATTGATAGTGGAAAATCTTGGAAAAGCCTATGGCGATCATCAGGTATTCGATCATGCCGAGTTCACAATTCGGCGAGGTGAAAAGGTTGCTTTCGTTGGTAAAAACGGTGAGGGAAAATCGACTTTAGTGAAATGTATCATGGGTGAAATTCCATATACTGGAACATTAAAAATCGGTCATAATGTCAAGATCGGATATTTTGCTCAGAATCAGGCACAGCTACTTGATGAGAGCCTGACAGTATTTGAGACCATTGATAATGTGGCAGTTGGCGATATTCGCACAAAGGTACGCGATATTCTTGGAGCATTCATGTTTGGCGGTGAGGACATCGACAAGAAGGTTAAAGTTCTTTCCGGAGGTGAGAAAACGCGTCTTGCGATGATAAAACTACTCCTTGAACCGGTCAACCTCCTTATCCTTGATGAGCCGACCAACCATCTGGATATGAAAACAAAAGATATTCTGAAAGATGCGATTAAAGATTTTGACGGTACTGTGATAATAGTCAGTCACGATCGATATTTCCTTGACGGTTTGGTTGAAAAAGTATATGAGTTTGGCGGAGGAAATGTAAAAGAAAATTTGGGTGGAATCTATGAATTCCTTAGAAAGAAGAATATTAATCAACTTTCAGATCTTGAATTATCTAAATCTCCCTCATCTGCTGATAAAGCTGATAAACAAGAAAAGGTATCGTCTGGGATTGTAACTGACCCCAAACCAGTTGAGAATACTTCTGAAAACAAGCCTGAACGGAAATTAACTTATGCAGAACAGAAAGAGCGTGCACGATTAATTTCCAAAGCGGAAAAGAATGTCAAAAAATCAGAAGATAAAATTTCAGAAATAGAGAACCTTCAGAAGGAGCTTGAAGCAAAAATATCAGCCGGAGATACAAGTGAAGAAACTTTGACGGCTTATTCCCGCGTTGGTAAGGATCTTGAAAATGCCATGTCTATGTGGGAACTTTCACAGATGGAACTCGAAGAAATTTTAAATCAATAGTTTTGAACTCTTTCTTATAATAAGATATGCTAGATAAACACGGAATAGATAAAGCGAATCTTGATATAAATATTAATCCTTGTGATAATTTTTATATGTACGCGTGTGGGGGATGGATGAAGAATAATCCGTTGGGTCCGGAGTATTCACGTTTCGGAACATTTGATCAATTGCGAGAAAAGGCACGTGAGCAACTTAAAGAATTAATCCTCACTCTATCTGATAATCCTGAATCAAAGATCAAAGGAACTAATGCTCAGAAAGTATCAGATATATATTCCTTGGGAATGGATAGCGAGCGACTTAACCGTGAAGGAGCAGCTCCGGTCTTACCTATGGTTGATAAGATCAACGCTATGACTGATGAGGACTTCATAGAGACACTCGCATGGCTGCATAATGGTCTTGGAGGAGCTTTCTTCGGCACAGGCGTAGGTGCAGATGCAAAAGATGCTGATATGAATATAATGCATATTGGAGAAGCAGGACTCGGTTTGGGCGATCGCGATTACTATCTCGAAAGAAATGAAACCAACGACAAAATTATGTCAGCTTATGAACGATATATAAAGCGCATGATGGAATTGATTGGTTATGATAACCAATCATGTCAACGCGTTTGGGAAAATGTTATCAAGATAGAGACAGAGATCGCAAAGAATAAAAAAACGCGTGAAGAGAGACGTGATCCTAAATTGAGATACAACATGTTGACAATGGAGTATATTAAAAAAACATATCCGAATATTGACTGGGAAATGTATTTCAAACACCTTGGACTGGACAATGTAGACAAGGCGAATATAACCTCCGTAAAATATTTAGATTTCATCAATGAATATCTCCCCTCTCTGACTCTACAGCAAATAAAGGATATGATGGTTGTAGATGTTGTCACCTCATCATCAAATCTAATGAGTGATGATTTTCAGGAAGCCAACTTCGAGATGTATGACAAGACAATGTCCGGAACCGAAGAGATGGAACCCCGATGGAAAAGAGTCATGACGATTCCTAACTCAATGTTTGGAGAAGCTGTCGGTGAATTGTATGTTAAAAAGTATTTTCCGGAAGAGAATAAAGAATACATGCAGCAGCTTGTGGAGAATCTTCGCAGCTCACTTGGCAAACATATCAGGAATCTTAGTTGGATGTCAGATACAACTAAGTCCAAGGCACTTGAGAAGTTGTCAACATTTACTGTTAAAATCGGCTATCCCGATAAATGGAAAGATTATTCCGGCATACAGATTGATCCAGATAAGTCGTATCTTGAAAATGTGAGCGAGGCAGCGAAATGGTATGCGCAGGATAATTATCAAAAGTTGGGTAAACCAGTTGACAGAGAAGAGTGGCATATGACCCCGCAGACAGTCAATGCATATTATAATCCGACAACAAACGAGATATGTTTTCCTGCTGGAATTCTTCAGGCTCCATATTTTGATCTGACAGCTGATGATGCACAGAACTATGGCGCTATTGGAGTTGTGATAGGTCATGAGATGACTCATGGCTTTGATGATTCAGGGCGCCAATTTGATGGAAACGGCAATTTGTCAGACTGGTGGCAGAAAGAAGATGTTGAGAAATTCACAGTTCTGGCTGATAAACTTGTCGCACAGTTTGACGCTTTGGAAGTGGCGCCCGGTGTTCATGCTAACGGACGTTTCACATTAGGAGAGAATATTGCTGACCAAGGGGGGCTTCGAATTGCTTTAACAGCTTACATCGATTATATGAAAGGGAAAAATATTCAGGAAATCGATGGCTTCTCCGCTTTACAGCGCTTTTATCTTGCCTATGCCAACGTCTGGGCAAATAATATCAGAGAAGAGGAAATCCTATCCCGGACCAAGACAGATCCGCATTCACTTGGAGAATACCGAGTAAACGCAACTCTAAAGAATATAGATGAGTTTGTCAAGGCATTTGACATTAAAGAAAGAGATGCGATGTTTTTGCCTGAGTCTGAACGCGTGGTGATATGGTAGGGCTATGTATGGATTGATAGGTTACCCGTTAGGTCATTCATTCTCGGCTCAATATTTTACTGAGAAGTTTCTCAGGGAAGGTCTTGATGAATGTTATAAGTTATTTCCTATAAAGGACATTAATTCATTGAGTGAACTTGTTGATGGCAACAAAACACTTAATGGATTAAATGTGACTATACCTTACAAGCAAGCTGTAATACCATTTCTCGATAAAATTTCGGGAGATGCATCGGAAATCGGTGCTGTGAATGTAATAAGGATTTCTCGGTCTAAAAGCGCAGCAAAAACACATCTTTCCGGTTATAATACAGATTGGAAAGGTTTTATTGAGTCCTTGGAACCGATGTTGCATCCGCATGTAAAAAAGGCTTTAATACTTGGTTCCGGTGGTGCGTCAAAGGCTGTCGTTTATGGACTTAAGAAACGTGGAATCAAGCCATTGATCGTATCGAGATCTAAAAATAGCGGAGATATGACTTATGATGATATAGACAAAACCATAATGTCAGAACATCTTTTAATTGTAAATACCACTCCCCTCGGAATGTTTCCGGAAACAGAAGCATATCCTGACATCCCATATAATTTTTTAACACCGGACCATATCTGTTATGATTTAATATATAACCCTGAACAAACAGAATTCATGCGTAAATCGGCCGCAATGGGTGCTGAAGTGAAGAACGGGCTTGAAATGCTCCATATCCAGGCTGAACTGTCATGGAAGATCTGGAACGCACACTCAGAGTAAACAGCCTTGCCGTGCCGGCAATTGCTTTTTCGACTGGAATATTACTCAATCTTTCAGTTAATTGCGGTGTAGTTGCCGGATTCCTGTTCATAGTTGCGGCAGTATGCATATACTTGACTATCATTCATAACTCGAAAGATGCTGTAACGGCTTATCGTTTCAGGATGACGCATTATGTATGGGTTTTCGTATGTTTCGCAGGTGCAGGAATTATCATATCTGATCTTCATGCCCCTGATGATCCTGAATTTAAAGAATCAGGCACTCCCCTTTTTATGACAGGAATAATCCGGGATATCTCTGAAACAACAACTGGAGATTCATTTGTTCTTGATGTTAAAAAGATTACTGATTCTGTAGATATTGAAAGAGAGTATAGAAATCTTACGTTAAGCATAAAAGTAAGCAACTCAGACTGTGGAGCAGATATTGGTGATATTGTGATAATATCCGGTATTCCGTTAAGGATACAGGATAATCCAAATTCTTTTATCTCTGGCTATGGCAGGTATATGGCGTCACGTGGAATTTATTACAGATGCAATATTACCTCTGATAATATAAAGGTTGCCGGACATGAGGAGACTCTTTCCGGTCTTTCTCGAAGAATTTGCCATAGAATTGAGCAGGTAATCGAGGAAACTTCACTCTCAAAACATACACAAAACTTTCTTATAACAGTGTTGCTTGGAGACAGATCTTATCTTGATTCATCTCTGAGGGAGGTCTTCTCTAATGCCGGTGTAGCACATCTTCTTGCTCTGAGTGGAATGCATATGGGTATTATAGGCGGTATTATTCTTTTTTTGCTTTATCCATTTAATTTTGCCGGACGTTATAAGTTGCGTATACTGATAGCTGCATTACTGCTTTGGGGCTATTCATTCATTACAGGAATGGCACCTTCCACGGTAAGAGCCTGTGTCATGATTTCCTTTGCTGCAATTGCTATGACACTTGAGCGTAAACGATTTGTTTTCAACTCTCTTTTCGGAGCGTCGATGATAATTTTAATGATGTCTCCCTATAGTTTGTTGGACATAGGATTCCAATTGAGCTTCATCTGTGTTGCCTCGCTTGCTTCATTTGCACGTCACATATCATTCTTAGATCAACGCAGGCACCCTTATCTGCATAAATTTTATGGATTATTGACAGCTACAGTGGTTGCCACATTTGGTAGTTGGGTTATTTCAGCATATTATTTCAATACCTTCCCTCTTGCATTTTTGCCTGCTAATATCATAGCCATACCTTTTCTTCCTATATACATATCAATCGCATTGCTATATATATTGATGTCCATATTAGGCTTTGACATCGAATTTTTAAGATATGCGCTTGATCATGGATTGAGTGTATTGCAAAGATTTCTATCATGGATAAGTACGGGGAATACTATGGAAATAAATGTTGGATACAACGCTGTCGTATTATGGTTTTTAGGGCTATTGCTGTTAGGGTTGTTTCTTAATGTTAAAAGGTGGAAACCATTATTGTATTGCAGTCTGTCAGCATTAACAGTATGTTGTTTGGTAATAAATGCAGATGCCGGTATTATAAGGAATGGGAGCTTCATCTTAGCGGATACTTATCATGAGATTTCAGCGGTTGTCAAAAGAGGTGTAAAGGAAGAGAACATAAAGTTTGAAAGAGGAGTGATTTCTCATTTGTTGATTAATGATGTATCAATAATAAGTATCGATTGCCCTATTGATTTTTTAGATAAAAAGTACTCCCGCGATTGTGACTATCTCATAATCGCAGGAGGTTATAAAGGTAATATTAAAGAACTATCAAGATACTTCAATTATAAACGGATAGTGATTCATCCTACTGTCAGGAAAAGTAGAGAGTTGAAATATCTTTCTGATGCTCAATGTGATGGTATAAGTTGTCATTCACTTAGGCTTCACAAATCACTCAGGCATCTTAAATGATACAGTACTAAAACCGCGAATCCTATCTGATTCTATCCGCAGATCGTAACATTTGCTGGTCAGAATTGATTCTGCCATAAGCCATAGCTGTTGCAATCAAGGCAATTACAGGTGCGACCACAAGTGAGGACCAACTGACATGTTGATTTTCGAATGTGCAATACCCATATCCGCATCCTATTGATATCGCTGCGATAATAAACAAAATCTCAATTAGACACAATGTCTTCTGCAGTCTCAAGTTCTTAAAAAGGAAAATATTTATGAGCGGTATAATCGCGCACATTATTGATATTATGAAGAAGGGCCATGTGCTCATATACATTCCTGATAAGTCACCACCTGTCAATTCTCCTTCTACATAGAATCCTAATGTTGTGAAATTAAGGGTATAATCAGGTAACTGCACCTGCCCGAGCGACAGAAATGCAAATAAAGACATTGCAATGACTGCAATTAACAGTAAAACTGATTGCCAACGCTGTATAACCATAAGAGTGTGTTAAATTAAACTGAATATTAAATCTATTATTTATATTACTTATGTTCTCCCGAGAGAACCAATAATATTTTCACAAAATTAATATAAATTGATTAAATATCATATTTGAATATCATTATTTTTTGGCGTGAAATTTGTTGTTAGTATGGATAACTGTTCTATATCATAAATTTAATATGATCAGTTATCAGAAGGTAAAACAAAATATCCTTTAATATGACATTAGAATCTCTTAAATCAAAAATATCCGGTGTAAGACAATTACTTGATTCTGAAAGGCTCACAGATGCAATGAATGAACTTGAATCAATATCTGTGTCTGAGAATAATTATACCGCCACTGATAAACTCAAGAAAATCAGGCAAACATATGGATATATGATCCATTACTTTATGGAAGGAATGGAGGATCCTTCACGAAAAGATGTCTATTGTCAGACTGTCGAGTCTTTGCAACGGATATGTGATGATATGATCATAGAGAAAGGGACAGAAGATAGCTCAAATGTCTTCTATTCAACATTGAGGGTTTCTAATCTTCGCAATCTTGATTTTGCAGAAGTTTACGAGGATTTGAATAAATCTAATGACATATTGCATGAAGCCATTGATGCAGGTAATGAAACTTCAACTCTGGTAGATAAAAAAGATGTAGCGATGCGCGAGCTTTTTGATTTGATATGGACTAAGAGACTGAAGAAGGATACTTGTAATCAGATAGTACGAATCGTTTTATCCGCTCAGGACAATTTAAATATTTCATCATATATTATTTCAGCGCTTACATTATCGCTACTTGAATATTATGATGATCTTAAATTTACAGCCCTGCTCGATATATACGAGAATAGCCAAAGTGACGAAGTGGCAGCGCGTTCACTTGTTGCAATAGTAATGGTGTTGTATCGCCATTCATCCCGAATTTCAAATGATCGCAAACTCATGACCCGACTTGAGTTATGGCAGGACTCTCTGTTAACTTACAGTCGTCTGAGAAATGTGATAAAAGAAATTGTGCGCACAAGAGATACAGATCGGGTTGCAGCCAAAATGCGTGATGAAGTGATACCTGAATTAATGAAGCTTAAGCCCGATATGCTTAAAAAGATGCGGGAATCAGCAATGGATTTTGAATCAGGTTTACTTGAAAACAATCCTGATTGGGAAGACATGTTGGAGAAAAACGGCATAGCTTCTAAAATGAGAGAGCTTACCGAGATGCAAAGTGAAGGTGCCGATCTGATGATGGTAACATTCTCCAAACTCAAGTCCTTCCCATTCTTTAATAATGTCAATGCCTGGTTTTTACCTTATGACTCAAAGAATTCCCATATCAAATTAGACAAATCAAGTATGAAAACTTTGGATGATTTGTTTTCAATGGGAACGGGCATGTGTGATTCAGATAAATATTCTTTGGTACTTGCTATCTCATCCATGCCGGAACAGCAACGGCAAATGATGTTCGGACAGTTTGAAATGCAGATGTCCCAGATAAGTGAAGAATTAAAGGCGAGACTTGAGAAAACTTCAAATCCTGAATTCAATGCAGCGGCTACATTATTTGTGAGAGAGCTGTATCGATTCTTCAAATTATTCAGAAAAAAGGATGAATTCAAAGATCCATTCATTGACCCATTCGTTTTTCTTGAATTGCCAGTGATTGGCAATATGATGACGGATGATGAGATATTGACACTTATCAGTGAGTTTTATTTTAAAAGGGGGTATTATAATGAGGCATTAAGCTTGTTCTATGCAATGGGAGAAGAGGCAAATTCTGATCCAACTCATTGGGAGAAAATCGGATATGCATTACAAAGCCTTAGACGTTATGACGAAGCTCTGGACGCTTATCAGAAAGCATCCCTGTTGTCAGAACCAAGCGAATGGCTTGTAAAAAGACTGGCTTTTGTAAATAAAAAACTTGGAAATTTCAAAGAGGCGGCTGATTATTATGCAAGGGCCCTTGAACATGATGTGGACAATGTTTCATTGATTATGAATTCCGGAAATGCACTTTTGGAATGTGGAGAAATTGACAGCGCATTGCGCTCATACTATCATGCCAATTATATTGATCCGGAAAATCCTAAAATTTGGAGAGCGATTGCCTGGGGAGAATTCTTATCCGGGAAATATGACAAAAGCTACTCCTACTATAATAAAATTCTACTTCAATATCCGATTTCAGTTGATTTCCTCAATGCAGGGCATGCATGTCTCGCATCAGGCAAAATCAGAGATGCTATAAATTTATATAAACAATCCTCCAGAAGCGATCTTAATGAGTTTGAATTGGCTTTCAGAGCTGATCATGATACTCTTATAAATGCCGGGATTGATGATTTGACACAGAATCTTGTTGTTGAAGCAATAAAACATGATTTATCATAAGGTAAAGATTAAAATAAAAAGGAAGGGAATTCGATGTTCCCTTCCTTTTTATTTTAGCAAATCTCGTTCTATTGCTTCAAGAGCATCCGCCAAATCTTTAGAGTATGGCAAACGATCTTTGATAGAAGATATTCCATGTAACACTGTTGCATGTTTTCTGTTAAGTTTACCACCGATAGCCGGAGATGAGAGCTGGGTATGTTTATGTGACAGATACATTATCATCTGGCGTGCATCAGCAATGTCTCTCAAACGGCTTTGTGAAAAAATAGCGTCCGGATTAAGATTAAAATATTCGGCCGTTGATTCCACAATCATATCGAAATTGATGGGCTTTTTCTCAGTCTTTTTGACAACATGGCTCATCACCTCTTTAGCCAGATCAACTGATAAAGGAGCGTTCTTTACGATTGACCGGGTTAACAATCCATTTACAATTGTTTCCAATTCACGGACGGATCCATCAATTTCAGACGCTATCACGTCTATAACCTCTTCCGGAAGCCCCAAACCATTCTTTTTTGATTTGAAATCAAGAATTTTCTTGCGCAAATGATAGTCGGGATTTGGAAGTGGTTCAACAACTCCCCATTTAAATCGGTCAATAAGACGATCTGCGATTCCATCCAATTCCATAGGTGGACGGTCACAAGTAAAAATTATATTCTTCCGATTCCTTTGCAGGTGATTGAAGATTGGGAATAATGCTTCGGCAGTACCTGTTTTATTAGATAGCTCCTGGAGGTCATCAAAAAGAATCACATCCATCATCTGAAACCAGTTGATAAATCTTGGAACATCCTTATTGATGGTTGCCTGTGCATACAATGTCTGAAAATGCTTCATAGGTACAAACAGTACCTTAGCATTCGGATTACGTTCTTTAATACGTATGCCAATTGCTTGGATCAAGTGAGTTTTACCTACACCTACATTACCATAAAGAAAGAATGGGTTGAATTCCGGTTTGCCGGGATTATCCGCTATATATTCAGCAATCGTCACAGGGAGCTTATTACTCTCTCCTACGCAATAATTTTCAAAATTCAGCGCATAATTCAATTGGGGATCAAAGTCTACCTCTCGTTTCTCGACAGGAGACTTATGATATGAACTGACAAGTTTGTTTTTTAATACGTGTGATTGCTGCGGACTCTCGAGCTTAATCTTTGATTTGCTGTCATTATCGGCAACGATATCCACTTCGTAACCCAGTTTAATCTGGTGTCCGAATACTCGCTTAAGAGCTTTTGAAAGGATATCATAAAAATCATCCTCATATTTCTCATAGTAGAAATATGATGGCAAACGGAGAGTTAATCGGTTTTCAGAAAATGCAACAGGCTTTGCACATGCAAACCATGTGTTAAAGCGATCAGAACCGATATTGTCTTTAATCAGTTCAAGGCATTTGCTCCATTTATTTTGAAAATCTGTCTCCATAATTTTTGATTGGAGTACAAAATAATAACAAAATTTTCATAAAAAAAAATGATGAAATATTTGCATAGTATTGTAATTGCACATAGGTTTGACAATCAATAGATTATGATTTTATCTTGATTCGCTGTACCAATATTCTATCTGGACGTGTCATATGTATCATATAATCAGCAAAATGGCTCAAGAGTTCCGCTCTTGAGCCATTTTAACAATGGTGCTTGAATATCTTTTAAAATTGCTATTTAAGGGTTCTATTATAAATTTTCTTATTTGGAATTATTCCAAATAAGAAAATTTGCCCATTATAATAACTTTATACTGATATAGCGTTTTGGATTTTTCTTAATATCAACGATAAGTGAATCCACGTCAGCAGCTACTCTATTCAATTTATTATATAATTCCGGATCATTCATAAGTAATCCGAGTGTTGAATTAGGATCGTTCAACTGCTTTGAAAATTGAGTGAGATTTGCAGTCAAAGCGTTCACATTATCAACTGTTGTATTAAGAGGGAGAGATTTTAGCTGCGCAGAGAGAATTCCAAGATTTGCAGTTACAGTGTCAAGTCCATGACTGATAGACTTGACGTTCGACATAACTACAGGTAAATCTCTGTTAACTGTTGACTTCAGACCGCCTGTAGTTGCCAAGATATCCCCTGTTATTCCGTCAAGGCGCTGAATAGAAGCCAGCAATGCCGGATCGCCCGCAATTCTATTGAGATTCATCAGTAAAGAGTCTACACGTGGTAAAATTTGATTGACAGCCGGCATGATATCTTCACTCAGTGAAGACATCAGATCCGAACTTTCTATCGCATCAATATTACCACCTACAGGCAATTTCTCAGCGCTTTTTCCAAGTTTTAATGCGATAAAATTACCGCTCATTAAGGTAGACCCCATTGTTGCTTTGGAATCCACTGGAATTCTTAATTTTTTATCGAGGGCAAGCAATACTTTTATTTTGCCTGGATTGTCATAGTCGAATTGAATTTCCCTCACTTGTCCGACTTTATAACCGTCAACAGTAACCGGTGAAGAAATTTCAAGACCTGCTACATTATTATATGAAGCATAATAAAAGTTTGCCGGACTGAATAAGTTGATCCCTTTCAGATAATCGATGCCGAATATAAGTATCACGATAGCCGCGATAACACATATTCCGATGATAAATTCTTTGTTAAATATTTTTTTCATAACCTTTAATTTTCAAAATAACATAATGGGTATGTTTAATAGTATACACATATCATTATATATAACAATAAACAGTCTATTTTATACTTTTTATAATGAATGCGTCCGGAATTTTTTCCTTTACCTGTCTTAAAAGAGTTTCCATCTCCTGACGATTCTCACTTTCCCCGTAAGTATATTTATATAAATTATTTTCCTTGAATGAGCGTATCGGCGTCAGACCGCAAAATCTGGGATTGTTTTGTTTCAATCTATCAGAACTGGCCAATATCTGAATTTTGTAAACAGTGGTAAGCTTCTCAACTTTTGAATGATATCCCGATATTGATTTATGGGTCTTTAAAACCGGTTTATCATTGGAAGATGAATTTTTTAATGTTGTCGAACCATCTTTGTTGACTACTACAGTCTTGTTATTATAAGTTCTTGAAGATGTCTTGTCTTTCGATTTCTTCTTCTTTTTATTTTTCTTTGCCTTTGTATTTTCTACAGGAGCATCGATTTCCGCACTGGCAACAACAGGACTTTCAGTTATCTCAGCTACTGCTACTCGTTCATTATCCCTGTGTAAAGGTATCGCCGCTGTCTCCACATTGCGGATTGCCGACGCTTTCTTGGCTGTTTCGGAACGTCTGCGGCGTTTAGTAAAAGCGGAAGCTGGTCTTGCCATTTTTTTTGCTTCAGAAACCTTCTCAACAGGTTTTGAGGAAGCAAGTACAACAGGACTAATTTCTTTTGTCCCCATTGCTTCCCCTTTAGGATCAACTGTTATTTCTGCTGTTGAATTCGAAGCATTGGCAGATAAAGAATATTTTTCAACTGCTTTAAACAACGCTTCAGCAAGCTTGTCTTGACCTTTCTCTGAGCCCATGTAAACAGCAGCATTAGGATTGCATATAAAATCAAGCTCTACGAGCACGGCAGGCATGGAAGTTGCCCATAGCACCCAGAATCCGGCCTGTTTTACTCCTCTATCCGCTCGCCCAGCCTCTTTTACAAGATTTTTCTGCGCAAGGTCCGCGAATTTAAGGCTTTGTCCCAGATTCTTTTTTTGAGCCATTTCAAAAATTATGTATGATTCATCCTTAGACGGATCAAATCCGCTATATTTCTGCTCATAATTCTTTTCCAGCTCAATAACGGAGTTTTCTCTGCGTGCCACTTGAAGATTATTCTTGTCTTTATGTAAGCCAAGCGCATATACGGATGCCCCGGACACGCTTTTACGTTTCGGATTGGTTTTATCAACAGAGTTAGTATGTATGGAAATGAAGAGGTTACCTTTGTTTTCATTTGCAATATTTGCACGTTCTTGAAGTGATATAAAAGAATCGTTTTCACGAGTCATCACTACTTTAACGTTTTTGAGTTTCTTTTTAATCTTTGAGGCCAGCTTCTTGGAAACTCCCAGATTAATATCTTTCTCTTTAACGTTATTATCTATTGCTCCGAAATCTTTACCACCATGTCCTGGATCAATAATTATGGTGAAGTCGTTATCTTTGGAGGAGTTTGCCGCAGATATACTAAATCGGAACATTGGCATTATTGCCATTGAAATAATAAGGGATAATGTAAATATATAGCTCTTGAAATTCATTGTTTCAAATTTTGTCTGCAAATATACCTCTTTTTTCCCATCCTAAAAAAATATTTAATTTTTGTTAACGGAAAATTTTAAAAACAATATTTGGTACCTATTTCTGATATTGTTAATTTTGTTGGGTTATGTAAAATGTAAGATTTTTGAATATGACTCAATATAACAATCCCTCATTTTTTAAATTTATACATGATAATAAGAATGTAGATAGCAAATCATTGCTGCTTAAGCATCATGGCAAAATGATGGGATTTCCGTTAGAGTTTGCTGTTGTGCAGATTGAATCAAGAAAGAAGACGGAATCAAAACTGCCCTATTTCCTTAGTTTTGATAAATTCATATTTCCAGATAAGATTTCAGCAGAGCAATCATCAGACCAACGGGTTGCAAAATATCATGCGTCACTCGTAGGGAGAGGACAACATATTCTTGACATGACATCCGGTCTTGGCATAGATGCAATGAGTATGGCAATGGCTGATAATTATGTTACTGCATGTGAATTGGATAAGAATAAGCACGATGTTTTGATTCATAATTCATCAATAATAGAATTGTCGGGATTTACTCCTGTCAATTGCAATTCAGTCGAATTCATTCGTAATTCATCTGAATCATTTGACATCATATTTATCGATCCGGCGAGACGAGATATAAACAACAAGCGCACGTATTCATTCAAGGATTGTATCCCTGATGTGACCTCCTGTATTTCTGATATGAAATCCAGAAGCAAGCGTATATTTATAAAGGCCTCCCCTCTTTTGGATGTAACAAAAGTAAGAGATGAAATTGATTGTATTAGTAAATTACATCTTGTATGTGTAAAAGGGGAATGTAAGGAATTATTGGTAGAGATTGACAATTCAGAATGTTTTAAAGGCATCAGGGTTGTTGACCTTAATGATGACGGCATGATTTCCGATATTTTCTTTGATGAAGCGGAACTTAGTCATGGATTGTTTACATTTGCTTCCAAATCTGATCTCGCTGTAGGCAAATATCTTTATGAGCCAAATGCTGGTGTCATGAAACTGAATCCGGCTAAAGCTCTTTGCGACCGTTACAATGGCCTTAAAAAACTTGCCCGGAATACGTCGCTATATATATCGGATATACTATATGATAATTTCCCCGGAAGAATCAGTATCATAGAGAATATCCCGGATAATGAGGCTTTAAAGTCAATGAAAGGTGAAAGATATAATGTCGTGTCGCGAAATTATCCTTTGACTGCTGATGAGTTGCGAAAAAAATATCGGATAAAAGAAGGGAAAGACAAATTTCTTTACGCCTTCCGCATGACTGAGAATAGTATACCTCAATTGTGTTTGACACAAAGAATTTAAATGTCTTTTATAAGACTGTATGTAAATAATATATATTATGAGTGAAGAAAGTAAAACTAAAGAATTGCGTGATATGATATATCGCGCTGTCGTGGAATATCTTGAGAATGAAGAATCTTATTCTGATGACACGCAACTTGAAATCAATACCAATACGATGGAGGTCACCCTTGCGGATGCTGACCAGGATTTGCCGGGATGTGATTATTACGCGGTGATGGACTTAGTGCGTGGAGATGAAAATTCTCCGGGGCAATGGTCTCCTGATAATGACGCAATCGAAGAGGTTGTTGCAGATTACATTACCGAATAGATACAAATAAGGAGGCTTGATTTGAAAGCCTCCTTATTTTATACTTAGAATGAATGAGAATAAGATGTTATCACTTCTTTATTCCATCTCTTTCCATCAAAGCGTCAACTGTCGCTTTCTTTCCACGGAATTCAATATAAAGATCTGTAGGATCAACGGTATCACCGGCCTGCAACATCTTCCGGAATTTAGCTGCGGTTTTAGGGTTGAAAATACCGCTTTCCTTAAATGCCGCGAAAGCGTCTGCATCTAATGATTCAGCCCATTTGTAACCATAGTAACCTGCAGCATATCCTCCTGAGAATATGTGGCCGAATGATGGAGAAGTAAGACAACCTTCAACAGCCTCAAAACATCTGACAGGATCTTGCGCCTTTTTTTCAAACTCTGCAAGATCGGATGATGCTCTCATCGGATTTTCAATTGTATGATATGCCATGTCAAGGTATCCGAATCCAAGTTGACGCATACATGCATACGCAGCTCCGAATTGACTTGATTTAACAAATTTATCAATCAATGACTGCGGCATCTTTTTCCCAGTTTTGTAATGCTTCGCAAATCCATCGAGGAATTCTTTCTCAGTTAGATAATTCTCATTGAACTGAGAGAACAACTCAACAAAGTCATGATCTACATTTGTCCCGCTTAAAGATGCATATTTAGCCTCAGAGGAAAGTCCGTGGAGCGCGTGTCCAAACTCATGGAGGAATGTCTCCACTTCATACGGTGTGAGAAGAACCGGGGCATTCCCCACCGGCTTTGAAAAGTTACAAACTATAGAGATAAGCGGTATGGTTTTATTACCTTCGTCATCTTTAGTCTCACCTCTGAATTCAGTCATCCATGCACCAGGGCTTTTCCCGTCGCGGTAGAAAAAGTCTGCATATAACACACCAAGAAGCGTGCCATCTTTTTCATAAACTTCATAAACCTTTACATCCGGGTGATATTTATCAATCTTATCTGTCTCTTTGAATTTGTATCCATATAGCTTTGTTGCGAGTCCGAATACACCCTTTATTGTATTGTTTAGCTCAAAATATGGCTTCATATCTTCATCATTGAACGCATATCTGTCATTTTTAAGTTTGTCTGACCAATATGAGTAATCCCATGCGGAAAGCTTGAAGTCTTTGCCTTCTGTGGCCTGGGCGTATTTCTCAATTTCAAGAAGTTCAGATTTCATTGGTTCTGTATATGCTTTCCTTAGATTTTCAAGGAAATCAACTACAGTCTCAGGATTTTTAGCCATAGTTGTCTGTAACTGGTACTCGGCAAAATTCTTTTTGCCCATAAGTTTTGCAATTTCAAGACGCACATTGGCAATATCCTTTAAGATTGCTGTGTTGTCAAGATCTCCCCCTATGTTGCGACTTCCATATAATTTGTACAATTGCTCACGAAGATCCCGCCGATCGGCATATTTCATGAAAGGCTGATAAGAGGGGGCGAATACGGTTACAAGATAAAGCGAGCCATCATCATTCTTACCTTCCTGCTTCAAAACCTCTTTTGCCGCTTCACGGTATGATTCTTTTATTGATTCCGGTATGCCCGCGAGATCGCTTTCTTTAAGCCACATACGGCGTGATGGATCCTTCATGCCGTTTGACACATTTTGCCCGAATTTGAGTGTCAGATCTGATAATTCAGAATTCAATCTTCTGAATTTTTCTCGCTCTTCACCTTTTAGATCTGCGCCCGAAAGGATAAATCCGAGATATGTTTTATTAAGAAGTCTTTTGTCTTCAGGTGTAAGACTTGTATCTTTATCCTTATTCTCATAAACCTGTTTCACTCTTTCCCATAATCGTTCATTAAGCATAATATTGGAAGAATGCTCAGACAGAGCCGGAGTAACTTTGGCAAGGACATTCATGATTTGCTCATCGCCCGAAGCATTTTCAAGATTGCTCAACGCGAGGATTGACCTTGTAAGAACTTCTCCACTTCTGTCGAGTGCCACTACCGTATTTTCAAATGTCGGTACACTTCTTTGGTTAACAATGGCATCGATTTCCTGATTCTGGAGTTTAATTCCCTCCATGATTCCCTCCTCATACTGTGATGGTGTAAGACGGGATAAAGGCATTGTGCCATATGGAAGATTTGCACCCTCGATAAGAGGGTTTGTTGATGCCCCTGTTGCAGAAGCAGCGAATGACATCATTGTTAATGCTGTCAATGACTTGATGAAATAATTCATATCAAAAAAATATATATTGGTTGTCGTTATGCAAATTTACAAAATAAGGCTGAATGTATATACATCCAGCCTTATTTTTTAGATATCAAATAATATGTTACTTAGCTTCCACTCCTTCCATAATAACAAGAATCCTATTCTTGCCATTATAAAGATTTTTCATAAACTTATTCAACTCTTCAAGAGTCAGATTCTCTATGGCTGCTTTATGGTTTGTAATGTTGTCGATGCCCTTTTCAAGATAGAGAAGGTTATTCTCCCAATAAGCATTGCTTCTTACAGCCATTTCATATTGTTTGATATTCGCTTCCTTAACTTTATTAAAGTCTTTTTCATTGGCACCTTCGTTCAAAAGCTTGGTTAATTCAGCATTTGCTCTTTCCTCCATTTTGCCGAGCATGTCTGCATTTGTCTCATATACATACTGTATGATCCATTGTCCGGTTGTAGGATAGAATACAGAGCCTGCATAAGGGCTATATGTTCCGCCCATCTCTTCGCGGAGGGTTTCTGTAAATATGGATCTTAAGATCTGACCAATTGTGCTAATCTTTACAGAATTCTCAATTGAATAAGGGATATTCATTCCTGAGAATACTGCAAACACCTGAGACTTGGGTGAGTGCATGGGCTGTTTGTAATGATCTACAACCTGACCGGATACATATGTTATAGGAGTAAGGTCTTTTACAATCTGGTTCTTACCCTTCTTTGCTGATGGAAGCGATGCAATATACTGTTCCATCAGTGGTTTAAGCGTATCAATATCAATATTTCCAACAAATATAAATGTATAATCCGCTGCATTTGACGTAGACTGCTTTATCATTTCCACCATCTTGGGATAATTTGCAGCGTCTATTGTATTGATATCGATTTCCTGGAACATCGGGTTATTGCCATAGCTTGCGCTTGCAACATGTTTTTTAAATATCTGATTAGGATCGGAATCGATGTTCTTCAATAGAGTGCGAGCCTGATCCATATTGGCGTTGTATGTCTGGGCATCTGGACTTACAGAAGTGAAGCATGCATAAATCAGCTCCATAAGAGTAGGAAGATCTTTGACCGTGCTACCACCCTCTAAGCAGTCAACTGTATTGCTAACTGAATAATTTACAGAAGCTCTCTTTCCTGCAAGATATTTCTTAAGAGTTGTTCTGTCAAAGTTTCCAAGCTTGCTTGACAAGAAAGCATCCTCAAGAAGCAAAACATTAGCAGCCTCAGCCTCTGGATATGATCTCTTGCCACCATCCTTGAAAGCTGTAAAAGATATTTCATCTGCTTTAAAGTCGGTTGGTTTGACAATCACACGCGCACCATTTGAAAGTAAGAATTCTGTTGTTCCAAACTTACCCTCTGCCTGAGACTTGATTTTTCCGGGTTTAGGAAGCTGAGATAACAGTGGCTCTGTGATGACTTCATCTACATATGCTTCATATTCAGCATTGAGGGCATTTTCAAGAAGCGGGATCATATCTTCCTGTGAAAGGACCGCGAACTCATCTTTCTTAGGTTGTGAGACTACCATTACCTGATTCTCAGGGGTAAGGAGCATTGCTGCAACCTGATTGATTGCCTCAACGGGGATATTCGGAAGAATTTGTTTGGCAAGCTCATACTCTGTTTCTATGCCAGGTGCTGCTTCATTGTCAACAAAATGACGAATCAGCTCCTTCGCCAAAGGCTCATTCTTTGTCTTATTACGCTCGTTATAGTGCTTCTCAAACATGGAGAGCATATTGTCACGGACTCTTTGAAGCTCTGAATCTGTAAATCCGGTCTTACATGCTCTGGCAATTACTGATACTGCTTCTGAGAAAGCATCCTTTAATTCGGTTTTACCAACTACAGTAACCATAAAAGCATCCTTTGTCTTTGACACAAGGAACTTGTTGAAGTTGACACCTGCATAAGCATATTTGCATTCCGGTTTCTGGCGATATTCCTCCAGTCGGTTGTTAATCAAGCTTGATAATATTCTTTGGAGAATATTATCCTGAACATAGCCAGCCAATGTGTTGCGCATTTCAAATGGAGTTTTCTCACTTTTGAAACATAGCATTACGCTCGGATATTGAATCTCGGCATCATCGAAATAAACGAAAATAGGCTCTTTGTTATCGCTAACGGTAGGATATGTTCTTTCAGCAGGGTTTTCTGGCATAGGTATAGGTGAAAAGAGGTCAATCACCTTCTTCTCCATTTCGTCAGCATCGAAGTCTCCAACTATCACGATTCCCTGTTGATCTGGACGATACCATTTTTTGTAATATGCACGCAGCACTTCCGGCTTGAAATTTCTTACGACCTCCATTTTGCCGATCGGTGTCTGCTGATATTGATATTCCTGATATATTCTCGGAAGAATATATTCAATCATGCGAGAATTGGCATCATTCCGAGAACGCCATTCCTCTTCAATCACACCTCTCTCAGCATTAATTTCATCCTCTTCGAGAAGAATTTCGCCACTCCAATCATGTAGAACAAGCAGCACACTATCCATCAAAGCCTTATCTGTAGTCGGCACATTATTGATATTATATACTGTTTCATCAAAATCAGTATATGCGTTTATATCAGCACCAAATCGTATACCTTTAGCCTGAAGGTAATTGAGCATATCTTTGCCAGGATAATGGCTTGTACCGTTAAACGCCATGTGTTCCAGAAAATGTGCGAGGCCGAGCTGCTCGGATGTTTCAAGTGTTGAGCCTACTTTTTGAGCAATATAGAAGTTAGCTCGATCCTTCGGCTCCTCATTATGCATGATAAAATACTGCAGACCATTAGGTAGGGTCCCGTGCTTAACTGCCGGATTCAATGGCAGCTGCTGCATTTGAGGCTGCTGCGCATATGAAAATAATGCACCGGTCAGCATCAATGCTGCTGTTAACATTCTTTTGATGATCATAACGAATGTGTTTATTGATGTTATTTGTTGTTTGATATTCCAAAATTGCATTCATCAGCCATAAGGCAATAAATACGTGACTAATAACCGCTATAATTGCGGCTATCAACGTTCTTACAAAATTAACGTTTATATTCAAAACTGCAAAGGAAAAGAGAGATTTTCAAGAAACAAATACGGCAAATTGTAAAAATTGTTATACGATTCCATGCATGACAGCATAAAGAGAGAGCCCGGACACTGAACGAATGCCGAGTTTTGCCGATATATTCTTACGATGTGTGATGACGGTGCTTGAGGATATGCATAACCTATCGGCTATCTCCTTGACAGTTATGCCGGATACAAGTTCCTTAAGCACCTCAATTTCACGGGTTGTCAGTTCTCCATTTTTTTCATCATCATTTCCATTATCCAGTAATGTATCAAATATTGATATTATATCTGTCAAATCCGTATTTCTACCGATTGTTTGAAATGTTCCGGACTGAAGACCTGATGTACTGGCAATGACAATGACTCTTGATTTTTTCGGCAGGAAGAAATCAAGATGAGCAAGAGTCTGGTCAGACGATACGATGAAACGGTCATAATCATCTAAGTTTGTCTCAATGTCACTGAAATCCGCAAAATTATCGGGGATTATATGTCGATGTTCCTCCAGAATATTACGGACAGCAAGAGATTCAAGCGATGAAAGACCAATAATCGCTACTTTTCGCATAATGGTTTCAATATTCTATCTCTGATGCGATTGTTTTGGCGAATATCTTTCTCGAGTGTATTTATGGCACTTATCACCGCCACACATAGATTATGATCATACTCCCCTTTGAGATGAATCACAAAGAATGAAATCAAATCTCTGATTTTATCTTCTGTTCCGGAATTATCATAAGGAAGGGATTGCGGCATATCACTTGAATCCGTATTTGAGATCTGCTCCAATGCGGCCATTCGATTGCTTTTCAACAACGGGAACCAATATTTAAGATCATTATCTATCAAAGTCTCCAGATCTTGCTTTACTTCACGGTAGAAGTCGTTAAGTAGATGAAGATTACTTTCTTTAGAAGCGCACTGCTCCATCCCTCCCCTTTTATGAAGAAGGATATTGAAATGACGATCAATGTTTGGAAGCTGAATGCAACTGTAATATTGGTCTGTCTTCTCAAGATAATCAATCACCATAGAAAGATGTGTGCGTTCCACAATTCTTTCAGGGAAATAGTCAGGATTCAGATACGTGTTAATCACAGCAAGGAAGAAATCGGGGTCAATCCCCTTTCTTTCGCAGCTATCCAATATTCTGTCATCACCCACGCCAAGAAAAATCCCAAAACGGTTGATTACGGGGACAATAGATGGATCTTCAAAGATAGGTTCACTTAACTTAGAATCTTTTGTATATACCGCCATACCTTATGAATCTATATAACAATACATCCCGATTGAGTGATAATGATATTCATTTTCACATCATGGGGTTCAGTCGGAATTGCATCAACAAGTTGAAACTCATATCCGATACCGACTTTTGTAGCCTTGGTTGTCTTTAATAATCTGTCATAAAACCCTTTCCCTCTTCCAAGTCTATTACCCTTACGGTCATACGCTACTCCCGGCACTATAATAAGTTCAATCTCATCCGGACTTACGACATTGTCTCCTGTTGGCTCCTCTATATGGAATGAGCCAAGTTCAAGACGAGACTCGTCATATGGAAGAATCTCCAGGTTAACACCGTTTACTCTCGGAAGATAAAAATGTTTTTTATCATGCCACTTTTCGAGGAAGAGATGTGTCGACAGTTCATCTGGCAGAGAATGATACATCAATATATGATCAGCCATAAGGAATGCTGCTGTTTGTTCAAGATGCGCAAAAACTTCTTCAGCAGCACATCTCTTTTCCGTATCAAGCATCATAGACCTCAAGGCCTTGATTTTTCTTCTTATCTCGTTCTTTTCCATAGTATTTAAATTATAATTTGCTATCAGTAATATTTATCGGTGATTTACCGTCATTAAGTATATCAACAGCACGTTTGACTGTTGTATCTCTTTGATTTAGAATCTCAAGGAATGAATTAAACCCAATAAGATCTCTTGCAATAACAGCTTTTAATTGATTGAGCAATAGAGATCTGGATTTATTAATATAATACCATCTTGCCGGAAGACCATTCGCGGCAGCAAATGAAACAAAATTATTAAGAAGCATGTTATCCCTCGGCATAATTCTTTCAAGATCATCCAGAGATGTCTTACCTTTGAGCAGAGGACGATAATTCTCTGCAAATTCTCCGGCAAACCTTTGGATAAGGCCCCTGTTTAAGGCTTCAAGATAATAGGAAGTGAATCCTGTCGTATCTTCGGGAACAAATATATCGGGCATAATTCCACCACCACCATATACTGTCCTGCCGTTAGGGGTTTTAAAGATCTTGCTCTTGTCCATCTTTACAGAATCCTGAGAGTAAAACTCTCCATGATTGTATCTGTCAAGAATATCCAGTTCATATTTACCATCTCGTCCTCTTTTATATTCTTTCTGAATACATCTGCCTGACGGAGTATAATAACGCGCTACTGTCAGTCGCATTCCTGAGCTGTCCGGTAAAACTATTGGATTCTGGACAAGGCCTTTGCCAAAAGATCTTCTTCCAATCACAAGTCCTCTGTCATTGTCCTGGATAGCTCCTGCGAAAATTTCTGAGGCAGAGGCTGAGAATTCATTGGTAAGCACAGTGATCTCAACATCCTGGAATTGACCGTTGCCATCACTTATGGCGAAACTCTCATTTTCTGGTCTTCTGCCTTTTGTATAGACTATCATCTTGCCGGCTGGCAAAAATTCATTTGCCATATAAATTGCCTGATCCATAAATCCGCCTGAATTGCCTCTGAAATCCAATACAAATTTAGCTGCTCCTTTCTTGCGAAGTTCAACCAGTGCGTTGAAGAATTCATTATAAGTTGTTCTTGCGAATTTGCTGACTCGTATGTATCCGATATTATCAGATATCATATATTTTGAATCGACACTGTATTCAGGTATCTTATCTCTGATAATATCAAAAGTGAGATTCTTTGAAGAACCTTTTCTCTTTACTTTCAGACTGACTTTTGTACCCTCCTTACCTCTGAGTCGTTTGAAAACCTCCTGATTGGTAAGTTTATCTCCATAAAGCTTGTGCCCGTCAGCTTCCAATATCATATCACCTGGCTGCAGACCGACTAACTCGGCAGGGCCTCCTGGCACAACTTCTATCACTTTTACAGTATCTGACAATATTTGAAAAGAAACGCCAACTCCTCCAAAAGCACCTTCCAGCTCTTCGTTTGTGGCTGTCAGCTCTGACTTTGGAATATATGCGGAGTGAGGATCAAGAGATGATAGAAGATCTGGAATTGCAGATTCCATGAGTGAGTCCACATCTATATCGTCAACATATTGCGTATGAATAAGCCCCAATATTGTCTGCATCTTCTCCTGCTGAGGAGATAGTCTTCTTACCGCCTCATATTTGCCAATGAATACACCCCCGATCACTCCTGCGGCAATTGCAAGAGGGAGCACGATGGAAGATATGTTTCTTTTTTTTGTCATCAGAAAAGAAAGGTTATTTATCAGTCGTATTCTTCAACCGGAATATGAACCACCTCAATTCCGGCCTTTTTCAATAAATCAAGACCGTCTGTTATTCTATATAAGTCGGAGAAAACAACACGTTTGATTCCTGCCTGTATTATAAGTTTTGAGCATTCCATGCAAGGACTTGTGGAAACGTATAATGTGCTCCCTTCGCTTGAGTTGTTTGAACGTGCCACTTTAGTTATGGCATTTGCCTCGGCATGAAGTACATATGGGTACGTCACACCATCGGGAGTCTCGCATATGTTGTCGAAACCCGCCGGTGTGCCGTTGTATCCATCAGAAATAATCATTTTGTCTTTGACAAGAATCGCTCCGACTTTTCGTCTCTGACAATATGAATTCTCGCTCCAGATAGCCGCCATCCTGAGATAGCGTCGATCAAGTGTAAGTTGCTTGTCTTCCATCCTACAAATCGTTTTCAAGGATATATCTCTCGGCATCAATTGCAGCACGGCAACCTGTTCCTGCAGCACTCACAGCCTGGCGATATATTGGATCCGCGCAATCACCCGCCGCAAATACACCTTCTACACTTGTACTTGTATATGGAGAGTTAACGATTATGTATCCTTCTTTATCCATCTCCAGCTGACCCTTGAATACATCAGTATTGGGCCTGTGACCGATTCCGAGGAAGAAACCGTCAATCTGAATGTCATATTCTTCCTGATCAGGAGTACCGAGATGACGCACAAGTCGTGCACCCTCTACACCCTCTTCTCCAAATAATCCTACAGTATTGCTATTGAATAAAATCTCTATGTTCTCGCGCTCGGCCACTCTCTTGCGCATTATGTCAGATGCCCTCAAATAATCTTTACGGACAATCATATAAACTTTTTTTGCAAGAGTAGAGAGATACAATGCTTCCTCACAAGCCGTATCACCACCACCTACTACAGCCACATTCTTTTTACGGTAGAAAAAGCCATCACATGTGGCGCAGGCACTGACACCCAAACCACTGTATTTTTCCTCATCTGGCAAACCAAGGTACTTTGCAGAGGCACCGGTCGATATTATCACACAATCTGCGATAATGACATCTCCTCTGTCATCCACGCAACGGAACGGCCTGTTTGAAAAGTCAACACTTTCAATAAGCCTCGGAACTACCCTTGCGCCAAAACGCTCTGCTTGATCTCTAAGATGTTGCATCATCTCAATGCCTTGCACACCTTCAGGATAACCAGGGAAATTCTCGATTTCAGTTGTTTGTGTAAGCTGTCCACCTGGCTGATTCCCTTCATAAATCACAGGATTCAGATTCGCACGTGATGCATATATTCCAGCTGTATAGCCAGCGGGGCCGGAGCCGATAATCAATAACTTTGTTCTATTTTCTGTCATAACATTTATATTTCAAAATTGTGTTTTGCCAATATGCTATTTATTAATTAACATTTGACAAATTAAAATAGTCTATCTGAGATCTATAATTTGAGCCTTCGGATATTTTTTGCGAGGATATTCAAATTCTGAATGAGCCAGTATACTGCAATAATCAAGAGATTTAATGTTTATCACGTTGACTGTGCCAGCACCTGATGTTATCGTGAATTTACTCGGTTTGTATGTTTTGGCATCTATGATAATTTCAATACTCTTTACTTGATTAGATTTGGATTTAGGAGTAAGAAGTAATACATATTTGCCTGTCATCTTCTTTTTAGAGAACGCTGATTTGAAACTACTTGAATATGTTTTAAGATATTCAAGTGGATTAGATTCCATAATTTCTTCTTTTGTGGGCGTTATTACAGTTGTCTCATTAATAGATGGATTGTATGTCCACATATTTTTTCCGTTAAACCATGAGGAGGATGTACTGGTCGTCAGTGAAAATTTATTCCCTCGGGACTTTAGAGTTCCGTTTATTAACCTTCCGGATGAATTTATTGTGAAAACAGCTGAAATGCCCTTGGCATTTCTTGCCTTTGCTGCAGCCTGACTCATTACCTGTTCTGCTGTTGCCGCATAAATATTGACACACCCTATAATAAGAAGCAGTGATGTGAATATATACTTTATAAATTTCATAAGTCCTTATTCAAATTTAGATAGAAGATAATATGGTTTCAAGGCCTATTGGATCAACCAATACAGCTCTGGGTTTACCGCCTTGCGACGGTCCTACAATACCTGCCGCTTCAAGTTGGTCCATAATCTTTCCGGCTCGATTATACCCAATTGAATACACTCTCTGTAAAGAAGAGGTTGATGCCGTATTGGATGATACTACCCTTCTTGCAGCCTCTTCGAAAAGCGGATCACGGTCACCAACCGGTCCGGTTCCACCCAGACTGTCATCATTATTTGCCATAGGTGGTTCCGGAAGTTCATATACTCCGGGGGCGTATGGTTGTCTTTCCACATACTCGCATATTGATTCTACTTCAGGAGTATCAATAAATGCGCATTGAACCCTGACCATTTCAGAATTATTGAAAATCAGCATATCCCCGCGTCCAATAAGATGCTGAGCACCTGGTGTGTCGAGAATCGTTTTTGAGTCGACACCGGAGGAGACTTTAAATGAAATTCTGGCTGGGAAGTTTGCCTTGATAATACCTGTGATTACATTGGTTGATGGTCTTTGGGTTGCGATTATCACATGCATTCCGACTGCTCTGGCTTTTTGAGCGAGACGGGCAATAGGCATTTCAACGTTTTTACCTGACACCATTATCAAATCTCCGAACTCATCCACAACGACAACGATATAAGGCAAAAATTTATGACCCTCTGCGGGATTAAGCTTGCCGTCTTTAATCTTTGCGTTATATTCCTCAATATTTCGCGCATGCGCATTCTTTAAGAGTGTATAACGGTTGTCCATCTCGATACACAAGGAATTGAGAGTCGCCTCTACTTTCTGCATATCGGTGATTACCGGCTCTTCTGAATCAATATCTTCGGGTATTACGGCAAGATAATGGTTCTTAAGTTTATTATAAAGACTGAACTCCACTTGTTTTGGATCAATCATCACAAACTTAAGTTGAGAAGGTGTTTTACAATACAGTAATGACGTGATTATAGCGTTAAGACCTACAGATTTACCCTGTCCGGTTGCACCGGCAACGAGCAAATGAGGCATTTTTGCAAGATCTGCGATATAGACTTCATTTGAAATCGTTGATCCTAAAGCAATCGGGAGATTGTATTTACTTTCCTGATATTTCTTGGAACGTATCACGGTCTGCATCGAAACTGTCAATGGATCTTTGTTTGCAACCTCAATACCCACAGTTCCTTTTCCCGGTATAGGTGCGATAATTCTTACTCCTATTGCAGAAAGGCTAAGAGCGATATCATCGACAAGACTTCTAATCTTCGCTATTTTAACACCTTTGTCAGGAACTATTTCATAAAGAGTCACAGTTGGTCCGACAGTCGCTTCTATACGTGTGATGGGAATGCCAAAATCCAATAATGTTTTCTGGATTTTTGCCTTGTTTTCCATCTGCTCATCCGCATCGACACTGATTTTTGTTATCCCTTCCCGCATTAGATCAAATGGAGGAAAGGTGTATTTGTGGTCAGCTTCAAAATCGAGTTGTGATTTATAATGTCTTTTCCCGTTTTGATCTATCTGATTCACATTCACGACCATTGCTTCATCTCCGCTATCTGATGATTCTGATTTAATGTCTTCTGCCTGCTTGGAATTATCAGACATTTCTTTATTAGTATCACTTAAATCATCAGAGTTAGTATCATCAGATCTATTTATTGAAGTGTCATTATCAGTTTCATTTAATGCCGATATGCTATCATTAGATTCTGATATGGTTTGAGCCGGCATGTACTCATCGTTTACGGGTGTTATCTCTTCCTCTTCATCGAGCACGTACCCGTCTTTGAATGAAACAAGTGCGTCATCTTCCGGAAGATCATCCGTTTCAGGCTCTTTTAGGCTATAAGTTTCTCCTGCTTTAATATCATCTATCTGTTCTGCCTGTTCGTCCCGTAGCAGGGCCTCTGCTCTTGCTCTTTCCGCCTCTCTCTCTTCTGCGGCTATACGCCTCTTTTCAGCTCTTTCGTTATATTTGCGTCTAATCCATGTTATCAGATCATTAAGGCAAATGATGACAAACAAAGCCACCATGAAGAAACATAGGATGTATGATCCATAGCCAAGAAAGCTATTGATGAACTCATATACATAATGCGCATGATACCCTCCCCAATTTACATAAGTGTTTGTCACAACACTCGAAATTCCCACTATAAGCGAAAGTGTGATAAGAGCGACAAAACATTTTATAGTAAAATTGACACTTTTGAATCGGGGTCTCCCTACCAGGAGTTTAAGACTCATGGCAAACAACCAAACTATGATAACGAAGGAACCAATTCCAAAACTTTTATTAATCAGGAATTCAGAAAGCCTTGCTCCCCCTTCTCCACCATGATTTGATATGCGCACTGCACCACCTACTGGAGTACTGTTGATTATTGACTGGTCCTTGATACAGGCTGTAAAATATGAAATAAATGAAATAAGTAGATACACAGCAAGGCATCCAAGAAAAATACCCGTTATTTGCTTCACCGCAGGGGAAAGAATGTAGTTCTTTATGCGTGAAACTATGGATTGTTCCGGTTTTTGGCGTGATTTTTCATCCTTTTGTTTCTTGGATTTTGCCTGATTGCGTCTGTTGCCACCCCGCTGTGTTTTCTTTTCCTGAATATCAGTGATTTCAGGAGTTACAACTTGTGGCTCATCATTTGTATCTATATGTGGAGTATAACTTTCGTAATTATTCATCTATAATTGGAAGCAGTTTACGCTTCCAATTACAAAATTAATCAAAAATTACCAATAATTTCATTCGATTCCAAAATAATCGTGTCTGATTCTTGAATAAGTTCCTTGTTCTCCTGGGGAATTGTATCCTGCGTGCATATGGAATCTGTCGGAGCAGTGGCAACTACCTCATTATTCTGTTGTATCCGAGGTTCTTTGGCCCCCTTGTAAGATGGAATCCATGGTATTTCAACTTCATCGAGGATATTCTGCTCCATATCCTTGCGTCCTGGAACGACAATAACAGGCATGCCTTTCTCAACCAATTCGACCAGTTCAAGAATGTTCTCATTTTTAATTCTTATACAGCCGTGGCTTGATCGTCCTCCGATGCTCCATGGAGCACATGTCCCATGAATACCAATCTGAGTGGTGCCCGGAATAAGAAGACGTATGAAACGTGGTCCAAACTGTCCCTTCTTGGGAGAGGTGACACCGTCATCGTCCGTAAACAGCCAATCAGTGCTGTCATATACTCCCTCTACATAAAAGAAGCCCTCAGGTGTTCTGGAATCACCTTTCGCATGTTTGGTTCCATAATTTTTTGCACAGGCCATACCATAAGTTTTCACAGCTGAGCCATATTTGTCATAATAAATGACTTTCATACGACTTTTATCTACAATTATAAATCCTTTATGTTTATTCTTCAATAGTTCTGAAACATATTCAGGTGCCTTGTCAAGCATTCCCGGCAATATCCCTTGGGCATATAGATCGCTATGCTCTGATGATTGCATAAATTCTTGTAAGTCTTCGGGTGCATTGCCGGCCGGATAAGACGGACTATCATCAATGTCATCTGCAATTTCAATATCTGATGAATCCGCAGAGGTAATGGTATCGGTGTGTATAGAAGAAATATCTTCTTTATTAGAAGCAGAAGAATTTCTTATGCATGAAATACTGGTACAAAGTACACCGGCCGATATTGTTGTCAATAATATCGGTAAACACGATGAAATTTTTATCACTTTAGATATATTCATAACTTGCGGGTGCAAAATTAGTTATTAAATTTTATTTAACATCAGGTATAATATAAAAATCTTATAGATTATAGTATTTGCGGATTTTTTAGTAAATTCGCACTCTGATGGGCAAATCTAAACTCATAGGAATGACCGTTCTCGCACTGGTTTGGTTATGGCTGGTGTGGATGTTGTTGCAAGCGGGTGGTATAAATCTGAAAAATATACTCGTTGCTGCGATGACCGGGATCATAATATTTGTGCCGTTATATAAAAAATATTTTGGCAAGCAATGAATCTACTCAATAACATCGACAATCCTGAACAGTTAAGAAAGCTTTCTTCCGAGCAGCTCCCACAGTTATGTTCGGAAATTCGTGAATATATGATTGATAATCTTTCCCATAATCCCGGACACTTTGGTTCGAGCATGGGAGCTGTTGAAATTATTGTCGCGCTTCATTATGTTTTCAACACTCCACGAGATAGAGTGGTCTGGGATGTGGGACATCAGGCATATGCGCACAAGTTATTGACCGGTAGACGTGATTTATTTCCAAATCAACGCACTGAAGGAGGCATCAGTGGCTTTCCTATTCCATCCGAAAGCGAATACGATACATTTGTATGTGGTCATGCAGGGAATTCTATTTCTGCCGCTCTCGGCATGGCGATTGCAGACATGAATACACCGGGAGAAGAGAATCGTAAGACAATTGCTGTAGTCGGGGATTCATCCATAAGCAACGGACTTGCCTTTGAAGGTTTAAACAATGCGTCAAATAATCCCAATAATCTTCTTATCATACTTAATGACAATGACATGTCGATTGATAGTCCTGTCGGTGCGATGCACCGGTATCTGTCGGATATGACAACCTCTGCATCCTACAACAGATTAAGGCTTAAAGCTTACAATCTGTTTAAGAAATGGGGACTTGTCAATGATAAGAAGAAGGGACTGCTTTTGAGATTTAACAATGCCGTCAAATCTCTTGTGTCTGCTCAGCAAAATATTTTCGAAGGATTAAATATCAGGTATTTCGGACCCTTTGACGGTAATGACGTCAATAAGCTGGTTAAAGTCTTGAATGAAATCAAAGACATGAAGGGACCAAGGATACTACATCTTCGCACCACAAAAGGTAAAGGATATAAGGCAGCAGAAGAAAACCCTCAGGCATGGCATGCTCCGGGTAATTTTGACCCGGAAACAGGAGAACGTAAAACAACAGTAGCGGATGTCCCGCTATGGCAGGAAGTTTTTGGAAAGACATTATGTCAGCTTGCAGAGAAAAACAGTAATATAATGGGTATAACTGCGGCAATGCTTTCCGGCACTTCTATGAATGAGATGATGTCCCGTTTTCCGGAACGCACATTTGATGTCGGTATCTCTGAAGGACATGCCGTTACTTTCGCGGGTGGACTTGCTGCCGCTGGGAAAAAACCGTTTGTCGCCATATATTCATCTTTTCTGCAAAGAGGTTTCGATAATATTATCCATGATGTGTCAATTCAGGGACTGCCGGTTGTTTTTTGTATTGATAGAGCCGGACTGGTAGGTGAAGACGGTGTGACTCATCACGGGTTGTTTGACCTTGCTTATTTGAAAATGATACCGGGTATGAGTATCTCCTCACCAATGGACATCGCATCGTTACGTGGTTTGCTCAAAACTGCGGAGGGCATGAAGACTCCTATGGCGATCAGATATCCTCGAGGACGAGCCGATGGAGCTGTCAATAATAACCTTTTCCCGGAATTGCCCGTTGGAAAAGGACGCATTGTGTACCAATCAGATAATTCTAAGATCGCAATTCTGACTATTGGTCCGGTAGGAAATGATGCGGTAAAGGCTGCAGAGGATTTGATAAAATCCGGGGTATCAGTTGATGTATATGATATGATATGGCTGAAACCCATGGACGAAGAGCTTCTTAATGAGATATCAAATAAATACGAAGCGATTGTCACAATAGAAGATGGAACAATTGAAGGTGGATTTGGATCGGCTGTAATGGAATGGTTGTCTGAACATAATCACAATATCATCGTAAAACGCTTAGGTGTTCCGGACAAGTGGATTACACATGCTAAAGTTGAACAACTTCATGCTCGTTGCGGTTTTGATATTATGGGTATAACTGATGCTGTAAGACAACTTTACAGAGAAATCCCGGCGATAAATAATTTTGACATTACTTCAAAATGAAAATAGTAATTGCGGGTGCAGGAGAAGTAGGGACACATCTCGCCAAGATGCTTTCCAATGAAGATCAGGATATAATTCTGATAGATAATGACCAGTCGCGTCTGGATGTCATTGACTCTAATTATAACCTGATGACATGGAATGGATCCACATCCTCATTCAGCAGTATGCGTGATGTCGGTGTGGCAAATGCTGATCTGTATATTGCTGTAACACCCTATGAAACCAGAAACATTACGAGTTGTGCGATTGCAAAACGTCTTGGAGCCAAGAAGACTGTTGCACGTATTGACAACAGTGAGTTTTTGGTTCCAGAGAATGGATCAATACTCAAGGACGTCGGAGTTGATTTCCTGATCTATCCAGAGAATATCGCTGCCCAGGAGATAGCAGTTGCGCTTTATCATAACTGGGCCCGTTATTGGGGTGAATTACATAATGGCGGACTCCTTCTTATCGGAGTCAAGCTGCATGGCGATTCACCTTTGATTGACTGCAAATTAAGGGATTTACCCGTAAAAACACATGATTTCCATGTTGCGGCAATCAAAAGAAATAATGAGACTATTATCCCTAACGGTAATGATGAGATTAAACGGGACGATATTGTTTATTTTATAACAACTCCCCCATTCATTCAGGAAGTCAGGGATATATGCGGTAAAAAGAAAAGGGTGATAAAGAAAGCCCTAATAGTCGGAGGAAGCCGTATTGCACAAAGATTTGCAAAATTATATGGCGAAGAGTTTCATATTAAAATCATCGACAATATACGCGAAAATTGTGAATCAATGGCAACAATGCTGCCTAACTGCGAAATCGTGTATGGTGATGCTCTTGATATAGAAGTGTTGAGAGAGAATAATATTTATCAATATGATGCTTTCCTTGCGCTCACAGACTCATCTGAAACAAATATACTCTCTTGTCTCACAGCAAAGGAATTTGGAGTGCCTAAAACCATCGCTGATGTTGAAAATTTACAATTTCTGAGTCAAGCGGAGAATCTGAATATCGGAACTACTATTAATAAAAAATTATTCGCATCAAGTCATATATTCAAGATTCTTCTTGATGCTGATGAAAGTAATTCTAAATTTCTTGCTCTGGCTGATGCGGAAGTTGCTGAAATTTTAGTCAAACATAATGCCCGTATTACAAAAGCACCGGTAAAAGATCTGAAATTGCCGTTTGGCATGACTCTTGCTGCACTTGTCAGAGAAAATGATATACAATTGATCAATGGTTTGACTCATATTCAAGAAGGCGATTTTGTGGTTGTATTCTGTCTTTCTGGAACAATTCACAAGATTGAAAAATGGTTTAACTAATATCCCTATACCGTTAACTACAGATGTTTTTCTATAAAAAACATAGATATTATATCAATCTGCTCATGCTACTGCGTGTGATCGGATACCTTCTTGTAATAGAATCACTCTTTATGCTGGTGCCGTGTATCATAGCGATGATATTTAAAGAGAAATCTTTGTTTGATTTCCTAATATGCGCCGGCATAACAGGAGCTTGTGGTGCAGGAATGATGATGCTACGCCCTAAATCAAAAGATATGGGAAAGCGTGAGGCTATACTCCTCACTGGTATGACATGGGTAATCCTGTCATTATTCGGAATGCTGCCATTCCTGTTTACTGGAACTCATTTCACTATCACTGATGCTTTTTTCGAAACCATGAGTGGTTTCACAACAACCGGAGCCTCTGTGCTCAATTCTCTCGAAGAGGTGCCAAAGTCGATATTGGCTTGGAGATGCGTTGTCCAATGGATTGGGGGTCTGGGTATTATCCTGTTTACGCTCGCAGTAGTGCCTATGCTTAATTATTCTGGTGGTATGCAATTGTTTAATGCCGAGGTAACAGGCATAACGCATGACAAGCTACGGCCTAGGGTAAGTTTTACTGCGAAAGGATTATGGGCTGTATATATTTTATTGACAGTGTTGCTTATAATTTTCCTTTCATTTTCGAAAATGGATTTCTTTGATGCATTCTGTCATGGATTGTCAACAATGTCAACCGGAGGTTTCTCAACAAGCGATATGAATATCTCGCAATGGAATTCTTTGTACATAAAAACAGTAATGTGCGTATTCATGTTTCTTGGTGGAGTAAACTTCTCACTATTATTTAATACTCTTACAGGTAAAGGTGGAAATCCATTAAAAAATACAGCATTCAAATGTTATGTATGGATTGTGATAATATGTTATTTGGGCTTTGTTATAAATATTCTAATCGAGGGACTTGGAACAAGCTGGGAGTATCTAACTATTGATCCGTTATTCCAGACTATATCGATACTCTCTTCTACCGGAATTACGGAGCCAAATTTTAAAGATTGGGGTTCTATATCAATTGTGCTATTACTTGTGATGATGCTTATGGGCTCATGTGCCGGAAGCACATCCGGTGGTGCAAAAATTGATAGATTTGTGGTGTTATTCAAGTTCATAAAAAATGAATTTTATAAGATGATGCACCCTTCAACTGTTACAACAGTTATAATTAATGGTAAGGGAACAACCGTAGCTGTGGTGCATAAAACACTCGCTTTTCTGTTTCTTTATGCAATCGTCATATGTGCAGGAGGACTTGCCCTGAGCCTAATGGGATTACCGTTATCAGACGCATTTTTTTGTGCATTATCGGCTATCTCAAACACTGCACTCGGGACTGAGGTGACAGGGTTGTCGGAAAACTACGCGTTGATTCCGGATGCTGCAAAGTGGCTCCTGTCAATAATAATGCTCATCGGGCGTCTGGAAATATTCACCATACTTCTACTGTTCACCCCGACTTTCTGGCGTAAATGACTCAATTTAAAAAGTTTTCATTATTTACTATTTACTGTCTACCAAAGGAATACTGTCCTTTCTTATTCGTGATTGTCCCATACTCAATTGCATGAAAAGGACACGCATGGTAACATGCAAGACAGGAAGTGCAATTCTGTCCCCAAGCCGGCTTATTATTGATCATATTAATATTAACCACAGGACAGGCTTTTTGGCATTTACCACATCCGATACAACCTGCTGTTGATTTCCATTTCTTTGGAAATATCCCCCATCTTTTGAATAGTGGATAAACAATGGCGGTTTTCAGTTTTGACCATTTTCCTTCGGTGACATCGCATTCCCATTGGGATTTTGAAATATGACCGGATATATCTTTTATTCTTGACGGTGCCTGTTTAAGCTTTTCAATTCTCACATTATCAGAGTCAACGTCAAACCCTGGTAACAGAACATATGTATTAGGCATGATAACACTCCACATTCCATTAACTTCTATTCCTTTATGTCTAAAAGCTTTCTGAAACATTAAATGTGCATCACCGGTCTCATCACCACATGTCGCAATCATCCATACAGGCGTGTTTTTATCAATTATCCGGCGTGCATCATCATCAGATATAGAACCTATAAAGTCCATGACAATAGGAGGCACACCCCATGAATAGACAGGAAACACAAAACCGATAGACGGAGTGTTATTATCCAACGCTTTGGCTAAAATAGGATGCGAGTCCTCAGATGCTATCGGGCATATCTTGTCTCCAAGTTCCTTTGCAACAGATTCCGCAACATATTTTGAATTTCCGGTTCCTGAAAAATATAATATCATAACGTGAAAAGCTTGAACACCAATTCCGCAAGAAGATCATATTCATTTTGGAATGAATATACACCTTTTGTCTTGACATCAAAATCCCTTATGGCATGTATTGCATTGACAGCTCTGAATGGATTATAATTTCTCATACCGGTTTTTATTTCATTCAGCTGGTTTTGAAAACGTATTCCTAATGCCGTTTTAAGAGCAGCCTCGGATTTATCCTGAAGATAATGGGCAATGACAAGTTTACTGAAAAAATTGAACAACGTTGATGTTGTCATCACCGTTGGATTGGTTTTAGGATTTGATTCAAAATACTTTATGATTTGTATTGCCTTGGGATAATTTTTATTGGCGATAGCCGATACCAATTCAAAATTATTATAATCCTTGGATATACCGATATGCTTCTCAATATCTTCGGTTGTTATCCGCTGGCCCTCCCCTCCTTTTATTTGAATCAGTTTGTTGACCTCTCCGAAAAGTTTTGTCAACGGACCTCCAATATATTCGCATAACATCTGGGCTGCATTGTCATCGACTGTGCATTTTCTGGTTGAACAATAATCACGAAGGTGGCCTGCAAGCTGATAATCCTTTATTCTCTCGCTTTTGAAGATTACAGCTCCTGATTTGGATGCGTTTTTTAAAAGAGAAGATGTAGCGTTTAGATTATCACCTTTAAAGGCTATAACAAAAACAGTTGATTTATTAGGCTTACCAACGTAAGGAGCAAGTTTCTCAAGTGATTGTTTTGCCTGCTGTTTTGACTGTGCCTCTTTTAAAATCACAAGCCGGCGCGTAGACATCACAGGAAGCTGCTGTGCTGCTGCCACAACATTCTCCATATCCGCGTCAACGCCATAATAAACATTCAGATTAAAATCTTTATCATCATCATTGATACCTTTCTTTTCTATAGTTTCAACGATAACGTCAATATAGAAATCTTCTTCACCCATAAGAATATATACAGGAGCGAATATTCCCTTATTGATATTGGTTATTATTTCTCTGAATGTCGGATTTGCCATGATATATTGTATTTACGCCAATCTAAAAACTTATAAATTAATAGAGATGTTATTATTGCACTAATAAGTGCTGCATACGGTATTCCGGATTCACTGACACCGAGTCTTTCCAAGTCAAATGAGAAAATGCCGCGTGCTGATAGCCATGATGAAATTACAACCAGACTGTTATTGAGAGCATGTGCGAATATCGCAGTCCATATCGATCCGCTCCACGCATAAAGGTAGCCGAAAAATGCCCCTAATATCAGACGCGGAAAAAATCCGAAGAATTGGAAATGCATGGCACTGAAAACAATTGCTGAAATCCATATAGCCACGTGCCGGGAGAATGTTTCGGATAACATTCTCTGAATTCCTGCTCTAAAAAATAGTTCTTCTGAAATTCCCGTAAGTAATCCTACTATAAGTATTCCCGAAACCAAACCTCCTATTGAAGTATCTGACAATATAATATTAGCAAACTGCCTGCTATTTTCCTCCCATTCCCGCATTGTTTCCTCAATCTCCGTTAAAGACTCTGGAAGAGTTATTATATCGTTCCAGTAAATAAGCTGATTGAGCGCACACATGCCGGTGGTGTAACATAATATAGCAAAAACTATATATTGCCAGCCAGGTCGGGTATCTATGGAAAGCAGATCAAGCGGTTTGCGCGATTCTATACGCGCCACTACCATAGCCGGAACAATAAATACAAGAACACATTGCAGTGCTGAAGTCGTAAGTATCCTATTACGTTCGGAGATTGGAATCTCCTTAAGCATGAGAGTAATAAAGGATAATGCAAAAAACATCATTATAAATGATGCCCCGAATAGACAAAACTTAGATACCAGTGATATCTCTATTTTACCGGCATCATATCTCTTCATTGCTTTTGACATCAGTCGAATTTCTTGCGTGTAAATATAAAGTCGCGTCCGAGATATTTTTCGCGGACTATAGGATTTGCCGCCAATTCTTCACTTGTACCTTGAAACAGGACCTTTCCTTCAAATAGCAGATATGCCCTGTCCGTAATACCTAATATTGAATCTGCCTTATGGTCTGTTATCAATATGCCGATATTTCTCTCTTTCAGATGATATACGACCTCTTGAATATCTTCCACCGCTATTGGGTCAACAGCGGCAAATGGCTCATCGAGCATTATGAACTTAGGATTTATAGCAAGACATCTTGCAATCTCTGTACGGCGTCTCTCCCCCCCGGAAAGATTGTTGCCAAGATTATGTCGAACTTTCTCCAACGAGAACTCACGGATAAGGGACTCAAGTTTCTCTTTCTGATATTCTTTGGAGGTATTTGTCATTTCAAGTATGGCGCGAATATTGTTCTCAACCGAAAGAGTCCTGAACACTGAAGCCTCCTGGGGAAGGTATCCGATTCCAAATTGCGCACGTTTATATACCGGATATTCGGTTATATCATGATTATCAAGAAATACTTTACCCTCATTGGGCTTGATAAGCCCCACTGTCATATAGAATGTGGTTGTTTTCCCTGCTCCGTTTGGCCCAAGCAAACCAACGATCTCACCTTGTGTGACATCTATAGAGACCTTATTTGCAACTGTTCGCTTACCATATTTCTTAACAAGATTTTCTGTACGCAATACTCCTTTTTCAGGTATGGTTACAGTTTCCGTTATGGTTATCTGCTGCATATCGGGCTGTACCCCCTCAAGCTCCATCTCTTCTTTAGCAGAAAGCTTTGCAGGAGAGTCATCAGTACTCTTTTTTAATCGACTTTTGTCGAATATCGGTTTAAATTTCATTTCTTGGTTTTAGCAATGAACGGATATAATCAGTAAGAAGCTTTATAGCTACATTATTATGGCCACCCTGAGGAACTAAAAGATCCGCATATCGTTTTGATGGTTCTATATAAAGTTCGTGCATAGGCTTTAGAGTTTCGATGTAACGGTCTATTACCATCTGCGGCGTCCTTCCTCTTTCAATACAATCACGGTGTATCACACGAATCAAGCGCTCATCAGCATCCGCGTCTACAAATACTTTAACATCCATCATATCTCTCAGCTCTTTGTCAGTAAGGACCAAGATTCCTTCAACGACAACAACATCTCTGGGCTCTATATGGATTGTTTCCCTCAAACGGGAACATGTAATGAAATCATAGGTCGGCATCTCTATTGCCCTCCCCTCTTTAAGCTCTCTCAGATGTTTTGCCAGCAGACTCCATTCAATTGATGCCGGCTCATCGTAGTTCATCTTAAGACGCTCTTCCAATGGAATGTGGGCATTGTCCTTGTAGTAACAATCCTGAGGAATCACTGCCACTTCGTCTTTGGGCAGACTCTCTATAATTTTTCTAACTACCGTTGTTTTTCCGGAGCCGGTGCCTCCTGCTATTCCGATGATCAACATAATTGTTTGAAGCTATTTTCAGCAAAATTACTAAAAACGGATTTCCTCTCCAAATTTTTTTATTAACTTTGCCGAGATAATTCAGGCTCATTTGTTAATAATATTGACCAATTCAATATATGACAGTATATGATTGGCTATATTTCGTGCCTATTAACAAGATAATACATGATTGTTTCTTCTATAAAATCATTTGGACGTTATTGCGCATTCATTACGCAAGTGTTCAGAGTGCCCGAAAAATGGAGGGAGTTTTTTAAGCAACTCGTTTTTGAAATAAATAAACTTGGTGTTGACTCAATTCCTCTTGTCATAATAATATCAATATTTATCGGAGCGGTTATCTGTATCCAGATGACAATAAATATTGTGTCGCCAATGATTCCTTCATATTCTACAGGTCTTGCCACACGCGAGATTCTGTTGCTTGAGTTCTCTTGCACAATGATGTCACTGATTCTCGCCGGTAAGGTAGGAAGCAATATCTCGTCGGAAATTGGCACAATGCGTGTTACAGAGCAAATTGATGCGATGGAGATCATGGGACTTAACGCTGCAAACTTTATAGTTCTTCCGAAGATTGTCGGGTTTGTTCTTTTTGTTCCCGTTTTATGCGTGCTCTCAATGTTCATGGGGCTTGTCGGAGGAGCCTTGGTGGCCCAGTTCACAGATATGATCTCTATGGAGAACTATGTTTTCGGCATACAGTCATTCTTTAATGAATGGTATGTCTGGTACGCGATAATAAAAACTCTGTTTTTTGCATTCATTATCACCTCTGTTGCCGCTTATTACGGTTTCTATGTAAAGGGTGGATCGCTTGAGGTTGGACAAGCAAGCACGAGGGCTGTCGTATCAAGCTCGATATTGATACTTCTTGCCGATGTTATTCTCACAAAACTATTATTGCAATGATTGAGGCAAAAAATATATCGAAGTGGTTTGATGGTCAAAGGGTTCTATACGATATCAATGCGAAGTTTGATACCGGTAAAACAAATCTGATCATTGGACAGAGTGGCTCAGGTAAGACTGTATTTATGAAATGTCTTATTGGATTGCTCACACCTGAGGAGGGTGAAATTTTATATGATGGACGGCGTTTCCGAGATCTTGATACTGTGCAGAAACGACAACTACGCACGGAAATCGGCATGCTGTTTCAAGGTTCTGCTCTTTTCGATAACGAAACAGTGCTCGGAAACGTAATGTTTCCATTGAAACTTTTCAGCTCAATGTCAAGAGCGGAGCAACTTGAGCGTGCTCATTTTTGCATCAAACGAGTAGGACTTGAAAACGCGGATGAGAAATTTCCGTCAGAAATTTCAGGAGGCATGCAGAAACGTGTTGCTATTGCACGCGCTATTGCATTAAATCCCAAATATCTGTTCTGTGATGAGCCAAACTCTGGTCTCGACCCGAGAACTTCAATATTGATAGATGAACTGCTCAGCGACATTACCCACGAATACGGTATTACCACAATCATCAACACCCATGACATGAACTCGGTGCTTGGAATTGGCGAGCATATTGTATTCATCAACAAAGGTCATTGTGACTGGACCGGAAATGACAAGAATATATTTAGAAGCAAAAGCGAGTCACTTAATGACTTCGTATTTGCTTCCAAATTATTCAGGGAGGTAAAATCTTACCTTGAAAAGGAATACAATGATAGTAATAATTAATTTTTAATTCTGGCTGGTCGAAGGTCATTCAGCACATTATCGATAAATGGCTGTAGTTTTAATGTGCCGCTACGGTAATTCATATAGCCGGGGTTCTGAATGTTATTTATTGTTTCAAGCCTGTCATAAGCCTGATTAAACCTTTCCTTGTCACCGGACTCGTAAATCTTGATTAGATCAAGTGCCATCAACCCTCTTTCGCCAAGATTTGTGAATTCGACAAGCCAAGGTGCTATTTCAACAATCAATGGAACATTACCTCCTTCATTGACCATTTTGTCTTCAACCGCTATAATCTTCTGGAATTCTTTCTTAAGCGACTCAAATTGGTCCTGAGTATAATTGTTGTAGTGAAAGGTATCTACATTCCATGATTCGTTTCTACGATAGTTTTTAGGCGGATCGCATGAATGAATTGCAAATGTCCCGTATTCATCTGGCGCTCCTGGCATAACTTCGGAGAAAGAACGTGTCCAATTGTCAATCGGATTATAGGCTGTTGCGTTCCAGGCATAATCTGCTACACCATAGATCGCACTTTTCGATGCTTCGCCATTCTCCATTGGATTTGTCTCAATCCCTGACATATTTGTGGAATCGAGAGTTGTGTCAAGTCCATATACTGGTCCCATAAGAAGATTATGTTTACAATAATCACTGACAGGGAAGTTCCACCAGACGAGAGCCGGACGTTTTATGCGTGAGTCAACAAAATCCATTGATTCACGTTCGATATCTCCACAAACCACTTTCCCTGTCCAAAATACCTCTACTTCAGGATCAAGCTCTCTGCCATAAACTGACAGTTGCCCTTCTTCTGAGGCATTTGCCCAACCCTGGTTGTAATCAGTAGGACACACAATAAGGTTCTTTACTCCATCCTTTTTCTTTACAAAATCTTTTACTATCCCATTCAATAATTGTGCTTGCTTTTTAGAGTCAGTACCGTCGCCTTTGATGTCGTCAAAAAATATTGCGAATTGTCGAACGCCAAGATCATACATTGAAGAGAACTTATTTAAAAGGCTATCATAATCCTCCTTATTCCAGCGTATATCTCCTCCCGGATGAATCGCCCATACAAAATCGATGTGATTTTTACTAGCCCTTTCAGCGAGCTGCCGAATCTTTTCTGCCTCTCCCTCCGGGTAAGGTTGTCTCCACGATGGGGTTCGGTGATATGGGTCATCCTTAGGTCCATATACATAACTGTTCATCTTGTTACGCCCCATGAAATCAAGAATTGACATTCTGGTCTCGTGGCTCCATGGTCTACCGTAGAAACCCTCAACGACTCCCCTATACTTAAGTGATGGATAATCATTGATTTCCATCATTGGAATATCAATCCGGGCTTTTGTGGAACTTTCAAAAACTTGTCTTAACGTCTGGATCCCATAAAATATTCCGTCTTCATCTGCAGAAGATATTGTTATCTTATCCGGTCCGATAGATAACCGGTATGCACCGCGCTTATCCTCTGCTAAATTGCAATTTCTATCATTTAAGATTTTTACCGGAATTCCATCGCTGCTTATCTTAAATCCTTTGAAATCGTCTTCATAACTATCCGGGACACCATCAAGGTTGATTCCCGCTGAAATATTAAGATATCCGTTGTAAGTTTTTTCTATACTTACAGGAACAGGATTTATAACCACTTCCCTATTATTTACAACGACTCCCGGTACAGGACGGAGGTCCGGTATATTCTTCTTTTTTGCACCGTATGAATTAATGGACACACCGGATAACAGGCATATCATCAGTATTACGGATAACGATTTTTTGCTCATGTGTAATTGTTTAAAGACGCAAAATTAATTATATATTTCATATGCTCGATGCATTTGTGAATTTTTTTATCAGACAATTTTTAAGAATACGTTATCTAACGCTAAAATTTTATGAATTGACTCTAATAAAACCATTTTTACATTTGATAAAAAAGTTTAAATGAGTTCAATTTTCATACTTTCTTTATTTTTATTATTTTTGTGTAAAATTATAGACATGATGAAAAATAAAAGAATATTATTAAGTATGGCTGTTGCATCAGCCACTGCATTACAATGTTTTTCCTGGGGACAAAAAGGTCATGACACAGTTTGCTTCATCGCTGAAAATCACCTTACACCCACAGCTAAGGCTGCCGCCGAAAAATTGCTTGGAGGTAAATCTATAGTGTATTATGCAAACTGGCTTGACAATGCCTCCAACACACCCGAATACGCATATTCTAAAACTTGGCATTACAAAAATATTGATGCTGACGAAACTTTTGAGAATGCGAAGCTACATGAAAATGGTGATGTTGTCAGAGCCATACATGAACAGGCTTCTTTACTACAGGATCCGAACGCGACTGATGAGGATAAATCTCTTGCATTGAAAATGGTGATACACCTTGTAGGTGATATACATCAGCCTATGCACATGGGACATCGTAGTGACCTCGGTGGCAACAGATGGAGCATAAGATATTTTAAATCTCCTACAAATCTACATTCCACATGGGATAGCAAACTTCCGGAATCTGCTCACAAATGGAGCTATACTGAATGGCAACAGCAGATCGACAGAGCCACACCTGAGGAGGAGGCTGAAATAATAGCTGAAGGCACACCTGAGAAATGGGGTAAAGAATGCTATCTGATCGCTTCTGACGTATACAATACTACTCCACAGGATACAAATCTCAGTTATGATTATATAGCAAAATGGACTCCTGTCATAGAGCAGCAGTTTCTTAGAGGTGGACTTCGTCTTGCCGACCTTCTGAATTCAATTTTTGATCCACATTATTCCGGCGCAAATTTGATTGTCAAGAAATAATGATGGATTTCCCAAAACTGAATATCCCCTACTCTCCAATTAAAGTTAAAGAGGAAGACGGTATTGTCAAAGTGTATGATCCGTTACGCGATAAACTCGTCGCGTTGACACCGGAGGAGTTTGTGAGGCAACAATTTTCCGCTTGGCTGCAGAATTCCTACCATTATCCAAAGTCGCTTATGGCTAATGAAGTGGGATTGCATGTTAACGGTATGAAAAAACGGTGTGATTCAGTTGTGTTCAACAGAGACGGGAAACCATTACTCATAGTTGAGTATAAGGCACCGGATGTTAAGATCACGCAGGATACTTTCGACCAAATTGTGAGATACAATCTCACTCTGCACGCCAAATACCTGGTCGTGTCAAATGGATTGGACCATTATTGTTGCATTATTGATTATACAAACAATAATTATCATTTCATACCGGCAATCCCTGATTACTTGGATATAACAGGAGCATTCAGTGAAAACTGAATGTTCCTTTGACGTTATTGAACTAAAATATTGTCTTGATTTTGTCTGAAATAAGTTATAATTATCTCGATCTCCTTAATCCACAGCAAAGAGCTGCCGTTGTTTATAAAGATGGTCCTTCACTTGTTATCGCAGGTGCGGGATCAGGCAAAACACGCGTTCTGACGTATAAGATTGTCGATCTTTTAAATAATGGTTACGAACCATATAGAATCATGGCTCTTACCTTTACAAATAAGGCAGCCAAAGAAATGAAGGAGCGAATCTCGGCCCTCGTTGGAAATAAGATCGCATCCCGTCTATGGATGGGGACATTCCATTCGATTTTCTTAAGGATACTCAGAGGGAATGCAGAACAGATAGGGTTTAAGCCTGGGTTCACCATATATGACACTACTGATTCGAGATCTCTGCTAAAAATGATTGTCAAAGAGTTGCTGCTTGATGAAAAAGTATACAAACCTGCAACATTGGCTGCTGTTATCTCGAATGCAAAAAATGCCATGATCACGCCGGAGCAGTATCTTCACACTAAAGAATTCTATGATGCTGACAAACGCGCAAAACGTCCTATGACAGGGCAGATCTACAAAATTTACAGAGAGCGCTGTCACAGGGCTAACGCAATGGATTTTGATGATATCCTGTTTTTCATGAATGAACTTCTACGTGACAATCCGGATATCAGAAGACACTATCAGGAATTTTTCAAATATATTCTTGTCGACGAGTATCAAGATACAAACTTTGCTCAGCATTTGATTGTCTCTCAACTTACAGGCGAGGATATGAAACTTTGTGTTGTTGGTGATGATGCCCAGAGTATTTACTCATTTCGAGGAGCGAATATCGGTAATATAATCAATCTTGAGAAGCGTTACCCTGGATTGAAAACTTTTAAACTTGAAAGAAATTACCGTTCCACACAAAATATAGTAAATGCGGCTGGAAGTCTGATTACTAAAAATACAAACCAACTTAAGAAAGAGGTTTACAGCGAGAATGAGGTTGGTGCACCCGTTGAGGTAATCCGTACATATTCAGATATGGAGGAAGCATATATGGTTGCAAATATGATTTCAGGTTCTAAGCTTGTAAACCATGACTCATTGGACGACTATGCGATTCTTTACAGAACAAATGCACAAAGCCGCATCCTTGAGGAAGCCTTGAGGAAACGTAATATCAGTTATAGAATTTATGGAGGTCTCTCGTTTTATCAAAGAAAAGAAATAAAAGATGTTATCGCATATTTCAGAGTGACTGTCAATCCTGATGATGATGAGGCTTTAAGACGAATTATCAATTATCCAGCCCGCGGAATTGGTGAAACGACGATGAAAAAGATACAGTTGTGCGCGTCTGAGAATGCAGTGAGCATGTGGACAATAATAGCGAATGCTGATAAATATGATATCGGAATAAATGCCGGCACTCAAAAGAAATTATCGGTCTTCTCTGACTTGATGAAGATGTTTATCGCAGACAACGAGCGTTCAAATGCATATGAGCTTGGGCAACTTATTTTTAATAGAACCGGCATTCTGACAGCTCTTGCGCATGATAATACACCTGAAAGTATCAGTAAGAAAGAGAATCTTGCCGAGCTGATTTCGAGTCTGAAGGATTTCGTTGAATCAAGACTTGAGGAAGAAGCTGATGCTGATGTTTCAATGAGGTCTTTTCTTTCAGAAGTAATGTTGGCGACAGATCAGGATCAAAATGATGACTCTGAAGAGCCGAGAGTGACTCTTATGACAGCACATGCGGCCAAAGGGCTCGAATTCAAACATATCTATGTAGTCGGTGTAGAGGAAGATCTGTTTCCGTCATCCATGAGCATGGATTCTCTTGCCCAAATTGAAGAGGAAAGAAGATTACTATATGTTGCGATTACACGAGCTAAGGAAACATGTGTCATATTGTTCGCCGGCTCCCGTTTTAGAAATGGACAGACTGTGCTCACTCGTCCATCAAGGTTCATATCTGAAATAGACCCGAGGTATCTTAAAATGGTTTCATCAGTCAATATTGACGAAGCTAATGGAGATAAATTCATAAATCCTGTTGCAAATTATAATTCTCTTAAAAAGGATTATAATCCTTCCCGTGCTTTCTCTTCAGGGAAGTTCTCTGATTTCGGAACATCGTCCTCTCGCCCGGATTATGGAAGAATCGCAGTAAACAAGATGAATCGTCTTGATGCTTCCAAAACAGCGCAAGGCATTAAGCCTCTGCATACTCCGGATGAATTGGAAATAGGTATGAAAATAGAGCATCCCAAACTTGGACATGGCACAATCTCTGCCATTGGGAATGTTCAGGGAGAACCAAGTATAACGGTTGACTTTGGTGTGACCGGTGTCAAGAAGTTGCTTTTGAAGTTTGCAAAATTTGAAATTATTACACATTGAAAATGAAAATAGAAGATATATCAACACCATTCTACATCGTTTATGAGGATAGAATCAGAAGAAATATGTCAATCCTCAAGAATGTTGAACAGAAAGGTAATGTCAAGATAATAATGGCATTCAAAGCGAATGCATTATGGAAAACTTTTCCTATTATCGCAGAGTATTTCACAGCTTCCACGGCAAGCTCCTTAAATGAAATGAAGCTCTCTCTTGAATTTCTTGGAAATGAAGTTCATACATATTGCCCGGTATATACCGACAAATCATTTCCAGAATTCCTAAAAGGAAGTTCACACATAACATTTAATTCTCTTGCTCAATTCAATAAGTTCTATCCTCAGATAAAAGAATATAATTTAGCCAATCCAGATAAGCACGTGTCAGCAGGACTAAGAGTAAATCCTCACTGCAGTGTAATCGAGACTGATATATACAACCCTTGTGTCCCCGGTTCGCGCTTTGGTGAAAAGTCCGAAAACCTTGCAAACGGATTGCCGGATGGTCTTGAAGGATTACATTTTCATGCTTTGTGTGAATCTACAAGCTATGATCTTGAGAAAGTTCTTCATGCGTTTAAGCAGGAATACGGTCACCTTCTTCCACATATCAAATGGCTTAATATGGGTGGTGGACATCTAATGACAAGAAAAGGATATGACACGGATCATCTTATATCATTATTAAATAATTTACATAAGGAATACCCGAATTTGCAGATAATAATGGAACCCGGCAGTGCATTTACATGGCAAACCGGTGATCTTGTCACCGAAGTTCTTGATATTGTTGAGGATGCCGGTATTAAAACCGCAATCATCGATGCATCTTTCGCATGTCATATGCCGGATTGTCTGGAGATGCCTTATAAGCCAAATATCCTCGAAGCTATGCCGGAAGAGTCAATATCTGAACATAAATATCGTCTTGGAGGGAATTCTTGTCTAAGCGGTGATTTCACAGGTGACTGGTGTTTCGAGACTGCTCTTAAACCAGGCAAAAGATTGACATTGCTCGACATGAATCACTACACCACTGTGAAAACGAATATGTTTAACGGAATCCAGCACCCTTCAATATGGTTATCATCACAAAATGGCAATTTGAGTTTACTTAGAGAATTTACATATGATGATTACAAATCTCGTATGGACTGATTTATAAACTGATATGATCAATAAGTATTTTTGCCATTTGCTCTCAATATGTATTGTGTTTTCAATCTCGGCCGGTGCAACAACGTTGCCGAATGAGAAGCTGCAAAATTATATTGAGGCATGTAATCTTATGAAGCAAGGCATTGAGAAACGGGATAAAATTATTCTTTATTCATCTATGGATCTATTCGACACATTAGACATAGTCTCAATACCGGAAACTTCTATCCGTGCAATAGATGATAGGAATGCATTAAGCCCCACACTCTTTTTCATTCCTGAATTTATCGATGAACTGATTCTTCATAAATTTGAATTGGCGCAACTTGATGAAGCATCCTTACTAAGAAATAACTCTGTCTCTGCTGATATATCAGTTTCACACCATGGCATTAAAGCTGAAAAATCGATGCTCCTCGAAATAGAAGGAAACGGTCATATGGAGATACTGATTGTATCAAGTGGTAATGCAGCTCCTCAAATCGAGGTTAAAGATAAGAATAGTGGAAAGATCATCGGCAATTATTCATCATCCGGTAGTTCCTCTTGGATAATCTGGGATATGGATAGGCCGGGATGGTTTGAGTTGGAAATATCCAACATGGACAAATCAGACGAAACCTTTGTAATCGCAATTAATTGATATGAAGTATTATACTGTCATAATATCATTACTGTTATTATTTTCACATATGTCTGCTGCGTCTGTTTATGAAACATTAAAGCGCGGTCATAAATTGGAGGCGTCAGGCAATTTTGTTGAAGCAGTGGCGCAATACGACAGTATAATATCTATTGATAATTTGCGGAATTCCATCAAATTCGAGACACTTGGAGCCAGGGCAAAATGCCATAAAATGCTTGGAAATTATGAATTGGCATTGAGCGATTACAATAACGCATTGGATATTGAAGCGTCAGCTATCAATAAAATAATCATAGCACTTAATAAAAGTGATTTGTTGATCCAGACAGGGAGTTATAAGGATGCGGAATTTATTTTACAAGGAATAAAAGATTTAAATGATGATATAAGGCTGAGACGGATGTCAAATCTTGCTTCTGTATATGTGAAGACAGGAAGATTTGATATGGCAGAAGAATTATATAAATCACTGTTAAACAAAGAGAGTGATAATGTAAAGAGCGCAATCACGATTCAAAACCTCGGCTTTCTATATATGCATATGGGCAGATGGTCGCATGCTGTACACGCATTAAAAGAGGCGTGCTCCTTATTTGATAAGCAAACTAAAGATTATGCAATTGCACTTTCAAATCTCGCGCTTTCCCAGGCATTTAATCACGATTCTGACAATGCGGTCAATAACATTAAACTCGCGCTCAACCAACTGAATGAAATTTTAGGTAAAGAGCATCCTGATTACATCACGGCTTTGCGTAAGCAGGCAGAAATATATTTGTTTTTAAACGATCGTTCCTCAGCAGCTGAATCTTTTAAAGAGTACTATAACTTAACATTGGATAACCTATTGCCAATGTTTGACCGTATGACAACACAATGGCAGTTGGATTACTGGAAGAAAGAGCGTCCACTCCTATCGCTTGCCTTTGGCATTGAAAATGAAGCACCCGACTTACTTCTCGATATCGCTTTATTAAGACGCGCTCTGGCAACCAAGGGAAAAGGTAACGCATCAAATAATATATTATCAATAAGAGGGAAAGAGATACAGAATGCCTTACATCATGGAGAGGTGGCTGTTGACTTTGTAGTATATCCCAAACGAGACGATAGTGGGAAACTATTAGATTGTATAGGTGCTATAATTACAAAAAAAGATAGCATAAGTTTTGTGAGATTAGGGGAGATATCTGATTTTGAAAACTTTCCTATTTGCGGCACAACGTTAAAACAGGCCATATCTTCTGGTAATTATAACCATATTGACGCAATTTATACAGATGCCCGACTGGCAAAATTGATATGGTCCCCAATTTTAAATAAGCTTAGGGATGACAAATCCATAACGGACCTATATTTTGTTCCTGACGGATTTATGAATCTATTAGCAGCTGAATATCTCCCGGGCTTACCCGGCAACATTAATATCCATCGTTTGACAAATCTTTCTAATATTGTATCCTATACCAACGAAATAAATGACAATAGTTTTCTTCTTGTCGGAGGGCTTGATTATGACAATATCGCAGAATGGAATAAATCATCAAATAGCATAAACCATCTTGCGTCTGAATTCCTTAGTCGGAACAATCCTGATTTTTACTTCTCCCAATTACCTGGAATGAGAGATGAGGTAATCAGAATCAATGAGGTTTACCCAAAAGCAATTCGTACGTATGATATGCCTGAGGAAAAGTTCAAATCAGATGCCGGAAAATATAAAAGACTTCATATATCCTCTCATGGATACACACTCCACTTACCTGACAATAAACCTCAATATTTACTTTCAGACTCAATAGAAGCAGACAACTCATTGCTCGCGTCTGGTCTTGTATTATCAGGAGCAAATATCGCTTATCGCTATAAGAATCGCGACGACGGTCTGTTGTCTGCAAGAGAATTGTGTGACCTCGATTTGACAGGCGTTGAATATATTGCTCTCTCTGCATGTCAGACCGCAGATGGAAAAGTTTGTGATGAAGGACCTGCTGGACTTGTGAGAGGTTTAAAGAAAGCAGGTGTTAAAACCATAGTAGCAACACTTTGGGAAGTGAATGACGAAGCCACAGTTTTATTTATGACTAAATTTTATGAATTAATGACTACCGGTTTGTCAAAGGGGGTGGCATTCAAAAAAGCAAGGGAATATCTTAGACAATATAAGATCGTGGAGCCTGAAATTATTGCTGAATTTGATCCGGCATTACAATCTACCAGATATCTGGAAACCGGATCTTTAATAGAGACATATCCTATGTCATCGCCGGCTTTCTGGGCTCCATTTATATTAATTGATAACATCGAACACTGACATATGAACAAACTTTATTCTTTATTTCTATTCATCCTTTTCACCGTATTTACTGTAAATGCGGAAAGTTTAGATATCAAAAATCTCTCAGCAAACCAGGAATTTAAAGTCTTGGTTTATGAGAATTCCGACTCTACACTATTAACATTTGGTAAAAATGTTAATAATCGAGGAATTCTTGGTGATTCTTGGAAAGCTATAAAAGGTGCCTACCGGAATACCGCCTTAGGCACTGTGTCGTCAGTTTCTGCTGATCTGCTATCTGCCGGAATAGGCATTGTCGTAGAAGCATTACGTGATAAAAAGGGTGATTGGATTCAACAAGTTGCAAAGGATTGTAAATATACAAAACGTCTGCCAATGCAGCAGCAGATTACAGATTTTTACGCGTCAACGTCGACACGAGGAGCTATGGATCTCGATAGCATAGTTTTTGATGGTTTCGGATGCCAACAATTTCTTAATTTCACTCATCCCGAAACTGGGAAACTGGAAAAATTTCTCGTCTTCGATCTTAAATGCTCTCTTAGACGGGATAATCAAGGGAAAGACAGGATGCTCCATCATAGCAAATTCGAAGTGGTGGTTGATCGTCTTTTCTTTAATCCTTATCTCTGTAATATTCCTAACGATTCACTCAATATTGCCAATGTCGGTCTTAGAACTCCGTTCTCATTTGAATCAAGGAAAAACCTTAAATTTAATGTAAATGCCAAAATAACATCGTCATGGATGAATGAAGCTATCCAGGTTGTAAATGACCAGTTGCTCGGTGAATTCAATATTACGGCTAATATACCTGATTCATTGGCAGTCGAGAATGGCGACTGGAACCATGGATACTTTGTTTATATCCGACCTACTGCAAGTAATATAAAGCGATATAATCTTTCTGATGCGCAAATTGAAACAATGAAACAGCGCGAAAAACTTATCGATGTCAAAGGGGAATCGTTTCTTGTACCGAGGAGTTTTATTGGATATGAAGATGCAAAGAAGCTACACAGAATATGGGGGACTGGACAATATAAGATTGACATGACTATAAATGAAAGTTGTGACATAAATTATGAATACTATCTTAAGCCTGCAGAGTCTACCAATATGGTCACATATGGTGGTTTAAATTCTCCGTTAAATATGAAGGGCCGGAAATGGAATAGATATTGGACAGAAGAATGGAATAAGATAAAAAAACGTAAGGGTAATAGAAATATATTTCAATCGATATGGGCAGATCTTAAAATGACCTATGGTAACAACAGATGGGTTTATACTGTTCTCGACCCTGTAGCAACGGTCATTTTGGCACAAGAGAATGCAGCTCTTACAAAATGGACTGATGACTGGATGAAGTTAGGCAATTCTGTATCATCTGCTAATTCCACAAATAAGGCTTCGCAAGGTCAAGCTCCTTCTAAAAAGTAAACAGCCTGGCACTGACCCAAATAACAGTTTAGCCCATATTTTTAAGCATGCAGAGTTCAATTAAACTACGCATGCTTAAACTTTTTTTATACTTTAGTGTCTTATAGGTATAGTCCGGTTTACGGGCTAATGTGAAACCACTAAAGTGCATGGCTATGAAAAGAATTTTTACCGCTCTAATTCTCTCTCTATTTATAATGTCTGGAACTGGTGTTGCATATGCAGATAAGCATAAACATCATGATAAGGATCGTTATGAACACCGTCATGACCGCAGACCTGGTTACCATCACGGCAAACATGACAAGGACTATTTTAAAGACCGTGAGAAATATTACAAGAAGGCTCGCAAAGCTGAAAAGAAATATTGGAAAGAGAGACGTAAGGCTGAAAAGCATTACTACAAGGATTACGACCATAGACTCAGAAAAATGGTTGCGTATGCTGCACGTGGAGGCAGAGATGTAAGAGTATGGCGCGTTAATGATGACACTTATGTAGTGAAATATTACAGAGGTGGTCACTACTACACACAGCATCTTTATCCTTACTCCGGAAGATACGGGTCTCGTGGCGTAGTTAATGTAAACTGGAATCCTTTATCATCTTGGACTCTGTTACCGTCAATAAACATCAACATACCTTTTGATTGAGCAAATGGGGTCGTGTTGAAACCTCATATTTTCCATTACAATCTTCGGAAATGTATAGTGGCACACCGATATAGATAGTTTCGGGAATCTCCTCTCTATATATGCCAATATCCAGTGAATCTACAGAAATAGTAAAATCATTGTCAAGTTTACAGGCAAAGGAACTGAAGTCAGATTCCGTAAGACTTAATTTTAAAATCGGGAAGGTATATTCTTTAATAATACCTTCCCGATTTTTATATGATGCATATCGTGTTAATATCTTAAACGTTTTCATTAATAATAATCTATATTATGCTGCACCCCATTAAAAAGCAAAGCACACTATTTTGATACAGGAATCGCCTTTAACGGTTCTTCAGTATTAATAATACGTTTATTAACCATTCCCCTCTTATTGACAATAGGTCGCTTATTCCTCATTTCGTCCTTCAATGTAGGGCTCGACTGAGAATCTTCTTCAAATAATATCTCCCCTATTTTTGAATCCTCATCAATAATCGTATCCCTCGTATTGTCATTAATTGATTTTGCATGAGGTCCTGAATATTTTCGCTGCGAGTAGATTCTATAATATTGAGTTGTGTCAAGAGGAAAACTTTCCAATGCGATACTGTCAATCCATATAGGGAGCGAATGTGAATCTTTTATTCTCAGGTAGCCGAATATTCTTTTTACAGCGAGTGCCGTATCGGTCTGAACGGATAATTCTACATTCCTGTTTCCATTACTACCCTGATGAGAATATGTGGATGTGCCATCCTCATAATCTACACCAAGCATAGCAATTCCGGAAGATAACCCGTTAGGACGCATTTTCCATACAATTTTATCACCCTTGCCCAAATCATCTGATTGGATTGAGAATGATAAACCATTATCAGGCGATAACTCAGAAAGAATTATATGCCTCGAATATGGCCATAGGTCTGATGAACTGCCTTGCTGATCTGATTCGCCAACAATACGACGTTGCCTCTTGGCTAATTCTTCATCTACTTTTGCATACAAATCACGGAATTCATCGATATTACGACCATACCATGTCATGGTAGAGTCAAAGTCCGCTTTACTCAAAGAATGTCGGTCAAGAGCCCATTGGATTGCGCTGTCCTTTATACTGTCATTATAATACCCGGAATTATGATTCTGCATATATATCTCAGCAATTTCGATATCAGCTATCAGCGCAATCATATCATCCTCCGACAAAACGCCGTCAGGACGCTTGCTACATGAGGAGATACATGCAGCCATAATAAGGAATACTATAATGTCCGGTAGTCTCACTTTATTGCTGAATTTGAATGATTTTTCTCAGATATTACCTTAAATGCTATAGACGCATCTTTAGAATAGAACAGAATGAGGAGAGCAACGCCAATACATATTGAAGAATCAGCTATATTAAAAATATAAGCGAAGAACTCATAATACTTGCCTCCAATCACAGGAACCCAATCCGGCCAATAGAAATCGAAAAAGGGAAAATACAACATATCGACTACGCGACCTTCAAACCATCCTGCATATCCCCCGTCAGCAGGAAACATTGTTGCCAACGCCGGAGGCATAGGATTATTGAATATTTTTCCGTAGAATACGCAATCGAATATATTTCCGGCTGCCCCGGCAGCAATCAACGCAACGGAGATAATGAATCCTTTACGCAATTCACGATTGTCTTTTATTTTAATAATAAACCAGATGAAAAGTGCAACGGCTGCAATTCGTCCAAACGTGAGAAATAGCTTGTTCCATAGCTCAAGACCAAATGCCATACCGTTATTCTCTATGAATTTAAAGTGAAACCATGGGGTAATTTCAAGATCTTCGCCTAAATAAAAGTTTGTCTTGACCCATATTTTCACAGCCTGATCTACAATTATCACAGACAATGCTATTATAAGAGCAAGCCAACCGGATGATAAACCGGTTGACTTGCCCAATTTTGTCGGCATTCCGCCATTATTCATTTTTGATGTCATTTTCTTGTTACTTTCGCAAGAATACGTTCTCCATCTATATCAAGTTCGGTAATATTATCTCCTTCGATATTATCTGCTAAAGAGATTTCTTCAGCAAGCACCTGTGCTGAAATATAGTCTTTAAATGTCTCCAAAGCAGCCCTTACAGAAGGTGTATCAGACAACTCCACACGAACCTTATCCGTAATCTCAAAATCTGATGATTTGCGAATATTTTGTATTCTGTTAATGAGCTCACGCGCCATACCTTCATTTTTGAGTTCAGGGGTCAGAGTCACATCAAGAGCCACAGTAACATTTCCTTCATTAGTTACCAACCATCCGGGAACATCTTCAGGAATTATCTCTACGTCATCGAGAGTAATCACAGGCTGTTCCGGAAGTTCTGTAAATGTATAAGAACCGATCTTTTCAAGTTCTGCAATATCCTTTTGTGCCATTTCGGTAATTGACTTGCCAAGAAGCTTCATTATTTTACCGTATTTGGGACCGAGCTTCTTGAAATCAGCCTTTACCCTCTTGACAAGACCGCTCTCCTCATTATCGACAATCTTAAGTTCCTTTACATTTACCTCATCAAGAATAATTCCCTTGATCTTCTCAATTGCATCTCGCTGAGCAGAATCCATTACAGGAATCAATAATGTCTGAAGAGGCTGACGAACTTTCAGATTAACTTTTCTACGAAGAGCCAGAACACTCGATGTTACCGTTTGAGCAAGGCTCATCCGATCCTCAAGTGATGAATCTATAGCAGACTCATTTACCTGCGGAAAATCTGATAGATGTACAGACGCATAGCCATTTCCTTCAAGAGTCGGTGCCATAAGATCTGAATACAGTTTATCAGCGTAGAATGGAGAGAACGGAGCCATGAGCTGAGCAACAGTCTTTAAACATGCATATAGTGTCTGATAAGCTGAAAGCTTATTTCTATCCATCTCTCCGGCCCAGAAACGTTTTCTATTCAATCTTACATACCAATTGGATAGGTTATCGTTAACAAATGAGTCTATAGCTCTGGCAGCTTTTGTAGGTTCATAATCATCAAGAGCCTCGCTTACTTCCTTTACGAGACTATTCAGCAATGACAATATCCATCTGTCAATTTCCGGCCGCTCGTTTTGTGGAACTTGATCTTCCGCTCCTGTAAATCCGTCTACATTGGCATAGAGCGCGAAGAATTTATAGGTGTTATACAATGTTGAGAACAACTTTCTGCTGACTTCTGCCACACCCTCTTCGTCATATTTCAGGTTATCCCATGGTTGAGAATTGGAAATCATATACCATCTAACCGGATCACTTCCGAATTTCTCTATATTGCCGAACGGATCAATGGCATTTCCAAGACGTTTAGACATCTTGTTGCCATTTTTATCAAGTACAAGACCATTGGAAATCACAGCTTTATATGCAACCGAGTCAAATACCATACCTGCTATTGCATGAAGTGTGAAGAACCATCCTCTTGTCTGATCCACACCTTCTGCAATAAAATCCGCAGGATATACCTCTTTTGAATCCAGCAACTCCTTATTTTCAAAAGGATAATGGATCTGAGCATATGGCATAGCACCGGAATCAAACCAAACATCGATTAGATCTGTCTCTCTCTTCATTGGCTTGCCACTTTCAGAAACGAGAACAATATCATCAACATATGGTCTGTGAATGTCAATCTTATCATAGTTGTCAGCGGTATATTCTCCGGGCACGAAACCCTTTGCAGTGAACGGATTCTCTTTCATGACACCGGCTTCAACTGCCAGATCTATACGTCTGCACAACTCTTCATAAGAGCCAATACATACTTCTTCCTTACCATCCTCTGTGCGCCAGATAGGAAGAGGCGTACCCCAATATCTCGAACGTGAAAGATTCCAGTCCTGGACATTTTCGAGCCATTTGCCAAATCTTCCGGTACCGGTTGATGCAGGTTTCCATTTTATTGTCTCGTTAAGCTCTATAAGACGCTCCCGAGCCTGAGGTGTCCGGATGAACCAGCTGTCAAGAGGGTAATAAATCACCGGTTTATCAGTACGCCAGCAATGCGGATAATTATGTACATGCTTTTCAGTACGGAATGCTGTTCCTGCCTGCTTCATCTCCATACACAAACGTACATTGAGATCCTCTTCTTTCAAGGCAGCGGCTTCATCATATTTACCATTTTGTGTAAACTTCGGATCGTATGCATTTTTTACATACTCACCGGCATGTCTGCCGTATTCATCAACATTGACACATTTATCAATGAATTCCGGAGCAAGATCTGACATCAGATAGAATTTACCCTGAAGATCCACCATCGGGCGAGTCTCACCCTTTGTAGTTATCATGAAAAGAGGAGGAATATTTGCAGCCTTGGCAACCTTTGCGTCATCCGCACCGAATGTCGGGGCAATATGAACAATTCCTGTACCATCATCAGTTGTTACGTAATCACCGGCAATCACACGGAATGCTGCGTCTTCCATTTCAACAAAACGGTCATTACCTACTGAGAATACGTTGTCAGGATGAGATGTCGCAAAATCCTTTACATAATCAGCGCTATGCTCACTGAGTTTCTCTGTTGGTTTAACCCATGGCATAAGCTGATGATACTTCATTCCTACAAGTTCTTCTCCTGTGTAATGAGCTACAATCTCATATGGAAGAATCTTATCACCCTGCTTGTAATCATCCAATGACAGCGAAGCTCCCTCTTTCTTAAAATAGGAATTTACAAGATCTGCAGCCATAATGACAGTCAGCTTCTCTCCATTATATGGATTGAATGTGCGGATCGCCACATACTCAAATTTAGGTCCAACGCATAAAGCGGTATTCGATGGAAGTGTCCAAGGTGTTGTTGTCCATGCCAGGAAACAGGGGTGTCCCCATCCGGTCATACCCTCTTTGGGATCCTTGATGGTAAACAATGCAGTAGCTGTAAGATCCTTTACATCTCGGTAGCAACCAGGTTGATTAAGCTCATGTGAACTCAGACCGGTACCCGCTCCGGGAGAATATGGCTGAATTGTATACCCTTTATATAGATAACCCTTCTTGTAGAGCTCGCTGAGCAACCACCACACAGATTCGATATACCTGTTATCATATGTGATATAAGGATTATCGAGGTCAACCCAATATCCCATTTTATGTGTGAGGTCTGTCCACTCTTTTGTGTATTTCATTACCTCACGTCGACAAGCGGCATTGTATTCATCTACAGATATTTTTGTGCCGATATCTTCTTTGGTTATTCCAAGAGTTTTTTCGACACCAAGCTCAACAGGCAGACCATGCGTGTCCCATCCGGCTTTACGCTTCACATGAAATCCACGCATCGTTTTATATCTGCATATGATATCCTTTATTGTACGTGCCATCACATGATGGATTCCGGGCATTCCGTTAGCGGACGGTGGACCCTCGAAAAACACGAATGTCGGACACCCTTCCCTCTCTTTCATACTGTTCTCGAACAGAGAATGATTGTCCCACTGCTCCAACATCTCTTTATTGATGTCAGAAAGATTGAGTTGCTTACTGTATTCTTTGAAATTCTTTGCCATCTGTTGGTTGCGAATTTGAGTTTAAAATTTGTGTAGATAAAAGGCGATTTAGAATTTTGCACCTTTTGAACCTTTTGCACCCTTCACTCCACCTCCGAGTGAAAATATATTTTGGTCATATGTAAAGGTCTTGCGGTCAATAGCACGCTTGCGTTTTAAAGCAAGCTGCACCAGTTTATCCATTAGTTGAGAGAATGAAATTCCTGATGCCTCCCACAGATAGAATGACAGTGACCCAGGTATTGTATTTATCTCATTGACATAAATGCTATTGTCTTTTTCATCGACCATAACATCCACACGGCTGACACCATGACATGAAAGAACACGGAATGTCTCACCGGCCATTTTTTGAATTCTCTCACTCATTTCAACGGGAAGATCGGCAGGGATACGTTTGTCGCTTGCCTGCATACCGGCTGTAGTCTTCGATCCCCCCATATATTTATCCTCATATGAAAGGAAATCTCCGGTTTTAATTGGTTCTTCGCATACCGAAGACTGATGTTCGTCTGCATCACCGAGAACCGAGCAGTTTATCTCTTTTAGCTGCTCAATCATATGCTCAACGATTATGCGCTGTGAAAATTTCTCGGCATTATCAATCTTTGCAATCAGTTCTCTACGGTCGGAAGCCTTGCCAATACCGACACTTGAGCCGAGATTCGCAGGTTTTACAATTACCGGATACCCCAGCTTGTTTTCAATTTTATTGATTATGTCATCTTTCGATGATAACCATTCGTGATCTGTAAACCATACATAGTCGACCACTGGCACTCCGGATTCTTTCAAAATCATCTTCATGGTGATCTTATCCATACCATTGGCACTTGAAAGAGTATTACATCCGGCGAATGGAATTCCTATTGTCTCAAGAACTCCTTCGAAAATACCATCCTCGCCATTTGTTCCATGAAGAACAGGAACAACCACATGCAATTCTGCAACAACAGGATTACGCTTGGAAAACATGCCTATGTTGACCTTGTACAGGTTGTAATCTCCATACTCAGGGCGCATAAACACCTCTTCCGCATTCTCCACAACTTTCTTTAAGTCGCGGTAATTACGTATATCCAAAAGATTATCACCTGTATACCATCTTCCCTGTTTTGATATATACACAGGGATTATATTATATTTCTCTTTGTCGAAAGCATTAATTGCCTGCAAGGCCGAAATAACGGAGATTTCATGTTCAACAGAACGTCCTCCGAAAAATACTGCTACATTCGTTTTCATGTTGCAAATTTACTAATTACTCATAGATTAAGCAAAAATTGTGCTCAAAAATTAAGGGGAAAGACTTTTGCCTTTCCCCTTAATGTAACAAGTAAAGATTATCTGTCTGTTAATAGTCCGTCTCATAAAAAATTTAGCTTTAGGGGCGGACTCTAAGTCATAGGATCGATTCTATTTCTTATAATCAACAGCTGCCTGTTCAACAGGAAGACAAGCTATATAATTCTTGATGTATTCATTGAATCCGGCAACCTCTTCCTCTGTCGGGGAAACACTGTTGCCGACATTGCCACCGAACACTATCGTGTCGAGATAATCAGGTAATGAGCGTTCATCCTCATTATTTACAAGATAAGATGCAAGAAGAGCCATACCCCAGGCACCACCCTCTCCTGCTGTCTCCATCACAGAGATCGGAGAATTCAAGGCAGCAGCAAGAATACGTTGTCCTACTCCTTTGGTTTTGAATAAGCCGCCATGACCGGTGATACGATCCACTTTGATCTTTTCTTCATTAAATAGGATATCATTTCCAATCTTAAGCACGCTTACCGCTCCAAACAAATGGGATCTTACAAAATTAGCAAGATTAAATTTGTCACTAACTGAACGGATAAAGAGTGGACGCCCTTCATTAAGACCGGTGACGGGCTCTCCTGAGAAATAATTATATGACAGCAGACCTCCACAGTCAGTATCTCCTGTCAGAGCATGATTGTAAAGTTTACCATATAACTCATTTATATCGACAGGCATTCCCATCATCTCCTGGAACTCACGGAAGATTCCTATCCATGCATTCAAATCAGATGTGCAATTGTTGCAATGAACCATGGCTACAAGGGATCCGTCAGGAGTGGTTACCATATCGATCATTTCATATGGACGGGAGAGTTCCTTCTCTACTACGATCATTGAAAATGACGATGTTCCGGCAGAAACATTACCGGTGCGCTGTTTTACAGCGTTAGTTGCAACCATACCGGTTCCTGCATCACCTTCCGGTGGGCACACCGGCACACCTGGCTTTAGATTTCCGGAAATATCAAGCCTTCTCGCTCCTTCTTCAGTAAGTTTTCCTGCATTCTCACCTGCGACAAGACACTTGGGAAGAATATCCTCCAACTTCCAGTTGAAACCATATGGCTTCACAAGCTCATCGAACTGGCTGATCATTTTAGAGGAATAATTTTTAGTATCAGGATCAACTGGAAGCATTCCTGATGCATCACCGATTCCAAGAACCTTTTCTCCGGTCAATTGCCAATGGATATAACCGGCAAGAGTAGTGAGGAATTCTATTTCACCGACATGCTCCTCTTTGTTGAGTATTGCCTGATACAAATGAGATATGCTCCATCTGAGAGGTATGTTGTAATTAAACAACTTTGATAACTCAGCTGCGGATTCTCCTGTATTCGTGTTTCTCCACGTCCTGAAAGGTACAAGAATTTTACCATTTTTATCAAATGGCATATAACCATGCATCATCGCGCTGACACCTATCGCTGCCAGACTCTCGATCTCAACATCATATTTCTCTTTAACCTGCGCACGAAGATCACGATAGCAGTCTTCAACCCCGAACCATATGGCATCAATACTATATGTCCATAAATTATCAACGAGTTGATTCTCCCACTCATGAGCACCCTGGGCTATTGGTCTGTTGCCCTCATCAATAAGGACAGCCTTGATTCTGGTTGAGCCGAGCTCGATTCCGAGCACGGCCTTACCAGAACGTATTGTTTCCTTTGCATCCATATGAACCGGGATTAGCAGAGAGACTTATTAAGCATGTAATAAACCTCGTTCCAACGGAGTGTATTCTTGAATTCCGGGATAGTGGTATCCTTATCTATTACAGCCATCTCAATTCCGGCAATCTCCGCATAATCCTCCCAATATTCCTGTGAAAGATTATATGAGAAACAAGAATGGTGAGTGCCACCGGCAAGAATCCATGCTCCCGCACCTGTCTCGAAATCAGGCATTGGTTTCCAAAGAGCGGAAGCAACAGGAAGATTTGGCATCGGTTTTGATTTAACACACTCAACATCGTTTACTATCAGGCGGAAACGGTTGCCGAGATCAACTACTGTTGCGGTGCAGCCGGCACCAGGACGTGATGTGAATACAAGTCTCGCTGTCTGCGCCTTGCGAATGCCAATACCGAGGAAGTGAACCTCAAGACGTGGACGCTCATCTGCAATAAGCGGGCAAACCTCAAGCATGTGAGCCTGAAGAATCGCACTTTCCTTACCATTGAAATTAAGTGTGTAGTCTTCGAGGAACGAACATGCCTTACCTTCAGACATAACCCAGACTGAACGATAAAGGGCAGCTGACTTCCAGTCTCCCTCAGCACCAAATCCGTATCCTTCAGCCATCAGTCTCTGAGAAGCAAGTCCGGGGATCTGATCGAATCCGACAAATTTAGGATCATTTATATCCGCAGTGCCGAGGTCATCAAAATTTGTTGTAAATCCTTTAGCTCCTTTATCCTTGAGAATAGCTCTTAATGTGAGCTCAGCATGAGCTGCATTCCATACTGACTTGTAATCATCAGAAGCAGGGATTTCCATTTCATGCTTGTGCTCATATAGTTTGAAATATTCATTAACAAGCTTAAGAATATCTTCATCTTTGATTTTCTTATGATATTCCATAAGTTCGCTTACCGGACAGTAATCCACGTGGTATCCGAGACGCTGTTCAGCTTCTACCTTATCACCGTCTGTAACAGCAACATTATTCATCTGGTCGCCGAAACGGATAATCAGCATATCCTGAGAATCTGCCCAAGCAACAGCCACGCGCTCCCACACAGCAATTTTCTTAAGAACTTCTTTATCTGTCCAATGACCAACTACAACTTTACGGCGCAGACGCATACGAGTGCAAATATGTCCAAACTCTCTGTCACCATGCGCGCTCTGGTTTAGGTTCATGAAATCCATGTCAATTTCATTCCATGGTATCTCTGCATTATATTGAGTGTGGAAATGCAAAAGAGGTTTATTAAGAAGCTGAAGACCATGTATCCACATCTTTGCAGGAGAGAATGTGTGCATCCACGTTATAACACCGGCACATTTGGGATCATTATTGGCAGCTTTCATGATATCGCTGACTTCCTTCGAAGAGTTGGCAGTTCCCTTGTAAACCACTTTTACGGGAAGGACTCCTGATTTATTCAAACCTTCCACCATCTCCTGGGAGTGAGAGTCAACTTTAACCACAGCATCACCACCATATAGAAGCTGTGCACCTGTTACCCACCATATTTCATACTGATCAAAAATTTCCATCTTATTTAATTATTAGATATTATTATAAAACGTTTTAATTAAGCTGTTTGAATCACAATATATTCCAAATTGTGTTAAGACAGCTTTAAATTAATTCCCCTGTCCGTAATATGCATTAGGTCCATGCTTACGTGAGAAATGTTTCTCAACAAGCAGAGGATTCATTGTGAGGTTTGGATTCACAGTATACGCGATGCTTGCCATCTTGGCAATCTGCTCCAAAACAACAGCGTTATGAACTGCATCGGCAGGATCCGTGCCCCATGCGAATGGACCATGATTTTTTACTAAAACACCGGGAGTATGAACAGGATTTAATCCCTCGAAACGCTCAATGATTACATTTCCTGTCTCAAGTTCATAATCTCCTTTAACCTCTGATTCCGTCATATCGCGAGTGCATGGCACTGCATCATGGAAGTAATCAGCATGTGTTGTACCTATATTGGGGAGATCAATACCCGCCTGAGCCCACGCTGTTGCGTATGTAGAGTGAGTATGAACCACACCCCCAATCTCAGGGAACGCCCGGTAAAGCGCAAGATGTGTCGGTGTATCGGAAGATGGCTTTAGCGAACCTTCAACGACATTACCCGTATTGAGATCTACGACTACCATATCATCGGCTGTCATTGTATCGTAGCTGACACCACTCGGTTTAATTACAACAAGTTTTTTGTCGCGGTCGATACCGGACACATTTCCCCAGGTAAATATTACCAGACCGTGTTTGACAAGATCAAGATTTGCCTTGAATACTTTTTCTTTTAATTCTTCAAGCATAAGGAGGATGATTTATGAGATAATCTCTAATAACTATTTTATTCAAATAGTTTTAAATTTTAAAATTTGTGACATCATTGAAGCTATCACTATATTCATATAGCCTTGCACCCCTGCGCGAAGACTCCTTGTCAACCATGTCGGTAGAGACAATACACTTATTCTCAAGCGCCCGGCGCCGGAAGTTTCGTTTATCAATCTTTATACCGAGTAGTGACTCATAAAGTGACTGCATCTGGGTGAGAGTAAATCGAGGGGGCAACAATTGAAAAGCGATCGGTTCAGTTCTAAACTTCATCTGAATCTTTCTTATTGCTTTTCTAATCATCGCGTCATGGTCAAGACAAAGATGAGGAATCTGGTTAAAATCAACCCAATGGGCGTTGTGTGCCATGAGAATCTCATGGTCAATGTCAGGGAAATTTAATAAAGCGGAATAGGCTACCGAAACTACCCTTTCACCGGGATCCCGGTCAACTTCCCCAAATGTGCCGATTTGATGCATGTATACTCCGTCAAGTCCGGTGAGATCTTTCAATACACGTCGCGCGGCATCATCCACACTCTCATCTTTATTGACAAAACCTCCCATTAATGACCACTCACCCTTATGCGGGGCAAAATCGCGCTTGATGAGAAGGAGCTTTAAGCTCCCCTCACACAAGCCGAATACAATGCAGTCGACACTAAGATATATTCGATCGTGCTGCTTATAGTAATTACAATTGTCTTGTACCATCGAAACCCTGATATGGAATATTATGATACTTCAATGTCATTTTATATTACCAGAAATATATGTAGAACGCTGCTGTGATACCGAGAATGATTATGGTATTGACAATATCCCATGCATTCCAGCTCTGACGTGTTGCAAGACGCTGCTCAGGTGTGGATGTGCCAAACACAAGACCCTGTATTTTGTTTGCATCGGGAGCTTTTGTAAACAACGATACCACAAAGACTACGGCGAGACAGAATAACAACATCCATCCGCAGAAGAACAACCAGTTGCAATCATAGAACATATACTGGAACCAGCTGTGTTCACCTTCTACCGGATTAAAGTCGTACCATATCTTGGCGCTAAGTCTTGTCAAACCGATTACAAGACCCGCAATGAGTCCCCACATGCCACCTTGTGCAGATGCCCGCTTCCATACTATACCCATAAGGAATGCGGCAGCAATACCAGGCGCAAGGACAGACTGTACTTCCTGAAGATAATTATAAAGGACATCTCCCATTGACCGCATTACCGGAATCCAGATGATACCGAGGAAGACTATTACAACTGTTGCTATCTGTCCGATTCTAACGAGTTTCTTCGGATCTGTGTTCGGATGGAAACGCTGATAGAAGTCAATGGTGAACAGTGCGGAAGATGAGTTGAACAGTGATGCCAGAGAAGACATCAAAGCAGCAAGGATACCGCATACGATAAGACCTTTCACACCGGCCGGGAGAAGTTTTGCCACGAGTGTCGGGAAGGCTGCATCTGAATTGATACCGGTTTCAGTAAGAGGAAGGAAAGCTCCGGTCTTCTGATGAAGGGCAAATGCAATCATTCCGGGAATCAGGAAAAGGAAAACAGGCAGCAGTTTCAGATAAGCTCCGAATATTGTACCACGACGAGCCTCTTTCTCATTCTTACCTGAAAGCACACGCTGAACAATGAACTGGTCTGTACACCAATACCAGAAGCCGATAACGGCTGATCCGATCAATGCACCAAGCCAAGGATAGTTTGCATCTTCATTGCTACGTATAAGGTTTGTCATCGAATCGCCATATTCATTGACCTCAACTGCTGAGCATATGCGCATCATTTCATCCCAACCGCCAAGTTCGCGGAGTCCGAGAACAAGAATAATCAGGGAACCGAGCAAAAGTATCGGAGTCTGAAGAACCGAAGTGTAAAGCACTGATTTCATACCTCCGAATATTGTATATAATGCCGTAATGAGCACCAGTCCGATTGCCGCAATCCAGAAGAAATCTATTCCCCATAGCGTATCTATACCAAACACCTGCTGGAAAACAAGACCACCTGCGTATACAGTCACCGCCACTTTTGTAAGCACATAGCTGATAAGAGAAATCAACGACAGGATTGTACGGGAAGCACCGTTATATCTACGTTCAAGGAATTCCGGCATGGTATAAACCATCGAACGTGTATAGAACGGAACGAAAACCCATCCGAGAAGAAGAATCATCCATCCTTGAATCTCCCAGTGAGCCATAGCCATACCGCTTGAAGCTCCGGCTCCGGCAAGACCTATCAGATGCTCTGATCCGATATTGGATGCGAAAATAGATGCACCGATAGCAATCCATGTCGCATCTTTACCTCCGAGGAAGTAATCAGAGGCTGTGCTTTGCTTCTGGCGTGACACCCATACAATAATCATTATCAGGGCAACGGCAAACAAGCCGATCACAACCCAATCTAAAATTGCCATAATTCGTTATTTGATGTTAGGTTAGATTTTATTTAACTGTCGAGAATTTATAGATACAGGTGCTGTTGTATGTCTCACCCGGACGAAGCGTCGCAGAAGGCCACTGCGGTTTATTGGGTGTATCAGGATACTTTTGAGTTTCAAGACACAAGCCATGACGCTGATTATAAATTTTGCTCTTTTTACCAGTTACCGTACCATCAAGGAAATTACCGGTATAGAACTGAACTCCCGGTTCATTTGTAAACACCTCCAATACAATTCCTGATCTTGGGTCTGTAACACGTGCCGCACAATTTGAAAGATCACCCTTTGTGTCAAGAACAAAATTATGATCAAATCCATTACCATATTTAACCTGAATATACTCAGACTCTATATCCTTACCCAGAAGTTTTTCCTCTGAAAAATCCATCGGAGTGTCTTTAACAGGTATAATCTCACCTGTTGTCATGAATGTGCTGTCAACCGGAGTGAAATTAGAAGCGTTTATCCAAACCATCTCGTCTGTCACGCTCAATTCAGGATCTCCGGAGAGATTGAAATAAGAGTGGTTTGTCATGTTTATAATGGTTGGCTTGTCTGCTGTGGCGCTGTAATCTATTTTCAGTGCATTGTCATTTTGAAGTGTGTAGGTTACATAAGCTTTGACATTGCCTGGGAACTGATTGTCACCATCAGGAGAATCAATAGATATGGTAAGCGTTGAATCTGTTGCATTCTCAATTTTGTAAACCCGATATTGCCAACCAAGAGTTCCCATATCTGTTCCACCATGCAGACAGTGTCCGAAATTGTTTTGTGGAAGTTGTATTGTATCGCCATCCAGAATGAAACGGCCCTGATTTATACGATTTGCATATCTGCCTATGGCTGCGCCAAAATCAGATTTATTTATCTCAGGGGTATATGCACTTACACTGTCAAAACCAAGGACAACATCCTGAAAATCTCCGTTTTTATCAGGCACCATCACAGATACAATTCGTCCTCCGTAATTAGTGATGCAAACTTCCATGCCGGAAGCATTTGTAAGTGTCACAAGCGATGTGGAATCACCGTTTATAACTGACTCGAAATTTTTGGGATCAAGTCCCGATTTCGTCAACTGTGCGGTATCATTTTGTGATCCGCAGGCTCCTAAGCCGGCAAGTGCCGCTATCAGAGCTGAATAACCAACGAGTTTCATGATAAATATGTTTGTTTAGCTAATAATATTTTCCCTTAAGATTACCAACATTTATGTTATTTGTAATAATGGGTGTAAAATTAACACTTATAAATTATATTCCTATATTTTTTTTGATGTTTTACAACATATTTTTCATTTCAGGGAATGATACTAACTTTGTAATCTATTTTAGAACATATTACATAATTATCATGAAAAAGATTATTCTTGGCTCGTTGCTTTTGGCGGCATGCGGCATTTTAGTCGGTACGCCTTTGACTGCTGCAACGCCTCAGGTCGAAAAACATGGCAAATTTGAAACAGGTAACGGAACGTTTCTATTAAACGGTGAACCTTATGTAGTGAAAGCTGCGGAACTTCATTATCCTCGTATTCCAAAAGAGTATTGGGATCATCGCATTAAGATGAGCAAAGCGTTAGGAATGAATACAATTTGTCTTTACACATTCTGGAATGCTCATGAACCTGAAGAGGGTAAATTTGATTTCACCGGACAGAATGATCTGCGCGAATTCATCAAACTTTGTCAGAAAAATGACATGAAAGTTATCCTCCGCCCTGGACCATACGTATGTGCCGAGTGGGAAATGGGAGGTCTGCCATGGTGGCTACTGAAGAAAAAAGATATCAGATTAAGAGAGAATGACCCTTACTTCCTCGAAAGGGTTGATAAATTCCAGAAAGCAGTTGCGGAGCAGGTAGGTGATCTCACAATTGCTGATGGTGGTCCTATAATAATGGTGCAGGTTGAAAACGAATATGGTTCATATGGCGAAGATAAACCTTATGTTTCCAATATTCGAGATATGCTTCGTAAGAATTTTGGCGAAGATGTGACGCTTTTCCAATGTGACTGGGCATCAAACTTCGAAAAAAATGGACTTGATGACCTTATATGGACCATGAATTTCGGAACAGGTGCAAATATTGATGATCAATTCAGACGTTTGAAAGAGCTAAGACCGGAAAGCCCTCTGATGTGTTCTGAATTCTGGAGTGGCTGGTTTGATAAATGGGGTGCAAACCATGAGACAAGACCTGCTGCTGATATGATTGCTGGAATAGATGAAATGTTGTCAAAAAACATTTCATTCAGCCTATACATGACTCATGGCGGAACAAACTGGGGACACTGGGCTGGTGCCAATTCTCCCGGATTCGCACCCGACGTAACATCATATGATTATGATGCTCCTATAAATGAACAGGGAGCTCCTACTCCTAAATACTGGGAATTGAGAAAAATGCTTGCTAAATATACAGATGGCAAACAGGCGCCCGTTCCCGCGTCAATCAAGACGATTGAAATAAAACCGTTCAATTTCTCTGAAGTAGCACCTATCTTTACGAATCTTCCGGAACCCAAAAGCGATATGAATATTCGCACAATGGAGGAATACAACCAAGGTTTTGGTAGCATTATATATAGCACAACGCTCCCGGAATTGGCCAAAGGAGGCGTTCTTACTGTCAACGACCCGCATGACTACGCTCAGATTTTTGTCGATGGAAAATTCATCGGAAAACTCGATCGCAGAAACGGAGAGAAACAAATCTCCCTTCCTCCATGCAAAAAAGGCGCAACGCTTGATATATTGGTAGAAGCCATGGGGCGTATTAACTTTGGAAGAGCGATAAAGGATTTTAAGGGAATAACTGATAATGTCACCGTGACAGAAGACAGAAACGGCTACCACTTTGTCTGTGATCTTAAAAACTGGAAGGTTTACAACATTGAGGATAAATACGAAACGTATACATCAATGAAATATCTTCCTGTTGGAAGCTTCTCTCCAGATAGTCTTGGAAGGTTACCAAGAGGTGTTTATACTGGCACTTTTGAGGTCAAGAAGCCTGGTGACACATTCCTGAATTTCGAGACATGGGGCAAAGGTCTTGTTTATGTAAACGGACACGGTATAGGTAGAATATGGGAGATCGGTCCACAACAGACACTTTATGTTCCCGGTGCATGGTTGAAGAAGGGTCAGAATGAGATTATCGTTTTCGATATAATCGGTCCGAAAGCAGCTACAAGTTATGGATCCAAGGTGCCTGAACTCGATAAACTGTCAGTAAAGAAACCATTGGTGCACAGAGAAGAGGGTCAGAATCTCGACCTTACAGGACATAATCCAGTTGTGAATACATCTTTCCCCGCCGGCAATGGTTGGAAAGAGATAACGTTTGATGCTCCTGCTAAGGGAAGATACGTCTGCATTGAAGCTGACAATGCTCACGATGGCAAAAATAAAGCGGCGATCGCTGAAATGTATCTTGTAGATACAAATGGTGAAAGAATATCGCGTGAACCCTGGACTGTAATGTATGCGGACAGTGAAGATGTCGATGGTGTCAACAGGTCTGCAGATAAAATATTCGATTTACAAGAGTCTACATATTGGAGCACAAAGAAACATGATGCGTTCCCCCATTACGTCGTGATTGACCTTGGAAGAGAGCATACTCTTTCTTCTCTTCAATATCTTCCGAGAATGGAAAGTAACGCTCCCGCATCTATTAAGGATATAAAAGTATTCGTATCAGACAAACCTTTTAAATTCTAATTGATAATAGCATATTTGAATAAAAGAGGATGACTTCAGTGTGAAGTCGTCCTCTTTTATTCAATAAAGCAATACAGTAAGTGAAATCTCACCCTGTGCTCCTGTTATGTGCACAGCCTCGATATCTGCGGTTGCCGATGGACCGGAATAAAAAGAGCCATATGCAGTAGACTTTATGTCAAGAAAATCATATGCCGCATGAATTCCATCAACTATCTTTGTCCGGTCAAGCAGCAGGAAAAGATCTGTCGACAGCAATGCTGCAGCGGCCAATCCCAATGATTTATCAGTGACCCAGACGGATCCTGTTTCACCAACTCCGATAACACCCTCCGCCACGCATACATCAATTACATTCGCATCATGTGGATCGTCTATATTGGACGGTGTCAACTCGGCTTGAAATTCCTTTACTGAGGAATAAATTCTCTTTGTCTTATCTATATGGCCATTTAACCATTCAATCACTTCAGACCTTGACTTGAAATCAATGTAATCTCCATCAAACCCCTTGAGTTTTTCTTTGAAATTCTTTTCCGGATCACCAAGAACAGCATAAGATGGAATAAAAGGTCTTGCGATGTTCGAATAATCAATTTCTTCATCGGGGTTGGAATCGTGAGTGCATTTACATACTGACTCACTTTTATTCCGACTCTCTTTATCATCATCCTTATGCAGCATTTGTCTGAAAGTTTTTGCGGGAGGCTCCGGATTGGAATGGAAGTCAGCCCATGGATTCAGACGTGATTCAGTCAGAGTTTTGGGTAGATGTTTCAATGCCCACAATCCTGTTTTTTCAGCAAGAGCAAGATTAGTGGAATTTTTGAGCACAAGAGACGCCACATCCATCTCAAGACGATGAGTCTTAAGATCATAACCTTTCTCGACTACTTTATCTCTCCAATAGAAAATTAAATCAGACAAAGGCACCTTGACCGGACAGATTGCACCACAAGACCCGCAATGAGTGCAAGAATACGGAAGCTGCGCATATTTATACAGGTCGTAACTCGGTTCAAGCACAATCCCTATCGGACCCATGTAAGGAGCGTCATAACTCAATCCTGAAGTTCTACGGAATACAGGACATGTATTCATACATGCACCACATCTGATACATTTCATAACTTCATGGTAATCCGGAGACTTGATTCTCTTCATCCTTCCATTATCCACTATTATAACATGCATTTCCTGTCCTTTTCGAGGGCCATGGAAGTGGGATGTATATTGCGTGATGTCAAAACCAAGTGCATTTCTTGAAAGCATCCTGATGAATAATGCAAGTTCCTTCTTGCCGGGAATAAGTTTTTCGATTCCCATGCTCGCAATATATAGCGGAGGAACGTTCGCACTGATATCAGCGTTACCTTCGTTTGTGCACACAACAATCCCTCCGGTTTCCGCTATTGCGAAGTTCACTCCTGTCATGCCGGCATCTACCTTGACATAGTTCTTTCGCATGTCATTTCTCATCACGCTGTTAAGATAGTATGGATCATCTTCTTCCGGATCACTGCCAAGCTTTTCAGCGAATAGTTGCGCCACATCCTTTCTCAACTTATGAATGGCAGGCATAACAATATGGGAAGGCCGTTGGTTATCAAGCTGCTGAATCCTTTCACCAAGATCCGCCTCAAATATATCAATGCCGTGATGTTCAAGATATTCGCGCATGCCACATTCATCCTGCAACATTGATTTCCCCTTCGTTACTACCTTGACATTATTCTTTTTAAGAATCGAAAGCATTATTTTGTTGTGCTCTTCAGCATCAGAGGCTCTATGCACATGAATTCCATTTTTCCTCGCATTCTCTTCAAAAATGCGGAGATACTCATCTATGTGAGATAACGTATGCTGCTTTACCTTAGATGCCAATTCTCGCATCTCTTCCCATTCTGGAATGGCAGACACGGTTTTGTCTCGTCGCATTCTTGCTTCCCACAGACATCGGTCATGACTAACACGATGGTCAACATCCCGCAGGAATTCATTCCCTAATTTTACTTGATCCACCTGTTTCATATCGCATCTCCATTTAAAATTTCTGCTATATAATAAGCCTTCAAAGGTATATTATATTTATTCGCCACTGTCTGTTGATGAATCAGACATGAGCAATCTGCCGAAGTGACATAACGTAACCCATTTCTGTAATAATCCATTACCTTGTCAAGACCCATCTGGCCCGATACCTCTTTATCCCATATGGCAAATGTTCCTCCGAATCCGCAACATTCATCCCGTCGTGTGGCATAGCCTATCTCTATGCCATCAACAAGACTAAGAAGATTGGCAGTCTTTGAATAATCCGGCATTACAAGTTCTGTCGGTTTTGCCTCATGAAGTCCCCGCAATGCATGGCAACCATTATGCAGAGCCACCCGGTGGGGGAAATGAGCCCACGGTAACGAATCAACTTTCAGTATGTCATGCAGAAACTCCACAACCTCGAAAACACTCTCCCGCACATGACGGACCTCATCCGAATCCGGGGCGGAATTAAAAAGATTTCGGAACTGGTCAGTACAGATTCCAGAGGGAACTATTATCCTGTCATATTTGTCAAGATATTGACTTACCCCGGTCTCAATACCACATGCTTTTTTGCGATAACCCATGTCGGCAAGAGGAAGAGCACAACAGGTAGCTTTCTCTATGACTTCGATATCCGGCACAAATCGCTGTAGTAGTCGTAATGCCGAATCAGCAGCCTGTGGAGCGAGCGCATCCACGTAGCATGGAATGAAGAATCCGGTTTTCATAGTATTAAAGATTTAATTTAACATGGTTTTGTTATAACACTGACCATTATATTCTTACCAAATTTAACTTTAAGGGCATTTTCAATCTCAGATGCTATTCTATATCCCTGCTCAACTGTTATATGTGGAGCGACACCTATTGTAGCATCAAAGATTAGAAACGGTCCGCTTTTTCTTGATTTGAGAGTTATGAGTGAAACAACATCCTTTTGATTCTCTACTGTTTTTTTTGCTATCTCAAGATCATGTAATGGTATTGAGCCTTCCATTAGTTCTCTGAATGCAGGTAAAAATAACCTTATCGCAGGAATTATAATAAAAATTACGATTACAAGCGATGTGCAAGGATCAAGGATTCTCCACTCCTCTCCAAGAAAATGGGCGAAAGAGACCCCGGCAAGTGTCGCGACCGAAGCAAAAGCATCGCTTCGGTGATGCCATGCGCTTGAGACCATTGCATTACATCTCGTGTTCTTCCCTACTTTTCTATAAAATCTGAAAAGAAACTCCTTGCATATTATTGCAAATACTATTGCAACAACAGTCCAGATATCAGGTCGCGGAAGAATGTCACCTTTCATATAGCTATCGATTGATTCAATAGCTTCTTTAGTAACCATTATAGCAATGAAAATCAGGATTCCGGAAATTACAAGAGAGGCAAATGTCTCAAATTTCCCATAACCATATGCGAAACTGTCTGATGCTTTTTTAAATGAAAATCCTACAAACGTAAGCATTATCAGATCTGTTCCCACATCTCCGAGAGAATGAAAACCATCTGCAGTCAATGCCTCGCTATGACCAAAATATCCAAAGAAAAGTTTTATACAGAGCAATAAAATATTTACTACGCAACCTATTGTTACTGCGCGTCTTATCTGCTTGGCCTCTTCAATACCATGGAAATCCAGCAAACCTGAAAGATTTATCTGATGGGCGTGATTGTGCTTCATTTAACAAGTATTATTTATGCAAATTTAGCGAAAAATTCCTTTCAATCTATTAACGTCATAAAAAGAATTTAGTTTTACCTACCGGAATATAAAGAATACCCTCATTCCCAAAAATATTATGGAATGAGGGTATGATAGTAAGAATTTATGAAACAAATTTCAATAAATCCTTGTAAAGGCATGTCCGAACCTGTCGCGAGCTTCCCGTTCAAGTTCCTCTCTGAATTGAGGAGCAGCGATCGAAATCATAAGCTTGGCACGTTCTGCGAGATTTTTACCACGTAAATTCACAGCGCCATATTCCGTGACAATATAATTGGTTTGGAATCTCGTAGTCACTACGCCTGCTCCCTCTGTAAGAACAGGTTTTATTTTATTCATCCCCTTAGCCGTTGTGGCAAGCATAGCAAGGAATGATAATCCCCCCTCACTTTTGGAACTTCCAAACACAAAGTCATGCTGACCTCCTACACCGGAGAAAATCTTACGTCCTATCGAATCTGCACATACTTGTCCGGTCAGATCAACTTCCAGACAGGAATTGATAGACATTACCTTGGGATTCTGGGCTATGATATAAGGATTATTTGTCCAGGCCACATCCTTAAAAATAACATCATCATTCTTATCAAGGAATTTATAGAGCTCTTTAGAACCCAATGCAAGAGATGCTACAGATTTACCGGGCATTACCTTTTTAAGTGAATTATCGATAATACCCTTTTCAAGGAGGGGAAGCACGCCGTCAGTCATAGCCTCCGTATGCAACCCGAGATGGCGATGTCCTTCAAGGGCACGTATGACAGCGTTCGGAATGCCTCCGACACCGATTTGCAATGTGGCTCCATCAGGAATCAACTCGGCGATATAATTTCCGATCTTGATTTCCTGCTCAGTCGGCACAGCTGTTGGAACTTCCACCAATGGTTCATCAACTTCCACGGCTGCCGATAATTGCGAAAGATGTATGACTGCATCACCGGGTGTAAAAGGAACATGCGGATTTATCTGAGCTATTACCCTATCAGCGCATTCCACAGCACTTGTAGCAAGATCTGCTGATACTCCAAAACTCACCTCTCCATTTTCATTCGGTAATGAGCAGTTGATCAATGCGACATCTACTCTACACGTCCCGTCACGAAATAAATCAGGCACTTCCCCAAGAAAACGCGGTGTCATAGATCCGTATCCCATTGCTATCCATTCGCGGAACGCGTTGGAAACAAAGAATGAATCTACAAAGAATACATCTCTCAGTTCCGGACGGCATATTGGAGATTGGCGTCTTGCAACAGCAAATGCGGAATAGACTGTAACATCTTTAAGTTCATGCCCACGGTTTGCCATTGCCTCCACCAATACCTCTGGAATAGAAGTAGATCCCTGGATATATACATGGTCACCACTTTCAATCAGTTTAACAGCTTCTTCAGCCGTAGTATATTTTATTTTATCAATTGCACTCATCTGAATGATCTTTATCGAATCTTGCAAGGAAATTATCAAGACGCGTGAATGTCTCTTCATCTGGAATCATAGAGATACACACTCTTACTCCATCTCTTGAACTGCCTGCCGAATATAGAGAGATCGAGGCAACTCCGTATCTCAACAGTTCTTTATGAAGCTCATCGGCAGTCATACCCTTATATCCCGCGGTAAAGAAGAATCCATCAGCAATAGGCTCTTCCCCGTCAAGTTCATAAACGATATGGAATCCATTACGTAAGAATATTTCTTTGGCCTTGGCAGCTTTACGCGCATATTCGCTGCAATGCTCCACAAAATTCAATTCCCCTTTTACCGCAGACTCCATCATTGCAGCCAGTGCATATTGAGCGGAATGCGCTGTGCCGGAGGATGAACAGTAGAGGACTCCATATATGTAAGCATCCCCGAATGCAGGCATTTCGTAAAACTCCTGAAGATAATCATAATGGCGGTTGTAAACGCTGTCGCTCATACACACCACTGCGATTCTCTGACCCGCATAGCTGAATATTTTAGACCCTGACAACATAAGAATATAATTGTCAGTATAGTTAGCTACAGTGGGCACAAATGGGGGTACTCCCGGCACACTGATATCTTTTCGGAAATCCATTCCGAAATAAGCAAGATCCTCAAGAACAATGACATCATATTTAGTCGCGAGTCTACCTATGATCTCAAGTTCCTCTTCGGTGAGATTAGTCCATGCAGGATTGTTAGGATTGCTGTAAATCATACCCGTAACATTCCCTTTCTGTAAAATACTCTCAAGTTTAGCCTCAAGCGCCTTACCTCTATAGGAATATATATCGAAAGCTTCCTCCTTAATTCCAAGCACCTTAGCCTGATTTCTTTGAGCCGGAAATCCAGGATTAAGGAATAGCATTGTATCCTTACCGGGAATTCTTTGCGCAAGCAGAAGCATAAGAGTAAAGCTTGCCTGCATGGAGCCGACTGTCGGAACAACACCCTTTTCAGGGATGTCAATATTCATGAAGGCCTTTACAAAATCCTTGGCTGCAACTTTCAACTGAGGAATACCCGCTATATTGGGATATTTGTTCGCGATTCCTGAACGCAAGGCATTTATCTCCGCTTCAACACCAATGTTTTCAGCTTCAAGACCCGGATTACCTATTTCAAGATGCACCATACGGTCTTCAGCCTCTTTCTCAAGTTCATTTGCGAGCGAGCAAATCTGGCGTATTGTAGCGCTCGATAAGTCAAGTATTGAGAGACGTTTGATGGCCGATGCCATCGATTCTTGGCTTAATGGAAACATAGTCAGGGATGTATCAGGTTTTCTGTATGTGCTCTACCCGCTCTGAAAGCCTGGATATTGCTGTTAACTATTTTTTCGCCTTTCTTGGAGAATAGATTAGTGATGGCGAGCTCAATCTCCTCAACCTTTATATCGATGAACGGAGATGCCGCTCCAAGAAGAACCATATTGGAACTTCTCGGAGACATCAGTTCTTTCGCAGTTTCATCCATATTGAAAGCGACAACATTTCCACAGCTTTCCAACTCTTGTTGCACAGTCTCGAGCGAAGGATAATTGTCTATATTTACAAATGGATTTGTATTTGTCACTACCCATCCGTTCTCTGAAAGATAAGGAACGTATCTCAAAGCCTCCATCGGTTCAAGCGACACTATAAGATCTGCGCCTCCCAATGGAATCAAGTCTGAGTGTATTGGTGACGAACTTATACGCAGATTGGACTGAACATCTCCCCCACGCTGGCTCATGCCGTGTACCTCTGCCTGCTTTAAGTATAAATTTTCTTTCAAGGCAGCCGCCCCGAGTATGGTGGCAATAGTAAGGATTCCCTGTCCTCCGACACCTGCCAATATTATATCTGTTTTCATATTTGTCTATTTTTTTGAAGTCACATGTCTTCTTGCAGTCTGGATGCATTCTCGTCGAGATACTATGACTGACAACCCCGGATAATCTATCTCCTCCTTAAAGAGCCTTACCATCTCATCATGATTCTTAGGCAATGAATCAATAGTGCGCACATGTCCAGGTTTTGCACCGAGTCCAAGACAAATATCCTCAATCTTGCCTGTGCCCTGTGAATCCTGGCCACCTGTCATACCCGTGGTAAGATTATCGGAAATTATAACTGTGATATTGGAATCCTCATTGATGGCATCAAGAAGACCTGTCATTCCACTATGAGTGAACGTAGAATCTCCAATGATAGCCACTGCCGGGTGTTGTCCGGCATCAGCAGCACCTTTGGCCATTGTTATGGATGCACCCATATCAACGCAAGTGTCAATCGCATTAAATGGTTTAAGAAAACCAAGAGTATAACACCCAATATCGCCAAATACTTTCGGATTCTCATAGCTCTCCAAAGCCTCGTTCAAAGCTCCATATACGTCTCTGTGCCCACATCCCTGACATAGAGCCGGTGGTCTTGCGACTACTATGTCGGAAACCTTTTTAGGTTCCTCAGCCTTGAATCCGGAAATACCGGGTGCGACTTTCGCCATGGTCAAGCGGACCTCGTCCGGTGTTAGTTCGCCATCTCTGACTACATCTCCCGATAACTTGCCATATATCTTTTTACCCACATCAAGCAGTCCTCTCAGTTTAGACTCTATGAAAGGTTGACCCTCCTCAAGAACCAAGATTGAATCACAGGAATCATATAACTGTTTGATCAGTTTTTTAGGCAATGGATATTGACTCACCTTTACAGTCGGGAATGGCACATCTCCATTAAATGTCTCCTTGAGATAATTATAAGCTATTCCACTTGCGATAATGCCCATCTCATGTCTCGGAGTCTCTTCATAACGGTTGAAAGGAGACTGTTCGGAGCTCTTGACAAAATCCTCATAATCCGCTATAAGCTGACGGTTTCTTATTTTTGACATTGCAGGCATAAGAACCCATTGCTTGGGATTTACGGGATATGAATTGGAATTTTCATCAGCAGGAACGTCATCCACTTCAACAACAGCTCTTGAATGGCTCAATCTTGTCACAAGACGATACAATACCGGTATCCTGAATTTTTCAGAAAGCCCAAAGCCATACGAAGCCATATCATATGCCTCCTGCTGATTGGATGGCTCAAGTGTAGGAATCATAGCGAAATCTGCATAAAAACGCGAATCCTGCTCGTTCTGTGACGAATGCATGGAGGGGTCATCTGCGGCAACCACAATAAGACCTCCGTTAGCACCTGTCATGGCAGAATTGACAAATGGATCTGCTGCGACATTGAGCCCGACATGCTTCATTGATGTGAAACAGCGTTTCCCACAGAACGACATGCCGAGAGCTTCCTCCATGGCCGTTTTTTCATTTGAAGACCAATGTGAATGTATCCCCCTCTCCTTGGCAAGGGGATTTGACTGAACATACTCCATAATCTCTGTGGATGGAGTGCCCGGATAGGCATATGCCCCCGAGAGTCCGGCATTGATTGAGCCCAAAGCAAAAGCCTCATCGCCGAGTAAAAGATGTTTGATTTTCATGTGCATTAATTTACCCTCAGGTAAATCAGATTTATGGTTAGTATATGAGTGCAATCTATCTCTGCGCAAATATACAAATATAATTCATATAATTTGCAATATTATTTTCTGTTTAAGAACATCAATTTGACCTAAAAAACAGTTTAGAACATACATTTTTCATTCGATGATACGTAGAACAGTCGGTGCAATAATAGAATTTAACATCGTTATCCAATAACTTATTTGCTGAAATGACAATAATACGTTAAATTTGCAGATAATTAGGAATAAAATTTTATCACAATATGAAAAAAACATTGTGTCTCGTCCTGCTTATTGCGGGGATATTCAACTTCATGGCAACAGCTCAGGTTACATGGAGTTTCAATATTGTCGGTGACAAGACAGAACATCCCGCTGTTGAGATAACCGCGAATATCGCCAGAGGTTATCATCTTTATGCGGCTGACAATCCTGAGGGTGGAATGCCTTTGGAATTTTATTTTGATCTGAAAGGTTGCAAATTATCAGGATCAGTAACTGCTGACACAAAATATACCGTGGCATATAACGATATATTTGAATCAGATGAACATTACTATACAGGAACAGTTAAATTTTTACAAAAGCTTACACCTGAAAGCGAAAATTTCTCCGTAGCAGCTGAGGTTAAAGGTCAGGTCTGTGACGACAAGGGATGTGTCCAGGTGGGCGACTCACATAAGCTCACAGGTAAAGCCATTGTTCCCAAAGCTGAAGAGAAGACTGATAAAAAAGAAATTGAAGAAAAAGAAAGCGACAATGAGAAAGTTGAGGAATTGGTGGAGATGACAGATTCCCTCCAAGCTTCCGAACCTTTCATGATTCCAGAAGCAAACAATTCCAATGTCAAAGCAGACCACTGGTGGGATAATGTTGAGGCTGAGATGGCAGTTTTTGACAAAGCTCCGGAGCAGCAGAGCCGTAGTCTTTGGTATATTTTTATTGCCGGCTTCATAGGAGGATTGATAGCATTGGTGACACCGTGTGTGTGGCCTCTCATTCCAATGACCGTAAGCTTCTTCCTTAAACAAAACAAGACCAAAAGGAAAGCATTGGGAGCTGCAGTTACTTATGGCATATCAATTATTGTGATTTATGTGCTTCTCGGTCTGCTTGTCACAATAATATTCGGAGCATCCGCGCTCAACGAGCTTGCCACAAGTGCAGGTTTCAATATTGCATTCTTTATCCTCCTTGTGGTATTTGCCATTTCATTCATGGGTGGATTTGAATTGACATTGCCGTCTTCATGGTCTAACAAGATTGATTCAAAAGTAGACAGCACCACAGGATATCTGTCCATATTCTTCATGGCATTTACCCTTGCTCTTGTTTCATTCTCATGCACAGGGCCTATCATCGGCACACTTCTTGTCGAAGCCGCTGCAACATCTAATTTTGTATCACCGGCTATAGGCATGTTCGGCTTTGCGCTTGCATTAGCTCTTCCATTCTCCCTTTTTGCAATGTTCCCGACAATGCTGAAATCAATGCCAAAGAGCGGAGGTTGGATGAATACTGTGAAAGTTGTACTCGGCTTCCTTGAGCTTGCACTTGCTCTGAAATTCCTGTCTGTCGCTGACCTTGCATATGGATGGAGGATTCTCGATAGAGAGGTGTTCGTTTCACTCTGGATTGTTATTTTCGCCCTGCTTGGTGTTTACCTTCTTGGTAAAATAACATTCCCGCACGATTCAAAAGTTGAAAGAATCGGTGTGACACGCTTTATGCTTGCCTGTGTCTCATTATCTTTTGCCGTATATATGCTTCCCGGCCTATGGGGAGCTCCTTTGAAAAGCATCAGCGCTTTCGCACCACCGGTATCGACTCAGGATTTCAATTTGTATGAAGGGAGTGTCCATGCACAGGTGGATGATTTTGAGGAAGGAATGAGATTGTCGGAAAAACTGAATAAACCAGTTCTTCTTGATTTCTCAGGTTACGGCTGTGTAAATTGCCGGAAAATGGAGGCTGCCGTCTGGACAGATCCAACTGTAAAATCAAAGATTGACAATGATTATATCCTCGTGACTCTTATGGTTGATGACAAGACGCCGTTGCCATCACCGGTAGTTATAAATGAGAAGGATGGTAAGGAGCGAACACTTCGCACCTACGGAGATAAATGGAGTTACCTTCAGAGAACCAAATTCGGAGCAAACGCACAGCCATATCATGTGATAGTTGACAAAGATGCAAAACCGCTCGCTCCGGCATTCGTATATAAGGAAGATGTTCCCGGATACATCAATTTCCTTGACGGTGGTAAAAAGAGATTTTACGAAGAAGAGAAATGAAGAACCTTTCAATTAGAACCGGTCTTATAACTTTTATGATCATGTTTTGCGCCATTCTTCCCGGAATGGCGCAAACATATATGCAATATGTTGATTCTGCTGACAACTATATAAGAATTGAAAACTGGGAAGCAGCGGAAATAATGACTATCGCCGCATTAAAAACAATGCCTGCCAATAAATTGAATTATCTTTTGTGGTCCAATCTCGGCGATATTCGTACCAGACAGGAAAACTACGATGGAGCACTTGAGGCTTTTGAGATTGCATTGGCAGGATCACCCGCAAATGTGAAAGTTCTTAATAACCGGGCATACACCTATATGCAGATGGGAAATATGGATGCAGCTCTTGACGATATAAACGAATCTCTGAAGAAAGATTCAATCCAGGAGTGGCCATTACAGATACGAGGGGTGATAGAACTTGGCAAAGGCAGATATGACGAAGCTGAGAAAGATTTCATCAGACTAAAAGATATTTATCCTAAGAATGCATCAGCCTATTCGGGATTGGGTAAAATCGAGGCTATAAAAGGTAACGGCAAGGAATCTTCCGAATATTTTTTGAAATCTCTTGAACTTGAGCAGGATGAAGAAACATGGCTATGCTTGGTTATGGTCAATATTGAATCCGGATGGCTCCCTAAGGCTAAGGAGTATCTTCTCACTGCACTCAAGCGTTACCCTCGCAGCGGTAATCTATACCTGATGAGAGGCGTCATCCATAAAAAAAATTACGAGAATGAGGCAGCTGAAATTGATAAAAAAATTGCGATTGATTATGGTGCTGACTCACATCTTGTCGAGAAATTCTTCCCCAATTTTAAGAAATAAAATGTAGCAGGGATACCTGAAAATTGCGGCTTTTTTATTAACTTTGCAGAAGAGGAGCTTGTCTCCTCTTTGTTATCCATTATAGTAATTACCCGTTAATCGAACTGACCCATTGGAGCACTTGGCTTTACATATTGAATACCTTTTGCTGCGGCATGATTGCGTAATCCTGCCCGGTTTCGGTGCATTCATCAATGTGCGCATACCTGCGCGGTTTGATGCCGCATCCGGTAAGTGGTATCCAATGGCTCGGGAAGTAAGATTTAACAGTGTTATTATTCAGGATGACGGACTTCTTACAAATTCTTACGCTCGAAAATATTCATTGCCATTCAATGAGGCAAGAATACTTCTCGATTCAGATTTGAAAGAATTTGCCGGAATGCTTGATGAAGATGGAGAAGTGACAATCGGTAAGTTGGGCACCATCGCCAAAGGTGATGATAACACAATCCGGTTCACTCCATTTGCATCAGTCTCCAGAATCGCGTCCGACATGGGCTACATCCCTGTCTCCGCAAATAAAGATAATGAAGAAAATAATTCTTCGGTAAAAAATATCTCGGATCTTCGAGATTCCAATGGGCGTTTCAATACCAGAAAGAATTACTACATACCTATAAATAAAACTGCGACAAAAATAGCGGCTTCATTTATGGTAATACTATTAATGGCATTGTCAGTTGTAATTCCCGCATCAGACAGAAATGTGGAAGACAAGGCATCTGTATTGCCGGTACGTGATTTCCAACCGATCCTTACATTGCCGACGCTCCCCACCGGAGATTCCGATACTATAGAGAAAGAAAAAAATCCTGTAGTTGCTGAAAAAAAATTCAGCCTTATAGTCGGAACTTTCAAAAGCGAAGCGGAGGCTTTGAAATTCATTTCATCGTTTGAAAATAACGATAGCTACGAATTGATATGTATCCCATCAAAAACATTATTCAGAGTGGCAGCAATGACATCTGACGATAAGTCTGAACTAATCACAGAGTTAAACTCAGGATCATTCAAATCCGCCTACAAAGAGGGTTGGATCTGGGAAAATAAAAGATAATTTTTTTGCTGAAAAATTTGCACAGTTCCAAAAATAGTTGTAACTTTGCATCGCAATTCGGAAAAACAACGTTTGAAACGAGTTGAAAAGGCAAAAACGCGAAAATAGCTCAGTTGGTAGAGCACGACCTTGCCAAGGTCGGGGTCGCG
>CAJTPK010000001.1:0-51774 GCA_910578075.1 uncultured Muribaculaceae bacterium | reverse complement strand
GCACGACCTTGCCAAGGTCGGGGTCGCGGGTTCGAGTCCCGTTTTTCGCTCCAACCGAACACAAACATTTGTCTAGGTGGCGGAATTGGTAGACGCGCTACTTTGAGGGGGTAGTGACCGTTTGGTCGTGTGAGTTCGAGTCTCATCCTGGACACTTCTTTAAATCTCAGATAATCGATTAGGTTGTTTGGGATTTTTTTAACGGAAAAATTTTATCTTTGTCTAGGTGGCGGAATTGGTAGACGCGCTACTTTGAGGGGGTAGTGACCGTTTGGTCGTGTGAGTTCGAGTCTCATCCTGGACACTAAAAAAACGAATGACATTTTAGTCATTCGTTTTTTTTATTTATATTTGCAGTCGCAACAACATAATACTATTATTCCATGAACTATCTGACAAAAACTCTATCAGGGGCGGCAATGTTATTGCCGGCAGCTGCGTTAGCTCAACAACAGAAACCGAATATCATCTTTTTTCTCGTCGATGATATGGGTTGGCTTGATTCATCCGTTCAATACGGCGATAGGATGTATCCGTTAAACCACCGTTACCATACCCCCAACATGCAGAAGCTTGCTGAGAAAGGAACAATCCTATGCAACGCATACGCATGTCCCGTATCATCCCCCACTCGCACTTCCCTGATGTCAGGAATGAATGCTGCGCACTCCGGAATAACAGACTTCACTACTGCAGTTCCCGGTGTACCAAGCGATGCATCCCATGAACCGGATGCCCTGAAGGATGATGTGCTCATTCATCCCGATTGGAATTGGAACGGTATATCTCCATCGGCTGGAGTTCCGCATACAGTACAGGTAACCCCTATGACCCAATTATTAAAAGACGATGGTTATTATACAATTCACGTAGGCAAGGGGCATTGGGCGGCTGCTGGAACTCCCGCGGCAAGTCCATATAATCTCGGATTCTGTGTCAATGTAGCCGGTCAGGTAGCAGGAAAGCCACAAAGCTATTATGGAGAGGAGAACTACGGTAATACAAAAGATAAATGGTCTACATTCTCTACAATGAATCTTACGGAGTATTACGGCACCAATACCCATCTCACAGAAGCTCTGACATTGGAAGCATTGAAAACCCTCGATTACCCGATCAAAAATAATCTGCCGTTCTATCTCTACATGGCGCATCATGGAGTTCATACGCCTATCACACCTGACCCACGTTTTGTGCAAAGATATCTTGACGCCGGACTTGATAATGGACAGGCAAATTACGCTTCATTGGTAGAAGGAGTCGACAAAAGCCTTGGCGACATCATGAATTTCCTTGATAAAAAAGGTATCGCGGATAATACGATAATTATATTTTTAGCTGATAATGGTGGTAACTCCGAGAATAAATCTAAAGGCGGAATACTTCATACCCAGAACGAGCCGCTGAGAGAGGGCAAGGCATCCTGCTACGAGGGTGGCATCAAGGTGCCGATGATGGTATACTGGCCAGGCAAGACTTCTGCCGGTGCACGAGTCAATACCCCGGTAATCGCTGAAGACCTCTACCCTACCATTCTTGATATGGCAGGAATCAAAGATTATAAAACGATTCAGGATGTCGACGGTCTGAGTCTTGTAAATCTCATAACGGATGGCTCTTCAGATATTGACCCTGACAGAGAACTTGTATTTCATTTCCCGCATCAGTGGAAACCTTATCCTTTGGAAGATATAGACTATATGACATCCATGAGGAAAGGGGATTGGAAAATTGTATATCGTCATAGGACCCAGAAACTCGAATTATATAATCTTAAGAAGGACATCAGCGAACGAAATGATGTTGCATCCTCCAACAAGAAAAAACTTAAGGAGATGGCAACAATACTCAGCGACAAACTGCGTAAATGGAACTCTCCTATGCCAAGTTTGCGTAACAATGGCAAGCAAATCCCATATCCGGATGAACTGATATAAGTCAAGCTTGATATACACTCAACATTTCACAATCAGGGCGTGGCTCCGAAAACCGAAGACCACGCCCTGACCTATCAAATTAGAGTTGTGTATTGAGTTGATTATTTATCTTGAAAAAACATTGCAATGGGGATTTCAACTGTAGAGGGTGCTATCGCGGCAATTACTCCGGCACCTGTCGATACGTTGCTGCATTCCCATGTGGGGTCGCCAAGACCTATACCGCCTAATATTCCTGATATACCATCATTGCTGACCCAGACTGACAATACATGCTTATAGTAACTTTCTGAAATAGCATTCAGTGTAAGTAGAATGCTGGATTTGTTCGAATCAAAATTATCCATTGAAGCGACTTCATACTGTATATTGCTCACCCTGATATGAAGTGGATAACTTTTCCCCGCAATCAGTCTGTCTGTGAAAATCGTATATCCTGATGTTTCTGATACAATGGATTCAATTGGAGAGACATGCTCTGTGAATAAAGGTTCTGAATCATACTCAATATAAGCATTGGAAATCATGTTATTCCCGTAGTCATAATTACGTTTATCACCGAACATATAGTAATTATCCATTTCTGCTGGATCCGTAAACCATAATTCAAGTAATGCATCTCCTGTGTACAAGAATTTATCTCCGATCTGATTGGCCTTTACATTCATTACATTCATATCAGTTTTGTCAATATCAACCGGTATGGGTACTCTCACCTCCCCTTCAGCATCACCATATTTCGGACTGTGCGCAGTAATTTTAATCAAATCCCCGGGACTGGGAATATATGAGCATTTATAACCATTCTCATTCTTTAACCACGGTCTTGCAGGATCATTTGCTTCCCAAATGGAAAAATGCGGAGTCTCTACCAATTCCCCATTTACATAAAGAGATACAATCGCATCTTTCAAGACGATATCAATGTCTCTGTCTGGATTCCCTTCCGACCAGCGCCATGTGCGCGTCACAGAGATACGCAGTGGTTCTCCTGTCTTGGCAAGGGCATTGATACAGACTACTGGATCACTTTCAATATCAGGTTCAAAGTCACTGTAGCATGATGTGAACAGTGTCAGAGATAACACTATATAAATTATTCTGTTTAAAAAAGCCATGTGTACGAAATTGATGGGATTGTTGGTAATAATCTTATTTTCTGGAAAACCGGTTTACTTGAATAAGTATATGATACATTTCCGTTACTATACGAACCGTCGTAATACATATAATCTTTATCTGAATAATCAAGCCGCACAGCAATAACATTCATATTACAATATGCATTATAGAGTCCGAAAGTCCAGAAGCCATGCTTTGTATACCTTGTAAAGCTAAGGTCAAGACGATGGTAGAAAGGTAATCGGTAGTTGTTTATATCTGTTTTAAGCATCATATCATAATGCCAAGGGGCGAGATTGGGGTCACTCCAGCATTGGGTAGGGAGTGTGATTCGGTTCCCGCTCATTCCTGTCCACGAAGCTCCGAGTTCCCATTTGTCATTAATCTTCCAGTTAATCATTACATTTATCTTATGCCTGTTGTCAAAACGTGCCGGATATTTCTTGCCGCCATTGCGCTCTGCAAATTGCCTGTCAGCCCATAGAAGCGAATACGCGATATGCCCTGAAAATTTGCCAAACTCCTTGGATACTTTAAAATCAATCCCTTTGGATGTTCCTTTTCCGGATGTTAATTTGGTATCCCACTGATATTCCGGAGGAACGAGATAATATTCATCCCTGTAATCTATAAGATTACGCATCCATTTCATATACCCCTCAACTGAAACTGTGAAAAGATTCATCGGTTTCCAATACACGCCTAATGCAATCTTATCGGCTGTCTGTGGTTTCTGTCCATTAATAATCGGAACCCATTGGTCAGTTGGTAAAGATATTGAACTCTGAGATAACTGATGAACATACTGCACCGTTCTTGAATATCCGCCTTTTATGGCGATATTGTCCACAGGCGTTATATTGAATGCCAATCGCGGAGACAGAACGCTCATGCTCTTTCCTGTTATATTGAATATGCTGTAATGTAAACCGAAGTTGACGTTGAGCATATTACCGACTGAAAGATTATCTTCTGCGTATATGTTGAACTCACGAGCTTTGTAATCCGGGTTGTCATCATTGATTTCAGTTGCAACACCCTCGGCTGTCAGCATCCTGCGGGTTCTTGAAGGCAAGAAGTTATGAAAGGTGAAAGATGTTCCAAAGTTAATTTTATTTGCATCTGATGTTCTCCATTCAAAATCACCCTTCAGAATCCAGTCGGAAATGTTATTATCAGATTTCATATCGCTTGCCGTCAATCCTATCTTGTTTCCTTCATCAAGGTTGGCACTTTCGTCATGAGTGCTCATAGTAGAACTGTATCTTGTATATGCCGCACACAATTTACCCCATAGATTCGGAGTGTAATCATAAATCCATCCGGCAGATGCAAGGATATTGCCCCAGCGCAGTTTAGTGATGTTTTTATCGTAATACCCTTCGATAACACTCTCCGGTGTATGATAAACACCTCTTAGGTAATCTTCTCCATAATATGCCATTGCGTAGATTTTGCTGCGGTCTGAAAATTTATGAGCTATCTTGGCATTGATATCCGTGAATGCATAGCCGAAAGATATGTCGTCATCTCCTTCGTAGCCTGTTGCATTGCGGATAGCGCATATCGGAAGTGTGAGCACATCAAACCAGGAGCGTCTCACAGCAACTGAGAATGTAGTCCTGTCCTTCCATATCGGTCCCTCCAGATGTGCTGCACCGGATGTCAGACCAAGGCGTATGGATCCATGTAGTTTCTTCTGTGATCCATCCCGCGAATAAACATCCATGAATGATGACATTCTTCCATCAAATTTTGAAGGGAACGTAGATTTATAGAAATCAACATTACTTATTGCCTCTGTATTAAAAGCTGAAAACAATCCTCCGAAATGGTTGACCTGATGCAGAGGTATATTATCAAGCATATAAAGATTCTCATCGACATTCCCACCATGAACATACATTCCGGCAAAACCCTCTATTCCTGCGGACACACCCGGTTCAAGCTGAAGAGTCTTGATAATATCCGACTCTCCCAACAATGCCGGAGTCTTTGCTATTATATCCCTTGATATGTTGAGCGCGCCGATATGTGACGACTGCATCGACAATGTCTGATTCTTACTTCCTGTGACTATGACATCCCTTAATATTCCGACTTTTATACTATCTGTATCCGGGATGCGCGGGTTATTCATCTGTCTTGCAACAATCTTATCTCTTTTAACTTTCTTTTTACGCTTAAGCAAAATATTGTTTCCTCTAACCTTGTATGAGATATCAGTATTGCGGAACATTGCACCCAAAATTTTTTTCAACGATTGGTTACTCACATTGACACTTACGCGTAGATCCTTTAGCACATCAGAGGAATATATAAAATTCTTACCACTCTGACGCATAACATCGCTAAATACCTGTGTTGCCGGTGCATTGGTGTAATTAACAGTTATTTTCTGGGCATTAGCAAATACAACGGCTGCCAACACGGCTATAAAAAATATCACAAATCTTTTCATCGTTCTATCTCTATTTCCGTATTTAACAATTCATTGACCGTATCAATGAAATCCTGAGCATTACCTTCATAACTGAGAGTGAGGTATATTTCTTCATCCGGAACATTTGTCAGTTTCACACCATATGCCTCTTCCACTGCCTTTATGACATCAGACAACTTTGCATCATTAAACTCAAGACGAATAATCTCCATAGCTTTGGAATTATCTGCCTTATCGACTATACATTGCTCGGTTGTGACCTCATCCGGCTCTACAGACCTGATTTTGTATGTAATAATGGCAGTTGCTGACAGGGTTACCGCAATGAGCGAAGCCGCCCCCCATCGGATAGCAATTTTCCTGCGATTCCGGAACGCTACTTTGGATTCAAATAATTCCTTCGTTCGGAATGCCCCCTCCTTGAAATGCGCAACTACAAACCTGCACTCTTCTTCAAATTTTTTATCATCGAGCATATTAATCAAACATTTTTATTCATAAGACCCGATGATGTTACATTTCCCCTACGGATAATTAAAATATTTTACAGAAACTGGAGGAAAAATATAGGAATATTCCTTGATCCTGATTTGATACCATAAGCAGCCCTTAATGATTTCAGAGCCTTAGACATTTGATTCTCAACCGTTTTTTCAGTAATTGACAATTCCTCCGCCACTTGTCTGTAAGATAGTCCGTCACGCTTGCACATCAGAAAAATTTCTCGACACCGTTCCGGCAGAGATTCTATAGCTCTCCATAATCTTGCATCCCTTTCAGAAGTATCGATTGACTCATCTGTTACCTCAGGATATGATTCAACTGTCTCAACTTCATGTCGAGCTTTAGTTTCAATGAATTTTAACGAGGCATTTCTCACTGCGGTGTATAGGTACGTCTTCAGATTCTCGGGACAATCACCTTCGGTTATTTTATTCCAGGTTTTAAGGAAAACAGACTGCACAACATCATTGGAGTCATCGACATCTCCGATGATTCTCAACGCAAACATTCCAAGCGGCAGCAGTAACTTTTTATATTCCTCTTCAAATTTGTCCTGAGTCATGATTTCTTAGCAAGATTGGTAGAACTTTTGCAAAATTAGTAAATAATCATAATTCTTGGAACAAAATTTGAGATTAGATGTACATAAAACAGAATGCAAGCGTTTATCAGACAATGAGACTTTATATAGAACTCATTTGCGTGACACGTACAATTCATCATTAAATGGAAAACAAATACATCAGCATAAAGGGCGCAAGAGTCAATAATCTTAAAAATATTGATATAAACCTGCCTCTTAATAAGTTTATTGTTGTGACTGGAGTCAGCGGCAGCGGCAAATCTTCGCTGGCGTTCGACACGTTATATGCGGAAGGACAACGCCGATACGTTGAAAGTCTGTCAGCATATGCAAGACAATTCCTTGGAAGAATGTCAAAACCGGAATGCGACTATATAAAAGGTTTGCCTCCTGCTATTGCCATCGAACAGAAGGTAAATACCCGTAACCCAAGGAGCACCGTCGGCACTGCTACTGAGATATACGATTATCTCCGAATGCTCTTCGCTCGAGTCGGCCACACATTCTCCCCTGTAAGCGGTCTTGAGGTTAGAAAGCATGGAATTGAAGATATGGTCAAGACAGCCCTTTCCTACCCTATTGGAACGAGGATGGCGGTTCTGATTGATATCAAGGTTCCAGAAAACAGGACTTTCGACCAACAACTTGAGATTTATCTCAAGGAGGGATATTCACGTCTTGAAAAGGATGGGACTTTTATCTCCATAGCCGATTTGAGAAATGACGGCACTCCTGAATCATCCGAAGGATACCGTCTTCTGATTGACCGGCTTTCTGTATCCGACAGCAAAGACGAGATATCGCGACTCACCGACTCTGTTGAGACTGCGTATTATGAGGGTCATGACGAGTGTATAATCAAAATATGGGGGGCTGATGGCGTTCATGAACACATGTTCTCAAAAAGATTCATTGCTGATGGAATGGAATTCCGGGAACCAAGCGACCTGATGTTTAATTTTAACAATCCATATGGAGCTTGTCCTGTATGCGAAGGTTTCGGGAAAGTTTTGGGTATCAGTGAAGATCTTGTGATACCTAATAAAACTCTTTCAATATATCAAAACGCGGTGAAATGTTGGAACGGAGATAAGATGAATGAGTGGAAAACAAGACTTATCCATCTTGCACCTCATTTTAATTTCCCGATTCATACCCCGTACATGGATCTGACTGAAAGTCAGAAAGATTTCCTCTGGCATGGCAATAGTCACTGGGAGGGAATAGACGGCTTCTTTAAATGGATTGATTCACGACAGGATAAAATTCAATATCGCGTTCTCAAGGCTCGCTACAGAGGGAAAAGCACTTGTCCTGAATGTCATGGATCAAGACTCAGGAAAGATGCCGATTATGTAAAAGTGGCTGGCAAAACGATTTCTGAGCTGGTAAAGATACCGGTATCAGAGCTTACAGAGTTTTTCAAGAATATTAAACTGAATGAAACTGACAGCCGAATAGCCGCAAGACTTCTTGTGGAGATCAACCAACGTCTCGGGTTCCTGAATGACGTAGGTCTCGGTTATCTTACGCTTGATAGATTGTCGTCAACTCTATCCGGAGGAGAGAGTCAACGCATCAATCTCGCCACATCTTTAGGCAGTTCTCTCGTGGGTTCATTATACATTCTTGATGAACCAAGCATTGGGTTACATTCACGCGACACTGACAGGCTTATTCGCGTATTGCGCAATCTGCAGCAAATTGGAAACACTGTTGTTGTCGTCGAGCACGATGAGGAGATAATGCTGGCTGCAGATGAAATAGTGGATATCGGTCCTGATGCCGGAAGGCTCGGCGGTAAGATTGTGTTTGAAGGAAATCTTCCCGAGATTCTTAAAGGTGGTGATGCCAACGGATCATATACCGTGGATTATCTGCGTGGAGACAGAACAATAGATGTCCCGAAACTCAGGCGTCCATGGAAACAATTTATCGAGGTTGAAGGAGCTGCTGAAAACAATCTTAAGAATATAAATGTCAGGTTTCCACTTGGAATCATGACAGTGGTATCAGGTGTGAGCGGAAGCGGAAAATCAACACTCGTGCGCGAGATATTATACAAAGCAGTAGTTAGGGCTCTCGGTGAAACAGGCGACATTCCCGGCACTCATCGCGCGTTGTCTGGCGATATTCGCACTGTCAAATCAGTGGAATTCGTTGACCAGAATCCAATAGGAACATCCTCCAGAAGTAACCCCGCCACATATTTGAAAGCATATGATGAGATAAGGAAACTATTTGCTGAACAACAGCTTTCCAAACAGATGGGGTTCTCCCCTGCTTATTTCTCCTTTAACACTGAAGGTGGACGTTGCGAGGAATGCAAGGGTGAAGGTGTTATCACAATCCCGATGCAGTTTATGGCAGACATAGAGGTGCCTTGTGAGGTATGCCATGGAAAAAGATTCAAACAAGAGGTGCTTGATGTGGAATATCGAGGCAAGAATATTTATGACTTCCTAGAGATGACTGTCAATCAAGCTATTGAATTCCTGTCTGAATCAAACGGTGCTCAAGAGAAACGTATAGTTAAGAAGCTTAAGCCGTTGCAGGATGTCGGTCTCGGATATATCAAGTTAGGTCAATCATCATCAACTCTTTCCGGAGGTGAGAACCAGAGAGTGAAACTTGCATATTTCATGTCGCTCGAAAAGAATGACCATACGTTATTCATATTTGATGAACCAACTACCGGTCTTCATTTCCACGATATTTCCACATTACTCAAATCCCTCAACAGACTCGTTGAGAAGGGTAACACTGTGCTTATAATTGAGCATAATATGGACGTCATAAAGAGTGCGGACTGGCTTATAGACATAGGTCCAGAAGGTGGAGATGCCGGTGGATATATAGTTGCGGAAGGCACCCCGGAACAGGTTGCTGAAGTCAAAGAATCATATACAGGTCAATTCTTAAAAGATAAGTTGAAATGAGATTATTGTATTACGTTGTCGTGTTGTTTGTTGCGACATTATGTATGTCATCATGCGTAAAAAAGAAAAACAATTCATTACGCGTGGAGGCCAGAGAACTATATACGGAAAGTCTGAATCTTGCCAACCTGTACGTTGACAGTATTTCCAAAGCCACAGACAGCACTACCCTGCTCGGTATATGTGAGCGTTATGACAACATACTTACAAAACTGAATTATTCTTACTCTGCAGGCGCTGATTATGAGATGTCTGAAGGGGAAAACGACACACTTACAAACCTTTCAAACCGGTTCGTGACAATTAGAGACTCTCTTCTTTATGCCTTCGCTCACCCGCCTGTCGAAGAGGGTGATTCAGCTACAACTCTCATCTCGCAGGAATTGCAATCAAACTGAAGACGGAATCGATTCCGTCCTGATTTTATATAGAATGGTTCCCGGGCATTTTTATATGCATCCGAGCCATTCTTATTTTTTTTACATATACCCAGTTCCCTTCGCAGGCAGTAACGGGTAGTCATCACTACGGTATCCTCTTTGGGCAATCCGCTGACTTCTATAGCCATCATGTCAGTGGAAGACCCATGATCTGAATAAAATTTTTCAGCAAACTTATTAGCCACATTTTCTTCCGTACCAAGAACATCTGAGATATATTTTGCCTCTAAATTTTCTTTGCGACGATAACTAAACGGATAAGTTGCAATATTCGCAGCATCCAATGCCTCTATCAATCTCCGTTTAAGCGCATTTAGCTGAGATGCCGGAATAAAAGTACTGTCCGATAAATTGTTATTAAAATTTCTCAGGCGATATATTGTATTTCCTAATTTCCCAAGAATTTTCTCGGGTTCCATCCTTTTCTGAGCCACTGACTTATCAACATCGAGAGGTAATCTTACCTTTACTCCCCTTTCATCAGAGGCGGAGATACCTGTTTCATCAATCTCAATGTCCACACTGACCGAACGTTTCGCGGTAGGTTTTGCCAAAGCGGTCTGCCACGCTATGTCAAAAGTTCGCCGAATTTCTGCACCGGGGGGTAGAAAGAAAGGTTTAGCTCCAACAATCCTCCCTTTCTCAATCTTGTTTACCCGAACACCTTCGTATTCGCCGTGAGCATTCATAAAGCTTATGCCGTCACCGTTATTAAGCGAGGATATGTCCGTTATTTTTTCACCCATTGATTTGGGGGTCAGCATTGAAGCGATCCTTTGATTTTGCCTGCCTTCCTGAAAATAAGTCGTGAACCCTCTGTTAAAACTTTTTTCAGGATCCGGCTCAAACGTGATCTCGCTTACTCCCAAAGATGATCGGCAATACTTATCAGGATTAGATGATATGATACTATCAAGAATATTGCGGTAGTATGCAGTTATATTTTTTACATATGATGCATCTTTTAAACGTCCCTCTATCTTAAACGATGAAACACCAGCCTCGACAAGATCCACCATATTAGATGATGCGTTGAAATCTCTGAGAGACAACAGATATTTATCCTTCAACAATACTTTTCCATCTGAATCCATCAGGTCATATGAAAGTCTGCACATTTGTGAGCACTCGCCGCGGTTGGCGCTTCGTCGTGTCTTTACCTGGCTTGCTCTGCATTTCCCGGAATAGCTGACGCACAATGCTCCATGAACAAAACATTCAACCGGGACATCTACATTCTTACATATCTCTGAGATTTCAGATATTGATAATTCCCGCGCAAGCACTATTTGAGAAAATCCGCTTTCTTCCAAAAACTTAGCTTTCTGAATATCCCTGGTATCACATTGTGTACTCGCATGAAGTTCTATAGGTGGAATATCCATCCGCAATATACCCATGTCCTGAACGATTATCGCATCCACCCCACACCGGTAAAGATCTCTGATAAGAGATTCCACTTTTGAAATCTCATTATCATAGACCAAAGTGTTGACAGTAATATACACCTTGGCACGATATTGATGAGCGAAAGCAACTACTTCCGCAATATCATCCACTGTATTTGCCGCGCTTTTTCGTGCGCCATGGCTTGATGCTCCCATATATACAGCATCGGCTCCATGAAGTATGGCTTCAATGGCAACCTGTTTATCTGCCGCCGGTGACAATAGCTCAAGACATCTCATTGCTCTACCTTACTTTTTAAACATTCTGTCAATGTTTCGCTTATCCTCTCGTTCGCGTATTGACTGACGCTTGTCATATTGCTTCTTACCGCGTCCTATTCCGATCTGCATCTTGGCAAGACCACGCTCATTTATAAAAACGCGCATCGGCACTATTGTAAAACCGGCATCCTCCGCCGATTTGGCAATTTTCGCAATCTCTTTCTTATTCAGGAGAAGTTTTCTGTCACGCCTTGCAACGTGATTATTATACGAGCCGTAGAAATATTCCGATATATTCATACCTTTAACCCATACTTCTCCTCTTTCAACTACACAATATGTATCTGTCAGAGACGCTTTGCCATCACGGATTGATTTGATTTCAGTTCCGGTAAGTACAATCCCTGCTATGTAAGTGTCAGAAATCTCATAATCGAATCTGGCACGTTTATTCTTTATATTTACCTGATCAGCTTTCATTTCAAATTACTTCTAATAAATCAGAAAACACCCAATTCCAAAAAATCGGTCCACCGATTATAAGGAATGAGAGTATTCCACTTGTCGCAGCTTCCTTATCTTTCTGCACTCTGAATAATTTAACGCCTTTACATGCTATATATATTGTCCATAACGGCAAAAAAGCTAAAATAGGGCCTGCCATCGGAAATAATCTGAAGATTATATAAAATAATGTCAATGTCGACATATTCAGCATGGCGTATTCTTTACCGAAATATGTGTGCATCACATGCCTTGCTTCCTTTGGAAGAATCATACCGCCGAAAAGCAACACTGTAAAATAACCGAAAAAGAATGTTATGAACGTTATCACTGCCGGTGCCAACAGATCCACGAAGTTAGAATCCGTCTCATGGATTAAAGCCATAAACTCGGAAAGCGATGCAATTATAAGCAAAGGATAGAAACATCCGGAAGCAATCTTTTCAACTGAGTATTTACATCTCTTTACCTGTTTCCAACCATCTACCGGATTGGCCAGGACCTTAAAAAGCAGACCAGCCACCGATGGATTAGATGATTTTCGCGATTGTTCTCCTTGCCATGCTATCGGGTCATCATCTTCTTCATCCTCCAATACATATTCTCCATCTGCAGAGTCTTCCGATGGAATTACATATTCCTCCTGCAATTCAGTGCCATCACCTTGATATGTCAATTTTTCATCATCGAGAGAATAAAGATTGTCTTCGTCCATAAAATTAGGGTAATCAGATGATTGAGGGAGCGGTGGCAAAATGCCGCCGCTCCCTTAAAGTGTATTTGAATATGGTTTATTCGGCACGATCTTCATTCAGAAGACGTATCATTTCAATTGCGCTCTTCGGAATGCGTGTACCGGGACCAAAGATAGCGGCGACTCCGGCTTTGTAAAGGAAGTCATAGTCCTGCGCGGGGATTACACCACCGGCAGTTACCATAATATCCTCACGACCGAGTTTCTTAAGTTCTTCGATAACCTGCGGCACCAAAGTCTTGTGACCTGCCGCGAGAGAAGAAACTCCAAGAATATGAACGTCATTCTCAACTGCCTGACGGGCTGCCTCTGCCGGTGTCTGGAACAATGGTCCCATATCGACATCGAATCCGCAGTCTGCATAACCGGTAGCAACAACTTTTGCACCACGGTCATGACCGTCCTGACCCATCTTGGCTATCATGATACGGGGCTGACGACCTTCGCGGGCAGCGAAGTCTGCTACAGCCTTACGGGCTTCCTCAAACTCAGGATCACCCTTTTCTTCATTTGAATACACGCCTGAAATAGTTTTGATTACAGCTTTGTAACGACCTACAACTGCCTCGCAAGCATCAGAGATCTCACCCAATGAAGCGCGGAGTCCGGCTGCCTTGACTGCAAGATCAAGAAGGTTACCCTTGGAAGGATCTTTCACAGCCTCTGTAATCTTGGCAAGAGCCTCTTTTACAGCTGCCTCATCACGATTCTTCTTCAGATCCTCAAGACGCGCGCACTGCTCTTTACGAACCTCAGTGTTGTCAACTTCAAGGATATCGATGGGATCCTCATGATCAAGACGGAATTTGTTGATACCGACAATAGTCTGTGTGCCCTTGTCGATATGTGCCTGTGTGCGGGCTGCAGCCTCTTCAATCTTAAGTTTTGGAAGACCGGTCTCGATTGCTTTTGCCATACCTCCGAGCTTCTCAATCTCCTGGATATGCTCCCACGCACGATGTGCGATCTCATTGGTAAGAGACTCAACGTAGTAGCTACCGCCCCATGGGTCAACCTGCTTTGTTACATAAGTCTCATCCTGAATATAGATCTGTGTATTACGTGCGATACGTGCGGAGAAGTCTGTCGGAAGCGCGATAGCCTCGTCAAGAGCGTTTGTATGAAGCGACTGGGTATGACCAAGGACAGCACCCATAGCCTCTACACAAGTACGGCCGACATTGTTGAAAGGATCCTGCTCGGTGAGAGACCATCCTGATGTCTGGCAGTGTGTGCGGAGAGCGAGTGATTTGGGATTCTTGGGATTGAACTGCTTCACAATCTTTGCCCAAAGCATACGTGCAGCACGCATCTTGGCGATTTCCATAAAGTAGTTCATGGAGATACCCCAGAAGAATGACAAGCGCGGAGCGAAGGAGTCGATATCCATACCGGCGTTCACACCGGCACGAAGATACTCAAGACCATCGGCAAGTGTATATGCAAGCTCAATATCGGCGGTTGCGCCTGCCTCCTGCATGTGATAGCCGGAGATTGAGATTGAATTGAACTTAGGCATATTCTTCGATGTGTATTCGAAGATGTCAGCGATTATCTTCATCGAGAATGCCGGCGGATAGATATAGGTGTTACGCACCATGAACTCTTTGAGGATGTCATTCTGGATTGTACCTGCCATCTCATCGAGCTTTGCACCCTGCTCAAGACCTGCATTGATATAGAACGCAAGAACCGGAAGCACTGCTCCATTCATGGTCATCGATACAGACATCTTGTTCAATGGAATACCGTCGAAAAGAACCTTCATGTCCTCAAGCGAGCATATTGACACACCGGCTTTACCGACGTCACCAACCACACGCTCATGATCGGCATCATATCCGCGGTGAGTAGGAAGGTCAAATGCTACTGAAAGTCCCTTCTGACCGGAAGCGAGGTTACGACGATAGAAGGCGTTTGATTCAGCTGCCGTTGAGAATCCTGCATACTGACGGATTGTCCAGGGACGCAGAGGATACATCGCGCTGTAAGGGCCACGCAAGAAAGGAGGAATACCTGATACGAAATCAAGATGCTCCATGCCTTCAAGATCCTCTTTTGTATATACGGGTTTTACAGGAATCAGCTCGGCTGTCATCCATTCTTCACCGGCTGCCGGCTGCTGACCATTTCCCGCAAAGGTCTTCTTTATATCTATTTCTTTAAAATTCGGTCTCATGATTATTTGAGGAGTTTGGCGTTAAATCCGATAAGCGTGTCAAGCACATTTACTCTCACGTGGATAAAATTCTCTATACCCTGCGCTTTAAGATCCTCCATGCATGCGGGAGCACCTGCCACAACAAACATTGCGCGACCGGCAAGCTCTTTATATGCTTCGGGAGCGAACTCGGCATATTCATCATCACTTGAGCAGAGAACAACGATGTCTGCACCTTTCTCAATAGCAGCGTCCACACCCTCTTTGACAGTGTTGAAGCCGATATTGTCGATGATCTCATATCCTGCGCATCCAAAGAAGTTGGAAGAGAACTGTGCGCGAGCAAGACGCATCGCGAGATTACCGATAGTCAGCATGAATACCTTGGGTCGGTGAGCTGCGCGCTCTGTATCAAGACGAAGCTGCTCGAACTGACTTGCAGCGCGGTCGAAATTCAACCATTCTACTGCTCCGTCTGTCGCCTCACCGGCGTGACAACCACAACCGCAGCATCCTGACTCGTTAACTTTATCGAGTGCTTTCTCATTGAAGTTGGGGAACTGGTTTGTGCCAAGAAGATTTTCCTTGCGGCGAGCCACATCGAGATGACGTTTTACTCCTGATTCATTTACTTTAGCCTGGATTTCGCCTTTCACGAGCATTGCCTCAAAGCCACCGTTATCCTCAACCTCGTTGAATACTTTCCATGCCTGCTCAGCGATAGATGCTGTAAGCGTCTCGATATAATATGATCCACCGGCAGGGTCCACAACCTTATCAAGATGTGACTCCTCACGGAGAAGCACCTGCTGGTTTCGGGCTATTCTCTCGCTGAATTCATCCGGACACTTGTAGCAGAGATCGAAAGGCAGAGTCTCGAGAGAATCAACACCGGCAAGAGCCGCACTCATAGTCTCTGTCATTGAGCGAAGCAGATTCACGTGTGAATCATAAAGAGTCTGGTTGAATTTGCTTGTCACAGCGTGAACAAACATCTTGCAGCTTTCCTCTGAAGCATTGTAAGCTTTGACAATCTCAGCCCACAACATGCGGCCTGCACGGAATTTGGCAAGCTCCATGAAGTAGTTGGAAGATATACCCATGTTAAACTTGATGCGCTCTGCAACCTCATCGGGTGTCAGACCTTCCTCAGTCATGAGAGTCATCCATTCAGCACCCCAGGCAAGGGCATAACCCAATTCCTGTGTAATGAATGCACCGGCGTTATTAAACATGAAGCTGTCTACAGCAAAGCAGCGAAGACCCTTGATTTCCTTAACCGCGTCATAAAGGGCCTTACCCTCTTTTGCAGCGTCTTTCGGGAACTGGAGTCCGTGTTTGAGCAGACGTCTAAAAGGATTATATGCGATAGAGCCTCTGAATTCATTCTCAGCTCCGGCTTCTTTGATAATTGCGACAAGCTTTTCAGCTACTGCCACAGCCTTGCCGGGGCAGCATGTGATGTTGATTTCAATCTTCTTAAGATCGATTCCTTCAAGAACTGCTTTAAGATCGCAATCGGCTTTGCCATGATGCAGGGTTATGCCGATTGACTCGGCGCCTTTGTCAATGATGTGACGTGCATGAGAATTTAGCTCCTCATCTGTCTTGCCCTGCACTTCCTGACGTATAAGCCAGTCATTGTTGTCGCGGGTGCCTCTGACGTAAGGGAACTCACCGGGCAGCGACCCGATTGTTGGAAGACCCTCAAGATCTTCCTTTCTATAGAAAGGCTGGACATTGAAGCCTTCATTTGTGCGCCAGACAAGTTTCTTGTCAAAATCCGCACCCTTCAAGTCGGCGGTTATCTTTGCCTTCCATTCTTCTGTGGAGACGGGTGAAAACGCGTCGAAAAGAGTTTCTTTTTTTTCTGCCATTGCAAATAGCTTTTGTTTATGATATAGATTGGTTCAATTGATAGAACATGTGTCAGTTCATGGTCTTAGACTATTATATCAGTCTACCAATTCACTTGCATTATGATGCAAAGTTAAACAATATTTTGATTAATCTAAAACTTTATGTATTTTTTTACGAAATATTACAAAAATATTTTATGGAACGGACTCTAACCTATCAATTCCTTGTCATTGCATCGCAAGACCCGAGCCGGAAAGTCCTCCACCATCTGCATATTATGAGTAGCCATCAATATGGTACGCCCCTCATCGGCAAGCTTATGCAGGAGACTCACAATCTGATAACCGGTCTGCGGATCAAGGTTGCCTGTCGGCTCATCGGCAAGGATCAGCTTCGGCTTATTCAGGAGAGCACGTGCAATGACTATACGCTGCTGCTCCCCTCCACTTAATTCATGAGGCATCTTGTAGCTTTTATTTTCCATCCCGACCGCCTTTAGAACCTCCTCAATCCTTTCCTCCATGTCGCTCTTTGACTTCCATCCGGTAGCTTCAAGCACAAAACGGAGATTTGCCTTAGCCGACCGGTCCTGAAGAAGTTGAAAATCCTGGAAAACTATCCCGACATGACGTCGAAGCTGGGGTATATCCCTTCTCTTAAGATGAAGGAGATCAAAACCAAGTACCTCAGCCTTTTCTCCGGAATGTATATCCACATCGGCATACATTGTCTTCATCAACGAACTTTTGCCACTTCCCACTCTTCCGACCAGATAGCAGAACTCCCCTTCATCAACCGTAAATGAGACGTCTCGCATCACAAGACGGTCAGCCCTCTCTATCTCGACTTTTTTATAATCTATTATTATTCCCATTCTATTTCTATGCAAAAATATTCTTGAATACCTCCTCTACCTTTCCTACTTCAATAATGTTGATATCGAAAGTATCCTTTATTCCTTTTAAATTACCTTTGGGTATTATTATGCTCTCAAAACCAAGTTTCTGAGCCTCCGAGACTCTTTGCTCAATACGCGTTACAGTCCTGATCTCGCCGGAAAGACCAACCTCACCTGCAAAAGCGGTCTTTCGGTCAATCGATATGTCGAAATTTGAACTCATGATTGCCGCTACAACAGCCATATCAAGGGCAGGATCCGACACCTTCAGTCCTCCAGCTATATTTAGAAAAACATCCTTCTGCGAAAGTTTGAACTTGGCACGTTTCTCAAGCACCGCCAGAAGCATGTTGAGCCTTCTTTGGTCAAATCCTGTGACGGATCTCTGCGGGGTACCATAAGCTGCGGATGATACAAGCGCCTGCACCTCTACCATAAAAGGTCTTATCCCTTCCATGGTGACGCCTATGGCTATGCCGCTCATCTCCTCGTCTCTATTTTCAGACAACAGCATTTCCGAGGGATTCTTGACCTCCTTAAGACCGCGCTGAACCATCTCGTATATACCGATCTCATTTGTGGAGCCGAACCTGTTTTTTATTGCCCTGAGAATTCTGTATAGATATTGCCGGTCCCCCTCGAACTGAAGCACGGTGTCAACAATATGTTCCAGCACTTTGGGACCGGCTATGGCTCCGTCCTTATTTATATGGCCGACAAGAATCACAGGCACACCGGACTCTTTGGCATATCTGAGCAAAGCTGCCGCACATTCCCTCACCTGAGATACACTTCCCGGTGCGGATTCTATTTCGTTTGAGCATATTGTCTGTATTGAATCAATCACGATAAGTCCGGGCGTCACATTCTCTATCTGAGTGAATATATTGTCCAGATTGGTCTCGCAAAGTATGTATGTTTCATCCGATACCTTGCCAAGACGATCCGCACGCAATTTCAACTGAGAAGAACTCTCCTCTCCCGATACATATAATATCCGGCGGTTTCTTATCGACAATATATTCTGAAGAAGCAGTGTTGATTTACCGATTCCGGGCTCACCTCCTATCAAAGTAAGACTGCCGGATACCAGTCCGCCACCTAATACCCTGTTGAGTTCTGAAGACGGCATCTTCATCCTCATCTCCTCCTTGACTTCAATTTCCGACAGTTTTTGAGGCTTACTGCCTTTCACAAGACCCTTTTTGGAGGATCCACCTTTCTTTGCAGTCACCTTCTCTTCCACAAAAGTATTCCATTCTCCGCAACCCGGACATTTACCAAGCCACTTAGGACTTTCATAACCGCAATTACTGCAGAAATATACTGATTTTGTCTTTGTCGATGCCATAATTAATGCAAATTTAATCAAAAATTCAAAACTTTTCCATTTTCAAAGCATTATAATTTCAAAACACATTTGACCAACTTCAAAATATCAAAAAAATGAATTATTTGACAAATGAAAAGCTGCTCATCGTCGGTGCTGCCGGCATGATCGGCTCCAACATGGCGCAGACTGCCATTATGATGCGACTCACCCCTAATATTTGTCTTTACGATCCTTACGGCAACGGACTTGAAGGGGTGGCAGAGGAGATGCTTCAGTGTGGATTCGAGGGGCTCAACCTTACGTTCACTGATGATATAGAAACCGCTTTCACAGGCGCTAAGTTCATTGTCTCTTCAGGCGGTGCTCCAAGGAAAGCCGGTATGACCAGAGAAGATCTTCTAAAAGGCAATGCACAGATCGCTGAAGATTTCGGCAAAAATGTCCGAAAATATTGTCCGGATGTGAAACACATTGTTGTTATCTTCAACCCTGCCGACATTACCGGTCTTATCACCCTTCTTTACTCAGGTGTGAAACCGGGATGTGTCACGACTTTGGCAGCCCTTGACAGCACACGTCTCCGCAGCGAACTTGCTAAATATTTCAAGATCCTTCCCGACAAAGTAGTCAACGCAAGGACATACGGTGGTCATGGCGAGCAGATGGCAGTATTTGAATCGACAACATTGGTTGACGGGCGTCCGTTAAAAGAATTGATAGAATCCGGAACAATACCAGCCGCAGATTGGGAGCAGATAAAGACAAAAGTTATCCAGGGTGGAAAGAATATTATTGATCTCAGAGGTCGTTCATCGTTCCAGAGCCCTGCTTATCTATCGATAGAGATGATTGCTGCTGCGATGGGTGGTCCATCTTTCAGATGGCCGGCAGGTGTATATGTGAATAATAAGAAATTCAGCCATATAATGATGGCAATGGAAACAACCATTAATAAAGATGGTGTCACATTCAAACCAGTCGATGGCACTCCCGAAGAGAATGCAAGCCTTGAGAAAAGCTATGAACACCTTTGCGCACTCCGCGATGAGGTTATTTCACTCGGCATCATGCCGCCTATTTCTGAATGGGGTAAGCTAAATCCCTATCTTATGGAAGAAACAAAATAAGAAGGTCATCCATGATGTTCTTGAAAGTTTAAATGAGTTCAATTAGAGAATAGATGTTTTCCAACATCTATTCTCTTTTTTATCTGCAAAAATTTTCAAAGTATCATTTTTAAGCTTATATTTGCCAACAAATACAAACCATATAAATTTTACCATTAAAATCATGAAGAAACACAATTTTTATGCAGGACCCAGCATCCTGAGCCCGTACACAATTCAGAAAACTGCGGAAGCTATCCAAGATTTCTCAGATATGGGTCTCTCAATCCTTGAAATCTCCCACCGTAGCAAACAATTCCAGGCTGTAATGGATGAGGCTGTAGCATTGACAAAGGAGCTCCTCCATCTCCCTGAAAACTACCATGTTCTTTTCCTTGGTGGCGGTGCAAGTCTGCAATTCTGCATGGTGCCCTTCAACCTGCTTGAGAAAAAGGCTGCATACATCAACACAGGCACATGGGCGACAAACGCCATAAAAGAGGCTAAGATTTTCGGTGACGTAGAGGTGCTTGCTTCTTCAGAAGACACAAAATTCAACTATATTCCCAAGGATTTCGTAATCCCGACAGATGTTGATTATTTCCATTTCACATCGAACAACACTATCTACGGCACTGAGATCCGTCATGATTTCGATACTCCGGTTCCTGTTGTATGTGACATGTCGTCAGATATCTTCTCAAGGGAATTCGATCCTACAAAATATTCACTCATCTATGCAGGTGCTCAGAAGAACCTTGCTCCATCCGGAGTGACAATAGTTATCGTGAAGGAAGATGTTCTTGGCAAAGTAAGCCGTCAGATTCCTACAATGCTTGACTATCGCACCCACATCAAGAAGGGATCAATGTTCAACACTCCTCCTGTTCTTCCGATCTACTCTGCCCTTATGACACTCCGTTATTACAAAGAAATGGGTGGTGTGAAAGCCATGGAGAAACTTGATATGGAAAAGGCAGCGATGCTCTATGACGAGATCGACCGCAACAAACTCTTTGTCGGCACTGTTGCAGAGGAAGACCGCTCTATCATGAACGTATGCTTCGTGATGAAACCTGACTACGCCGAGCTCGAGAAAGACTTCATGGAGTTTGCAACATCAAAAGGTATCGTTGGTATCAAGGGTCACCGTTCGGTAGGTGGTTTCCGCGCATCCCTCTACAATGCACTTCCGCTCGACAGTGTAAAAGTGCTTGTTGACGCAATGAAAGAATTTGAGGCTAAACATTAATCTCTCCGTAATCATGAAAATATTAGTATTTACTGAAAAACCGTTCGCGGCAGCTGCCGTTAAGGCAATTGCCCAGACAGTAAACGCCTCCGGCAATGAGTTGAAACTCGTAGAGGGTGGCACTCGCGAAGATTTTGTAGAGGCTATCGCAGATGTCGATGCTCTTATTGTGAGAAGTGACAAAGTTGACGGTGCGTTGCTTGATCATGCAAAGAATCTGAAAGTCATTGTACGCGCAGGTGCCGGCTACGATAATATTGACCTTGAGGCTGCCTCTGAGCGCAAGATATGCGTGATGAATACCCCCGGCCAGAATTCTAACGCTGTTGCCGAACTCGTGTTCGGAATGATCGTGATGATGTGCCGCAATCAGTATAACGGCAAATCAGGCTCTGAGTTGAAGGGTAAGTCTCTCGGAATCTATGCATATGGACAGGTTGGCCGCAACGTGGCTCGTATTGCTAAAGGATTCGGAATGAAACTCGAAGCCCTCGATAAATTTGTAGATGATGCGGTAATGGAGGCAGATGGTATCAAACCATTGCATGATGTCAAAGATCTTTTCTCCGGAAATGATTTCGTATCTCTGCACATTCCCGCCACTGCTGAGACAAAAAAATCTATCGGTTACGATCTTGTAATGCTTATGCCGCAGAACGGTGTACTTGTCAATACCGCCCGCAAGGAAGTTATCGACGAAGAAGGTCTTATGAAAGCACTTGAAGAGCGTCCCGACCTTCGTTATGTTTCCGACATCAAGCCCGATATGGCAGAAGAGTTCGAGAAAAAATTCGCTGCACGTGTCTTCTTCACCCCGAAGAAAATGGGAGCACAGACAGCTGAAGCCAACTTCAACGCTGGAGTAGCCGCAGCAGAGCAATCTATCGCCTACCTCAAAGACGGCTGGAACAAATATCAGGTAAACCGCTTCTGATTCAATCAGCGGCATTCTACCTGACCATTGTTCTCCATATAATACAGAGTCTGTCTAACAATCGATTGTTAGACAGACTCTTTTTTGTTATCCAACCATCAGAATTTTAAATAAAACTCTTTGCATAAGGTTCTGTACTGCTCCGTGAATGAGCCATCACTACTTTCAATTGTCAGAATTTCTTTGACTTCATCTGATAATTCATGCGAGAATTCCATAAAAATACGTTTAGGAGTTCTACCCTCTCTTCCTGTCATTACAAGACTGCGCACAACATTCAACCCTGAAACCTTTCCTTCCGTTATCAGTTTATCATACTGCTCAAAAGGAGCCACAAGACCGATCTTTCCACCCTTATTCAACATTGTTGCTCCATGTCTGATAAGTGAAGCTGGCGACAACTCATATTGATGTCTTGCCTTAAGTCTTACCGAATCTGGATTATCTATTCCGGAATCAAAATATGGAGGATTGGATATTATATAATCATAACCATAAAAATCATTTTTAGATCCACAACAAGACAACTCCATAAAGTTTTCTGCTTTCGCACATAATCTCTCAGACCAAGGAGACATTTCGAAATTATAAGATGCCTCAGCAACCGATGAATAATCTATATCTATAGCTGTAATAATTACTGATGGATTGCGCTGCGCACACATTAAGGCTATGACGCCGCAGCCACACCCGACATCCAGAATATTGTTCGCAGATTCGATATCAGCCCATGCTCCGAGCACCACTGCATCTACTCCCACTTTCATTGAGCTTCTGCTATGGCAAACTTCAAATTGCTTAAACCTAAACGGTTGGTTGCTTCGGCCCATTGCCTCCTCTTTTTCTTTTATTGTGATTATATCTCCCGCGTTTGTTAGTGCTATTATTGTTATTATGGGCATTAGGTTTCCAAGAACGTTTCCTCACCGCTGACGATGATATTTTAGGCGCCTCTCCAAATTCTGTTGGCACCTTTTCTTTTGGCACCTCTTTCTCCAGCAGTCTCTCTATCCTTTTTAATTTGCCTATTTCTTCAGGAGAAACAAATGTAACTGCCCGCCCATCCCGGTTAGCTCGCGCAGTCCGTCCAATCCTATGCACATAATCTTCAGCTTCTCTTGGCACATCATAGTTGACAACCATCTCGATGTCATCAATATCTATGCCTCGGGCAAGTATATCAGTAGCTACTATCACATGAATTTTACCTGCCTTGAAATCAAGTATAACATCATCCCGCTTGCTCTGATCAAGATCGGAATGCATTTCAGCAACCTTTATATTTTTGCCTCTTAATTCTCTTGCAAGGTTCTTTACCTTTTGCTTAGATGAAGAAAACACTATGACCTTTTGAGGAGGTGTTTCTTCAAATATCTTCTTAAGAATGGGCATCTTTTGCGGTTCATAGCATATATATGCCGATTGCTGGATCTTTTCAGCCGGTTTGGAAACGGCAAGCTTGACTTCCGCCGGATTTTTAAGAATAGCATTTGCCATCTGCTGAATCTTAGGAGGCATCGTCGCTGAAAAAAGCAATGTCTGGCGCTCTTTGGGAAGCCTTGCAACAATCTGCATTATATCATCATAGAATCCCATGTCAAGCATCCTGTCTGCTTCATCCAAAATAAAAAATGCCACTTTGGATAGATCAACATATCCCATGCTTAGATGAGCGAGAAGGCGTCCCGGAGTTGCGATCACCACATCCGCCCCCATCTTTAATGATCGTCTCTGCTGGTCATAGGTATGACCATCTGTGCCACCATATATTGCCATACCGCTTACCGGCATGAAATAAGCAAATCCCTGCAGTTGGCGGTCAATCTGCTGGGCAAGCTCCCGCGTCGGAGCCATTACCACACAATTTATGGCATCCTCGGGATAACCTCCATCTGCAAGCATGTTTATTACAGGAAGCAGATATGCTGCTGTCTTTCCTGTGCCTGTCTGGGCGCATGCAAGCAGGTCTCGTCCCTCCATTATAACCGGTATAGCCTGCTCTTGGATAGGTGTGCATTCATCAAAGTGCATGTCCCATAATCCATCGAGCACATCATCATTGGTTAAAATATCTTCAAATTTCACGTAAAATCTATATGTTTAATGGTGTCTTCAATGCAAAGTTAACGATATTTATCATGCCAGTTGAAAAATTTTTCAAAAAAAATCATTTTTCTCAGAACAATTTTCCGTTGACCTATGTTATTAAGACATCAACAACATTAAAACAACGACAACATGAAATCTAACGAATCTTTCAAAAACCGCCTCGTAGGACTCCAGGGTAATCTACTGAGCTTCGCATATCAGCTTACTTCCAACCGCGAACAAGCTGAAGACCTTCTCCAGGACACCACCCTTAAAGCACTTGACAACGAAGAAAAATACGTTGACAATGTTAATTTCAAGGGATGGATCTTCACAATAATGCGCAATATCTTCATCAACAATTATCGTCAGACCGTTAGAAAGGCTACCGTAATTGACCAGACTGAAGATCTCTATCACCTCAACATATCACAAGACTCCGGTCTTGACACCCCCGAGGGTTCATTTGCAGTTAAGGAAATATCCACTGCCCTCAACAGTTTTTCAGATGAATACCGTATTCCGTTCAACATGTTTGTTGCCGGATATAAATACAACGAGATTGCTGAAAAAATGAATCTTCCTTTGGGAACCGTTAAAAGCCGCATTTTCTTCGCTCGTAAACGTCTTCGCGAGCAGTTGAAAGATTACGGAAACTGATTCAATTGAAAATATAGAAAAGAATTGTTACGTTTTATTTGTTGATATCTGAGATGCCAATGGCATCTCTTTTTTTATCCCTACCCGCCAATTCCCAAACTCTCCAATCAAAGATAAAGCATCCGCATTCTCTATCTGCTTTAGAGCCCCATTAAGGTCTTTAGAGTCTTTAAAGTCCTTAAAGCCCTCAGAGTCCCTAATGTTCTTAAGCTCCTTAAAGCATTAATTACAAAAATAATTTGAATTATTCAGATTTATATTATAATTTTGCATTATAATTAACAATGAATGCATATTTATTCAATGAATAATCAAAAGCGTTTTTTCCTTTCAGAAGATCAGATTCCAAAGAAATGGTATAATATTCAGGCTGAAATGCCAATTAAGCCATTACCGCCAATTAATCCGGTTACAAAGCAACCTCTGAAAGCTGAAGACCTCTACCCTATTTTTGCGGAAGAACTTTCACGTCAGGAGTTGAATCAGACTGAAGCATGGATAGATATTCCAGAAGAAGTCCGGAATATGTATCGATTCTATAGAAGCACACCATTGGTAAGGGCATACGAACTTGAGAAAGCTCTTGGCACGCCTGCCCATATATACTTTAAAAATGAAAGTGTCAGTCCGATGGGCTCACATAAATTGAATTCTGCTATTCCACAAGCATATTATTGTAAGAAAGAAGGAGTCAAAAATATTACAACAGAGACCGGAGCCGGACAATGGGGAGCATCGCTTGCATACGCCGCTAAAATGTTTGGACTTGAGGCTGCTGTGTATCAGGTGAAGATCAGCTACGAGCAAAAGCCTTACCGAAAAAGTATAATGCATACTTTTGGTGCGCAAGTGACTCCATCCCCATCAATGTCGACACGGGCAGGGAAAGATATACTGACAAAAACTCCAAACCATCAGGGATCGCTCGGTACTGCAATCTCGGAAGCCGTTGAACTGGCAAGAACAACACCGGATTGTAAATACACTCTCGGCTCCGTTCTTAGCCACGTATCTTTACATCAAACTGTGATAGGTCTTGAAGCAGAAAAACAGATGGAGATGGCAGGCGAATACCCGGATATAGTCATTGCATGCTTTGGCGGTGGATCTAATTTCGGTGGAATAGCATTCCCTTTCATGCGCCATAATTTCACCGGAGAACGCAACACCCGGTTTATTGCCGCAGAACCGGCATCTTGTCCAAAACTCACACGGGGAAGATTCCAGTACGATTTCGGGGACGAAGCCGGATACACTCCGCTGCTACCAATGTTCACTCTTGGACACAATTTCCAACCGGCAAACATCCACGCAGGAGGGCTAAGGTACCATGGTGCCGGAGTAATTGTATCCCAGCTTCTCAAGGATGGATTTATGGAAGCCGTGGATATCAAACAGCTTGAATCTTTTGATGCCGGAATTCTTTTTGCAAGAACTGAAGGAATAATACCTGCTCCAGAATCATGCCATGCTATAGCCGCAACAATCAGGGAGGCAAACAAATGTAAGGAGACTGGAGAAGAGAAAGTTATTCTGTTTAATCTGTCTGGCCACGGACTTATTGATATGGCCTCTTACGACAAATATTTCTCAGGAGACCTGCGCAATTACGAATTGAGTCAAGACGAGATTGACAGCAATCTAAATGAAATCAGCAATCTGACTCCCGAGAATCTTCATCATTGATAAGGATTTACATCCTCAAGGTTCACAAGCTTGTGAAGTATTGCGAATATGGTGAGTCCTGCAGCTGAATGAATGCCAAGCTTCGACGATATATTACGCCGGTGAGTTGCTACAGTATGAACTGAAATACACAACTCATCGGCAATTTCTTTATTAGACTTACCTTTGGCAACGCAACGTATGATATCCTTTTCTCTGTCACCTAAGGTAAATTCGGTTTTAGTATCTTCTTCTGATATATCTGCAGAAGCGCGAACACCATCGCTCTGACGCAGTTTTACACTTTTCTCAAGCCGTTCAACAGCCGGGACAAAGAGATTTGTCTCCACCTCGAAATGCGACATCATATCTTTCTCGCAATTTATTATGTCATATAATGCGGCACTCAGACGGGTATTCTCTTTCTGCTTGTAATGATAGATGAAAATATCCTTGAGTTCGTTAAGTTTTGCGACAGTATGACTATGATTGTCGGAGAAATCAGCTATACTGAATTTATCGTTCAGATCCCCCTTGAGCAGATCCTCCACATACTTGAAAATAACGTCATTCTCATGATCCATATGCCTTTTTACTTCAAGCACATAATCATCAAAGAAACGTATCAGCAGCAGCGACACTTCATTTGTTTCCGAATAATTGATAGCTTCAATCAGCCTATGACGTATCTTGGGAAGTTCCACATCAAGAAAAGAGAAATGCGCACGCCTGAGATAGCCCATCAATGAGCGTAGAGAAATACTGTTTACGTTGTAGCTATAACCGCTGAGCAGATTGCATACTGATAAAAATGTATCAGCATCGACACAATTATACTTGCAAATATCCCATACAGAATTATCGCCAAAGCCAAAGGCGATGTCAAAACGGCTTATAGCCATCAGGATCAGATTATTATCGCGGATAAGCTCCCGCATGTTATTTGAAGGAAGATAACCCTTTTCTTTATCTATCATAATTCTCTTCAAGGTGTTAACACATGCAAAATTACATTAAATAATAAAAAATTGCAATACCCAATAATGATTACCGAAACCCTACATTATCTCATTTACGCCATTATTTACCCGACCAGACAACAACAATACCTAAAAATAGGTAGCACACATACATTTCATTATGTTGCCTATATAAAATATACTTGCTAACTTTGCATGACAACCTAATTTTTTATCATTTATTATGGATATTACGCTTTTGAATTGGCAAGGTCTCGCTATCGGGGCCTGTACATTTATCATAATCGGAGTTTTTCATCCTCTCGTTATAAAAGGGGAATATTATTTTGGCACGAAGATAAATTATGTCTTCTTCCTGCTTGGTGTTGTCGCGTCTATACTGGCCTTGCTGACAAACGGAGTTTTCCTCTCGGCGATTCTTGCCGTAGTGGCATTCTCTTCATTCTGGAGCATCAAAGAGGTAATCGAGCAGAAAGAGCGAGTGCGCAAAGGATGGTTCCCGGCAAACCCCAAACGGAGAGAGAGTCGCGAAAAGTCGGCAAAGTAGAAAACAAGTGGCAGTTTAAAAAATTTATTTTGTTAATTAAATAATAATGTTTACCTTTGCCGGTGCATTGGTATCCTAAAGTCTCAAGAGAGAGATTAAGAAGAGCATACTTCAAGGGATTTAATAGGGAATCCGGTGTGAATCCGGAACAGTACCCGCTGCTGTATGTCCCACACAAAGGTCTGTTGCTTTATGTCATTGAGGTTTTAAACCTTGAGAAGGCGCAACAGAACCGGGATGAGTCAGAAAACCTGCCAAAGCCGTAAAATAGATTTAAGCCTGCGGGATTATGGGCTTCATCATGCAAATTTCTTTATTTATAGTATTAAAGAGATATACTTGATATGTTTCCGGTTAAGTCCGGATCAAAATTATTATCCCGTCGGCGACTTCTGTTAGTGCGCAGACGGGATATTTTTCTGAGAACTAACCATCCCTTTTATAGGAAATGTATTCAAGTATAATACCGACATCAGTAATATTACTGATGTTATCTCCATCACTTCTTTTCGCAAATGAAAAGAGTGATACCACCGCCCGACAACTAAACGAGGTTGTCGTTACCGGTCGGAAATCAACTACTGACGTTATTCCGGTACAAACGCTCACAGGCGATGAGCTTAATCGTCTTAACAGCAATAGTATCGCGGACGCCCTGCGCTATTTCTCAGGTGTGCAGATAAAAGATTACGGAGGTGTTGGAGGTATTAAAACAGTCAATATCCGCTCTATGGGTACAAATCATACCGGGGTGGTATATGACGGTATCGAACTTGGAAATGCCCAAAACGGTCAAATTGATCTTGGTCAATTCTCTCTTGATAATATCGAATCCTTATCACTATATAACGGTCAGAAAAGTGAAATTCTGCAGCCTGCCAAAGATTTCGGATCAGCGGGATCAATCTATATGCGTACACGAAGTCCTCGTTTTGTCAAAAACCAGAATTTCCACGCCCGTGCTACAATCAGAACCGGTTCTTTTGATCTTCTTAACCCATCTGCACTTATAGAATTGAAATTTAACGAAAACGTACGTGCATCTCTTAATGCAGAATGGATCAATTCAAGTGGCAAATATAAGTTCCGCTATCGTAGAGTGAATCCGGCAGGTGAATTGGCATATGACACCACAGCAGTCAGACAAAACGGTGATATTAATGCCACTCGCCTTGAACTTAACGTTTACGGCGATATAAAATCCGGTAGTTGGAATTTCAAATGCTATAACTACAACTCCGAAAGAGGTGTTCCTGGAGCTATAGTCAACAACGTTTGGCGAAGAGGCGAACGAATTTGGGATACCAATTCATTCGCACAAGGACGTTATACCGGAAATTTTGGTAGATTCACGACTTTAAACCATATTAAATACGCATTTTATCGAACGCACTATGTAAATAATGATGACAAACAGATAAAAATAGATAATTTATACAAACAAAAAGAGATTTATATATCCACAGCAAATGAATACGATATTTTTTCATGGTGGCAGCTATCTTTAAGCTATGATTTTCTATGGAATAATATGAATGCGGACGTTTATGGATTCGCACGACCTGAACGTTTTTCCAATTTCGTCTCAACAGCTACATCTATAACTCTTCCCCGCATCAAGATACAAGCGAGCTTGCTTGGAACTTTTATTCATGACCGTCTTGAGGGGCAGCTTGCACCCGAAGATAAACACATACTGACACCGGCAGTCTTCGCATCTTTCAATCCTCTGAGAAACACAGATTTTTCACTTAGGGCTTTTTACAAAAAGTCTTTTAGGATGCCAACATTCAATGACCTGTATTATGCTGATATGGGGAACTCTTGTCTGAATCCTGAGCATGTCTCCCAATACAATATCGGCATATTATATGATCATAATGGCAATGGATTCATTTCCGCGTCAAGAGTAGGCATTGATGCTTATTACAATCATGTTAAAGATAAAATTGTAGCCTATCCGAAAGGTCAGCAATTCAGATGGACAATGCTGAATCTCGGTTCCGTTGATATCCGTGGTGTTGACGTTTCTGCCCTTCTTACTGTAAATCCTTTACGTGATCTTTATCTGACATTACGCGCTCAATACACATTCCAACGTGCCATCGATGTCACCAATCCTGCCGACAACTATTACAGGCATCAGATTCCATATATCCCGCGTAATTCGGGTTCTGCTGTAGCAAATGCCTCATGGCATGGGTGGGGAATAAATTATTCTTGGATTTACGTCGGGGAAAGATATAATCAGCAGGAGAACATCAGATACAACTATACCCAGCCATGGTATACTTCCGACATATCATTCTGCAAAGATTTATCTTTGGGCAAAGTCGCACTCAGAATCCTGCTTGAGATAAACAACCTTCTAAGTCAGGATTACGATGTGATTATTAACTACCCTATGCCTAAACGCAATTTCAGACTTACTCTCTCTGCTGAAATATAACGGCTTTTAAACTGGATTTAATTATGACAATATATAAATATTTCTTTTATTTTCTGCCGCTCCTGTTTGTCGCCACGAGCTGTCGAGATGACGAGCTCGTGGTGCCAACGGAGTATGATATTATACCCGAATATCCCGCTGACGGTACTGCAATCCGAGGTTTTTACCTTGTGAATGAAGGGAATATGGGATCCAATAAATGCACACTTGACTATTTTGACTATTTCACAGGTCTATATGCAAGGAATTTCTATGCGGAACGTAATCCTGAAGTCATAAAAGAACTTGGAGATGTCGGTAATGATATCGGGATATATGGCTCTAAACTGTATGTTGTGGTCAACTGCTCACATAAAGTTGAGGTTATGAATGCACGTACTGGAATAAGATTAGGACAGATTGATATTCCAAACTGCCGGTATGTTCGATTCCATCGCGGCAAAGCCTATGTGTCATCATATGTAGGACCGGTTTTGATTGACCCGGATGCCCCCAGAGGCGCTGTTTATGAAGTCGACACACTCTCTTTTAATATCACACGCAAAGTTTCAGTTGGTTATCAGCCGGAAGAAATGGAGATTGTAGATGATTATATGTATGTTGCAAATTCCGGCGGCTATCGCGCGCCAAATTATGACAATACGGTCTCTGTTATCCAGATGATAGACTTCAAGCAAGTGCAACAGATTCCGGTAGGAATCAACCTTCACAGGCTTAAGAAGGACAAATACAACAAGCTATGGATATCTTCACGGGGAGATTACATGACAAGGCCATCCAGATTATATGTTATGGAGAAAAAAAAGGGCTATAACAGTATGATTGTAACCGATACAATCCAGACCCCATGCTCAAACATGGCTATAAAGGGTGATTCATTATATTTCTATGCCACAGAATGGAACAATTTCACCGCGTCAAACACCATTCGTTATGGCATAATAGACATAAGGTCTAAGAAAATTATATCGGATTACTTCATTACGGATGGAACTGAGAAAGAAATCACAATACCATACGGAATAGCTGTTCATCCGGAGACGGGAGACATATTCGTCACAGATGCAAAGAATTACGTATCCTCCGGCACGCTTTATTGCTTTAATAAACATGGACGCAAAAAATGGAGTGTCAGGACTGGTGATATTCCTGCACACATCACATTTCTGCCAATAATGCCCAAGTTATGAAAAGTCAATTAAAAATATACTGTATCCAGGTTGCGGTAGCAGCCGTGACAACAGCTTGTTCAGCCGATATTCCGGTTGTGAGCCTCGGTATTGATGAAAAGTATGTGATTGAAAGGATGCGTAAATTACGTCTGGAGTCTGCGTTTACAGGAAACGCTTATCGTTGGACAATGACCGATCCATCCGGAATCAGCCGTGTCGTAGGTGATTCGAAAAGTTTCATATTTCTTTCGGAAAAGGAAGGTGAGTACAAGTTTACTTTCGAGGTTATTGATTCTGAATCTCCATACCGACATGATTTTTCAATCTACGTGGTTCACGAAGAAGTGGAATATTCCCCGTATATTTCAAAAGTCTACGAATATTGTCCGGCACCGGGTCAATTTGTAAATGAAATGCCGATGTATGAACCCGGTGACACCTATGCCGACATGGTTAGAAAAGCTGAAGAATCAATCTCTGGTAAAAATGATATTATGATTTCTCTCGGGTCATACGGTGGTTATGTGACATTTGGTTTTGATCATACCATTATAAACGTTGAGGGTGAAAAAGATTTCCGTATCTGGGGCAATGCATTCTATGAATTGACCCAACCCGGTAAAAAAGGTGGATCGGCAGAACCGGGAATAGTGATGGTTTCATACGATGAGAACATGAATGGAATTCCTGATGACCCCTGGTATGAACTTGCAGGAAGTGAATACTATAAACCGGGAACTGAACACAACTACAGCATAACCTATTCTCGACCTGTCATAGATAAAGAGCAAGTTCCAGATGATTCCGGTTTCATTACGGATACCGACTACATACCGTGGAAAGATTCTGAGGGCAACACAGGGTATGTGGCGAAAAATTCATTCCATTTACAGAGCTACTATCCGCAATGGGTCAAAGAGGATGAACTGACATTCTCAGGGACATTGCTGCCTAAAAATGGAGTGGATCTCAGTGGCTCCGGTACATATTACGTTCTATATAGTTTCGAATGGGGATACGCAGACAATCATCCGAACGATTTTTCAGACTTGAATTCTTTTGACATTGATTGGGCTGTTGATTCGGATGGCAATCCGGTAAAACTCCCGGGAGCAGATTTTATCAGAGTTTACACAGGACTCAATCAATATTGCGGCTGGCTCGGTGAAACATCAACTGAGATATGTCGTGCCAGAGACCTTCATGTGCGGGACTTTTCCGATCCTTCAGAGAATCCGCTTCCAGACAGAATCTCGAGTTCGTTGACACGTGAGACATTCACTCACAAAAATGTCAATCTTAAAATCAAAACAAACAATTGATATTATGAATGTATTAAAATCATCAATTTTGACCGTATCACTGGTTGCTACGGCAGCAGGAATCGCCTATGCTGATTTCAGAGTTGATTTGGACAAAATTGCTCATTGGAGCGGCGAGGGCAAAAACAGGGCTGCTCTTGTGATTCAATTTCTTGATGAATACAGCAAGAAAGCCTATGTATGGGGATATAGATGGAAAGATGGTGAAGAGGCGACCGGAGAGACCATGATACGGGCCATAGCTGCTGAAGGTAAGGACTTCTGCGCATTGATTCAATTCACAGGAGGACTCGGTTCCACATTAGACGGTGTAGGCTACTCTGAAAACAACTCTATATTGAATGAAATCAGATACAATTATCAAGAGGCATCGACTGACCCTTATGTCATGTTTGGTTTCTCATCACCTAACACTTTAATGGGTCAGACATCATCCCCTGGAGAGAGGGCAGCCGAAATGTGTGGCTCGGCAATTGAAAATGCAAAAAACACAGGGATAATAGAACATCCTCTCAATCAGAAAGTATTCGGCTATCCGGCGTATGACTACGACTGGTGGCAAGCCGACAACACATCTGAAAATATGCGATGGAATGCCGGATGGTATACCGGATACTGGAGTTACTGGCTCGGCAATACCTCTGTTTCTTCAGATGAATTTACCTATTCTGGATTGGGAATGTCAAGCGTAAAACTTAAAAACGGAGATATCAACGCATGGAAATTCATGCCTCTTGATGGACCCGTAAACCCGGATGACTACGTGGATGGTATGACGGGGGCATCTATAGTCTGGAACAACAATCTTGATTATGAACATTTTTCAGGCTCAACTTCCGTTCCTGTCTTGATTCAGAATACCCATGAAACCGATATAAAAATTTATGACATATCCGGACGTCTTGTCAAATCATGCAGATACAGAGATATAGACAGCTTTCCGCGTGGTCTTTACATAGTCCGGATCATGGATACAAACAAATCATATAAAATATTCATCAAATAATCACAGTTATGAAGTATTCTTTACGAGGCATTCCTCTTACGGCATTATGCATATCTGCCGGTATGTATGCCGCAAACCACAATGAGATTGATTTCTCCAGAATCCGCACATGGATTGGAGAAGGGCAAAATGAATCCGCAGTCATTCTTTCATGGAATGATAACCAAGGTATTGATAAACTTATTGTTGGATTAAGGCACGATGCATCTCCAGCAAAACAGGACATTATCACTACTCTTATCAAGAATGACCGGAGATTTTATGCTCCGGAGGGGGCATCTGCCGGATCACTATGTTTTGACAATGGAGGTGAAGGAAAACTTTCTGATCCTGAATACACGATCTATGATCATCAGGGAATTGAAGGTGACAAAGGACAATGGAATATCGAGACTTCAACCGTCGATGGCAAAAATATCTTTTATCTTACATATGATCCCGGGTATGAATTCATATCGAAGTATGATACCACTCCTTTCTATCTTCCCGATGAATCGACAATAGGTGCATGGCTTGCAGAAAATACTGAGATTGTTTTGTCGGACATCTCCCCTATTATTCCAGTATACTATAATGCCGGAGAAGGAAACTCCACTGCGAACATAACCGTAACACTTACCGCAGCCGAGAAAAAAATTGCATCTTCTATATCATATGCAGAAAGCTCTGCATTGCTTGGATTAGGAGACAGCCGAATGAAAGTTACACTTGCAACATTTAAAGATGGTGATGAAATCATTGCTCACTGTGGATCTTTAGTACCTAAAGTGTCATTGAGATACAAAAAGGGATCAGCGTCATCTGCAACCGCAGCACCAGCCACTTCAGAAGGCACTGTCACTGTAAAAGAACCCACTCCTCTTCTTGGAATCGCTTTTTCTGAAGATAACATAAGAGCTAAAATATCAGAAAAATACCCGCTTGAGTTGATTTCCACAAACGATAGCGGTCCATATTCCGGAGGATTTTCCCTGTCATATGAAAATCTTGAGGAGAAAGGCGGTATCGCACAAGGATATCTGTCTCCCGACAGGAATAATTCGAGAAAATTTACTGCAAGTTTCAACAAGCAAGGCACCGGCAAGATGCGCGTTACCGCCAAATCCAAGGCATATCCTGAGGTCTCCGCACAATGTGTGATAGACATATATGCTGAAAAGCTTCTTACCAAGGTAAGCGTAGGAAACATTGCCGGATCCGAATTACATCTTAATGCTTATACCGCAGAGGAATATATGTATAATTCCTATCCAATTCATGTGGTATTTGAGCCGGAAGACGCAGACCTGCCAACTCTTAAACTTCGAACATCTCTTGATAAATCTGAAAATGGACCTTTAGTGACAGCCTCTTACATGAAACAGGACAAAAGCTATGACCTGACAACAAAGGCATTCGGCACACCTCTGCCTGCAAATGAAATATACACTGCCACCAAAGAGAGAAAATGGGAGAGCGTTCTGGAAAGTAACGCGGAACTTGAAAAATACACAGAACCGGTAAGCATGACAGCTTGGTTTGATAGCATGGATGGAAGCGGAATAAAATCTGAAGAATTCACGATAACGATTGATCCTCGTGACAGAAACCCCGAAGCTGATAATTATCAGGACGGCACATTTTGGCTTAACGAGGACTGGTTCGGGCACACCAATAGTTCTATAAACTATATTACCGCCGATAAAGACATTAAGTATCGCGTATACGAATCTCAGAACCCTGGCCATTCATTCGGTTGCACTGCTCAATACGGTATGGTATATGGTGACAGACTCTATGTTATGTCAAAACAACAGGCAGATAATGGCGATAGATACAGGGTCGGTGGAGGACGCCTTGTAATAGCAGACGCAAAGACTCTTAAACGTATCACATCATTCGATGAGATTGGAACAACAGCGGGGACAACAGGTGCCGGACCTAACGGATCAACCATGGCAGGTGACGGCAGGGCTTGTGTCGGTGTGCGTCCTGACAAGATCTATATCGGGCATCACAAGGGTATACGCGTTCTCAACATTGACCTTGCCAATGCTGCAAGTTCAGATCCAGCCGTAGCAGCCTCCGCTTTCACTTTAGGTGATGAGATCAAAGTCTCAGGCGACAACAAGGGACTTTATGAAGGGCAGACAGGTGATATGGTCTGTGTCGGAAAATATGTATTTGCCGTGACCCAGTCAAATGGTCTTATAGTAATCGATACTGATACAGACGAGATTATAAAGACCCTCGGAACAAATCTTTCCACAGATTCTGATAAGGAGGAATATAGTGTGCAGGGAGTTCTTATTTCCTCAGATGGAAATGTATGGTATGCCGAGACAGATAATTCAGATACCTCAAACCGTAAGACATACTTCGTAATGGTCAATCCGTCAACCTTGGAAGAATGTGGAAGACATCTTCTACCTGCCGGTGCCGGAACTGTGAATACCGGATGGGGTGCATGGAGATCAGCGAATTTCTTTGCATCAAAGAAAAAGAATGTCATATATTGGGGAAATGTCGGATCTGGCTATAAGGATGACATACTCGGCAGCGGAACAGGCAATATTTACAGATGGGAAATCGGCACTCCGCTACCTGAAAAACCATTCTTCAGCCTTGGCAAGCGACCGGGGATGAATGAAACGACATTCCAGTCACCATATGCCACCATGCGCTATGATGACAGAACTGATGAAATATGGATGTGCACCACTCACGGAGCAAGTTATAACTATAGATATGAATGGATCTACGCTATTGACGGCACCACGGCCGAGGAAAATTTCTATACTCAGCTTAAACCATATTTCTGGTTCCCGGCCATCCCGATATTCCCCGATAAATATGCCCCTCGTTTCAATGATCTTGATGGTATCAAAATCAGCACAAAACCTCTATCTATAAATCTAAGGGATTTTGTGGAGGATGAGGATGGCATCAACCCGATAATCAATATTGACATAGTGAATGAAAATACGAGAGCATCTGTATCCCCATTCTCATACTCATTTGAGAACGACATTCTGACACTGACTCCACAATCAACAGGAAATGGCGAGTTAACACTCATCGCCGAACATAATGGTAAGACAACTCGTCACACACTTCCTGTGAACGTGGACCTGGGTTCAGGCATCAATGAGATAGGACAGATTCCTTCAATGAATGTCAAGGGTAACACACTCTTTACAGTCGGACTTTCCGGTAAAAATGTGACTGTATACGATCTGAACGGCAACATTATTCGTGAATACACACCTTCTGCGGATAATGAAACACTGATACTTGACATTCCGGCAGGCGTATACATCATACGCACAGCTGACATTGGATTGGCAATCAAAGCAATAATAAAATAATCGTTTGCTGACAACAGTGCTTAGGCACTAAGGCTCAGGGCGCGTGGAACCTCCCTGAGCCACAAATATATTAAGAAATTCGTTTCACATTATGGGAACAATCAAGTATTTATCTTATGCATTTCTAATCAATGCTTTTTCTTGCTTAGTATGCAATGCGGAAAAAGCAGATTACAGAGATGGTGTCTTCATTGTAAATGAAGACTGGTACGGACATCAGAATTCTACAGTAAACTGGATTTCTGATAAAGGAGAATGGTCTTATCGAGTATTTCAGTCGGCCAACATTGAAAACAACAGTCAACTGGGATGCACAAACCAATTCGGACAAATTTATGGAAATAGATTCTTCCTTATTGCAAAACAGGAAAAAGATCCTGGCGCTTCCATAACAGGTGGTAGAATCACTGTAGCTGATGCCCGGACTATGGAGATGCTATATCAATCACAAATTATTGATCCGTCAGGAAATCAATGCGACGGACGTGCATATCTTGGCGTTGACGAGCACAAGGGATACATTTCCACCAGCAACGGAATCTGGATTTTTGATACGGATTCATATAAAGTAACAGGTCAAGTGGATGGTTCGGCAAATCCCAATGGTGCCGATGGCAAACCGAATACGGACCCCACAGGCTCTTTGTATCATGGCCAATGCGGAACAATGGTTCGGGTGAATGACCGTGTTTTTGCCGCACATCAGCAATTCGGTCTGCTTGTTATCGACCCATTTTGTGACAAAGTCATAGAAATTGTCACAATGGATCCGGTATTTAATCTTCTCCCGGAGCCTGGGGAGGGTAAAAACAAAATCATGCCGGGGATAGGCTCTGTTATCTTGGCGAAGGACGGCTCTCTATGGGTAAGCGTGGCAAAAGATACACAGGGAACCGGAGCGGCTCTCCCCTATCTGATGAGAGTTGACCCGGCTACGCTTGAATTCGAAGTAATCAAGGTGCCTGAAGGATTCTACCCTCCGTCAAACAGTTGGTATGCGTGGACTCCTGATCCATTTTGCGCATCATATCAAAGGAATGCTATCTATTGGAACGGGGGACCCAACTCTTGGTTCTCAAACGCGAGAGTATATAGATACGATATTGATTCACAAGAATTCTCGATTGTAATTAATCTTGATAAGGAAGCGAATGATCAACAACTTGATAAATATACACGATGGAATATCTATGGATGCAGTATGAGAGTGCACCCTATCACTGATGAAATATATATGTCGCTGTATCATTATTTCCAGAATCCCACATACAAACTGCGTAAGACAGACTATCTCGGCAATATAATTTCCGAATACGATATGATTCAGAACTATTGGTTTCCTTCGCTTCCGGTTTTTCCTGATAATTTACCTCCGGTTGCACACGATGACCTGACGTTTATTGCAGGTTTAAGAGGTATATATACTTTCCCTCTTTCCGGGTTATTTACAGATGGAGATTCCATGGAGTCCGGTATTGTAAAGTCAATTGAGTCAATCTCCGGAAATGCGGATTTTAAAGCTGAAATAGTCAACGGAGACCTTAAAATATCAACCGATTCTGCAGATGAAAATAGCAACGGAGTTATTATTATAAAAGGTAACAGTAACGGACAAACTGCATTGGCACGTGTAAACATAAGATTTTCGACAAGCGGTGTCGGTCAGATCGTGTTAGAGAATGATGATGAAAAATATCTCACATTGTCGGGTATTCCTTTATCATCCAGACCTGTATCATCCGGCATTTATATAATGCGAAAAGGGAATAACACAAGAAAAATTTATATAAGATAAAGCGATTCCCGCTCTTCGCTTCACAGCGCAGGGCGGGAATCTTTTTTGTCTATGTAACTTACGTCTATAACTCAAAATCTATATAATCTTTTTAGAGCATTATCTTGCGCCCGTTCACAATGTAGATTCCGGATTCAAGATTTATAATTTGTTTCTCGCCGGCTCCGATTGAATTGGAGCATACGCATCTTCCTGTCAAATCAAATATCATTATATTTATATTGACATCAGATTTATTCTCAGCAATTATAACTCCTTTTGCAACATTGATGGAAATGCGCTCATTCTTTTCATTGTTTACTTCGTTAATTCCGGTCGTAAAACCTTCGGGCATATTGAAGCGGGCAAGAAGATTTACGAATCCAGTGACAGCTTCAGTCTCCTGTCCATTTATAGGCAGGAATGCCTTATTAGATCTGGAAGTGGTATACACGGCACCGATCTCAGGAACATAATTTATACATTGACTTGTCACCATCCCTGCACTTGTAATTATATACCATGAATCATCTACCTTGGCATCAAGTGTCGACCTGTCATAACAACGCAGGAAAACTCCATTGGTCATATTATAACCATACACATATAAATTAGATAATTCATTTGAGGGCACAATGACTTTTGAATATCCAGTCAACGCGGCATCTGAGAACCCTTGTTTGGAAGTCACTCCGTTTTTCCATGATCCATCCATTGCCGACAGCTCAATTATAAATCCTTCTCTTGGATTCTTCGACGCTGAAGCCACGTATTTAGAATTATCGGATGAATCAGAAATCTTTCCATTAAACATTCCGGCATACCATACACTGCCATCTTCAACCGTGAGACCTACATTTTGAACTGTGCTTGTTCCCCCCACTGCATCTCCGGGCAAACATTTAAGCCAAGATGCCTCAAGTGCTCCATTGAGACAGCCGATAAGAGGGCAAAAGTATTGTGTAGGAGTCAGATCCACCCCTGCAATGTTTACAGTGGCATTCTCATTACCTTTCAGATAGCCGCAGACATATAGATTGCCATCTTTCCATTCAAGATTCTGAATATAGGAAGCTGCTATATCCGAGCCTGTCTCAGCAAGGTGATTTAGATAGTAACCATCAGAATCAAGCTTTACGAGATATAACGAGCCGACTGTGCTTTGTGAGTCGCCTTTCCAGTTCTCTATATTTTTAGGTTGCAGGGTTACTGTAGTATTGTCAGTTTTGGGAAAAGTCATAGCTGAGCGATAGTTACCTCCGACATAGATATTTCCCTCATCATCCACTGCCACACTACTGTTCGTCAATGAATTCGCGAGAAACGCTCCCGTGGAAGCCAATGTATTGTCTATACCATACGTGCGTACCCACAATAATTCGCCATCTGACGATACTGTACCGACAATAAGTTCCAGCCATCTCTTCTCAACATCCCAGTTAATTTCCGTGTTTTTCCCCTTTGCATCCACTATCGTGATGGGCTTATCAAGATAACCGTCAGTATGACGCACCGTGCATGAAAACACAACATCTCCATTAGATTTTACTGCTACTCCACCTTCATTCGGAGAAAAATCACCCCATGAGGAATATACACACCACTGTTTATTTCCATTCGAATCTGTCTTGAGCAGTGTCAGGTTCTTGTTTGAGCTTGTTCCATCATATAACGCACCCTGATATAACTCATCGTTACCATAAATCACGTCACGATCTGATGTTTTGGATCCATCCGTTAGCATCCAGTATACAGCTTCTTTGCCATATGTTGCTATTGAACTGGATTGATCCTGTCCGGGAATCCCCGTAAGGATATTAGCCCAGGCGGTTGTTGGCTGAGAAGATGTCTGACCATACACTGATATCGCTGTCAGAAGAGATACAAAAAGTAACGATTTTTTCATTTAATATTTCTATTGATTTTTACTGCTGCAAAATTAGAACCGGAAACAATCACTGACAATACCTTGAATTGAGTAATTTAAATCCACAACTGTCTTAGTTCTCGCAAAATAAACATAAAATTACCAAATAACGGGTATTGTTGCCGAATACACAACATTGTAATTTTGCATAAGTAAATTATGCGCAGATTAATTCTTTATATAACTATGATTCTTGCCGGAGGGCTTACCTCCGGAGCAACTGTTATCAGTGGCAAAGTCACAGACTCCGCTGACCATTCTCCTCTTTCTTTCTGTTTATTGAGAATTATGCCCGGCAACCATTCCTGCGTTGCTGATGCCGAAGGAATGTATTCCATAGATTTACCGGAAGGCAAATATTCATTATCTATAACCTACGTAGGTTACAAAGAATTAAGAAAACCTCTCTTCGTCAATTCTCAAAATGCAGAAAAAAATTTCTCTTTACAGGCAAATACCCTGACTTTGGGAGAAGTTGTGGTAACTGCAAAAGAGAGTGAGGGTATGTCGTCAGGCTCTAAAATCGACAGGGCTGCTATGTCTCATCTGCAACCCTCGAGTTTTACTGATATCCTGGAACTACTTCCCGGAAACATATCCAAGGATCCACAGATGGGAGCAGCCAACACAATCACATTGAGGGAAACCGGGAATTTAGGCGCAACAGGAACTTCCACAACTAATCCGGACTATGCCATCACTTCTCTCGGCACTCTTTTTGTTGTTGATGGCGCTCCTGTAAACAACGATGCAAATCTTCAAGGTATCGGCACTACCAATGATAGTTCTTCACCGGATTTTGCCAGAAGCACAACAAACAAAGGAGTAGATATGAGATCAATCGGCACCGATAATATCGAAAGTGTGGAGATTATCAGAGGCATTCCTTCCGCGGAATATGGCAATCTGACTTCAGGCATGGTCAATATCAGAAGAATCAGACGTGCCACTCCTTTTTCCGCACGTTTCAAGGCTGATGAATGGAGTAAACTTCTGTCTGCCGGTAAAGGTTTTTTAGTTTCTCATTCCGGAAACATACTGAATCTCGACCTGAGTTACATGGATTCCAAAGTTGACCCCCGAAACAATCTTGAGACATACAAACGCTTATCCGGCTCCGCAAGATTTTCTGCCAACTGGATGAATGACTGGGGGAATATACGGTTTAACTCCGGAGCTGACTACACCGGTTCTTTCGACAATGCCAAAGTCGATCCGGATCTTGCAAATGGAAAAATTGATGAATACAAAAGTAGATACAGCAGATACTCGGTCAATGCGGAAAGCATTATTACTTTATCCCGGATTTCATGGCTTTCGAATATTGAATTAAACGGATCGCTGAGTTTTCAGGAAGACATTCTTGAACGAAGACGCCAGGTGGCTCCGTCCCGTCCCTCTGCCGCCCCCACCACAATGGAGGCCGGTGTACACGACGGGCACTTCCTCATAGGGGAATATATCTCAGATTACCGCAGTGAGGGGAAACCACTTAACGCATTCCTTAAAGCTTCGTTGAGCGGTAACATTTTGAGCGGAATTATCTCCAACAAATATAAAGCTGGAATAGAATGGAACCTTTCAAAAAACCTTGGAGACGGACAGGTCTATGACTTGATGCGCCCCCTTTCCGCCTCTTGGACATCGCGTCCGAGAAGATTCTCGGATATTCCGGCTCTAAATGTGCTCGCTTTTTATATTCAGGATCTCGTCACTCTGAAAACCACAGCCGGATACTTTGATTTTCAGGCAGGTCTGCGCGGAACATCTCTTCCCGGCCTGGATAAAAGATACTACATCTCCAATAAGATATTTCTTGATCCACGGCTCAACATTCTCTGGCATCTCCCGGATTATCGCGACCTACGACCATTCATCGGAGGGGGATTTGGCATAACCACTAAAATGCCAACCATCGACTACCTGTATCCTCAGGCTCATTACAATGATATAGTGCAACTCAATTATTATGATGTCTCCAATCCTCTTGAATATAGTCGCCTTAATTTACGAACCTATATTGATGACGCGACCAACTTCAATCTTCATCCCGCTAAAAACAGGAAATGGGAGATACGTTTAGGTGCCTCATTCGGTGACAACAGACTTTCCGTAACTTTCTTTGACGAACGTCTGCGCTCCGGTTTCCGTTACTCATCAATTTATACACCATACTCCTATCGGGAATATGACGCATCCGCAATAGATCCGGACATGCTATCTGCTCCCCCGGATCTCGAATCACTGCCATTTACCGACAAGACAATTCTTGACGGGCACCGGGTGGTCACCAATGGCACCCGCATTGACAAACAGGGTGTGGAATTCCAGCTTAACACCATGCGGTGGTCCCTGTTGAAAACTTCACTTATAATCAGCGGAGCCTGGTTCAAATCAACCTATTCAAACTCTCAGATGCTATATTCCTCCGTAAGCGATGTAATTGACGGCAAACCTGTCAGCGAACGCTATGTCGGCATCTATGATTACAATGACGGACGCGTCAATGAGCAGTTCAACACTAATTTTATGTTTGACACCCAGCTCACAAATCTCGGTCTCATTTTCACAACATCCGTTCAATGCATGTGGTTTGTGAAGTCTACGATGCTACATAAAAATGGAAGACCTTCATATTACCTCGATTCTGCGGATGGTACGATACACGAATACACCTCTGATTCCGAAAAAGACATCATGCTTGCATCTCTGATAAAAACATATAACGAGACTCAATATAATCCGGTAAAGGTAGTCCCGGCCGTATACCTTAATCTCAAGGCATCAAAATCAATAGGCAGATGGTTAAGAATATCATTGTTTGTAAACAGAATAATTGACTATCTGCCGGATTATAAAGTAAACGGCATGACAATACGTCGCAATGCAAAACCATATTTTGGAATGGAGTTGAATCTCACAATATAAACTGAAATGAAATCATACATCTTATTTTTCCTGATTATCGCAATGACAATTATTGCATCATCCTGTGATGATGAATTTTCATCTTCTACAACCACTCATGATATTGATCTGAAAATAGGATTTCCCGACGATATCGATCCGGCGGATATTACTGACGCGATAGTAACTTTCAGAAATCTTTCCTCATGGCAAGTTACCCGATTCTCTTACCCGTCAAAAGGTGACATCAGATTATTACCGGGAATCTACGATGTTGAATTCTCGGCATCGATTGTTCTTGGGAATGGGAATGACGCAGTCATAAGAGGCGTAAGTCGGTCAATACAGATAGTATCAGACGCCACTCTTGTCCGATTAACCGCCTATTGTAATATCATTACAGATGACCTGATAATATCCGAAGTGTTTTTCACCGGAACCCTACAGAATTCCGGAAACCAATATTACGGGGATGATTACATCAAGCTCTATAATAATACCGACCATATTGTATATGCAGACGGTATCACCCTCTTTGAATCAAAATTCCTTACCACCCAGAAACTCGATTTTTCTCCGGATATCATGGAAGAAGCTGTTACCGTGCAGGCTATATATACAATCCCCGGCACTGGTAATGAACATCCTGTGAAACCGGGTGAATACATTCTTCTTGCGGATGTCGGCATAGATCATAGGAATGCAAATCCAAATTCTTTTTCGCTTGAACATGCCGATTGGGAATGGTATGATGTCTCATCTTCTCCCGGAAATCTTGACATAGATTCACCTAATGTTCCCAATCTTGACAAATGGTATTGCTACACCAATTCTTTCTGGATGCTGCACAATCGCGGCTACAAGGCATTTGGTATTGCCCGTATTCCTGTCGACAAGGAAACATATCTTAAGGAATACAGATATTCTTATGATTACGACCTTGTAACAAATGCAGGGACATTCCCCATGAGTCAGACAGCTTACAAAATTCCGAATGATTGGGTGATCGATGTGGTCAACTGCTCTGTTGAATCGGAGTGGCAATGGAATGTCACCTCTCCCCGACTCGACATGGGATGGGCATATTGCGGAAACATAAATAACGATAAATCGCGTTTCTTCAAGGCTGTGAGAAGAAAGCTTCTTTACATCGCGGATGATGGCAGGATTGTGTTGAAAGATACCGACAATTCATCTGTGGATTTCAATAGCAATGTGACTCCAAGCGAGATTGAGACTCAGCATACGCTCATAGGTCTTGGACAGGGAACATCTCAAATCATTACATACGATGGCATCACTCCTATATCTAAGTAGTCTGTTGCTGCTTAATGCAACGTCTCTCTTTGCCCAGATTGATACGGCTATTATAAATCATGACTCCCCTATCCCCCGTCTTACAGGAGAGGCTTGGAATAATCCGGCATTGACATCTTTCAAGTATTCTTCTTCACTGACAGAGATGTCAGGAAGATTCATGAATTGTTCAAAGGAAAGGTATGGAGAATTCAAGGCTGAGACATATATAATAAAAGGGAACATTACCCTGACTGCCGATGCAAAGTATGACAACGGAGCCATGCATAACGTGAGATTTTGTGAGAATGTCGACATCCAGAAGGTATATCCGTATCTCACATATGATGCTGTGGGAGGTAATCTGAATCTGGAGCGATATGCGTTCGGAGGGTGTGTCACCATAGCTTTAGGCAACCGATGGACAATAGGTGCCTCCGGATTATATAACGCCGGATTGTATTACCGTAATGTGGACCCTCGACCTAAAGACATCACAGCTTTGCTTGAGATATCGGCAGGAGCTTCATACAGTCTCACAGAGAAATATCGGTTAGCCTTGAACGGTGATTATTCCAAATATAAACAGACCTGTGAAATATCTTTCATGAGTGAACTCGGATCATCAAAGATATACCATATGACCGGTCTTGGCTCTCATTACGCACGCTTTGCCGGTCAAGGACTCAGCTCATATTATAACGGATTCAAATATGGAGGGGCTTTGACACTATTCCCTTTGTCATCCGGCATATACGCGAATGTCGGAGCGCACATTGAAAAGATAAATCATATCCTTACAGATTTAAATAAGTTGCCGATGTCCAAAATTGATAACCGCTCGTTATGCGCTGAAGCCGGTTACAAGACAGATATATGGGGAGTTACAGCGTTCTGCAATTTTGAACGCAGACACGGGTATGAGAATATTTTCGGGGATGCCTCGACTGCCCAATACCCTATGATAGCTTCATTAGGAATGTTTCTATCCAACAGCAATCGTATCGGCTTAAGAAGCTTATATAGTTTAAAAATAGGCAAGACGCGTCTTTCATTCTCTCCGGAGATAATATACACCCATTATTCGGAGTCATATCGAGAACCGGCAAAATCTATTATGATTGATAACCTGAGTGCAGGAACCGGTGCTGAAATGACCATGCTGATTAAAAACCGCGTGATATTGAGAGCTGACGCTTGCTATAGATACATTCCTGCGCTGAGCAGCAACTCGGTTAATATTACCACTGATAATCCTGACATCGAACCATTTGTCACGATACTGTCTGAAGGTTTCGACAAGGCTGCATCCACACGTCAATTCGCTTCTGTAAATGCAGGTCTTGACATATTGCTGAAAAATAAATACGCTGTAACCTTTGATGCCTCCTATTCTCACCTCTCCGGCGAGGCAGGTGTCAGCACATTCTCAATCTCGTTTAAATTCTAAACAACAATTATATGATGAATAAAAAACTGATTATTGCTTCCACGGCATTGTTTCTGGCTATGACCGGAAATGCTGAGTTAAGAACGGGGAAACTGGATAATGGGATGACCTACTATATCCGCACTAACAATAATCCGGCAGGTATGGCCGATTTTTTTCTTGCCCAGCGTGCAGGATCTGTAAATGAAGCTGATTCAGAGAGAGGTCTCGCCCACTTCCTCGAACATATGTGCTTCAATGGTACAAAGCATTTCCCTGACAACACACTCATCTCGTGGCTCGAAAGCAACGGCGTCAAATTCGGGAAAAACCTTAATGCGTATACCTCTACAGATGAGACGGTATACAATATTTCCAAAGTTCCGGTAAACCGCAAGTCGGTTGTGGATTCCTGTCTATTGATAATAAACGACTGGTGTTCAGCTCTCACCCTTGACCCGAAAGCCATAGATGCCGAAAGAGGAGTTATTGAGAATGAATGGCGACATCGTAATTCCGCAGCCAACCGCCAGCTCGAACGTGCGCTTCCAGCCATCTACCCTTCAAGCATCTACGGTGAGAGAATGCCGATTGGTAAAATGGAGATTGTCAAGAATTTCAAACCCAAAACTCTAAAAGCATTCTATAATAAATGGTATATTCCTTCCAACCAGGCTATAATAGTCGTTGGAGATGTCGACCCGGAATATACTGAGAAGAAAATCAAGGATATGTTCGGATCAATCAAAAGGAAAGGGTCTGTCATCAGATCGTTGCCGGATGTTTCCGAAAATAAAGAGCTGATAGTTGTTACGGAATCCGATCCTGAACAGACAACAAATCTTGTTCAGCTTCATTTCCGTCATCCTGAATATGAGAATGATCTGGCTGCTGAACTTTCGGGCGCAATGCTTGCAGCAAGATTTGATGAGATTGAACTGGATCCGGAATGTCCCCATACGTATCTTGGCATAGGAGAAACCAAATTCATGCTTTCCCGCGGAGTGAAATCTCTGGTGATGAGAGGTGTCGTAAAACCGGGAAGAGCAGCAGATGCCGTGCGCCTGTGGTACACCGAATTATCTCGTGCTCTGCGTCATGGCTTCACGCCTGAGGAATTTGAAATCGCACGTAAGCAGATGAGGGCAGATATTAATCAGAAAAAACAGAAGGCTGCCAAAACCGGTTCTACTGAATATGCACGTATGTATGTGCGGAATTTCCTTGATAAATCCGAGCCGCAGGAGATTGATGAATCTTGTGACGAAAAACTCGCCGGATTAGACTCGGTGACATTGACAGATACCGAAAAATACATTCGTAGTGTCGTGGATACAACGGGCAGAAATGCCGTCTTGATTTCATATTGCCCGCAGAAGGATGATTTCCCTGAAGTGTCGGCTGATGATCTTAGAAAGGCCTTTCTTAGCGTGAACGGAATGGATATAAAACCGTTTGTTCCTTTCGCCAACAATGAGACTATCCTTGATGCTGAACCTGAGGCTGGAAAGATTATTTCAAGTAAACCCTATAAATTTCCAGGCTCTACCGAATATGCGCTTTCGAACGGTATCAAAGTCATAACATGGAATTCAAAAGACGTTCCCGGACAAATATTCATACGGGGAATCGGTCAGGGAGGTCTTTCGCAAAACTATAATGAGAATGACGCCCCTACCCTTAAGATGATCAATGAGGTGCTGGCTGTATGCGGAGCTGGAGATCGGTCGGCAAATGACCTTAAGCGGCTAAGTGTCGGCAGAAAAATAAATACCTCCATAAAAATCACCAACACCGAAGAGACAATAGAAGCTGCCACTACGAAAGAAGATATGACAGATGCGTTCCGCACGCTTCATCTCAAGGCCACTTCATTGAATCTTGATTCCCTGTCCGTAAGAGCCATGCTTGCTGCAGAGCGCAATAAACTCCGCAACCAGCATGTCAATCCGATTCAGGTGATGGGAGATTCTATACATCGCAACGTATACTCCCGCCATCCATTGGGAGCAAAGACCACCGTTGAATTCATCGATAAAGTAAATCCGGATCTCACACTCAGTGTGTATCGCGACCGTTTTGGTGATATGGCGGATTTTGTTTTCTACATATCTGGCGACTTCGACAAGGACTCTCTGGAGAACTGCATTGAAAGATATATCGCCTCACTCCCGACAAACGGAAGGATTGAAACTCCCAAAGACATAAACTATCGTTTCACACGCGCCAACCAGACGATTGATTTCTCCAGAGAGATGAGTAATCCGGTATCTGTTGTTTATAATTTCTATACAGGTGACGGCAACTATGATCTGCCGGGAGTGATAGCGGCTACTGCATTCGGACAAATATTGCGAACCCGTCTGCTAACAGAATTGCGGGAGAAACGAGGATGGACATATTCTGTGCAGGGACATTGCTCCATCACAGCCGGCATGAACGGTGAAGACTCCCCATCTGTGATGATGCCATGTTATATCAAGATTGAACCCGGACATGAAGATGAAGCCAACGAGATTATAAACCGAACTGTAAACGACATGCTTACGAATGGAGTGACTGAAAAAGAGCTTGATACTGTAAAAGAGTATCTGGCAAAAAACTACTCCGACAATTCCACCGACAACGCCTACCGCCTTGTGGTAATGCGGGCCAACGAAAGATTCGGACAAGACATGCACACAGACTATCTTAAGGCACTTGCAGACTTGAAAGACGTTCGCCCCTACGTCAAAGACCTTACCCGATGGCACTCCACCCTGATAATGCGTCCCCAATCCAACCACTAATAGTCACCTGCGGTGCAGTTATACTTGCCGATGAAAGAATCGGCAAGCATAACTGCCCATTTTTACATCATTGGTTGGATTGGAAGATATAAATGCTTATCTCTGCAATCAAAATCATTACGCCTCCAGATTTATTACCGGTGCTGAACGCAGGCGGAACGAGCCGGTAGCTCGCAGTCAATTGGATGCAGAAATAAACTCATAAGCCTGTCGTTCCGCCTGCGTTCAGCGCCACAAATCTGGACTTCAGTTCTGATTTGTCCGCTCTGTTTCTTCCGGACACTCTGCCTAAATATCATAGTTCCGCGTGAGTTCCGCGTTTATAAAGTGAAACGGAGTTCAGCGTTCTAATTATTAAGGTTTCAAAATTTACCGGACAACAGTATTTTTAAATTTTGTTTTGTCATCAATAATAAGCGCAACAATAAGAGCAAACTACCAAACTTCCCAATTTATGAGTGTTCCTCTTCCAAATTTATGAGATTTTGACTTCCTGATTTTTGAATAGGTCATAGGCAATCCATAAGTTAACCCAACCTGCACCACACCGATGGAGGTCATAATCAAAACGTTTGCAGAAAAGAGCAAAAACCAATATCCGTAATATAAGCCATGCGGTGCAGCCCTGTGAAGAGTTGCTCCGCCGTTTTACGCTCAAAATCCTAAAAATTTCGGCCGCCTTTGGAGGCGGCGAGGGGCAACTTACTATTCCAAATATCAGGATTTTTCGCTAATTTTGCATCCCTAATTTCAAAAAATAATATGACAAAAGCAGAAATCGTTACCGAAATAGCCAAGACAACCGGCATTGAAAAGGCAAGTGTCCTCGCAGTAGTTGAATGTCTGATGACCTCAATCAAAGAAAGCCTCGCACACGGCGAGAACGTATATCTCCGAGGCTTCGGCAGCTTCATCATAAAAGAACGTGCCGAAAAGACTGCCCGCAACATATCCAAGAATACCACCATCATTATTCCGGCTCACAACATCCCGGCATTCAAGCCCGCAGCAGAGTTCAAGAAGGAGGTGGCAAAGTAAGATGGAACATGAAAATGAGAGCGCACTCGAAGAACTGACGGATACTTGTGAATGTGGTTGTCATTGCGATGGTGAATGTCATTGCCACGAGAAGCAGCCGGAGATTTTCGATGAAAGCGATATTGACCGTATCATGGCCAACCTGAATGACTGGGATTGAAAAATGGTATCTGAGAAACTTAATCGTTGTCCGTGGTGTGAGGACGACCCGCTATATGTGAAGTATCACGATGAGGAATGGGGGCGGCTCGTCACGGATGACCATACACTCTTTGAGTTCCTCACGTTGGAAAGCGCGCAGGCTGGGCTGGCTTGGATAACAATCCTGCGCAAACGTGAAGGCTATCGTGAGGCATTTCACAACTTCGATGTTGAGAAAGTTGCTGCCATGACCGAAGAAGATGTTGAGCGATTGATGAAATTTGACGGAATAGTCAAGAACCGCCGTAAAATTCAGTCTGCCATTTCCAATGCCCGGTTATTCATTGAGATTCAGAAAGAGTACGGCAGTTTTTTCAACTATCTTCGCTCCTTCTTCCACGGAGATTTCCCGGTTATAAATCATCCGGCAACAATGGCTGATATTCCGGTCACATCGCCCGAGTCGGATGCAATAGCGAAAGATATGAAACGCCGAGGCTTCAAATTCTTCGGCTCAACCATCTGCTACGCCCATCTGCAAGCAACTGGTTTTATTGACGACCACATTGACGGGTGTTATTGCAAAAGAAATAAGTAAGTTATCTTGCTCCTTTGACGCGGTTACAGTTGCGGCATAGCATCTGACAATTATCGGCTACTGTTGTGCCTCCCTCTTTCCACGGGGTTATATGGTCAGCCTCCATTTCTTCCAGTTCAAAGTGCTTGCGACAATGAGGACAGATTCCTTGCTGACGCTCGTATGCCTCTCGTTTCTGTTTCTTGTCGAATGTTCGGAA